>CAJUPU010000019.1:0-49465 GCA_910588495.1 uncultured Oscillospiraceae bacterium | reverse complement strand
CCCGAATCGGAGGGAAAGAGACCGAGCGTCCTGACCTGCTCGCAGCCTGACAAGATGAGAAGGGCGGAGAGCAGGTCGGCGAGGGAGCTTGGACTGGAGTGAGGGCGAGCGCAGGGCCGCAAGGCGGCCCGGAGAGCAGCCCGAATCGGAGGGAAAGAGACCGAGCGTCCTGACCTGCTCGCAGCCTGACAAGAAGGAGGTCATGTCATGGACGCCTTCCACCGGCAGAACTTCGCGGTGCTGGAAGGCGGGACCTGGGCGGGCGGACAGCGGCGTGTCCGCCCGGCGCAGGACGATATGAAAGCAGGAGGCCGATCTGATATGAGGACCGCTATCGTATACCAGTCGATCCACCACGGCAACACCAAAAAGCTGGTGGACGCCATCGCCCAGGGCCATGACGTGGACCTCATCGACGCCGGGGCGCAAAAACAGGCCGATCTGGGGCAGTATGACCTTATCGGCTTTGCCTCCGGCATCTACGGCTGGAGATTCCACCGCAATGTGCTGGAGTTCGCCCGGAACAACCTGCCCCAGGGCAAGCGGGTGTTCTTCCTGTGCACCTACGGCGGGCGGGCCAACACCAAGTCCATCGCGGCGGTGGCCAGGGAGAAGTCCGCCGTGGTGGCGGGGGAATTCGGCTGCCGGGGCTACGACACCTTCGGGCCCTTCAAGCTCATCGGCGGCATCGCAAAGGGCCGCCCCAGCCAGGCCGACCTGGAAAACGCCCGGCGCTTCTTCCAGGGGCTGTGCCGGTGACCATTCCACGAAAAGGAGATCGTTATGGCTGATCGATTCATCGACACCGCCCGGATCACCGTCCGGGCGGGCGCGGGGGGAGGCGGGGCCGTGGCCTTCCACCGGGAGAAATACGTGGCGGCGGGCGGCCCCGACGGCGGCGACGGCGGCCGGGGCGGCGACATCATCCTGCGGGTGGACCCCCACATGTCCACCCTGATGGACTTCCGCTACAAGCGCAAATACACCGCCGAGAACGGCAAGGACGGCCAGGGCAAGCGCTGCTCCGGCAAGGACGGGGCGGATCTGGTGATCCGGGTCCCCCGGGGCACGGTGGTCCGGGACCTGGAGACAAAGGAGATCATCTGCGACATGTCCGGCCAGGAGGACTTCGTGCTGGCAAGGGGGGGCAACGGCGGCTGGGGCAACCAGCACTTCGCCACCCCCACCCGTCAGGTCCCCCGGTTCGCCAAGGCGGGATTGCCGGGGCAGTACCGGGAGGTCCTTTTGGAGCTGAAGCTGCTGGCCGACGTGGGGCTGGTGGGCTTCCCCAACGTGGGCAAGTCCACCCTGCTCAGCGTGGTCACCCGGGCCCAGCCCAAGATCGCAAACTACCACTTCACCACCCTGTCCCCCAACCTGGGGGTGGTGGCGGTGGACGAGGGGACGTCCTTCGTGCTGGCCGACATCCCCGGGATCATCGAGGGGGCGGCGGACGGCGCGGGGCTGGGCCACGACTTTTTGCGCCATGTGGACCGCTGCCGCCTGCTGATCCACGTGGTGGACGTGTCCGGCTCCGAGGGGCGGGACCCGGTGGCCGACTTCGACGCCATCTGCCAGGAGCTCCAGCGCTGGTCCCCGGAGCTGGCCTCCCGCCGGATGATCGTGGCGGCCAACAAGGTGGATATCATGGAGGATCCCGGGCTTTTGGACCAGCTGCGCTCCCACGTGGAGGCCAAGGGCTGTCCCCTGTTCCAGCTGTCCGCCGCCACCCACCAGGGGACGAAGGAACTGATGTACGCCGCCGCCCGGGAGCTGGCGGACCTCCCCCCGGTGATCGTCTACGAATCCACCTACGTGGAGCGCCCGCCGGAGGTGGACACCTCCGAGTCCCTGGACATCCAGCAGGACGAGGACGGCGTCTGGCTGGTGGACGGGCCCTGGCTGCGCCAGCTCATGGCCAACGTGAACTTTTCCGACTACGAGAGCCGGAACTGGTTCGAGCGGCGGCTGCGGGACGCCGGGGTGTACCAGCAGCTGGAGGAGCTGGGGGTGCAGGATGGGGATACGGTGTGCCTCTATAATCTGGAGTTTGAGTATCAGAGATAAGGGCCTTACTTTTTCTTTGAAAAGAAAAAGAAGAAGCGTTGAGCCGTCGTGAGCAGCGCGGATGGACTGGAGCGAGGACAAAAGCCCAAAGAGGGCCAACGGCCCGGATGGGTTTTGTCCGAGCCGGAAGGAAGCCGCGCGTTGCGAACAGGCGAAGCGTGACAATAGTAAGCAAAAAGAAACTTTTAGGGGCCTGTCCATTCGGACAGGCCCTCTATTTTCTGGATTCGCTGATGGGATAGGCCCAGCCCAGAATCAAGTGATGAGGACAGGTGACCCATGTGCTGTCCAAAGTGTGGTGAGAGTAGACCCCGTTTTCATAGGAAAACATGTCAAAAGCTGCCTCATCCATGACGGGGTCATAAAACTTCAGCAAAACATACCGGGCATCCTGGGGCGGCGTGTCGGGAGAGCGCCAGGGTATGATGGTGACCTCGTCCATGCTTTGGATTCCCAAAATATCCATCAACTCCTGCTCCCGGCTGGCGTCATATAAAAGCTGTTCCGTGCCTTTCAATATCCGCATGGCAACCTTCACCTCAAGGCAATTTTAGAGCATTTTGAGCTATAAGTCAATAGAGCAAAATGTTTTATCTATACTTTGTGTATACTTTCGATTTGAAAGGAGTACACAGATGGTGTATAGAAGGATCCGTGACTTGAGAGAAGATTCGGACTTGAAACAGAAAACCCTTGCAGAATATCTGACTTGTTCACAAGTTTGTTATTCGCAATATGAACTTGGTAAACGGGACATCCCCACTGATGTTTTGATCAAACTGGCCGACTATTATGGGACAAGCATCGACTATCTTTTGGGCCGCACGGACTGTCCCGAAGAGGGTGAAAAAATGTTCAAAAATAAAAAACCCAGACGGCACGTTGAATCTGTGTGGGAAAAATGTTGCCCGCCTGCGGATGGCGATGCGGCCGAAGATCTCACAAAATAATTTGGCGGGCCTGCTGCAACTGGCCGGGCTGGACCTGGAGAAAAACGCCGTTCAGCGTATCGAGAGCGGCCAGCGCTTTGTGACTGATATCGAATTGAAAAAGCTGGCGCAGGTGCTGGGCGTATCGATCGAGGAGCTGCTCCGTTGAAGAAGGGCCTGTCCCCATGGACAGGCCCTGTTCCTATGTGCCGCGCCCCGCCTTCCGCCACACCGGCAGATAGAACAGCAGGGCGATCCCGGCGGCGATCCCCGCCAGCATGACCAATTCGCACCACTGGAAGCTCTCATAGCCGAAGGCCAGGCAGAGGCCCAGCCAGGGGATGGGGGACAAGATCTGCAGGACGGCGCCGATGGCGGCGAACCGGGCCTTCCTGGTCTTGATGGACCAGGGGACCAGGAACAGCGCCCCGATCAGCCCCAGATAGCACAGCTTCAGCAGAAGCAGCAAAAACAGGACGAAAAACCCGCCGAAGGACAGGCCGTCGGCCATCACGCCGGTCTGGTACAGCGTACTGCCCAGCGCCGCCGCCACCAGGGCCAGGTCGGCGAAGAGGGGGATGTCGGTGCGTCTATGTCCGCGCTCCTCCATGGCTCCCCCCTACTGCGGGCCGTTGAGCCGGGCCTCCAGCTTGGAGTACACGATGTTCTGGCTGGAGTAGAGGGAGTACTGTCCGCTGACCAAAAAGCTGAGGGCGCAGGCCAGGGCGAAGAACAGCAGTCCCTCCCCGCCGAACAGCTCGATGGCCAGGAAGATGGAGGCCATGGGGCAGTTGACCACCCCGCAGAACAGGGCGATCATGGACACCGCCGCCCCAAAGGCCGGGTCCAGCCCCAGCAGCGGCCCCGCGGCGCACCCGAAGGTGGAGCCGATGAACAGCGTGGGCACGATCTCGCCCCCCCGGAAGCCGGCCCCCAGGGTGAGGGCGGTGAACAGCATCTTCCACAAAAAGGCCCAGGGGACGTGGACCTGCCCCTCCACCGCCAGCTCGATGATGTGCCCTCCCGCGCCGTTGTAGTCGCCGCTGCCCTCGGCCAGGGTGAGGGCGATCACCAGCGCCGCCCCCGCCAGCCCGCGCAGGTATTGATCCGGGATGTATTTTTTGTACAGGCGGCCCGCCTCGTGCATGAGCACGCAGAAGGCGATGGACACCAGCGCCGCCAGGATGGCCAGCGCGCCGCAGCGCAGCATGGAGCCGAGGCCCGGCTCAGGCAGGCCGGACAGGTGGTACGCCTCCCCGGGCAGGCCCAGCAGCCGGGGGATGGCGTTGGCCGTCAGGGCGGACAGCAGGCAGGGGAACAACGCGGCGTAGCGGAAATGGCCCACGTTCACCACCTCCAGGGCGAACACGGTGGCGGTGAGGGGGGTGCCGAACAGAGCGGAGAACAGCCCCGCCATGCCGCACTGGATGATGGTGTTCACGTTCCGGTCCCCCAGGCGCAGCAGCCGCCCGATCCCGGCGGAGATGCTGCCGCCGATCTGGAGGGCCGCCCCCTCCCGCCCGGCGCTGCCGCCGGTGAGGTGGGTGAGCACCGACCCCAGGAAGATCAGCGGCGCCAGCCGCACCGGGGGACGCTCCCCGCCCCGGACGCTGGCGATGATCTGGTTGGTGCCGCTGTCGTTCTCCATCCCGGCGGTCCGGTAGCTCCAGACGATGGCCAGTCCCGCCAGGGGCATCAAGAACAGCAGCCAGGGGTGGGCGGTGCGCAGGGCCGTCGCCTGGGCCACGCACCAGGTGAACGCCGCCCCCGCCAGCCCGCAGGCCGCCCCCGCCAGCCCCGCCAGCCCCAGCCACTGGACCAGGGCCCGGAGGGTGGGCAGGGCGTGCAGGAGCTTCTGCCTCAGCTTTTCCATCATGCCGGACTCTCCCCTTCCGCGCCGTTTTTTCTCTCCGCTCCATTATACCAGCCCTGTCAAGGCGGGGAAGATCCCTGGATCATGGGAAAAGCTGGGACGAGATATCCTGGACTTTCCAGTTTGACGAAGCTGTGGGAAAAAAGTTTGAAAAATTTTTCACAATACCCCTTCCCTTTGCCGAAACGTTAGAGTATAATAGGACCGTGCAGATCCATCACCACCATAATCATTTCAAGGAGTGATACCAATGAGCATCAAAGTAGGGATCAACGGGTTCGGCCGTATCGGCCGTATGGTGTTCCGCGCCAGCGTGAACCATCCCGAGATCGAGATCGTGGGCATCAACGACCTGTGCCCCGCCGACTACCTGGCCTATATGCTGAAGTATGACACCATGCACGGCCAGTTCAACGGCGAGGTCACCGCCACCGAGAACGCCATCGTGGTCAACGGCAAGTCCATCCCCATCTTCGCCGAGCGCGACCCCAAGAACATCCCCTGGGGCAAGCTGGAGGCTGAGTACGTGGTGGAGTCCACCGGCCTGTTCCTGACCCAGGAGAAGGCCCAGGCCCACATCGACGCCGGCGCCAAGAAGGTCGTCATGTCCGCCCCCTCCAAGGACAGCACCCCCATGTTCGTGTGCGGCGTCAACCTGGACGCCTACACCCCCGACATGAAGTTCGTGTCCAACGCCTCCTGCACCACCAACTGCCTGGCCCCCATCGCCAAGGTGCTCAACGACAACTTTGGCATCACCGACGGCCTGATGACCACCGTCCACTCCACCACCGCCACCCAGAAGACCGTTGACGGCCCCTCCATGAAGGACTGGCGCGGCGGCCGCGCCGCGGCGGGCAACATCATCCCCTCCTCCACCGGCGCCGCCAAGGCCGTGGGCAAGGTCATCCCCGCCCTGAACGGCAAGCTCACCGGCATGTCCATGCGCGTGCCCACTCTGGACGTGTCCGTGGTGGACCTGACCGTCAACCTGGCCAAGCCCGCCTCCTACGATGAGATCTGCAAGGCCATGAAGGCCGCCTCCGAGGGCGAGCTGAAGGGCATCTTGGGCTACACCGACGAGGACGTGGTGTCCAGCGACTTCCTGGGCGATCCCCGCACCTCCATCTTCGACGCCAAGGCCGGCATCGCCCTCACCGACACCTTCGTGAAGGTGGTGTCCTGGTACGACAACGAGATGGGCTACTCCAACAAGGTGCTGGAGCTCATCAAGCACATGTACAGCGTGGACCACAAGTAAGATCGGACCGGACCTGTTGAAAAGAGCGCCCCCTGGAGATCCAGGGGGCGCTGCTTTGCGCTTGTCAGGGGAGATGGAGCATCAAAAGATAGAAGGCCAGGAGGATCAGCGGCGGGACGAGCTTGACCCATAAGGGCTTGTCCCGTATCCAGTCCATATAAGCGCCGCGGATATCCACGATCTCCCAGATCTGGTCCACAACGTCCAGCCAAGGCTTTTTCATCACAGCACCCCGCCCCTATGGAAAGAGGAGAAGCGGGGATGTCCTCAGCTTCTCCTTCTTTGCTCAGTCCTCTAAGGTCTTTTGCAGATTTTCGACGATCTTCTCCATCTTCGCGGCCCTCTTCGCCTCATCCGTCTCGGTCTGGAGCTCTTTGATATCGTCCAGGATAAAACGGATGAACGCCTTGAATTGGCTGTCGATCTGTCCCATCCCTGTGACCTCCTATTGGATCTGATAATCCTTGCCGAATTGCAGGTCGGTATACCGGCGGGTGGCGTCCGGGTCCAGCTCGAACTCCTCCTGGGGGGTGAGGGGCTGGTCCTCCCCGTCCTCCTCCTGGGCCATGGGGACAAAGTCCGGCGGCAGGGGGGGCACGTCGTCGTCGGGACCCACCGCCACCACCCGGCGGGCGGCCTGTTCCTCCTCCTCCCGGCGGGCCTGGGCGTCCAGGGCGGCGCGAATCTCGGTGGAGGGATCGTTCTGGGCGGCGGCCGCCGCCTCCGGCGGCACCAGACTGCCCAGGTCGGCCAAAAAGGCCAGCTCCTGGTCGTGGGCCTGGGCCAGGCGGCGCACATAGGCGGCGGTGGACTCCTGGGCCATCTTCAGCCGGTACTCCTCGGCGGACACCTGCTTCTTCAGCTCGTCCACCCGCTTCTGGGCGTCCTGCTCGGCCTGGCCCACCAGCTGGTCGTGTTTCTTTTCCGCGTCGCTCACCATGTCGTCCGCCATCTTCTGGGCAGCCAGCAGGGTCTTGCGCATGGTGGCCTCGGTGGCGCGGTACTCCTCCACCGTGTCGGAAAGCACCTTGAGCTTGTTCTTCAAAATGGTGTTTTCGTTGTAAAGGGCGGTATAGTCCTCGGTGAGCGCGTCCAAAAACTCGTCCACCATGGCCAGGTTATAGCCGCCCAGGGTGGCCTTGGCGAAGGAGTGGCTGGCCACCTCCTGCGGAGTCATCATAGCGTAAAGTCCCCCTTATCCTCTGTGTCAGAAATACAGGCCGTTGTTTTCCAGCTCGTCGATCAGATCGCCCAAGATCTCCACATTGTAGGGGGTGATGATGTAGGTGGACAGGGCCACCTTCTTGATGGTGCCCTCGTTGGCGTAGGCCACGCCGGACAGAAAGTCGATGAGGCGCCGGGCGATGTTCTTGTCGGTCTGCTCCAGGTTGAGCACCACGGTGCGCTTGTCCCGCAGGTGGTCGGCGATCTCGCTGGCGTTCTCGAACCGGGTGGGGCTGACCAGCACCACCTGGAGCTGGGTGGTGGTGTGGATGTTCACCACCTTGTTGCTGCGCCGGTCGGGCTCCCGGTCACGCTCCCGCTCCCGGTCGCGCTCCCTGGGGACCTCCCGCAGGTTGCTCACCGGGGTGAAATCCTCCTCGTACTCGTCCTCCTCCTCGTCCTCATAGGGGCGGGCAAGGCGCTTCAGTTCTTCGAATAAGCTCATATCGGCAGTTCTCCCTTTCATGATAGATCAAGGAAGAGACCAGGGGTCAGTCCTTCCGGGGCGACACAGACGGGCGCGGCCCGAACAGCGCGGAGCCCACGCGGATGCAGGTGGAACCGGCGGCGACGGCATCGGGCCAGTCGCCGCTCATCCCCATGGACAGTATATCCATATCTATGCTATTATCTAACATTTCCCGCGTTATGTCAACAGCTAACTGACGCAATTTTTGAAAATATGGAAGATTATCCCCTGGCCGGGCGGCGGCGGGCGGGATGCACATCAGTCCCCGCAGGCGCACGCCGGGCAGCCGGACCGCCAGCTGGGCGGCGCCCAGGGCCTCCTCCGGGGGGAAGCCGGACTTGGACGCCTCCCCCGCCAGCTCTATCTCCAGCAGGATGTCCTGGACGATGCCCAGCTTGTCCGCCTGGGCGGACACCGCGCGCAGCAGCTTTTCCGACGAGATGGAGTGGATCAGGTCCACCCGGCCCACCACCTGCTTCACCTTGTTGGTCTGAAGGTGGCCGATGAAGTGGACCTGGGCCCCCTCGTAGGCGTCGTCGTCCAGGTGGGCGGTGAGCTCCTGCACCCGGTTCTCCCCGCAGGCCCGGATCCCGGCGGCGATGGCGGCCCGGATGGTGTCCGAGCTCTGGGTCTTGGTGGCGGCCAGCAGGAGGATCTGGGACGGGTCCCGCCCCGCGGCCCGGGCGGCGGCGGCGACGTCCCGGCGGACCGCCTCGATGTTCTCTCTCAAGTCCATGTTATCGGACCACCTTTCCATCGTACATCCCGGAGGAGTTCAAGATCACCTCGTCTCCCGCCCGCAGGCGGGTGGCGGCGGTCTGGTCCACCGGCCGCACCAGATAGTAGGTGTCGGCGGTGTGGAGCACCTCCACCTCCTGCTGCTCCGCCTGGGAGCGGACCACGGTGAACACATAGTAGCGGTTCACCTGGCTGACGCCGCCGTCCTCCCCGGTCACATCCTCCGTCACCACCCGCAGGGCCTTTCGGGGGACCCGGATGCCCTCCAGGGTCTGGGTGAGCACGTCCACCGCCTGGACGCGGAGCATGGCGGTGTCCGCCAGGTGGGAGCGGCAGGAGAAGACGGCCAGGGTCCGCTCCCCCTCCAGGGCCACCCGCTCCAGCTTCATGGGGATCTGGCCGTAGTAGTCGCCGGTGAAGCTGAGGGAGTAGGTCCGCCCCGCCTGGAGGCCGGTGTCGCGCCCCTCCAGCAGGGCGGCATAGTACCAGGTGGAGCCGGTGATCAGCTTGCCCACGGCGGCGGGGTCGGGGCTGTGGGTCTCCTCCAGCAGGGCGTCCAGGCCGTCGGCGGTGAGGCCGTCCAGCATGGCCGGGACGGCCACGCCCTCCCAGCCGTCCGCCCGGGACGACCACACGCCGGAGGCGGGGGCGTACACAGTGGTGGACACCTGGTCCAAAGAGCGGTTGAGCTCGGTCAGCTGGGCCTGCTTGTCCGCGATGAGCTGGTCCAGCTGGCCGGCGGCGGCGGTGTCGCCGTAGGTGTAGTCCCGCTTGAACACCATGGAGCGCAGCTGGAGCGCCGAGTCCTCCAGCCCCGTCAGGTCCCCCCGGGCGGCCAGGGAGCGCAGGGACACGATGGACGAGCTGACCTGGGCGTCCAGCCGGGCGGCGTCGGTGTTCTGGGTGCCCGAGCGCAGGGCGTGCTGGAGCTGCTGGATCTCCGCTTCCAAAGAGCGGATGGACTGCCGGGTGTTGAGGGCGGAGGGGTGGTCGTACACCAGGGCCACCGGGTCGTGGGCGGCGGCCTTGGACCCCTCGGCGGCGATCTGATCCACATAGCCGCCGGGACCCAGCAGGGGGGCTTCCTCCCGGACCAGGATGCCCAGGGCCTCGTGGCCCACGTCCAGGGAGTAGGCGTAGGCGTAGGTGGTGACCAGGTCCGCCTTCCAGCCCTGGGCGAGGTAGACGGCCAGATAGACCGACACCCCCAGGCACAGGATGGCGATCATGATCTTGGTGGCAAGGGTGCTTTCCTTCAACTCGATATCAGTCCTTTTTCTCTCTGGATGGGGTGCGGCGGGGCTATCCTCGCGCTTCCTGTCACGCTCGGATCGGCCGCGCGGCCGGGTCGCTTTCGCTGCGACTCAGGCAAGACCCGCCTCCGCTGCGCGGCGGCTGGGCTCTTGCCTTCGCTCCGCTCCAAGCTCCCCTGCGCGGCTATCCTCGCGCTTCCCTGTCACGCTCGGATCGGCCGCGCGGCCGGGTCGCTTTCGCTGCGACTCGGGCAAGACCCGCCTCCGCTGCGCGGCGGCTGGGCTCTTGTCCTCGCTCCGCTCCAAGCTCCCCTGCGCGGCTATCCTCGCGCTTCCTCCAGCTCCACCGGGTGCTCCGGGGCGATGGTGGAGATGGCGTGCTTGTAGATCACCTGCTGTTTGCCGTCGGACACCACCACCACCACATAGGGGTCGAAGGCGGTGATCACCCCCCGCAGCTGGTAGCCGTTCATGAGGAATACGGTGACCCGGGAGGCCAGGCGGCGGGCGGCGGACAAAAAGGCGTCCTGGATGTTGGGCTGTTTGGAGACGGAGACAGTGGATGTAAGGCTCATGGTGATTACACTCCTTCTTTCTTAGAGGCGCGGGGCAGGCCCGAACGCGGCCGCTCCCACACCTGTGTGAGCCTATCTTAATCCACACTCCGTGATAAGTTTTGTCGAAAAAGCGACAGCGGCTGGCATATTTGGAATTTTTCCCCAAATATGCCAGTGGGCGGCCTTGTTCCGCCGGAACCAGGTGAGCTGGCGCTTGGCATACTGCCGGGTGCGCAGCTTGACCTGGGCCGCTCCCTCGGCGGCGGGGCGGCCCTCCTCCAGGGCGGCGGCGATCTCCTTGTAGCCGATGGCCTGCATGGCGGTGCAGTCCCGGGGCACCCCCGAGGCCAGCAGGGCCCGGACCTCCTCCTCCAGCCCCCGCTCCATCATCTCGTCCACCCGGCGGTCGATGCGCTCCCACAGCCAGGGGCGCTCCCCAAAGTCCAGCGCGATGGTCAGCGGCGCGTAGCGGTCCGGTATCGCCCGGCTCTCGCGCTCGTGCTGGGTGATGGTCCTGCCGGTGGACAGGAACACCTCCAGCGCCCGGATGGTGCGCTTTTCGTCGTTGGGGTGGATCCTGGCCGCCGCCTGGGGGTCCGCCCGCTCCAGCTCCTGCCGCAGGGCGGGCAGGCCCTCCGCCCTGGCCCGGTCCTGGAGGGCCCGGCGCAGGCCGCTGTCCGGCGCGAAGGGGGCGAACCGCCGCCCGGCCACCAGGTTGTCGATGTACAGCCCCGTCCCCCCCGCCACGACGGGCAGCTTCCCCCGGGCCAGGATATCGTCCACCACAGGGACCGCCGCGTCCACGTACCGGGCCACGGACCAGTTCTCCTCCGGGTCCGCCGCGTCCAGCAGGTGGTGGGGGACGCCCCCCATCTCCGCCGCGGTGGGCTTGGCGGTGCCGATGTCCATGCGGCGGTAGATCTGCATGGAGTCGGCGGACACCACCTCCCCGCCGAAGCGCCGGGCCAGCTCCACCGCCAGGGCGGTCTTGCCGGAGGCCGTGGGCCCGCAGATCACCAGGATATCAGCGCGCACGGCCGCGCCCCCCTTCCAACGTCGTTTTCCAATATTATAGCGGATCTCCGCCCGGATCGCAACCTCTCATCGGGGAGGCGAGGTATTGACATTTGGCGGTGGGAGCGGTTATAATCCAAAGTGTAGATAGGAGGGGGACACCATGGGCTTTTTTGCATCCCTGTTCGGGCGTTCGAACAGCGGCTCGGAGGACTATGAGAACGAGACGCCGGGGACGTTCCCAGATCTGTACAACGGCATGACCCTGGACCTGGAGACCAACGAGGGACACCACATCCTCACGGGACGGCTGTCGGGCTACACCGAGGGGGATACCGCCCTCACCCTGGAGCGCCTGCCCGGCGCGCTGTCCTTCGACACCCGGGAGATGGGCACCACGGTGGTGGTCCGGGGCGTGAGCGAGACCATGACCCAGTTCTACCTCCGGGGCACCGTGCAGGAGTCCACCCGGCTGGTGTGCCGGCTGAAGGACGTGAAGGTCAAGGCCATCTCCGAGCAGCGCCACGACTTCCGGCTCCAACTGGGAATACCCGTCACCATGTACCAGTGCGCCGACGAGGCCCGCAGCAACCCGGAGGAGTGCAACCTCGTGGATATCAGCACCGGGGGCGCGTGCATCGAGTCGGAATACCTCCACGCCCAGGACGAGGTGCTGCGGCTGCGGGTGAAGCTGCTGGATTACGCCCCCATGGAGTTTTTGGGGGAGGTCATCCGGGTGTGCGAGTACCAGCCGGGAAAGTTCCGCTATGGCTTCCTGTTCGCCCAGCTCAAGGAGCGGGAGCTGACGGAGCTGACCCGCACGCTGTACAACATCCAGATCGGCAACCGCTCCCCCTGGATGCGCAGCGAGAGCGGGCACTGGTAAGGCAGCCCGGGAAGAGGGCGCCTATCCCCCGGGATAGGCGCCTTTTTTCACTTTTGGGCCACGATCAGATAGCGGTGGATGGTCCCCTGGATCTGGCCGTCCCGCTCCACCTCGCCCTGGAGGGCGCACAGCGCCTCAAAGCAGCGCTCCACCGAGAAGCCGGGGAACTCCCACGGGACGATCCGGGCGAACCAGACGAAGGCCCCCACGTCGAAGAACCGGATGGGGCGGTACGCCTCCTCCCCCTGGAGCAGGCGGAACCCCGCCGCCTGGAAGGCTGGGCGCTGCTTGGACAGATACAGGTCGGGATAGGGCTTCGGGGTCCCCGGCAGCACCCGCTCCACCAGGTCCCGATCGTTGTCCCCGCCCACCTGCTCGGTGATGAACACGCCGCCGTCCTTCAGCAGCCGGTACAGCTCCGCCGGGCAGAAGTCCCCGTGGCGGTTTAGGATCAGGTCGAAGGATCCGTCCGGGAAGGGGATGGCGGCGGGGTCGGCGCACGCCTTGAAGTCGATGCCCAGGGGCAGGAGCGTGTTCTTGCACAGCGCCACGTTGGGGGGATAGCCCTCGGTGGCGGCGGTCCTGTCATAGGGGTGGCCCAGGGAGAGCAGGAACTCCCCGCCCCCGGTGTCGTAGTCCAGCAACCTGGCTTCCGGGCGCAGGTGCTGCCGGACGATGGCCGGGTAGTCCCAGGGCAGGTCGCGCTCCTCGTCGTACCGGCCCCGGATGTGGGAGAAGTCCCAGCCGTGGATGTGGGCCTGGTCCTCCTCCGCCTGCCAGATCCGCCGCAGCTCTGAGCGGTCCATAGGTGGATCCCTCCCTTCCCGTTTGTTTTCCCGGATATCATACCACGGCCTGCCCGGCGGCGCAAGGGGTGGAAAAGATCGCCGGAGGCCCCGATCGGGACCCGGATCCGTCAAGATCTCCCTTGCTACCGCCGCATTTTTCTGGTATAATACCCTGATTGCGCCGTATTCCCGGTCCCGGGAAAGGGCTGTGGGCCCAGGCGGCGGGGAGGCGGAGAGATGGACGACATCATTTTGATCGGGATGCCGGGGTCGGGCAAGAGCACCGTGGGCGTGGTGCTGGCCAAGGCCCTGGGGATGGAGTTTTTGGACGTGGACCTGCTCATCCAGCAGCGGGAGGGGGCGCTGCTCCAGGCCCTCATCGACGCTCAGGGGGTGGAGCGGTTCCTGGACCTGGAGCGGGACGCCATCTGCTCCCTGGACTGCCGGGGGACGGTGGTGGCCCCCGGGGGGAGCTGCGTGTGCCGGGAGGAGTCCATCGCCCACATGCGGGCCCTGGGCACGGTGGTCTACCTGGAGCTGCCGCTGGAGGATGTGGCCGGGCGCATCCACGATCAGGCATCCCGGGGCATCGCCCTCTCCCCCGGCCAGACCCTGGCCGACGCGTACCGCTGCCGGGTCCCGCTGTACGAGAGGTGCGCCCACATCACCGTCCCCGCCGGGGGCCAGAGCCTTGCGGGGACGGTGGAAGCTGTAAAGCAGGCTCTGGCGGCGTACCCAGGCGCGCGGCCGTCGTGAGCGGCGCGGACGGACCCTGGGATACGGGAGCCGCGCGCCGAAAAACAGGCAAGGCATGGCGGCAAGACGATATTGAAATTGAATAGGACGAATTAGAATGAATTTTCGTGATCTGGGGCTCACCGCCCCCATTTTGAAGGCCCTCACCCAGGCGGGGTACACCGACCCCACCCCCATCCAGCGCAAGGCCGTCCCCCCCGCCCTGGCGGGGCGGGACGTGCTGGGCTGCGCCCAGACCGGCACCGGCAAGACCTGCGCCTTCGCCGCGCCGATCCTCCAGCGCCTCAGCGGGCGCGTCCCCAAGCCCCGGACCATCCGGGCGCTGATCCTCACCCCCACCCGGGAGCTGGCCATCCAGATCCAGGACAGCTTTGTGTCCTACGGCCGCAACCTGCCCCTGCGCTGCGCGGTCATCTTCGGCGGCGTGGGCCAGCAGCCCCAGGTGGACGCCATCCAGCGGGGGCTGGACATCCTGGTGGCCACCCCGGGCCGCCTGCTGGACCTCCACGGCCAGGGGCTGCTGGATCTGTCCCACATCGAGATCTTCGTGCTGGACGAGGCCGACCGTATGCTGGACATGGGCTTCATCCACGACGTGAAGCGGGTGCTGAAGCTGCTGCCCGAAAAGAAACAGACCCTCTTCTTCTCCGCCACCATGCCCCCCGAGGTGATGGGGCTGGTGGACGGCCTGCTCCACGACTATGCCCGGGTGGCCGTGGACCCGGTGTCCTCCCCGGTGGAGGTGATCCGGCAGTCCCTCTATTACGTGGACAAGTCCAACAAGACCCGCCTGCTGGCCCACCTGATGGAGGAGCGGCGCATCTCCTCCGCCCTGGTGTTCTCCCGCACCAAGCACGGGGCTAACCGCATCGCCCAGGACCTGCAGAAGCGGGGCATCTCCGCCGCCGCCATCCACGGCAACAAGAGCCAGACCGCCCGGGTCCAGGCCCTGGGCGACTTCAAGGCGGGCCGGGTGCGGGTGCTGGTGGCCACCGACATCGCCGCCCGGGGCATCGACATCGACCAGCTCCCCTTCGTGTTCAACTACAACCTGCCCGACGTGCCCGAGACCTATGTCCACCGCATCGGCCGCACCGGCCGGGCGGGCCGGGAGGGGGAGGCCATCTCCTTCTGCCAGTTCGACGAGAAGGACGAATTGAAGGCCATCGAGAAGTTGCTGGGCCGGCCCATCCCGGTGGTGGAGGGCCACCCCTACCCCATGGAGAACTTCGACCCGCCCCAGAAGGACAGGCGGGGCCGGGCGGTGAATTCCGAGGACGCCGAGGCCCGGGCCGCCGCCAAGGAAAAGCGCCGCCAGAAGGACGCGGAGAACAAGGCCAGGGCGGAGGAGCGCAAGCTGGCCGCCCAGGCGGCGCCCGCCCCCGTCCCGGCGGAGGAGGAAGAGCCCGCCAAAAAGAAAAAGCGCCGCCGGAAAAAGCCCGGCGCCCAGCAGGACCAGGCGGCGCAGGCCGCCCCCGCCCCCGAAGAGCCTCCGGTCCGGCCGGACAAGCCCTCCGGCCGGGGGGTGCGCCAGGGGCGCATCCACGAGACCCTGCCCCAGGACCCCTCCATGCCCGTCACCGACTTCTATAAGCCCAACCCCCTGGACTCCGACGTGATCATGGACGCCACCGCCCGGCTGCTGGCCCCCCGCCGCCCCGCCCCCCGGCCCCAGGTCCAGGCCCAGCGGAAGGCCGAGCCCGAGAAAAAGCGGGAGCGGGACCAGAAGAGCGCCCCCCAGAAGCCCCGCCGGCAGGGCAAAAAGCAGGGCGCGCCCGTCCCCGCCGCCAAGGAGCCCGCCCTGCCCCCGTCCCTGGCGGGCAAAAAGCGCCGCCGCCGGGACGACCGCCCCCGGCCGATCGAGGCCGCGCCCCGGTCCGACCGGCAGAAGGACTCCACCCAGCACAAGAGCCTGATGCGGCCCTACTACCTCCATGACGGCGACTGACCGGGAGGGCGGCCCCCACCGCCCCCGGAACAGACGCCGCCGTCCCCTGCGGTGGCTGGCCGCCCTGGCGGTGCTGGCGGCGGGGGGCTGGGCCTGGTTCCAGTGGCAGTGCTGGGGATTGCAGACCACCCGCACCCAGGCGGCGCTGCCCGGCCTGCCCGCCGGGTTTGACGGGTACAAAATCGTCCACTTGTCCGACCTCCACGGCCACCAGTACGGGGAGGACAGCGGGGAGCTGCTGGACCGGGTGAGGGAGGAGGGCCCCGACCTCATCGTCATCACCGGGGACCTGATCGACCAGGAGAGCCAGCTGGCCATGGTGCCCGCCCTGGCCCGGGGGCTGGCCGCCGTGGCCCCCGCCTACTACGTCACCGGCAACCACGAGTGGGCCCTGGGCACCGGGGCGGTGAGGGAGCTGAAAAACGTGCTGTCCCAGTGCGGGGTGACGGTGCTGTCCAACCAGTACCAGATCTTGGAGCGGGACGGGGCGCAGATCGTGCTGGCCGGGGTGGACGACCCCAACGGCTACGCCGACCAGACCTCGCCGGAGGAGCTGGCCGCGGCCATCCAGGCGGACCAGCCCGGCCTGTTCACCCTCCTGCTGGCCCACCGCAACGACCATTTCGGCCAGTACGCCAACGCCGGGTATGACTTCGTCATGTCCGGCCACGGCCACGGGGGGATCGTCCGCCTGCCCTTGGTGGGCGGGCTCATCGGCACCGACCGGCGGTTCTTCCCGCCCTGGACCGCCGGGGTGTACGCCGTGGGGGACAGCACCCTCTTCGTGTCCCGGGGGCTGGGCAACAACACGGTGCCCTATAAGGGGTTCCGGATATTCGACCGGCCGGAATTGGCTGTTGTGACTCTGAGAGCGAAGGGATGACGCCCCGTGCGCTATGACGCCGGACAATTCGATATCGCCGTGATCGGCGCGGGCCACGCCGGGATAGAAGCCGCCCTGGCCGCCGCCCGGATGGGGCTTTCCACCCTGTGCTTCACCATCAACCTGGACGCGGTGGGCAACATGCCCTGCAACCCCGCCGTCGGCGGCACCGGAAAGGGCCACCTGGTCCGGGAGATCGACGCCCTGGGGGGCGAGATGGCGAAGGCCGCCGACCAGGCCTGCATCCAGTACCGGATGCTCAACCGGGGGAAGGGCCCCGCCGTCTGGTCCCTCCGGGCCCAGGCCGACCGCCGCCGCTACCAGGAGGTGATGAAGCACACCCTGGAATTGCAGGACGATCTGTGGGTCAAACAGGCGGAGATCACCGAGATCCTCACCGAAAACGGGGCCGTCTCCGGGGTGGTCACCGCCACGGGCGCGGTGTACGCCGTGAAGGCGGCGGTCGTCGCCACGGGCACCTATCTGGGGGGCCGCACCATCGTGGGGGAGGTCACAAGGGACTCCGGCCCCGACGGCATGGCCGCCGCCCTGCCCCTGACCCAGTGCCTGGTCAGGCTGGGCCTGGACCTGCGCCGGTTCAAGACGGGCACGCCCCCCCGGGTCAACCGCCGGAGCGTGGACTTCTCCCGATTGGAGGTCCAGCCGGGGGACGATGTGCCCGTGCCCTTTTCCTTTGAGACGCGCACGCCCCGGTCGAACCGGGCGGTGTGCTATTTGACCTACACCAACCAGGCCACCCATGAGGCGATCCGGCGCAACCTCCACCGCTCCCCCCTGTTCTCCGGGGCCATCGAGGGGGTGGGGCCCCGGTACTGCCCCTCCATCGAGGACAAGGTGGTGCGCTTTGCCGACAAGCCCCGGCACCAGCTGTTCATCGAGCCCATGGGGCTGGACACCGAGGAGCTGTATATCCAGGGCTTCTCCTCCTCCCTGCCCGAGGAGGTGCAGGTGGAGATGCTCCACACCGTCCCCGGCCTGGAGCGGGCGGAGATGACCCGGTGCGCCTACGCCATCGAGTACGACTGCGTGGACCCCACCCAGCTGCTGCCCACCCTGGAGTGCAAAAAGATCCCCGGCCTGTATGGCGCGGGGCAGTTCAACGGCTCCTCGGGCTACGAGGAGGCCGCCGCCCAGGGGCTGGTGGCGGGGATCAACGCGGCGCTGAAGATCCAGGGGAGACCGCCCCTTGTATTGAGCCGGGGGGATGGCTATATCGGCGTGCTGATCGACGACCTGGTCACCAAGGGCACTAACGAGCCCTACCGGATGATGACCTCCCGGACGGAGTACCGGCTGATCCACCGCCAGGACAACGCCGACCGGCGGCTGGCCCACTACGGGCACCGGGTGGGGCTGGTGAGCGAGGAGCGGCTGGCCCGGGTCCAGGGGAAATACGCCGCCGTGGAAGGGGAGATCGGGCGGCTGGAGCACACCGGGGCGGCCCCGTCCGCCGGGCTGGACAAGCTGCTGGAGGAGAAGGGGGAGCCCCCCTGTCCCCACGGGGCAAGGCTCATCGACCTGCTCCGCCGCCCCCGGCTGTCCTACGCCGATCTGGCCCCCTTCGACCCGGCGAGGCCCGAACTTTCCCGGGAGATCCAGGAACAAGTGGAGATCTGCGTGAAATACCAGGGCTACATCCACCGCCAGCTCCGCCAGGTGGAGGAGCTGCGCAGGCTGGAGGGCAGGCCCCTGCCCCCGGACATGGACTATCTGTCCATCCAGGGCCTCCGGCTGGAGGCCAGGCAGAAGCTGGACAAGATCCGGCCGCTGGATCTGGGGCAGGCGTCCCGGGTGTCCGGAGTGTCCCCGGCGGACATGACTGCCCTGATGATCTATTTGGAGAGGGGGCCGCGCGATGGAGATCAGGGTCTGTGAGCTGCCCTCAGTCTCTATCATTGGCATGGAGGGCGGGGCGGAGCCGGGGCACAATCCCGCCCCCGCCCTGTGGGAGCAGGCCAATGCCCGGTTCAGCGAGGTGGAGGCGCTGGCCCTGCGGGACGAAAACGGCGCGCCCGTGGGTGTCTGGGGCGCCATGAGCGACCTGTCCCGCTCCTTCCTGCCCTGGGAGGACGGCTTCACCCGGGGGCTGTATCTGGCGGGGGTCCAGGTCCCTCCGGAGGCGCTGCCGCCGGAAGGCTGGGTGAAATGGACCCTGCCCGCTTTCGCCTGCCTTCAGGTGAAGGTGGAGGGGGACTACGCCGCCGCGTTCCGGGAAGGGCTGGACGAGCTGGAGCACCGGGGGCTGTCCCTGGCCGGGGCGGCGCAGGAATGCCGGCGTCCGGCGGAGGGCGGACAGCTCTGCCTGTTCTTCCCATTCAAACGACTGTGAGAGGAAGCATTGACATGAGATTGTTTTTGGCTGTGATCCTGTGCAAGCTCCTGCGCTTCGTGGGCGGGCTGATCGGCAAGGGGAGCTCCCTGCCCGGGCAGTTCGCCCTGAAGGTGTGCCCCGATGTGCTGGGCCGGGTGCGGCTGCCGGAAAAGGTCATCGCCGTCACCGGCTCCAACGGCAAGACCTCCACCGTGGAGATGATCGCCGCGGTCCTGGAGCGGGACGGGCGGAAGGTGGTGTATAACAAGGAGGGCTCCAACCAGATCGAGGGGGTGGCCACCTTGATCTTGTCCCACTGCACCCTGGGGGGCAGGATGGGGGGGGACGTGCTGCTGCTGGAGAGCGACGAGCGCTACGCCCGGCACACCTTCCGGTGGTTCCACCCCACCCACTTCGTGATCACCAACCTGTACCGGGATCAGCTCACCCGCAACGGCCATCCGGAGTGGGTGTTCGACGCCGTCAAGGCCGCCGTCCACCCCGAGACCACCCTGGTGCTCAACGCCGACGATCCCCTGGTGTCCTGCTTCGCCCGGGACCACGACCCCGCGCGGGTGAAGTGGTTCGGGCTGGACCGGTGCGGCCTGAGCACCCAGGAGCACCACGGCGTCTACCACGACGGCGCCCGGTGCCCGGTGTGCAAGGGGCGGCTGGAGTATTCCTGCTATCACTACGCCCACATCGGCCACTGGTCCTGCCCCTCCTGCGGCCATAAGCGCCATGACACGGACTTTGCCGTCACCGCCCTGGACCTGGAGGAGGGCAGGCTCACCATCAACGGCGAGACCGAGATCTCCCTGGCCTTCAAGAGCATCTACAACGTCTATAACATCCTGGCGGCCTGGGCGGTGTGCGCCCTGGCGGGGGCGGACAGGGACGCCATGGCCGGGGTGATAAACAACTATATGTTGAAGAACGGGCGGATGATGACCTTCCGTTTGGGAGATCACCGGGGCACCCTGCTCACCTCCAAGCACGAGAATTCGGTGGCCTACGACACCAATCTCAGCTATATCGCCGACACGGCCAAGCCCTGCACGGTGCTGGTGATCGTGGACGCCATCAGCCGGAAGTATTTCACCGGCGAGACCAGCTGGCTGTGGGACATTGACTTCGACCGGCTGTGCGCCCCCCACATCCAAAAGGTGATGCTGTACGGAAAATACTGCAACGATCTGGCGGTGCGGTTCAAGTACAGCCGCGTCCCGGCGGACAAGATCGAGGTGGGGGAGCGCATCGCCACGGCGGCGGAGTATCTGAAGGAGAACGGGGACGAGGACCTGTTCGTGGTCACCTGCTTCTCCGACCGGGACAAGCTGCTGGCCCATGTGGAGAGGGACGGATGACGGGCCACTCCTTTGCAAAAGCGGCCGTGATCTGAGGCTTTGCGCACAGTGACGAAACGTGTTTTGATGGTGAGGAAGGATAGAATATGGAATTGAAGATCCTGCATCTATACCCGGACTGTATGTCCCTGTACGGCGAGTACGCCAACGTGGCGGTGCTCCGGCGGCATCTGGAGGCCATGGGGGTGTCCGTCACGGTGGACGCCGCCCTGTTCGAGGACGCGCCGGACTTTGAGCACGGGGACTTCATCTACATGGGCGCGGGCACCGAGCGCACCCAGAAGGCGGCCCTGGCCGCCCTGCTTCCCCACAAGGAGGGGCTGAAGGCCGCCATCGACCGGGGGGCCGTCCTGCTGTTCACCGGCAACGCCATGGAGCTGCTGGGCGGCTCCGTGCCCGGCGCGGACGGAAGGCAGCCCGCCCTGGGTCTTGCGGGTTTTCTGACGGAGGAAGAGGACCGGCGGGACCCCGGGGACGCGATCGCCCACACCGCCCTGTGGGACAGCCCGGTGGTGGGGTTCATGAACAAGTGCTCCCGCACCTTCATGGCCGACGGCGGGGACGACAGCCCCCTGTTTGAACGGCTCTCCCTGGGCATGGGCAACCAACGGGAAAAGGGAGCGGAGGGCTATGTGAAGGGCAATGTGTTCGCCACCCACCTCACCGGCCCCATTTTGGTAAAGAATCCGGACTTCACCGACTTCCTGATCCGGCGCATCTTTGCGGCCAAGGGGTGGGAGCTGCCCGAAGCGCTCCCCGTCCTGCCCTACGAGCGGGAGGCGTATGAGGTAACGCTGAGGGAGCTCACCGCCCGGGCGGGGAACTGACTGCTCTGCTCACGACGGCTCCGCGCTTTTGTTGTCACGCTTCGCCTGTTCGCGACGCGCGGCTTCCCTCCGATTCGGGCAAAACCCATCCGTGCCGTTGGCCCTTCTTGGGCTTTTGCCCTCACTCCGGTCCATCCGCGCTGCTCACGACGGCTCCGCGCTTCTATGCAACTGAAAAGTTACATTTGGAAACGGCAAAACGCTGTTCAAACCGGGCGGTCATGGTATGCTGGGGGCATCCGATCGACGAGGTGATATGATGAGTTTAGCAAACAAACTGGCGGAGGCCCGCAGGGCCAAGAACCTGACCCAGGAGCAGCTGGCGGAGAGGCTGGACGTGACCCGGCAGGCGGTGAGCCGCTGGGAGTCCGGCGCGGCCTATCCGGAGACGGACAAGATCGTGCGCATGGCCCAGATCCTGGAGGTGAGCTGCGACTACCTCCTTCAGGACGGGGTGGACGAGAAGGGGAACCCGGTGAAGCCGCCGGTGACCCGGCTGCTGGAACAGGCCCAGGGCAGGCGGGTGAAGCTCACCTTCTATGAGGGCGACGGGATGCCCGTCGTCCACGAGTGGTGTGTGATCCGGGACTTCGACGGGGCCTGGGCCAACGTGGAAGTGGTGGTCAACCAGAAGAAGCCCCAGAAAAACGAGGTCCGGCTGATCCCCCTGTCCGCCATCAGCACCATCACCTTTCTCAAGGACGGGGAGGCGGCGAAGCGCTCCCCCCTGGAGCTGAACTGAGGAGGGGCGGACGATGGAATACTTTGGGATGTTCGCCTTCATCGGGATCATTTTCCTGTACGAGAAGGTCAAGCGGCTGGAACGGGTCCTGCGGGAAAACGGGATCCGCCCCGGCGGGACGGCGGGGCTGGGGGAGCAGGTGCGCAAGCAGGTTGGCCGGACGGTGGAGCTGACGCTGGAGACCAGCGACGGCGACATGATGGGCAAGGTGTGCAGGGTGCTGGACGCCGACGAGGACTGGGCGCTGGTGCTGGCCAACGAGGGAAAAAAGAACGAATGCGAGAAGCTGATCCGGCTGGACAGCGTGAAGCAGATCAAGGTAAAATAAATGCGCGGAGCGGGCGGCTGCGAGGGAGCTTGGAGCGGAGCGAGGATAAAAAACCAGGGTCTGCGAAGCAGAGCCGTTTTTTATCCGAGACGCAGTGAAAGCGACCGAGCGTCCAGCCGTCCGCGGAGCGTAGGTACATGGGGGCGATCGTATGGACGATAGATGGCTGGAAGTGACCCTCCCCGTCCCGGCGGACCGGCTGGAGCGGGTGTGCGACATCCTCACCGCCAACGGCATGGCCGGGCTGGTGGTGGAGGAAGAGGGGGATTTCCTCCGCTTTTTAGAGCAGAACCGCCAATACTGGGACTATGTGGACGAGGATCTGGCCCGGCGCATGAAGGGGGCCAGCCGGGTGAAGTTCTACGTCCCCGATGATGAGGACGGGCAAAGGCAGCTGCGCCGGTATCTGGCGGGGCTGGAGGACCACGAGCCCCAGATCGTTTCCATCCGGGAGGAGGACTGGGCCACCTCCTGGCAGAAGTACTACCGGCCCATCCCGGTGGGGAAGCGGGTGTACATCGTCCCCCACTGGATGCGGGAGCAGGGGGTGCCGGAGGGCCGGGTCCCCCTGTACCTGGACCCCGGCCTCACCTTCGGCACCGGGGCCCACCCCACCACCCAGCTGTGCCTGGAGCTGCTGGAGCAGGCGCTGAGCCCCGGCGGACAGGTGCTGGACCTGGGCTGCGGGTCGGGGATACTGGCCATCGCCGCCCTGGCCCTGGGGGCCTCCCGGGCGGTGGGGGTGGACATCGACCCCATGGCGGCGGACGTGGCCTTCGAGAACGCCGCCCTCAACGGCATCGGCCCGGACCGGCTCAGCGTGTACGCCGGGGACGTGCTGACCGACAAGAAGCTGGCGGCAAAGCTGGGGCCGGGGCAGAACCGGGTGGTGCTGGCCAACATCGTGGCCGACGTCATCATTCCCCTGTCGGCGAAAGCCGGGGAGCTCATGGCGCCGGACGGGGCATTCCTCACCTCCGGCGTCATCGAGGGAAGGCAGGAGGAGGTCAAGGCCGCCCTGGAGCAAAACGGCTTTACGGTCACAAAGCATTTGGAGCGGGGCGGGTGGCACGCCTTCCAGGCTGTGCGGGGGTGAAGGGTCCTGTCCCCCGGGAGCGGCACTTTCTCTCACATGAGAGAAAGTGCCCAAAGAGAATGCTTAGGGGGCATCCCGCCCCGTCGGACAAGGCCCAAAGATCGGGCCATGTCCTCAGGCGGGTTTCCCCCTAAGGACGCCCTGTTTACGGGAGAGCCCGATAGGAAACGTGGGTGCAGACCTTCCGGCGCGTGGGGCTTTCGACGCGGGCGCCCCTCATTTGCGCTGCCGCCGGTATCTGGACACTGACAGGCGGGCGGGGTCCACCACCCGCGCCTGAGCGGCGGGCCGTCCCTGCCGGGGCGGCCATCGGCGGCGCGGAACGGGAGGACTGCGTTTTTTGTGAAACTTTTCCCGGGAAAATGGTTGACAAATCCCCCTCGCGCCTATAATATAAATAGCGTCCGCCTCCGTGGGGCGGGCGCTATATCGCAAGGCTTTGAACAGGACGAGTAGCCGGAAAGGCTGCCTCTCAGAGAGCCGCCCCTTTGGTGCGAGGGCGGCGGGGCGGACCCGGCGAAGATCCCCTGGGAGCCGCGGACCCAACGCTTTACGCCAGTAGGCTCCGCCGGGTGTGCCCGTTACAGCGCGCACGAGTGCCGTATTGTCACGCTTCGCCTGTTCGCGATGCGTTTTTACGGAATTGGAGTGGTACCGCAGAGGTTTTTCTACCGCCTTTGTCTCCATTTGGGGACAGGGGCGTTTTTGTTTTAGGACGGAAGGGTCAGGCGGATGCCCACAGCAAGGGCAACTCGCGTCATAGCCTCCCGCTCCAAGGTATCCATAGACACGTCCGCCGCACGGGCCTGCTCCAAATGGGCTTTTTCCTCGTCGCCCAAATGCTCCTCCAGCCATTGATAATGCTCTAATGCGCTCTGCTGGCTTCGGCGGTACTCCCCCCGCGCGAAAAAATAGGGGAACGCGCCCCGCTCGATCTCCTGCACCAGCATATCGAATATATCGTCCATTCTATTGCCAGCTCCTCTCAACTATTCCGTCTGGAATAGTATTATAACTATTCCGAACGTGCTTGTCAAGGGGGTGTTTCAATGAAATTGCCGGAGCGCCTAAAGGAACTCAGGACGGAAAGAAATCTTAGGCAGGAGGACATTGCTGCGGCCTTGAGGTTGTCTTTGAGCGCATATTGCAGATATGAGCAGGGAAAACGGGAGCCAACTGCTTCTGTGCTTGAGAATATTGCGGACTATTACAATGTCAGCGTCGATTATTTGCTGGGCCGGCGCGACCGCCGCAAATAAGATCACCAATTTAACTTAGGAGGAATTCCAAATGGACTACAACAAGACCGTACACCTGCCCCAGACCGACTTCCCCATGCGGGCGGGCCTGCCCAAGCGGGAGCCCGAGCTGCTCAACCCCGACTGGGCCAAGATCACCTACCACAAGCTGATGGACAAGAACGCGGGCAAGCCCCGGTTCGTCCTCCACGACGGCCCCCCCTACGCCAACGGCAATATCCACATCGGCACCGCCATGAACAAGATCCTCAAGGACATCATCGTCAAGTACAAGAACATGACCGGCTGCTGCGCCCCCTACGTCCCCGGCTGGGACACCCACGGCCTGCCCATCGAGACCGCCGTGCTGAAGGACAAGGGCGTCAAGCGGGAGGAGATGTCCGTCCCCGAGTTCCGGGACAAGTGCCGGGAGTTTGCCACCCAGTACGTGGGCCGCATGACGGAGCAGTTCCAGCGCCTGGGGGTGCTGGGCGAGTGGGAGGACCCCTATATCACCCTGCTGCCCGAGTTCGAGGCCAAGCAGATCGAAGTGTTCGGCAAGATGGCGGAAAAGGGCCTGATCTACAAGGGCATGAAGTCCGTCTACTGGTGCCCCCACGACCAGACCGCCCTGGCCGAGGCGGAGATCGACTACCAGGACGACCCCTGCACCACCATCTTCGTCAAGTTCCCGGTGAAGGACGACAAGGGCAAGCTGGGGCAGTACTGCGACCTTAGCAAGCTGTTCTTCGTGATCTGGACCACCACCCCCTGGACCCTCCCCGGCAACACCGCCATCTCCCTGAACGCCGCGTTCGATTACGTGCTCCTCCAGGCCCCCAGCGGAGAGGTGTATATCATGGCCAAGGAGCTGGCCGAAGGGGTGTGCAAACAGGCGGGCCTCGACTTTGACGCGTGCAAGATCCTGGTCACGCTGAAAGGCTCCGATCTGGAGCTCATGGTGGCCAAGCACCCCCTGCTGGACCAGGACAGCGTGATCCTCAACGGCGATCACGTCACCCTGGACGCGGGCACCGGCTGCGTCCACACCGCCCCCGGCTTCGGCGCGGAGGACTTCGACGTGTGCAAGCGGTACGACGACGCGGGGCTGACCCACATCGGCGTGCCCGTCCCCGTCAACGCCAAGGGGGTCATGACCGACGCCCGGTATAACGGCCAGTTCTACGCTAAGGGGAACGACCAGGTGGTGGCCGACCTGGAGAACGAGGGCTTCCTGCTGGCCAAAGCCCAGATCACCCACTCCTACCCCCACTGCTGGCGGTGCAAGCACCCCATCATCTACCGGGCCACCGAGCAGTGGTTCTGCTCCGTGGACGCCATCAAGGACCAGGCCGTCCAGTCCTGCGACGCCATCTCCTGGCACCCCGCCTGGGGCAAGGACCGCATGGTGTCCATGATCACCGAACGAAACGACTGGTGCATCTCCCGCCAGCGGGTGTGGGGCGTGCCCATCCCGGTGTTCTACTGCGACGACTGCGGGGAGGCCATCGTCACCCCGGACACCATCGCCCACGTGGCGGGCCTGTTCCGGGAGCACGGCTCCAACATCTGGTTCGAAAAGACCGCCGACGAACTGATCCCCGCCGGTTTCGCGTGCCCCAAGTGCGGCAAGGCCCACTTCTCCAAGGAGAACGACATCATGGACGTGTGGTTCGACTCCGGCTCCACCTGGGCCGCCGTGGCCGACCAGCGCGCCAACCTCCAGTACCCCGCCGACGTGTACCTGGAGGGGGGCGACCAGTACCGGGGCTGGTTCCAGTCCTCCATGCTCACCTCCATCGCCTGTAACGGCGCGGCCCCTTACAAGCAGATCGTCACCCACGGCTGGACGGTGGACGGCGAGGGCAAGGCCATGCACAAATCCCTGGGCAACGCCATGCCCCCGGAGGAGATCATCAAGGACTACGGCGCGGACATGCTCCGGCTGTGGGTGTCCTCCGCCGACTACACCCAGGATATGCGCATCTCCAAGGAGATCATGAAGCAGCTGTCCCAGGCGTACCTGAAGATCCGCAACACCGCCCGGTATATGCTGGGCAATCTGGACGGCTTCGAAGCGGACAAGGCGGTGGCGGTGAAGGACATGCTGGACCTGGACAAGTGGGCGGCCGCCGCCTTCAACGACCTGGTGAAGGCCGTCCGGGCGGGGTACGACGCCTATGAGTTCCACACGGTGTACCGGGCCGTCTATAACTTCTGCGTGGTGGAGATGTCCAACTTCTACCTGGACATCATCAAGGACCGGCTGTACTGCGGGGATGACGCGGGCCGCGCCTCCGCCCAGTCCGCCCTGTACCTGATCCTGGACGGCATGACCCGGATGCTGGCCCCCATCCTGGCCTTCACCAGCCAGGAGATCTGGGCCGCCATGCCCCACAAGGCCGGGGACGATCCCGAGTGCGTGCTGTTCAACGACCTCCCGGACTACGACCCGGCCCTGGCCCTGGACGAGAAGGACGCGGAGCGCTGGCACGATCTGCTGCAATTGCGGGATATGGTGAACCAGGCGCTGGAGAATTCCAGGGAGAAGGGGATCAAGAAGAACCAGGACGCGGAGGTGGTCATCTCCCATCTGAGCGCGAACGGCGACACCTTCGCCGCCGGGGGCAAGATGACGCTGGGGTTCAGCGAGGAGGAGCTGGCGAGCTTGTTCATCGTCTCCAAGGTGACGCTGCAAAAGGCCGAGGCTCCCGGCATGGAGGTTTCGGTGCTCCTCAGCGACGCCCCCAAGTGCCCCCGATGCTGGAACCACGACGGGCACATCGGCACGCCCGGCCATCACGCGGAGCTGTGCGATCGCTGCGCGAAGGTGCTGGGGGAGTAACGCCCCCTGGCGTTTGGACCCGCCCGCGGGCGGGACGGGGGATGGTACTTTCTCCGAAGCCCCGCCTCACCCGATGGGGAGGGCCGCCTCCGGCGGGGCACTTTCTCTCACATGAGAGAAAGTGCCCAAAGAGAATGCTTAGGGGGCATCCCGCCCCGTCGGACAAGGCCCAAAGGCCGGGCCATGTCCTCAGGCGGGCTTCCCCCTAAGGACCCCCTCTTTACGGGAGAGTCCTACTGATGACTGAGCGATACCCTGCCGGCGCTCAGGGCCTTCGACGCCGGTGCTCCTATTTGTGCTGCCGCCGGTGTCCAGTCATTGCACTGGGGTGGGTCTATCGACCTGCGCCTCCGGGGCGCACCCACCTGACACCGAAGCGCTGGCGGAGGCGCTTCCAGGAGACGCAGAAGCGTTTCGATCCACCGGCACGCAGGCCCCTGTGGGCCGGAAGGCGAAGTGAGCCCCATTCGTCAGCCGCGATAGCCGGATGGAACGTGCCTGTTGAAAGCGGCGGCCCTTCAAACCGGGGGATCCTTAAGGGGGAAAATCCTTGCGAGCGAGAGCGCGTCCTTGGCGCTCGAAGTCGAGCCGATTTTCCCCCTTAAGCGCGCTCTTTGGTTACTTTCTCTCGCGAGAGAGAAAGTAACGCCCCCGTCCCGCCCGCAGACGGACCAATGCCCTGGGCATAGAAAAGACCTCCCTCCCCCAATGGGGGAAGGAGGTTTTCATTTAACCGTTGGGCTGGTTGACCGTGCCCACGAACAGGGGCAGCCCGCTGTCCCCGGTGACGGCGAACAGGAAGGGCCGGTCCAGGGTGAAGTCCACCTCGTCGTTTGGGGGGGCGGCGGAGGTGGGACCCACCATCATCACCGTGTAGGCCGCCGCCTCGCAGCCCTCCTCGTCCACCTTCACCCGGGCGGCGTGCTTGGCCTGGGAGACGTACAGCGGATCGTCCGTGGACGCCCCCAGGGGATCGAAGTTGGAGAGCGAGCCGTCAAACACGTCTGTGACCCCCAGCTCCTTCAGGCCGTCGATCAGGTCCAGGTCGGAGGACACGTCGAACTTGGGCATGGACAGGTGGATGGTCAGGTATTTCTGCCCGGTCCAGCCCTCCACCGCCACATTGCCCTTGTCGTCGTACCGGTCGTATTTGGGGGAGAGCAGGAAGTCCATGGCCTGGCCGCTCTCCAGCAGCTGGTCCACCGTAGTCCCCTCGGCGGGGAGGATCAGCCACATGCCGCCCCCCTCCTGGAAGCGGAGCTCTGCGGCGGTGAAGTCGTCCCCCCAGTAAAAGGCGCCGTCCAGGGTCCGGCGCATGAAGTCCGCGTCCACATCGCCGCCGGGGGCGTGGAAGGTGCCGGTCTCGGTGCGCTCCTGGTCGAACCCATCCTCCCAGGCGGCCTTGAAGTAGAGGGTGGAGGCCAGGGCCAGCACGGTGTCCGGATCCATGCTCAGGCCCTGGGCCTGCTCTGCCAAAAGGCCGTGGGTCTGCTCGTTGAGCCAGTCCCGCAGGGCCTGGTCGTATTCCTCGCTGCCCATTTCGCCGGAGAAGGAGGAGGCGTAGTGGACCTTGGCCAGGGTGTCCAGGGTGTCCTGGCGGTAGGTCATGCCGTCCCGCAGCCACAGGGAATTGCCCAGGACGGAGGTGACCACCCCGTCGTCCCGGTAGTTGTCCAGCCACAGGGCGTTGGCCCGCTCCCGCAGGGCTTCGATGGAATCCACCTGTAAAAGGTCCAGGATCTGGGCCCGGGTGTGGTCCCCGGTGGTCTCCGCCAGCATGGACAGGGCCATATAGACGTTCAGCGGGGAGCAGATCCGGTTCTCCTCCCCCGCGCCGGTGAGGAACTGGGCGGCGGATCTGGAGAGGAACTCGTCCATCAGCCCGGTGTAGTCGGCGCCGGAGCGAAGGGCCTTCACGTCCTCCCGCCAGGCGTCATAGGCGGCGCTGTAGGCCCTGCTGGCCTTTGCCCAGTCCACATCCTCGCCGGAGTAGAACGCGTCCTGCCGGGGATAGGGGCGCATCTCCGGGTAGTCCGCCACCGCCAGGGCGGCGCCTTTGGCGGACGGCCCCGCGGTCCGGGTGCGGCCGTCCATGGAGAACGAGGCGGGCTGCCCGGGGCCAGGCCGGTCCGGCCAGATGGGACTCATGGCGATCCCTCCTAAGACCACCACGGCCAGCGCCGCCGCCACCGTCCCCATCCAGCGGGGATGGGAGCGCTTTCCGGCGGGCCGGGCGGCCTTTTCCTTGAGCTCCTCGGGGGCGTGGATGCCCTCGTTTGCCTGTTTGTAACGCTTCAAATCTCTACCTCCTTCAGCATATCCCGCAGGAGGGCCCGGCCCCGGCTGAGCTGGGACTTGACGGTGCCCTCCGTGGAGTCCAGGGCGGCGGCCATCTCGGCCACCGACAGGCCCTCGAAATAGTGCAGATGGATCACGGCCCGGTATTTCTCGGGCAGGGAGAGCACTGCGGAGTATACCTCGCGGTAGTCGTCCTCCACGCCCACCTCCTCGGCGGTCTCCAGCGGGACGATGCGCCGCCGCCAGGGGGAGGACAGCAGGCTCTTGCACCGGTTCAGGGTGCACCGCAGCAGCCACGCCTTGCGGTACTCGTCGCTGTGGAACCGCTCCTCGTGGCGGAAATAGCGCAGAAAGACCTCCTGGAAGATGTCCTCCGCGTCGGGGACGCTGGCGGTGCGGGCCAGGGCCAGGCGGTACACCATGTCGCCCCAGCGCTCCACCACCTGGGTGCGCTGTTCCTGTGTCAAGTCCATCGCCTTCTTTCCTGCGCGCCTCGGCCGCGGCGCGTTGGTGCCTGTCACTTATAATACCCTGAGGGAGGGAAAATGGTTGCGCCTGGAAGGGGGAGACCGCCGCGAAGCGGCGGTCTCCCGATAAACAACGCTATGGCTGGGGGGGCTTGGGGCCCTGGCCGCCGCTCTTGTGGCGGTGGTGGGGGCGGTAGCGCCGCTTGTGGCTGGGATCCTGGCCCTGCTTGGCCTTGGGCTCGGCGGGGGCGGCGGGCTGGGCCTGCCGCTGGGGCTGAGGCTGGCGCTGGGGGCGGGCCTGCTGGCCCTGCTGGCGCTGGGAGGCGCGCTCCTGGCGGGGGGGCTGCTCCTGGCCCCGGTTCTGGCCGCCGTGGCCCCGGCCGCCCCGGCGGTTCCCCTGCCGCTGGCCGTCGCCGGGCTGCTTCTGGCCGCTCTCCCCCAGGTAGCGCTCCAGCACCTGGCCCAGGTCGGCGGGGCCGTCCGGGCGGCCGCCGTTGCGGATCCGCTCCCCCTCCTGGGTGCGCAGCTTCTCCAGCTCCGCCTTTGGGGGGGCTTCGTAGCCCTCGGGCCGGCGGCCCTTGCCGGAGCGGACCACCCGGATCTCGTCGGTGAGGTAGCTCTTGGGCTGCTCGGTGGAGTCCTCCAGCCGGACCCTCACCTGCTCCTTCAGAAGGTTGACGGAGGACACGGTGCCCGCCCCGTCGGGGCACTCCACGAAGGACTCCTGCTTGGGGCAGCGCTTCACCGCGTCCTCATAGGCCCCCTGCTCGTACTTCAGGCAGCACATCAGCCGCCCGCAGGTGCCCGAGATCTTGGTGGGGTTCAGCGACAGGTTCTGGGTCTTGGCCATCTTGATGGACACGGGCTGGAACTCGTCCAAAAACTGGGCGCAGCAAAAGGGCTTGCCGCAGATGCCGAAGCCCCCCAGCATCCTCGCCTCGTCCCGCACGCCGATCTGGCGCAGCTCGATCCGGGCCCGGAAGATGCCCGCCAGGTCCTTCACCAGCGCCCGGAAGTCCACCCGGCCGTCGGAGGTGAAGAAGAACAGGATCTTGTTGCCGTCGAAGCTGTATTCCACCTGGACCAGCTTCATGTCCAGGCCATGGCGCTCCACCAGCTGCTGGCAGGTGCGCAGGGCCTCTTTCTCCCTGCCCCGGTTCTCCCGGACCTGGCGCTCGTCCTTCTCCGTGGCCAGGCGCACCACCGGGCGCAGGGGCTGGACCACCGCGCTGTCCTCCACCAGGGCGTTGCGGCGGACACAGGTGCCGTACTCCAGCCCCTTGCCGGTCTCCACGATGACGCTCTGGCCCTCGGCCACGGTGAGGCCCGCCGGGTCGAAATAGTATTGCTTTCCGCCCGGCCGGAACCGGACGCTGACGATCTCTGTCATAGGGGGTATCCTCCGTTTAGAAAATGTTCGTGATGAGCAGGCCCAGGGTCAGCCCTGCGCCGGGGTTGTACGCCCCGTTGTCCCGGCAGGTCTTGAGGGCCTGGAGCACCTTCGCCCCCCGCTGGGGGTGCCGGGCCAGGTCCTGGGACACCCGGCGCTCCACCAGGCGCAGCAGGGCGGCGAGTTGGTCGGGCTTGGGCTTGTCCAGCTCCAGCGCCACCAGGGCCTGGGCCGCCGCCAGCTCGCCGCCGGTGAGCAGCACCTGGGCCAGGGCCGCGGCCTTGTCCGCCAGGGCGGGGTCCGGCGGGGCCTCCTCCGGGGGCAGGCGCAGGGGCTCGCACCGGGAGCGCACCGTGTCCAGCAGCTTCCCCGGCTCCCCCGCCAGCAGCAAGAAGGCGGCGTAGGCCGGGCCCTCCTCCAGCACCTTGAGCAGGGCGTTCTGGGCGGCGGGGTTCATGGCGTCCGCCGGGTCGATGACGTACACCTTCCGCGCCCCCTGGTTGGGGCGGACGTAGGCGTCGGCGCGCAGGGCGCGGATCTGGTCCACGGCGATCTCCCGCCTGTCCGGGGCGGGGGCGGTGAGGGACACGTCGGGGTGGGTCCCGGCCGCAGCCTTCCGGCAGTCCCGGCATTGGCCGCAGGGGGGGCGGCCCCCCCGGCACAGATAGGCCGCCGTCAGCCGCCGGGCCAGCTCGGCGCGGCTGTCCCCGCTCCCCCCGGTGATGAGGTAGGCGTGGGACAGCGGGCTGGGCAGTTCCCTCATAGCCGCTCGAACCGCTCCACGTCCACCACGAACAGGGTGGCCCCGCCCACGGTGACCTCCACCGGCATGACGGGCATGAAGCCGTGGCTCATCTCGGTGATGGCGGGCATCAGCTGCTTGCGGCTGTGGGAGTGCCGGCGGATGATGTCCACCGCCTGGTCCACCTGGTCCTCCTCCACCCCGATCAGCAGCGTCACGTTGCCCGCCAGCAGAAAGCCGCCGGTGGTGGACAGCCGGGTGGAGGAAAAGCCCTGCTTGGACAGGCTCTGGACCACCGCGCCCGCGTCGTCGTAGTTGATGATGGCGATGATGAGCTTCATGGGGCCTCACTCCTCTCGGGAAATCACGTCGCAGTGACTTTTATTATACCCTATCTGGGCCAAATAGGCCAGATGTTTTTTTTCGATCCGCTCCCCCGGGGCCACCACCGGCACGCCGGGGGGATAGGGGGCGATCTGCCCGGCGCACACCCGCCCGGCGCTCTGGGCCAGGGCGATCCGCTCCCGGGGGGCGAACAGGGCCCGCCGGGGGGACAGCGCCGCCTCCGGCGCCTCCGGCGGGGCGGGGATGGGGGCGCAGGGGCCGGTGAGGCCCGTTTCCACCAGCGCCCGCTCCAGCCGGGCGAAGTCCTCTCCGCCGTCGGCGCAGGTGCAGATGCACACCGCGTGGCCCCGGTCGGCCATCTCGCAGGATACCCCCCTCCGGCGCAGGGCGCGCTCCAGGGCGAAGCCGTCGGGGCCGGTGAGCACCAGCCGGGCGGGGTCCAGGGCCAGGCCCTCCCCCTCCCCCAGGGCGGGGAAGCGGCGGCGGAGGTCCTCCACCCGCCGGACCGTCTCCCGGTAGCGGGCGGTCCCCTCCCCTTCCATATAGTCCCGGACCGCGTCCAGCGCGGCCATGAGCACATAGGAGGGGGACGAGGTGCCGTATACCGACCCCCAGCGCTGGAGCCGGTCCAGCCCGAAGCCGTTGGCGAAGAGCAGGGCGGTCTGCCCCGGGGCGGGCAGGGTCTTGTGGGCGGACATCACCACCACGTCCGCCGCCCGGTAGCCCGTGTCCCCCAAAAAGGGCAGATGGGCCCCGTGGGCCCCGTCCACCATCAGCCGTGCCCCGCGGGCGCGGCACACCGCCGCGATGGCGGGCAGGTCCGACAACACGCCGTAATAGGTGGGCGAGGTGATACAGACAGTTTTGATATCCGGGCGGCCAGCCAGGGCGCGCTCCACCGCCTCCGGCGGGATGGGGCCGGCCACCCCCTCCCCCGCCAGCCAGGGCCGGGAGAGGAACAGGGGCTCCAGGTCCAGCAGGGCCAGGGCGTGATAGGCCGAGCGGTGGCTGCCCCGGTCCAGGGCCACGGCCCCGCCCGCCCCCGCCAGCAGGGCCAGCCCGGCGTGGACCCCCTGGGTGGATCCCCCGGTGAGGAACAGGCAGGACTGGAAGCCGGACCGGTCCGCCCAGAGCCGCTCCGCCGCCTGGATGGCGTCGGGCTCATGGCTGTACAGGTCGCCAGTGCCGTCGTTCTCCGTGAAGTCCAGCGGGGAGGGCCAGGGAAAGCCCCCGGGCAGGGGGGCGCCGTGGTGGCCGGGCATGTCCAGCCGCACAGGCCGCTGCGCCGCCAGGGCCCGCAGATGTTCGTATAGCGGGGCGGGCATGTGTCAGCGGCCCTCCAGGAAGGCCCGGGCCTTTTGGAGCACCTCCCGGTCGGAGGGGTGGGTCAGCAGGGCCAGCGCCTCCTCAAAGGGCAGGAAGCGGGCCTGGGCCACCTCCTCGGGCTGGCAGGACAGGGTCCCCCCCGCCAGCCGGGCCAGGAAGAACACCACGTCCTTGCTGACGCCGGGCCGGGGGGAATAGGTGATGACCGCCCGGAAGCCGTCCAGGAAGTCCACCGACAAAGCGGTCTCCTCCCGGATCTCCCGCGCCGCCGTCTCGCGCTCCGTCTCATCCCCCTCCACATGGCCCTTGCACAGGGTCCAGTGGCCCTGGGTGCTGTGGAGCACCAGGTAATCCCGCCGTGTATCCTCACCCCGGAAGATCACGGCTCCGCAGCTCTTTTCCTGTCTCATAACGTCCATCCCCCCGCGCTCAGTCGTCCGTCTCGTCCCCGGCCAGCTCCAGCAGCCGCATCCCTGCGGTGCCGGTGACGGGCAGGGAGAACACGATGGACTGGGCCTTGGTGCCCAGCCCCGCCTTGTCCATGATGGCCCGCATGATTTTGTCCTTGGTGGCGGTCTTGACCACGATGAACACCATCTCTTTCTCGTTCACCAGGGAGAAGCCCAAAAACTTCTCCGCCTTCTCCATGCCGGTGCCCTTGGCGTGGAGGACGGTGCCGCCCCCCGCCTGCTCCTCCCGGGCGGCGTCCATGATCAGCTCGGTGTGGCCCTGGTTGGCGATCACCACCAGCAGCTCGTATTTGGTGCCCTTCAAAACGCTCTCCTCCCCCGCTTGGAAATCCTGGCCGTCGGTGAGGAAGGCCAGGGGCTTCTTTCCCCCGATGCTGCTCAGGGGGATGATGAAGGCGATGCCCGTGCCGGGCACGTCGATGTTCAGCTCCCGCTGCATGGCGGCCTTCGCCCCGCGCCACACGGACCGGGTGACCACGGAAAAGATCACCGCCTTCTCCGTCTTTTCCAGGCCGAAATAGTCCAGCAGCTCGCTGCGCGCCGTGCCCTGGCCCAGAGTGCTCAGGGTGACGGCGGCGCCGTGGCGCTGGAACAGGGCCAAAAACTGCCGGGCGGACGCCCTGGGCGCGATGGCCACCATGAGATATAGTTCGTTCATAAGCAAAGGCCCCCCACTTTCTGGTCCCTTGTATCACGCCTCGCCTGTGCGCGGCGGGCGGTCTCCCTCCGTCCCGGGCCGCCGGGCGGCCCCTGTGTGCACCCGCGCTCCGGCCTGTCCGCAGATCTCACAGCGCGATGATCGCGTCGTCGTCCAGGGCGCCCAAGTCCACCGCCCCGGCGGGGGCGGGCTGGGCCTTGGCCCCGGCGCGCCGGCGGATCTGATAGAACACGCCCAGGATCTGGATGGCGATCAGGGGAGTCATGGCCACCATGGCCACCACCCCGAAGGCGTCGGTGACGATGTCTCCGCCCACCGCCGCGCAGGCCCCCTGGGCGAAGGGCAGCAGGAAGGCGGCGGTCATGGGCCCGGAGGCCACCCCGCCGGAGTCGAAGGCGATGGCGGTGAAGATCTTGGGCACGAAGAAGGACAGCGCGATGGCGGCGGCGTACCCCGGGATCAGGAACCACAGGATGGACAGCCCGGTGAGCACCCGCACCATGGCCAGGGCGATGGACGCCGCCACCCCCAGAGACAGCGCGGCGCCCATGGCGGCGCTGGACACGGCCCCGTCGGTGATCTCCTCCACCTGGCGCTGGAGGACGTAGACGGCGGGCTCCGCCTTGACGATGAAATAGCCGATGGCCATGCCCACCGGGACCACGATCCAGGGGCTGGACCGCCCCGCCAGCACCTGGCCCAGGTAGTTGCCCGCGGGCATGAAGCCCACGTTGGCCCCGGTGAGGAAGAGCACCAGGCCGAGGTAGGTGTAGCCCAGGCCCACGGCGATCTTTTTCAGCGTCCGGGGGGACAGCCGCAGCGAGACCAGCTGGAAGGCGGCGAACAGGGCGGTGATGGGCAGCAGGGAGAGGGCGATCTCCCCCATGTAGGTGGGCAGCCCTCCCCGGAACAGGGCCCACAGCTCCACCGAGTCGGCGATCTCGGGCAGGACGGGGGCGGCGTAGGCCCCTTCCTCCGGGCGGAAGATCATGCCCAGGATGAGCACCGCCAGGATCGGCCCCACCGAGCACAGCGACACCAGGCCGAAGCTGTCGTCGGCGGCGTGGCGGTCGTTCCGGATCGCGGAGATGCCCACGCCCAGGGCCATGATGAAGGGCACCGTCATGGGCCCGGTGGTGACGCCGCCGGAGTCGAAGGCCACCGCCAGAAAGTCCCGGGGGACGAACAGGGCCAGGGCGAACACCAGCGCGTAGGACGCCACCAGCATGGGGGCCAGAGGCACCCCCAGCAGCATACGCAGCAGGGCCAGCACCAAAAACAGCCCCACCCCCGCCGCCACCGACAGGATGAGGGTCATGTTGGGCACCGCGGGCACCTGGCCCGCCAGCACCTGGAGGTCCGGCTCCGAGATGGTGATGAGGAAGCCCAGCAGGAAGCCCATGACCACGATCACGCCCAGGCTGCGGCTGCGGGTGACGGCGGCGCCCACCCGCTCCCCCATGGGGGTCATGCTGGCCTCCGCCCCCAGGGTGAAGAACATCATGCCCAGCACGATCATGGCCGCCCCCAGCAGGAAGCACAGCAGGATGCTGGGCGAGATGGGGGCCACGCTGAAGCACAGCACCGCCACGATACCCACGACGGGCAGTACCGCCTTCAGCGCCTCCAGCAGCTTTTCCTTCAATTTCGGCAGGGAACCGCGCAACCGTGCCACCGTCCTTTCTCCGGCAAACAGACCGCCATTTTATCCTTATGTGGCAGTATATCAAAAAATGGTCAGATCGCCAATGGGAAATGGAAAATTTTTAGGAATGTTCACGATCTGACAAAATAAGCAGAAAAAAACGGATCGTGGTTGTTTTCAACGGGCCATTATGGTATACTAAAACATACTATCGAAGCGGCCGGGCCACCCGGCGCGGCGAGGAGGCAGCTCATGGAGGAAAACAGACGGCTCTTTGGCCGGATGCCCGGCGGCGCCCCGGTGGAGGAGATCGTTTTGCGGGACGGGGCGCTGTCCTGCAAGATCGTCACCTACGGCGGCGCGGTGCGCGCCCTGGAGGCGCCCGACCGGGACGGAAGGCCGGTGGACGTGGCTCTGGGCTTCGACCGGCTGGAGGACTATATCGCCCAGGACAAGTATATGGGGGCCATCGTGGGCCGGTACGCCAACCGGATCGGCGGGGCCAGGTTCGCCCTGAACGGCGTGGAGCATCCCCTGGCCGCCAACGACGGCCCCAACTCCCTCCACGGGGGGAGGCTGGGCTTCGACAAGCGGGTGTGGACGGTGGAGGGGCTGACGGAGAGCTCCGTGGTGCTCTCCCTGGTGAGCCCCGACGGGGAGGAGGGCTATCCCGGCACCCTGGCGGTGGCGGTGGCCTATACTTTGGCCTTCGGCGGGCTGGACATCGAGTACCGGGCCCGGTGCGACAAGGACACGGTGTGCGCCCTCACCAACCACACCTATTTCAACCTGTCCGGCCACGCCAGCGGGCCGGTGACGGGGCAGCATATCCGCCTCTTCGCCACCCACTACACCCCCGCCGGGCCCGGCCTGATCCCCACCGGGGAGATCGCCCCGGTGAAGGGCACCCCCATGGACCTGTGGGAGGAGCAGGAGATCGGGGCCCATATCGATGACGACGCGGACCAGCTCAAGACCGCCGGGGGCTTCGACCACAACTGGGCCGTCCCCAACTGGGACGGGACCCTGCGGCCCATCGCCCGGGCGTGGTCGCCGGACACCGGGATCATGATGGAGACCGCCACTTCCCTGCCCGGCGTGCAGTTCTATGCCGGGAATTTCCTGGGCGGGTGCCCCGCCGGCAAGGGGGGCGCGGTGTACGGCGACCGGCACGGCTTCTGCCTGGAGGCCCAGTTCTTCCCCGACTCCCCCAACAAGCCCCAGTTCCCCTCCTGCGTGCTGAGGGCCGGGGAGGAGTACCGGCACAAGACGGTGTACCGCTTCGGCACGCTGGACAGCGGCCGGCGGCTGTAAAGAAAGAAGGGACCATATGACTGCCAACGAGAAAAAAACGCTGATGGTCAACGCCTGCAAGGTGCGCATCGGCATCATCGAGTCCACCCACGCCGCCAAGGCGGGCCACCCCGGCGGGAGCCTGTCCTCCGCCGAGCTGTTCACCTACCTCTATTTCAAAGAGCTGAACGTGGACCCCAAGGACCCCAAGAAGGGGGACCGGGACCGCTTCGTCCTCTCCAAGGGCCACTGCGCCCCGGGGCTGTACGCCGCGCTGGCCCTGCGGGGCTTCTTTCCCTGGGAGGACCTCAAGACCCTGCGCCACATCGGCAGCTATCTCCAGGGCCACCCGGACATGAAGTCCATCCCCGGGGTGGACATGTCCACCGGGTCCCTGGGCCAGGGGATCTCCGCCGCCTGCGGCATGGCCCTGGCCGCCAAGCTCCGGAACGATCCCTGCCGGGTGTACGCCCTGCTGGGGGACGGCGAGATCCAGGAGGGCCAGGTGTGGGAGGCCATGATGTTCGCCGCCCACTACAAGCTGGACGACTTGTGCGCCGTCATCGACAACAACGGCCTGCAGATCGACGGCCCGGTGGACCAGGTCATGAGTCCCTATCCCATCCTGGACAAGCTGCGGGCCTTCGGCTGGGAGGCGGTGGAGATCGACGGCCACGACTTCGACGCCCTGGAGGGGGCCTTCGGCCGGGCCCGGACCGTGAAAGGCCGCCCCTTCGCCATCGTCATGAGGACCACCAAGGGCAAGGGGGTCAGTTTCATGGAGGATCAGGCGGGCTGGCACGGCAAGGCCCCCAACGACGAGCAGGCCGAGACCGCCTTGCGGGAGCTGCGCGGGGAGCTGGCCAGACTGGAGGGGATGTAGATGGCGGACGTGAAAAAGATCGCCACCCGGCAGGGGTACGGCGAGGCCCTGCGGGAGCTGGGGGCCGTCCATGACGATATCGTGGTGTTCGACGCGGACCTGGCCGGGTCCACCCAGACCGCCATGTTCGGCAAGGCGTTCCCGGACCGGCACTTCAACTGCGGCATCGCCGAGGGGAACATGATGGCCGCGGCGGCGGGGGCCGCTTCCATGGGCATGGTGGCCTTCGCCTCCTCCTTCGCCATGTTCGCCGCCGGGCGGGCCTATGAGCAGGTGCGCAACTCCATCGGCTACACCGGGCTCAACGTGAAGATCGGCGCGTCCCACGGGGGCGTCTCCGTGGGGGAGGACGGCGCCACCCACCAGTGCCTGGAGGATTTCGCCCTCATGCGCTCCATCCCCGGCATGGTGGTCATGTCCCCCGCCGACGCGGTGGAGGCCAAGGCCATGGTCAAGGCCGCCTATGAGCACCAGGGGCCGGTGTATATGCGCTTCGGGCGTTCCCCCGTCCCCGTGTTCCACGACGAGGGCGACTTTGAGTTCCAGATCGGCAAAGGCGAGGTCATGCGGGAGGGGGCCGACGTGGCCATCCTGGCCAACGGCCTGCTGGTGGCCGAGGCGGTGGAGGCCGGGAAGCTGCTGGCGGACCGGGGCGTGTCCGCCCGGATCGTCAACATGGCCACCATCAAGCCTTTGGACGAGGAGATCGTGCTGAAGGCGGCGGAGGAGTGCGGGAAGATCGTCACCTGCGAGGAGCACTCCATCGTGGGCGGGCTGGGGGAGGCGGTGTGCGCCCTGCTCAGCGAGAAGCGGCCCACCCCCGTCAGACGGATCGGCACCCCCGACGTGTTCGGCCATTCCGGCCCCGCCGCCGCCCTGCTGGAGCAGTTCGGCCTGTGCGCGGCCAACATCGCCCGGGTGGCGGAGGAGTTCGCCAGAGGCTGAAACGATACCTGACCTATCTGTCCCCGGCCCCAGGGCCGGGGGCTTTTTTTGCCCTGGGGCGAACTTTTGTGCCGGATCGGACAAAATCGTGGAATTCACGAAAGGTTTGCTCTTGACAAGGCGTTATGCAGGCCGGCCGGGGCGGATGCAGGCGGGATCGGATCTGCACAGGGCTGTGGAAGTTTGTGTGGAAGTTGTGGAAGTCCTGAAAACAGCGGGATAGACAAAAAATGGAATGGGAGCGGCGGAACGGAGGGGTCACTTTTTGGCCCCATTCATTTTCTCTGATTTGACCAAAATAACACCGGATTGTCGGAAAATACGGCGCCGCCGCCTGAAACTTAGTTCCAGACGGCGGCGTTTCGTACCGGGGCGGACTCAGCGCAGCAGGACGTTCTCCCCGGGCAGGTCGGACAGGAAGCTGTCGGTGGAGAAGTACTGGGCCAGGATGCCCGCCGCCAGCTCCGCCAGGGAGCCGCCCGCGTCCCCCCCCTCCGCCACCAGGCACAGGGCCACCTGGGGATCGTCGTAGGGGGCGAAGCACACGAACACGGCGTTGGTGGACGCCGCTTTGGACGAAGTCTCGGCGGTGCCCGTCTTACAGCCCACCTCCACCGGCAGGGAGTCGAACCACCGGGCCATGGTATAGGTCTTGGACAGGTCGTACATGCCCTGTTTGACGGCGGCCAGGTGCTCGGGCTGGATGTCCACGGTGTGCAGGGGCTCGGCCTGATAGGTCTCGGTGACCTGGCTGTAGTCGCTGGACTTGAACTCCTTGAGCAGGTGGCACTGGTAGTGGTTGCCGCCGTTCACCAGGGTGGCCACGTAATTGGCCAGCTGGAGGGGGGTGAAGGCGCTGTTCCCCTGGCCGATGGCGGCGTACATGGTGTCGCCGTCGTACCAGGGCAGGTCGAAGGCGGCGTTGGTCTCCGGCCCGGCCATCCGGCCCTTGGCCTCGGGGATCTCGATGCCGGTGTACTCCCCCAGGCCGAACTTCCGGGCGTATTCCTGGAGGGTCTTGATGGTGGTGCGCCGCCCCGCGTCGTAGAAGAAGATATTGCAGGAGTCCTTGATGGCCTGGGTCACGGTCTCCATGCCGTGCCGCCCGGGGTTGATCCAGCAGGCGGGATGGACGTCGGGGTAGAAATAGTAGCGGCCGGTGCACTCGATCTTCTCCCGAAGGGTGATGGCGTCCGAGTCCAGCGCGGCAATGGCGGTGAGGGGCTTGAAGGTGGAGCCGGGGGCGTATATCCCGTGGGTGGCCCTGTTCAGCAGTGGCTTGCTCTCGTCGGTCTGCAGCTCGCCGTAGTTCTCCCGGAAGGTGGGCAGGTCGTAGGTGGGGTAGGACGCCAGGGCCAGCACGCCCCCGCTCATGTCCACCACCGCCGCCGCCAGCCCCTTGACGGGTTCCAGCTCCCCGTCCTCCCCCACCTCCCGCTCCTGCCGGGCGGCGTATTGGGCCAGCAGGTCCTCGGTGGTGGCCTGGAGGGCCATGTCCAGGGTGAGCACCACGTTCTCCCCCGGCGCGGGCACCTTGCTCCACTCCTGGCTGACCACGTTGCCGTCCTGGTCCTTCTCGATGCGCCGGGTGCCGCTGACGCCGTGGAGGCGCTCCTCGAAGGCCAGCTCCACCCCCTCCTTGCCCACGGTGGCGTTCATGGGGTAGCCCAGCTCCTTATAGTGGGCCCACTCATCGCCCGGGTCGATGGCCCCGGTGTGGCCCAGCACGTGGGCGGCATAGCTGGTCTCGTACCTGCGGGTGGTGGCCGTCTCGATGCGCACCCCCGCCAGGGCGTGCTCCTTCACCTTGGAGATGAAGGTGATGTCCACCCCCCGGGCGAACACATAGGCGTTGTTGTTGACGCCGGTGCTGCGCAGGTACAGCTCGTAGAGCACCCCGGCCACCTCCCGCTCCTGGGGGCCGGGGATCTCCCCCTTCTTGGGGTCGATGAGGCGGAAGGCGGCGCACATGTCGGCCAGCAGATCCCCGGCGGAGGGGTCGGCCTTCTCCGGGGTGTCAGGGTCCAGCCACTTGTACTGCGCCAGGGCGGCCAGCTTGCCCAGGGGGGTGGACACGGTCACCGCCTCTCCCTCGTCGTCGGTGCTCTGGTAGGAGTAGGGGGTGTCGGTGGTGAAGGTCCAGGGGGCGGTCTTGGAGATGGGCAGGCTGTCCGCCCAGGCCACCCCCTCCTCCCGGCAGATGTCCAGCAGGCGCGCCAGGATGTGGTTGCGGTCCGCCCCCATGGCGGAGGTGTCCAGCTCCACGTTATAGCTCACCTGGTTGGTGACCAGCATTCGGCCGCAGCGGTCCACGATGTCCCCCCGGACGCTGTTGACCTGCTCGCTCTGGAGGATGCGCACCACGGAGTTGGCCCGGTAGGTGCTGCCCTTCACGATCTGGGTCTGGTAGAGCACCGCCACGAAGCCCGCCAGCACGGCGCAGAAGATGGCGATCAGCAGGTTGGTGCGCAGCTTGAGGCGGCGGGCCTCCCGCTCCGCCTTTTCCTCCTGGATGTGGCCGGGGTCGAAGGGGTTATTCATGGTAGATCCTCCCATAATGGATGCAGCAGAACCGGCCCGCCCAGTACACGGGCAGGGCCAGGGCCAGGGTCCACAGCAGCTCCGGGGCCGCCGTGTGCAGCAGCACCTCCAAAGAGGCGGTGCGGGACAAGAGGCGGGCCCCCACCGTCCACCCCTCCCAGATCAGGGCGGCGAAGAGGGAGCAGATCAGGTGCCCCCACACGTCCCGCCGGAGCAGGTACTGGGTGGTCAGCCCGGACAGCCACCCGAAGGCGGACAGGGAGAGGATGCACCCCGGGCCCAGATAGCCCAGCGAGGACATCACCGCCCCGCAGGCCCCGCCGTACACCGCCCCGAAGGGGGCGCCCTCCAGCGTCCCCCCCGCCACCGCCAGGATGGGCAGCAGCAGGGGCAGGGAGATGGGCAGGGGGCCCAGGACATAGTAATTCACCACCGCCGTCAGGGCCAGGGCGGCGAGGTAAGCGGTCCATTTCAATATGATGTCGTGTCTTGTCATGATGATGATAAAGAGGTCGCAGGCATAGAGGTCTCCTTTGTGGTGGGGCCGGAGGGGTCAGGTGAGTTCGCCGAACAGGGCCCAGGTGGAGCAGCCGGCGATCTTCACGTCCGCGAACTGCCCGATCAGAGCGGAGCCGCCGCTGAGGTGGACCAGCCGCCCCCCCGCCGTCCGGGCGGTCAGGCTGTTCCGGGGGTCCTCCCCCGCCCCGTCGATGAGGCAGCGCTGGACGGTGCCGATATAGGAGCGGTGCTTTTCCAGGGAGATGCGGTTCTGGGCCGCCACCAGCCGGTCGAAGTTGGCGGACTTCTCCTGCTTGGACATGGGGTCGGGCAGCTCCGCCGCCGGGGTGCCCTTCCGGGGGGAGTAGATGAAGGTGAACAGAGCGTCGAAGCGGACGGCCTCGATGAGGGACAGGGTGTCCTCGAACTCCGGGGTGGTCTCCCCGGGGAAGCCCACGATCACGTCGGAGGTGAGCACCACGTGGGGGAGGCGCTCCCGCAGTAAGCGCACCTTGTCCAGGTACTGCTCCCGGGTGTAGCGGCGGTTCATGGCGGCGAGGACCCGGTCGTTCCCCGACTGGAAGGGCAGGTGGATCGCGGGGGCCACTTTTTCACACGCCGCCATCACGTCGAAGAGCCTCTCGGTGGCGTCCTTGGGGTGGGAGGTCATGAAGCGCAGCAAAAACTCCCCGGGGATGCCCGCCGCCGCCTCCAAAAGGCGGGGGAAGTCCCAGCCCCCCTCCAGGTCCCTGCCGTAGGAGTTCACGTTCTGCCCCAGCAGGGTGATGTCCTTATACCCCTGCTCCGCCAGGGACCGGATCTCGTCCAGGATGATCTCCGGCTCCCGGCTGCGCTCCCGGCCCCGGGTGTAGGGCACGATGCAGTAGGTGCAGAAGTTGTTGCAGCCGTACATGATGGACACCCACGCCTTCAGCTTGCCCGACCGGCGCACGGGCAGGCCCTCGGCGATGGCGCCGTCGTCGGGGGCGGTCTCGAACACCCTCCCCCGGCGCAGGTACACCCGGCGCAGCAGCTCCGGGAAGCGCCAAAGGGCCTGGGGGCCGAACACCAGGTCCACGTGGCGGTAGGTCTTGCGCAGGCGCTCCGCCACGTGGGGCTCCTGGGCCATGCAGCCGCACAGGCAGACGATCTGGGCGGGGTTTTTCCGCTTGCCGTGGACCAGGGCGCCCACGTTGCCGAACACTCGCTGCTCCGCGTGCTCCCGGATGGCGCAGGTGTTGATCACGATCACGTCCGCCCCCTGGTCGGTGTCCGCGATCTGGTAGCCCATATCCCACAGCATCCCCCGCAAGAGCTCGGAGTCCGCCTCGTTCTGCTGGCAGCCGTAGGTGTCCACATAGGCGCGGGGGGGCGCGGGCTTCTGGGCGTTCAGGGCGCGCAGCTCCTGACAATATTCTTTTTGCCGCTGGATGTCGGCGGCGGGGACGACGGGTGTGGTCCGGTCCAAATAAGATCCCTCCCTGTGGTCAAGGCGCCGCTGAATGCCATCGGCGCTGATAGTAAGGTGGATATCCGGCTGCGTCCGGGCGGCGCGGTAAGGCCCATCCCCGCAAGGGACGGCCGGAAGCGCGCATCGGAAAGTTTGTGAGATAAGCCGGACAGGTTTTCCTTGACACCGGCCATACCGCCCTCAACAGGGGGAAAGGGGATCGTGGAAAACTATGTGGAACTTGTTGAAAACTGTGGAACGGTAGGGGTTAGGGGCGGAGAGCCCTGTCATGGCCCGTGGAATTTCGTGACTTTTTTGTTACAAAATTTTGACGGGACAGACTAAGGATCCAGCCGGGCGGCCACCACCCGTGCCGCTTTGACCCCGGAGGCCCCCGCCTGGGCGAGTCCTCTCGTCACGCCCGCCCCGTCCCCCACGGCGAAGAAGCCGGGCAGGGCGGTCTCCAGCTCGTGGGAGAGCTTGATGCGGGCGGAGTAGAACTTCACCTCCGCCCCATAGAGCAGGGTGTCGTAGTTGGCGGTGCCCGGGGCCAGCTTGTCCAGGGCGTAGATCATTTCGATGATATCGTCCAGCTGGCGCTTGGGCAGGGCCAGGGACAGGTCCCCCGGCACGGCGGCGGTGAGGGTGGGCCGGACGAAGGATTTGCTCATCCGGTGGTCGTTGGTGCGCCGGCCCCCCACCAGGTCCCCGAACCGCTGGACCAGCACGCCCCCCGCCAGCATGTTGGACAAAGACGCGATGTGCTTGCCGTAGCGGTAGGGCTCGTTGAAGGGGGAGGTGAAGCGGTTGGATACCAGCAGGGCGAAGTTGGTGTTCTCGCTTCTCAGCGCCGGGTCGGAGTAGGAGTGGCCGTTCACCGTGTTGATGCCCTCCACGTTCTCCGCCACCACGTGGCCGTAGGGGTTCATGCAGAAGGTGCGCACCGGGTCGCCGTACTGCTGGGTGCGGTAGACCAGCTTGGACTCGTACACCACGTCGGTGATGTGCTCGAACACGGCGGCGGGCACCTCCACCCGGACGCCGATGTCCACCTGGTTGTTCAAAAGCTCCAGCCCCAGGCCCTTGCACTGGTTGGCGAACCACTCCGCCCCGGAGCGCCCCGGGCCCGCGATGAGGTAGGGGGCGGTGAAGCGGTCTCCGGACTCCGTGACCAGGGTGTAGACGCCGTCCCCGGTCTCGATGGAGGCCACGGCGGTGTCGAAGAGGAAGGTGTGCTTGTCCCGGACGGCCTCGTAGATGCTGGTGAGGATCTTCAAGTTGTTCTCCGTGCCCAGGTGCTTGCACTGGGCCTGGAGCAGGTGGAGGTCGTATTTCAGCGCCTCCCGCTCCAGGGCGCGGGCCGCGGGGGTGGAGGTGGAGTAGACCTCGGTGGTGGCCCCGTGCTTCACGTTGAGGGCGTCCACATAGCCGATCAGCTCCATCACCTCTTTTTCCTCCAGGAAGTCGGTGAGCCAGCCCCCGAAGGCGGTGGTGAAGTTGAACTTGCCGTCGGAGAAGGCCCCCGCCCCCCCGAAGCCGCACATGGTGCCGCAGACCTTGCACTGGATGCAGGTCTTGACCTTGCCCGCCACGATGGGGCAGGAGCGGCGGTAGATGTCCGCCCCCTTGTCCACCACCAGCACCCGGGCGGCGGGGCACTTCAGGGCCAGCTCGTAGGCGGCGTAGATACCGGCCTCGCCGGTGCCCAATATCATCACATCGTAATTGGTGTTCATAGGGACGGCTCCTTCGTCATTTTCTGCGCCGCCGGAGAGGCGGACAAAATATTATATCATCAAACGGCGCGGTTGTACAGGCTAAGCGCATAATTTACGCTTTATTTAGAAATGCTATGGTCAAAAGGAGGCGGGACCATGGGCATTTTTGGAGCGAAAAAAACTGTGCCGCCCCCCCATCCCCGGCGGGAGCCCCGGTACGACATCCCCCTGACGGCGGACGCCGTGGCCGGTGCCTTCGCCAGGTGCGCCGACTTCAACCGGCGGGAGCTCTACCTGAACAACGACCCCGCCCGGCGGGTGGAGATGCTCTTCATCGCCGGGCAGGTGCGCAACGAGCGGGCCTGCGACTATGTGCTGCGCCCCCTCACCCAGAACGAGGCCCTTCGGAACGCCCCCGACATGGACGCCGCCTTCGATCTGATGCGCAAGGGGGGGCTGTACTCCCTGGTGGTCCAGAGCCGGGACACCGCAGATCAGGTGATCTTCGATCTGATCGACGGGTCGGTGGCCCTGTTTTTCCCGGGGAAAGGGCAGGTGCTCACCCTGTCCGCCGGGACGGAGGAGAAGCGCTCCGTCTCCGGCCCGGAGAACGAGCCCGACGTGAAGGGGGCCAGAGACTCCTTTGTAGAGTCCCTGCGCACCAACACCTCCCTGGTCCGGCGGCGGTTCCGGGCCCCGGAGCTGAAGATCGAGGAGCAGATCGTGGGGCGGCAGTCCGTCACCCCGGTGGACGTATTATATGTAGAGGGCATCGCCGACCCCGCCCTGGCGGACAAGGTGAAGGCGCGGCTGGAGGGCATCGACATCGACGCGCTGCTCACCACCGGCAGCCTGGAGCAGTACGTCACCGACGAGAGCCGCACCGTCTTTCCCCTCACCGCCTACACCGAGCGGCCCGACCGGTTCTGCACCGGGCTGGCCGAGGGCCGGGTGGGGGTGATCGTGGACGGCATCCCCATGGGCTGGCTCTTCCCCGCCACCCTGGACAGCTTCTTTCGCACCGGGCAGGACAGGAGCACCAGCTGGGCGGTGGCCGGGGCGCTGTCGGTGCTGCGCTATGTGTGCATGCTGATCACCCTGTTCCTGCCCGGGCTGTACGCCGCGGCGGTGCTGTTCGACCCGGAGCTGATCCCGGTGAAGCTCACCTTGTCCATCATCGCCGCCAAGGCCGACGTGCCCTTCTCCACCCTCACCGAGATCCTGGTCATGCTCCTGGCCTTCGAGGTGCTCCAGGAGGCGGGGCTGCGCCTGCCCTCCTCCATCGGCCAGACGGTGTCCATCCTGGGGGGGCTGGTGGTGGGGTCGGCGGCGGTGGAGGCCAAGCTGGTCTCCCCCGCCGTGCTGGTGGTGGTGGCCGTGGCCGGCATCGCCGGATACACCGCCCCCAGCCAGGACTTCGCCGGTGCTCTGCGCCTGTGGCGGTTCCTGCTCACCGCCGCCGGGGGGATCTTTGGGCTGACGGGGCTGGCCCTGGCCGGGGCGGCGCTGGTGTACCGCCTGGCGGAGCTCACCACCTTCGGGGTGGCCTACCTCACCCCCTTCGCCTCCAACGCCGGAAAGCAGAGGGAGGGCCATGTGGTCCTCCGGGAGCCCCTGCCCAAGGTCAAGACCCGGCCGGATTATCTCAACACGCAGAACAGGAGGGATCAGGGGTGAAAAAGTGGCTGGTGCTGTGTGTCTGCGCCGCGGCGCTGCTGGCGGGCTGGCGGCCCGCCCCCAGAGAGCCGGAGGGGCTGGCCCTGGTGCGGGTGCTGGGGGCGGACGGCCCGGGGCCGGTGGCGTTGACGGCGGTGTGCGGCGGGGAGGGCCGGGAGGCCCCCAGCCGGGGGCGGTCCGCCGGGGAGAGCTTCGACGCCGCCCTGGAGGGCCTGCCCTGGTCCGGAGAGGAGGAGCTGTCCCTCACCAGCGTCTCTTATCTGGTCGTGGGGCGGGACGTGGAGCTGCGGGAGGTCCTGCTGGCCGTCCTGCGGGACCGGGAACTGGGGGCGTCCGCCACCGTGTGGCTGGCGGAGGAGGGGGCGGCGGCGCTGCTGGACCGCTGCCCGGACCCGGCGGCGGGGCTGGACCTGCTGGCCCGGCAGGGGGTGGAGGCCCCCACGGCGGCCCAGGCCCTGGCCCGGCTGGAGGGGGGAGAGGTCTTGAGCCTCCCCCTGCTGGCCGGGGACCGGCCCGCCCTCATCGACTGGGAGGAATGGAGGCCGGCGGATGGACTGTGAGAAGCTCTCCCCCCGGCAGCTCTGGGTGGCGGTGCTCACCGGCGGGCTGTCGGCGGGGGCCGCGGCGGCGGGCCGGGCGGACTGGCGGTGGCTGCTGCTCTGGACGGCGGTGGGGACGGCCATCGGCTGGTTGCTGCTGATGCGGGTGGGGCGGCGGCCCCTCCACCCCGCCCTGCGGGCGCTGTACTGCGGCTGGGGGGTGGTGCTGGCGGCGGACGTGCTGGCCCGGACGGCGGAGCGGATCCAGCGCGCGGCGGGCGGGCCGGGCGACATCGGCTGGCTGCTGGCCCTGCTGGCCGTCCCCCTGATCTGGATGGGCTGGGGGAAGGGGGCGGCCTTCTTCCGGGCGGTGGAGATCTTCTGGCTGGCCCTGGTGGTGACGGTGGGGGCCATCCTGCTGCTGGGCCTGCCCAGGATCCAATGGAGCTGGGCACTGGCCCCCGCCGGGGATTGGAAGAGTTCCCTGACAGCGGGGGGGCTCACCATGGGCACCGGGCTGTTCGTCCTGCCCCACCTATATAGGATAGAGGCGGGCCCCGGCGAGGACCGGCCCGGGCTGGCGTGGCTGGGAGCGCTGGGGGCGGTGTCCGCCGGGCTGGCCCTGCTGACGGCGGGGCTGCTCCACCCGGCGGTGGCGGAGCAGCTGGACGGACCTTTTTTCGTGGCGGCGGGGCTGCTGGGGGACAGCGCCCGGCTGGAGGGGCTGGTGTCCGCCCTGTGGCTGCTCCCGGATCTGGCCCTGGCGGGGCTGCTGGTCCGGTGCTGGGGGGAGGAGCGCTGGCCCGCCCTGGCCTCCGCCCTGGCGCTGGGGCTGGCCCTCTCCGGCGTGATGGAGCTCCTTCCGGCGCAGACGCCCGCCCTGGGCTGCCTGGCGCTGGCGGCGCTGACGGCGGCGCTCCCCCCGGGAAGGGATAAATAGTGGCGGGAGCGCCCGCCGGACGCAATATTTTGTGGGTGGGAAGGGGCTTTGAAAAAAGCCTTGAAAAATGCGAAAAAAGGTGTTGACAAAGGGCCCGTGGTCTGGTATATTAGCAAAGCGCTCGACACGAGGGGCCCTGCGGAAGCGGGGCGGGTCAAGAAACTTTCGAGGGAGTCGAAAAAAGGTCTTGACAAACCCGGGAGCGTGTGGTAAGATATC
>CAJUPU010000018.1 GCA_910588495.1 uncultured Oscillospiraceae bacterium | reverse complement strand
GTGAAATGAAATATAAAGTGACCCTGAACGGCCGCACCTACGAGGTGGAGGTGGAGGCGGGCAAGGCCATGCTCACCGACGAGTACGAGGCGTTCGCCCCCGCCCCCGCGGCGCCCGCCGCCCCGGCTCCCGCCGCCAGCGCGGCCGCGCCTGCCGCCGCCCCGGCCGCCCCCGCCGCCAGCGCCGTCACCGCCGCGGGCGAGCCGGTGGAATCCCCCATGCCCGGCACCATCCTCCGGGTGGAGGTGGCCCAGGGCGCCGCCGTCAAGGAGGGCCAGCTGCTGGTGGTGCTGGAGGCCATGAAGATGGAAAACGAGATCCTCGCCCCCAAGGACGGCACCGTCGCCCAGGTGGTGGTGCAGAAGGGCAGCCATGTGGAGACCGGTTCGCCGCTGATCGTCCTGGCGTAAGGAGGGGTTTGTATGGATATCTTACAGACCCTTTCCAAGCTGGCCACCGAGTCCGGCTTTGCCGGGTTCTTCGCGGAGGGCGGCTGGAAAAACCTGATCATGATCGCCATCGCCTGTCTGCTGCTCTACCTGGGCATCGGCAAGAAGTTCGAGCCGCTGTTGCTGGTGGGCATCGCCTTCGGCGTGCTGCTCACCAACATCCCCGGCGCGGCGCTGTACCATATGGGCATGTGGGACGCCTACGTGTACGAATGCCCCTACGACGCCGTCAACGACTACGCGCTGTATAACACGGCCCAGGAGCGCGCCTATAACGACATGGAGATCAGCTATTACCTGATAGCCAGGTCCTGCGGCCAGACCAGCGACCAGATCGAGGAGTATCTCAGCGCGGAGGACAAAGCAGAGGCCCAGATCTACACCGACTGCATGTCCCTGATGGCCTCCGCCGACTTTGAGGAGAGCGTCGGGCTCGATATCCAATCGAAGCTCAAGGCGGAGTTGTCCTTCACCGACATCATCCACCTGGGCGGCCTGCTGGACATCCTGTATATCGGCGTGAAGGCGGGCGTGTACCCCTGCCTGATCTTCATCGGCGTGGGCGCCATGACCGATTTCGGGCCCCTCATCGCCCGGCCCTCCTCCATGCTCATGGGCGCGGCGGCCCAGCTGGGCGTGTTCTTCGCCTTCTTCGGCGCCTGCCTGCTGGGCTTCGCCGGCAACATCGCCGCCTCCATCGGCATCATCGGCGGCGCCGACGGCCCCACGGCCATCTACCTCACCACCAAGCTGGCCCCCGCCTTCCTGGGCCCCATCGCCATCGCCGCCTATTCCTATATGGCCCTGATCCCCATGATCCAGAAGCCCCTGATGCGGGCGCTGACCACGGAGAAGGAGCGGAAGGTGAAGATGGAGCAGGCCCGGCCGGTGTCCAAGGTGGAGAAGGTGGTCTTCCCCATCCTGGTGTCCACCTTCGTGATCCTGCTGATCCCGTCCACCGCCCCCCTCATCGGCTGCCTGATGTTCGGCAACCTGCTGAAGGAGACCGGCGTGACCGAGCGCCTGTCCGACACCGCCCAGAACGCCCTGATGAACATCGTCACCCTGTTTTTGGGCATCAGCGTGGGCGCCACCACCGTGGCCTCCCGCTTCCTGTCCCTCCAGACCCTGATGATCGTGGTGCTGGGCGTGATCGCCTTCATGTTCTCCACCATCGGCGGCCTGCTGATGGGCAAGATCATGTACAAGCTGTCCGGCGGCAAGATCAACCCGCTGATCGGCTCTGCGGGCGTGTCCGCCGTTCCCATGGCCGCCCGTGTGTCCCAGGACGTGGGCCGGGAGGCCAACCCCAACAACTTCCTGCTGATGCACGCCATGGGCCCCAACGTGGCCGGCGTCATCGGCTCGGCCATCGCCGCCGGCTTCCTGCTGGCCGTGTTCGGCTGATCCACACCAAGCACAAAAGATCCCCGTCTCCAGCTGGAAACGGGGATCTTTTGTCATAGTCGGACGGACGCGGAGGCATGGGCTCCGCCGGCGGCCTGGTATTCCGCCCTGCCCTGCTTGAACAGGTCGTTCCCCAGGCTGTCAATGGCCACGGTGAGGGGCAGGTCCTCCACCTCCATGCGCTTGACGGACTCGCAGCCCAAATCGTGGAAGGCGATGGGCTGGGCCGTCCGGATGCACCGGGCGATCAGCGCCCCCGCGCCCCCCACCGCGGCGAAATAGCACGCGCCATTCCGGACAATGGCGTCCACCACCGCCGGGCCGCGCTCCCCCTTACCGATCATGGCGGCCAGCCCCAGGTCCAGCAGCCGGGGGGCGAAGGCGTCCATCCGCCCCGCGGTGGTGGGGCCGCAGGCCCCCACCGCCATGCCCTGCTGGCCCGGCGTGGGCCCGGCGTAGTAGACGGCCGCGCCCTTCAGGTCAAAGGGCAGGGGCGCGCCCTGGTCCAGCAGCTGGAAGAGCCGCTGGTGGGCGGCGTCCCGGGCGGTGTAGATGGTCCCGTTGAGCAGCACCCGGTCCCCGGCCCGCAGACCGGGCAGACGGGCGGCCAGCTCCCCTGTGGACAGCCGCAGGGCGCTCATCTCAGCCCTCCCTGCTCCCGCAGCTTTTTGGCGGTCTCGTCCAGCTCCGCCACCTTGTCCGGCACCGTGGTCAGGGCCTGGAGCTGCCCCAGCACCCCGTCCAGCCCGTAGCGCAGCACGCTGTACTCCTCCATCACCCGGCTCAGCCACCGGCGGGTGTCCGCCCGGACCCGCTCGGCCTCCGCCTTGGCCTCGCTCACCGCCGCCTGGGCCTTCTGGTGGGCGTCCAGCTCCACGTTGGCCGCCCGGTCCCGGATCTCCTGGTAGCTGGTGGCCATGGGCTCCAGCGCGGCGATCTGGCCCTGGAGGCGCTCCATCTCCTTCTTGGCCACCGCCAGCTTGGACTCGGCCTGGGACACCTCGCCCCGCAAACGGCTCACCGTCTGGTTGGACTCGGACAGCGCCGCCCGGGTCCGGGACGACTCGTCCGCCAGCGCGTCGATGCCGGACACCGTCTCCTCCAGCTCCTGGATGCGCCGGTCCGACTTCTCCAGCCGCTTTTGCAGCTCCGCCAGCTCCTGCCGGTGGACGGCGGCCATCTGCTCGATATAGTCCTGTACGTCCTGGCGGTTGAACCCCCGCACGGCGGTGCGGAATTGCTGGATGACGGCCATCGCTGTGCCCCCTCTTCCTTTCCATTATGTCTACTATAGCACGATCTTTCCCCTGTGACAATCTTTTTTCTCCACCTCCCCGGCGCTGGTATTTCCCACCCGGCGGGGAACACTAGGAGGGCCGCGGTCCTGTCGTCCTTCGGAAATTTAATTGAATTTTTATCATTTGTTCCTTCCCCTGGAAGAAGGATCGTGGTATCATGGAACAAAGCGGACCCAACGTACCGCGCCAATTCTAAACAGAAATGATGTGAGCGTAATGACCAACTTCCATACCTTGATCGTGGGCGCGGGCTACGCCGGGGCGGTGGCCGCCCGGCGGCTGGCGGAGGACGGAGACAAAAAAGTGCTGGTGCTGGAGCGCCGCCCCCACGTGGCGGGCAACGCCTACGACTGCCTGGACCAGGCCGGGATCCTCATCCACCAATACGGCCCCCATATCTTCCACACCAACGACAAACGGGTGTTCGACTACCTGTCCCGGTTCACCCAGTGGCGGCGCTATCAGCACCGGGTGATCGCCAACCTGCCCCGGGACAACCCTGAGGTGGTCCCGGCCCACAAGACCACGGACGGGCGGTTTTTCTTCCCCGTCCCCTTCAACCTGGACTCCCTGAAGAACGCCTTCGGAACAAAGGAGGGGGAGCGGCTGGGCCAAAAGCTGCTGGACGCCTACCCCGCCCAGAGCCAAGTGACCATCCTGGAGCTGCGGCAGAACTCCGACCCAGAGATCGCCGCCATCGCGGACTATGTCTATGAGCACGTGTTCGTCCACTATACGATGAAACAATGGGGCCAGACCCCGGAGGAGATCGACCCCGCCACCACCGCCCGGGTGCCGGTGCGGCTGTCCGCAGATGACCGCTACTTCCAGGACGCCTACCAGGGGATGCCGCTCAACGGCTACACCCCCATGTTCGAGAAGATGCTGGACCACCCCAACATCACGGTGGAGACAGGGGTGGACGCCCTCTCCCGGCTGGAGCTGGCGGACGGCGCGATCCGCCTGGACGGCGAGGTATTCGGTGGACCCGTGATCTACACCGGCCAGGCCGACGAGCTGTTTTCCTTCCGGTTCGGCCCCCTGCCCTACCGCACCCTGGACTTCGGCTATGAGACCCTGCCCCAGGATTATTTCCAGGCCCACGGCACGGTGAACTACACCGTGGACAAGCCCTATACCCGGATCACCGAGTTCAAGCACCTCACGGGGCAGGTGAAGCCCGGCGCCACCACCATCATGCGGGAATGCTCCCGGGCTTACACCGGCGCGGAGGGCGAGATCCCCTACTACGCCATCATCAACGCGGACAACAACGCTCTGTACGCCAAATACGCGGATCTGGCCGCCCAGTATCCCGATCTGCATCTGTTGGGCCGCCTGGCGGAGTACAAGTACTACAATATGGACGCCATAGCGGCAAGGGCGCTGGCGCTGACGGACGAGCTGCTATAAACCCGCCCCTGTGGGCATAATCGTGTGAGGAGAGAACGCCAATGGACAAACTGATCACCTTCGCCGTCCCCTGCTACAACTCCGCGGCCTATATGGACCACTGTGTGGAGACCCTGCTGGCCGCGGGAGAGGACGCGGAGATCATCCTGGTGGACGACGGCTCCACCCGAGACGACACCCCCGCCAAATGCGACGCCTGGGCGGAGAAGCACCCCGGCATCATCCGGGCCATCCACCAGGAGAACGGCGGCCACGGCGAGGGGGTGAACCAGGGCATCCGCCACGCCCGGGGCCTGTATTACAAGGTGGTGGACTCCGACGACTGGCTGGACATCGAGGCCCTGGCCAAGGTGATGGCCAAGCTGCGGGAGTTCGCCGCCATGCCCGCCCCGGTGGACCTGCTCATCGCCAACTACGTCTATGAGCACGTGGAGGACGACACCCAGAAGGTGATGGGCTACAAAAACGTGTTCCCCGCCGACCAGATCGTCACCTGGGACTCCATCCGCCGTTTCCGCACCTCCCAGTACCTGCTGATGCACTCGGTGATCTACCGCACCCAGCTGCTGCGGGACTGCGCCCTGGAGCTGCCAAAGCACACCTTCTACGTGGACAACATCTTCGTCTACCAGCCCCTGCCCTACGTCAAGACGCTGTACTATATGGACCTGGACCTGTACCGCTACTTCATCGGCCGGGCGGACCAGAGCGTCAACGAGTCGGTGATGGCCGGGCGCATCGATCAGCAGGTGCGGGTCACCCGCCACATGATCGAGGCCCACGACGTGCTGGCTCTGAAGGCCGTCCAGCCCAAGCTGGGCCGGTATATGCTGGGCTACCTGTCCATGATGATGTCCATCTCGTCCATCTTCGCCGTCATCGCCGACACACCGGAGGCCCTGGGCCTGCGCACCGAGCTGTGGGAGTTCCTGCGCCAGAAGGACCCCGCCCTCTACCGCCGCTGCCGCTACAAGGCCACCAACGTGGGCACCAACATCCCCGGCTACCAGGGCCGCAAGCTGTCGGTGCAGCTCTACCGGATGGCCCGGAAGATCTACAAATTCAACTGATAAAGGAGAACGGAACATGTCTGTGCACACCATCACCAAGGAGAATTTCGACGCGCTGGTGCTCCAGTCCGGCAAGCCGGTCCTTGTGGACTTCTGGGCCCCCTGGTGCGGCCCCTGCCGCATGGTGTCCCCCATCGTGGACGAGATCGCCGGGGAGCGCCCCGACATCACGGTAGGCAAGGTCAATGTGGACGAGCAGCCCGAGCTGGCCATGCAGTTCGGCGTGATGAGCATCCCCACCCTGCTGGTGTTCAAGGACGGCCAGCTGTCCCAGAAGGCGGTGGGCGCCCGGCCCAAGGAGGATCTGCTCAAGCTGCTGGAGTGAAGAGCTCTCCGGTCCAAGGGCCGTCCCGCGGGGCGGCCCTTGATTTTTGCGGAAAGTCTGGTATACTGTGGTCTATCGAGGTCTGCGCCGCATAGGATAGAGCGGCAAATCCAACAGACTGCTGTATCAGATTAGGAGGTCATCCATCTTGTCCGACGACCCATTCTTACCCAAGCTGATATTACTGGCCGTCCTCATCCTCATCAACGCCTTCTTCGCCGCGGCGGAGATCGCCGTCATCTCCCTGTCCGAGACCAGGCTGCGCCGCCAGGCGGAGGAGGGAGACAAAAAGGCGGAGAAGCTGCTCAAACTCACCCAGGCCCCGGACCACTTCCTCTCCGCCATCCAGATCGCCATCACCCTGGCGGGCTTCCTGTCCTCCGCCTTCGCCGCCGACAGCTTTTCCGACCCGCTGGTGAAGTGGCTGGTGGAGGAGCGGGGCGTCACCGCCCTGGACCCCGCCGCCCTGAACGACCTGATGGTGGTGCTCATCACCATCGTGCTGTCCTATTTCAGCCTGGTGCTGGGCGAGCTGGTGCCTAAGCGCATCGCCATGAAAAAGACGGAATGGGTGGCCCGGTCCACCGTGGGCGCGGTGTCGGTGATGGCGGCGGTGTTCCGGCCCGTGATCTGGCTGCTGTCCAAGTCCACCAACGGCGCGCTGCGCCTGCTCCACATCGATCCCAGGGCCGACCAGGAGGACGTGAGCGAGGACGAGATCCGCATGATGGTGGACCTGGGCGAGGAGCGGGGGGCCATCGAGACCTCCGAGAAGGAGCTCATCGAGAACATCTTCGAGTTCAACAACACCACCGCTGAGGACGTGATGGTCCACCGCACCGACATGGTGATGGTGTGGGTGGAGGACACCCATGAGGACGTGCTGGACACCATCCTGGCCTCCGGCCGGTCCCGGTTCCCCGTCTGCCGGGAGGACGCCGACCACATCGTGGGCATCCTGAACACCCGGGACTTCCTGCTCAACGCCCAGGAGGCGGAGCCAAGGCCCCTGACCGAACTGCTGCGCCCGGCCTACTTCGTGCCCGAGTCGGTGCGCACAGACGTGCTCTTCCGGGATATGCAGGGCAAAAAGGTACATATGGCCATCGTGGTGGACGAGTACGGCGGCACCTCCGGCCTGGTGACCATGGAGGACCTGCTGGAAGAGATCGTGGGCAGCATCTACGACGAGTTCGACCCGGTGGAGGAGAAGGAGATCGAGGAGATGGAGCCGGGGGTGTGGAAAGTGTCCGGCTCCTGCGGCCTGGCGCGGGTGGCTCAGGCCCTGGAGGTGGAGTTCCCCGAGGAGGAGCAGTCCGACACCCTGGGGGGACTGGTGTTTGCCCAGCTGTCCGTCATCCCCGAGGACGGGGCCCAGCTGGAGGTGGACGCCTGCGGGCTGCATATCCAGGTGCTCAGTTTCGCCGACCGGCGGGTGGACCAGGCCCTGGTGTCCCGGCTGGAGGGCTCTTCCAGCCCCGAAAACGCAGATTGAACAGGAGGCGGAGCGCCGGGCGCTCCGCCTCTTTTGCCCAAATTTTTGCCCGTTCGCCCCTGAAAGATCGGCATATCGTGAAAGTTTTCCCCGTTCGTCTTGACATTTCCCCCGGTTTGTGTATGATGTGGCTTGTATCAGATAAGTCAATACATATCGTGCTTTCCAAGACAGGAGGTAGCCAGCATGAGAAAAACAAAGATCGTCTGCACCCTTGGCCCCGCGTCCGACAGCGAGGAGGTCATGGAGCAGCTCATCCTATCCGGCATGGACGCCGCCCGCTTCAACTTCTCCCACGGCACCCATGAGACCCACGGCGCCCTGCTCACCCGGTTCAAGCGGGTGCGGGACAACCTGGCCCGGCCCGTGGCCACCATTTTGGACACCAAGGGACCCGAGATCCGCATCCGCGCCTTCGGCTGCGGCCGGGTCGAGCTCCAGGAGGGCGCCCCCTTCACCCTCACCACCCGGGAGGTGGACGGCGACGCCCAGCAGGTTTCCGTCACCTATGCCAACCTCCACCAGGAGCTCCAGAGCGGCTGCCACGTCCTCATCGACGACGGCCTGGTGGACCTGGAGGTGGAGGAGATCCGCGGCCAGGACATCGCCTGCCGGGTGGTCACCGGCGGGGCGCTGTCCAGCAACAAGAGCATCAACATCCCCGGCGTGTCCATCGCCCTGCCCGCCCTCACCGACAAGGACAAGGAGGACCTGCGCTTCGCCGTGGAGAACGACTTCGACTTCGTGGCCGCCTCCTTCGTCCGCCGAGCCTCCGACGTGGCGGAGATCCGCACCGTGCTGGACGGCTTCGGCGGCCAGGACATCGGCATCATCGCCAAGATCGAGAACCGGGAGGGCGTGGACGACCTGGACGCCATCGCCAACGCCGCCAACGGCGTCATGGTGGCCCGGGGCGATCTGGGGGTGGAGATCCCCGCCTACGAGGTCCCCGTCCTCCAAAAGAAGATGATCAAGTCCGCCATCCACAAGGGCAAGGTGGTCATCACCGCCACCCAGATGCTGGACTCCATGATCCGCAACCCCCGGCCCACCCGGGCGGAGGTGTCCGACGTGGCCAACGCCGTGTTCGACGGCACCAGCTGCGTCATGCTGTCCGGCGAGACCGCCTCCGGCAAGCACCCGGTGGAGGCCCTCCAGACCATGGTGAGCATCGTGGAGGCCGCCGAGGGGGGCACCGACTACTGGAAGCGGTTCCGCAGCACGGTGTTCGACCACACCAACAGCATCTCCGACGCCATCAGCCACACCAGCTGCCTCACCGCCATGGACCTGGGGGCCACCGCCATCCTCACCGCCACCCAGTCGGGCTACACCGCCCGGATGATCTCCCGGTTCCGCCCGGGGTGCGCCGTGGCCGCCCTCACCACCGAGGAGCGGGTGCGCCGCCAGCTGGCCATCTCCTGGGGGGTGGTCCCCTTCCTGTCCGGCAACGTGGACTCCACCGACCGGCTGTTCTCCCTGTGCGTGGACACCGCCAAGAAGGAGGGGCTGGTCCAGTCCGGGGACACGGTGGTGATCACCGCCGGGGTGCCCCTGAGCAGCAGCGGCACCACCAACCTGATCAAGGCCCAGGTGGTGAAATAACTCAGAAGCGGTCCGGAAGATCTCCGGGCCGCCTCTTTTTTCCTTGCGGCGGATGGCATCATGTGGTAAACTATCCATGACCACATCCACGCGCTGAGGAGGTATGCGTCCCTTGAACATCTTCGACATCATGGGTCCCGTCATGGTAGGCCCGTCCTCGTCCCACACCGCCGGGGCCGCCCGGATCGGCTACATCGGCCGCAAGCTGCTGGGCTTCCAGCCCGCCCGGGCGGACATCGGCCTCCACGGCTCCTTCGCCGCCACCGGGCCGGGCCACGGCACCGACCGGGCCATCGTGGCGGGCCTGCTGGGCATGGGCCCCGACGATCCAAACATCCCCTTCAGCCTCCAGCTGGCCCGGGAGGCCGGGCTGGAGGTGAACATCCACCCCGTCACCCTGCGGGACGCCCACCCCAACACCGCCGTCATGACCCTGGTGGGCTCCCGGGGGCGGACGGTGGTGGTGTCCGCCTCCTCCCTGGGGGGCGGGCGCATCCGGGTCAACTCCATCGACGGGCTGGAGGCCGCCTTCTCCGGCGACCTGCCCACCCTGGTGATCCGGGGCCGGGACGAGCCGGGGGTGGTGTCCGAGGTGAGCACCTGCCTGGCCCGCAACGGGGCCAACATCGCCACCATGCAGCTCTACCGGGACCGCCGGGGCGGGCTGTCCGTCACGGTGATCGAGTGCGACCAGCCGCTGAGCGAGGAGACGCTGGACGACATCGACCTGCTGGGCGGCGTGGTGCGCTGCATCTATCTGGATCTGAAGGAGGGCTGAGGATATGTTTGGCTCGGTGCAAGCTCTGCTGTCCGCGTCGGCGGACAAGCCTTTGTGGCAGGCCGTGCTGGAGGACGACTGCCAGGACCGGGACGTGCCCCAAGGGGACAGCCTGTCCAAAATGGCCGCTTTATGGCAGACCATGAAGGGGTCCGTGCTGGACTACGACCCCACCCGCCGCTCCCCCTGCGGCCTGTCCGGGGGGCAGGGGGCCCAAATGGCCGCCCTGGACCGCTCCATCTGCGGGCCCTTTGTCCAGGAGGTCATCTCCACCGCCCTGAAGCTGGGGGAGCACAACGCCTGCATGGGCCGCATCGTGGCCGCCCCCACCGCCGGGGCCTGCGGGGTGCTGCCCGCGGTGCTCCTCCCCCTCCAGCGCAAGGACCGGCTCAGCGACGAGGACATGGTGAAGTGCCTGTACGTCTCCGCCGGGTTCGGCCAGGTCATCGCCACCCGGGCCTCCATCTCCGGGGCGGAGGGGGGCTGTCAGGCGGAGGTGGGCTCCGCCTCCGGCATGGCCGCCGCCGCCCTGGTCCACGCCCGGGGGGGCTCTCCCCGGCAGATGGCCCACGCCTGCGCCATGGCGTTGCAAAACGTGCTGGGGCTGGTGTGCGACCCGGTGGCCGGGCTGGTGGAGGTGCCCTGCGTGAAGCGCAACGTGATGGGGGCGGTGAACGCCCTGTCCTGCGCCGACATGGCCCTGGCGGGGCTGTCCAGCCCCATCCCCTGCGACGAGGTGATCGACGCCATGGCGGCGGTGGGCCGGGCCATGCCGCCCTCTCTGCGGGAGACCGGGGAGGGCGGGCTGGCCGCCACCCCCACCGGCAGGAAGATCGCCGAGGGGCGGTAAGCGTATGAAGGTATTGGTCCTGGGCGCCAGCGGGCTGGCCGGGTCCGCCGTCATGAAGGCCCTCCAAAAGGCGGGACATTCCGTGTCCGGCACTTATCGGACGGCTCCCAAAGGCGGCGGAGATCCCGCTTTGCTCCATTTTGACCTGGACGAACCACGGTCCATCGTGCAACTACACGATGGACACCCAGATCGCCCGCTGGGTCTCTTTCATCCTGGAGCATGACCTGCAAGGCGTGTTCCATGTGGGCACGAGGGATACCTCGGACTACACCGCCTTCCTGGACCGGCTGGCCCAAGGGTCCGGCCTGCCCCGTCTCCGCTATCAGGTGGAGCACAGCGGCACTCCGGCATATCAGGCCGTTCTGCCCGGCCGACCGGAGATCCCCCCGCGATTGCAGATGTCTGTGGATGACGTGCTGCTTTCCCTGACAAAGGCCCCCGTCCTGTAGCGCTCATTGGAAGACCGGGCCCGCTGCCATTTGACAGCGGGCCCGGTTTCTGGTATACTTGCCGAAGCAGGGTGATGTACGCGGCCTAGAGCTTCTTCAGGTCGGACATCACCCCGTTGATCATCATCCCCGGCACCCAGCCGGCCATGAAGTCCCGCAGCTGTTCCAGCGTCACCGTCCGGGCCGCCCCCTTCACCGGGTGCTTGGCCAGCATGGGGATCCGCTTCTGGAACACCGACCGGCTCCTGGGATCGTCCCACAGCTCGCCCAGCGTGATCTTATCGTTTTTCAAGTCCATCTTCGATCACCTCCAGCAACATACTATGCGCCGCAGGGCGCAATCTGACATCATTTCTTTGACACCAGCGGCACACCGTACAGGAAAGGAGCGCACCATGGCAGATTGGAATCGGAAACAGCGCAAAGGCATGGAATGGCGGCACGTCGAGAACAAGAAACTGGTCTACACCGTCTATTTCGTGCTGCGGCTGTCGGTGGTGCTCATGCTGGTGGCCCAGTTCTTCAACCAGAATTACGAGAACATGCTGCTGTGCGTGCTCACCCTGGTGCTGTTCACCCTGCCCTCCCTGTTCGAGCGGCGGCTGCACATCGACCTGCCCGACACCCTGGAGATCATCATCCTCCTGTTCATCTATTCCGCCGAGATCCTGGGCGAGATCAGCGACTATTACATCCAATTCCCCTACTGGGACACCATGCTCCACACCATGAACGGCTTTTTGTGCGCCGCCATCGGTTTCGCCCTGGTGGACATCCTCAACCGGGAGGAATCGGTGTCCCTTCACCTGTCCCCCTTCTTCATGGCGGTCACCGCCTTCTGCTTCTCCATGACCATCGGCGTACTGTGGGAGTTCTTCGAGTTTTCCATGGACCAGTTCCTGCTGTTCGACATGCAGAAGGACACCGTCCTCCACACCATCTCCACCGTCAACCTGGACCCTGACAACGGCACCACCGCCGTGGTGGTCCAGGGCATCCAGGACGTGATCCTAGTGCTGGCCGACGGCACCCAAATGCCCTTGGGGCTGGGCGGCTATCTGGACGTGGGCATCGTGGATACCATGAAGGACCTGTTCGTCAATTTCATCGGCGCGGTGGTGTTCTCCACCATCGGCTACTTCTATGTCAAAGGCCGGGGCAAAGGGAACTTCGCCACCCGGTTCATCCCCCGGTTCCAGCGCAGGCCCGCCTCTCCGGACCGGCCCCAGCCGGGGCACAGGCCGGGAAAGCGCCCCTCCGGCAAAGCCTGAATAGCCCCTTCCCTCCCGGGGCATACTCTCCCTTGTGTTCGATATGACCAGGATACAAGGAGGTAACGACCATGACCAACCAGACCAATCCCAGCATCAAGTGCACCGTGAACAGCTGCACCTACCACAAGGACCAGCGCTGCACCCTCAACGAGATCCAGGTGGGCCACTGCCAGAACAGCGTGTGCAAGTGCGGCGAGACCGAGTGCGCGTCCTTCAAGCTGGGCGACCACGGCACTTCCTGCGGGTGCCACTAAGAAGCGCGGAGAAGCGGTCAGCGAGGGAGCTTGGAGCGGAGCAAGGCCGAGCGCAGAGGCGCACAGCGCCCCGCAGACCAGGCCGAGCCGGAGCGAAAGCGACCGAGCGGCCTGACCGCTTCGCAGCGTGACAACACGAAGCGCGAAGCCGTCGTGAGCAGCGCGGATGGAGCACAGCCGCGCGGAGGAACGGGAAGGGCCCCTGCCCTTCCCGTTCCTTGCTATTTCTCCCAAAAAATAGACAAAAACCGGCTTTGCTTTGTCAGACTGGCGCAATTTGCGAAACTCCCGCCATTTTACATTGACAAACCGCCCGCAAAAGGATATGATAACCTGGATATATCGAAATGATACGCTTTTTCAAGCCCGCGGAGCATGGCTCGTCCTGTGTCGGACGCGGCTGTGCTTTTTTGTATCGAAGGAGGTTCCTGATATGTTGATGAGAGGGTCCCAGATCGTGATGGAGTGCCTGCTGGAGCAGGGCGTGGACACGGTGTTTGGCTACCCCGGCGGCACCATCCTGAACATCTACGACGAGTTCGAGCTCCACGGCTACAACGAGAAGATCCACCACTACCTCACCGCCCACGAGCAGGGCGCGTCCCACGCCGCCGACGGCTATGCCCGCTCCACCGGCAGGGTGGGGGTGTGCTTCGCCACCTCCGGCCCCGGCGCCACCAACCTGGTCACCGGCATCGCCACCGCCTACTACGACTCCTCCCCCGTGGTGTTCATCACCTGCAACGTCAGCGAGAACCTGATCGGCAAGGACTCCTTCCAGGAGGTGGACATCACCGGCATCACCATGCCCATCACCAAGTGCAATTTCCTGGTGAAGGACGTGAACGAGCTGGCCGACGTGATCCGAGAGGCCTTCGCCATCGCCCGGTCCGGCCGCCCCGGCCCGGTGCTGGTGGACATCGCCAAAAACGTCACCGCCATCGAGGGCGAATACCAGTACATGCCCGTCCACGAGCACCCCAACCACGGGCGGCTGGCCACCCTGCTGCGCCGGTCCAACCGGGACCTGAAGAATCCCGAGCCCAACCGGGGGGACATCGACAAGCTGCTGGAGCTGATCTCCCAATCCCAGCGCCCCATGGTGCTGGTGGGGGGCGGCGTGATCCGCTCCAAGGGCGCGGTGCCCGAGTTCCGCCGGTTCATCGAGACCCTGGACGCCCCGGTGGGCTCCACCATCATGGGGGGCGGAGCCTGCCCCGGCAATCACCCCCTGTTCACCGGCATGGTGGGGATGCACGGCTCCCACGCCTCCAACATGGCCACCGCCGAGTGCGATCTGCTGATCGCCATCGGCTGCCGGTTCTCCGACCGGGTGGCCACCGATCCTCCCTCCTTCGCGGCCAACGCCAAGATCGTCCACATCGACATCGACCGGGCGGAGATCGACAAGAACGTCCAGACCTACCACCACATCATCGGCGACGCCCGGCGGGTGCTGGAGCTGCTCAACGAGACCCTGCCCCAGCACGACTTCACCGCCTGGAAGGCCCAGGTGTTCGCCCGGAAGGAGCTGCCCTTGAAGAAGGATGATATCCTTCACGCCCACGAGATCCTGGAGACCATCTCCGACCTGACGGGCGGTGACGCCATCATCGCCACCGACGTGGGCCAGCACCAGATGTGGTCCTGCCAGTACTACCACTTCTCCCGCCCCGGCCAGCTGCTCACCAGCGGCGGCTTCGGCACCATGGGCTTCGGCCTGGGGGCCGCCATGGGGGCCAAGGTGGGCAATCCGGACAAGGTAGTGGTCCACTGCACCGGCGACGGCTGCTTCCGCATGAACTGCCACGAACTGTCCACCATAGAGCACTACAACATCCCGGTGATCACCGTGGTCTTTGACAACCGCACCCTGGGCATGGTCCGCCAGTGGCAGAACCTGATCTACGACAAGCGGTTCTCCCAGACCGACCTGGACCGGGGCCCCGACTTCGTGAAGCTGGCCCAGGCCTACGGCCTGAAGGGCTTCCGGGCCAAGGACCAGGCGGAGTTCGAGGCGGCGTTCCGCCAGGCGCTGGAGGCGGACTGCGGCTGCGTCATCGACTGTGCCATCGACATCGACGCCATGGTCCACCCCATGGTCAGCGGCGGCAGCCCCGTCACCGATTTCCTGTTACACTAAAAGGAGGGAGAGCGCCATGAATACCCTTATCAAACGCCACACCCTGTCGGTGCTGGTGGAGAACTCCGCCGGTGTGCTCAGTCAGGTGTCCCGGCTGTTCTCCCGGAAGGGCTATAACATCGAATCCCTGGCGGTGGGCACCACCGACGATCCGGCGGTGTCCCGCATCACCATCGAGGTGCTGTGCGGCGAGGCCCAGATCGGCCAGATCATCAACCAGCTGCGTAAGCAGTTCTCCGTCTACTCCGTCCGGCTGCTCCCCCCGGAGCAGTCCATCCGCCGGGAGCTGGTGCTGATCAAGGTCAAAGCGGAGAGCCGGGAGGTGCGCAACGAGGTGATCCAGATCGCCAACATCTTCCGGGCGTCCATCATCGACGTGTCCACCCAGAGCCTGACCCTGGCCATCATCGGCCAGGAGTCCAAGGACGACGCGCTGGAGAAGCTGCTGGCGGAGTTCGGCATTTTGGAGCTGGTGCGCACCGGCATGGTGGCCCTGGAGCGGGGCGAGGCCACGATCAAAAACAACTCCAGCAACAAGGAGCGGGAGGAGTTCGACCTGGGCAAGAATATCCTGTGAACCCGCTCCATCGCGCCAGGTGGCGCGTCCAAGCGTTTTGCCTCAAGGCAAAACCTTGAAATCGACGGGATTCATTCCCGGCGATTTGAGATAAATCACGGGGTCCCCGCCGCGCCTGCGCGGTGGGGCGCGGGAGGAGTTCGACCTTGGCAAGAATATCCTGTAAAACTCCGCAGGGGACCCTGTGTTTGGAATAGATACCATCAAAGGGAAAGGGGACGATCAGTTATGAGGAACGCCGGAACGACCACACTATCTGCCTATCGGAGGGTGTTTCCCCGGTAGCCCTCCCGACACAAAGGAGGAACTTCATGGATCCGATCGCCCTGCACAAAGTAGATGAGTCCAATTTCATGGCCTGTTTCGGCCTGAACTTGCGGGACGGACAGGAGAGATTCGTATCCCACCCCATCCGGAGCCTGGCCCAGGCCTATGTCTACTACGATCAGTGCACCCCCTTTGCCGTCTGCCGTGGCGATGAGGTGGTGGGCTATGTCATGGTCATCTATGACTATGACGAGCAGACCTACAACATCTGGCACCTGATGATCGACGGGGCCCACCAGGGAAAGGGCTATGGCCGGACGGCCATGGAGCTGGCCCTGGACTATATCCGCACAAAGCCCTTTGGGGCTTCCAGCCGGGTGCTCATGACGGTCAGCCCGGAGAACCGGGCCGCCTTCGGGCTTTACCAGTCGCTGGGCTTCTCCGCGACGGGCCGCTCCGATGAGGAGGAGATCGAGCTGGGCCTGACGCTGGACTGAGAACGGTCAAATACGAAGGCTTTTTTCCAGATCGTATCACAGGTATCATTCTTTTCCCCGGCGCCGTGATATACTTTTGAAGCTGCGCACAGCATCATGACACGCGCGAGATTTTCCTGATCCCTGCCCCCTGCGGGGCGGGGATCGAAGAAGCTTTTTCATACCATTTTTTACAAGGAGTGTTTACCATGGCAAAGATGTACTACGAGAAGGACTGCGACCTGAGCTGGCTGAAAGGCAAGAAGATCGCCATCATCGGCTACGGCTCCCAGGGCCACGCCCACGCCCTGAACTTGAAGGACTCCGGCTGCGACGTGTGCGTGGGCCTGCGGGAGGGCTCCAAGAACTGGGCCAACGCCGAGAAGGCCGGGCTGGCGGTCAAGACCGTTCCCAACGCCGCCCAGTGGGCGGACATCGTCATGATGCTGATCAACGACGAGGTCCAGGCCGAGGTGTACAAGAAGGACATCGCCCCCTACATGACCGAGGGCAAGGCCCTGGCTTTCGCCCACGGCTTCAACATCCGCTACCAGCAGATCGTCCCCCCCGCCGGGGTGGACGTGTTCATGGCCGCCCCCAAGGGCCCGGGCCACACCGTGCGCTCCACCTACGTGGCGGGCAAGGGCGTGCCCTGCCTGGTGGCGGTGGAGCAGGATGCCACCGGCCACGCCTACCAGATCGCCCTGGCCTACATCGCGGGCATCGGCGGCGCCCGGGCGGGCGTGATGGAGACCACCTTCCACGACGAGACCGAGACCGACCTGTTCGGCGAGCAGACCGTGCTGTGCGGCGGCGTGGTGGACCTGATGCGCTGCGGCTTCGAGGTGCTGGTGGAGGCCGGGTACGAGCCGGAGAACGCCTACTTCGAGTGCATCCACGAGATGAAGCTGATCATCGACCTGATCAACAAGGGCGGCGTGGCGGCCATGAACTTCTCCATCTCCGACACCGCCGAGTTCGGCGAGTACGTCAGCGGCCCCCGGGTCATCCCCCACGAGGAGACCAAGGCCCGGATGCGCGCGGTGCTGTCTGATATCCAGGACGGCACCTTCGCCGGCAAGTGGATCGCGGAGAACAAGAACGGCCGTACCTTCTTCAACTCCAAGCGGGCCCAGCTCAAGAAGCACCAGATGGAGATCGTGGGCGGCGAGCTGCGCAAAAACATGATCTGGGGCGGTGACTCCGACCTGGATACAGCTTCCAATTAAAATACCGGGGCGCTTTGTCGAGCACAAAGCGCCCCGAATGCCGGGACCGCAGCGGGATCAAAGGATCTTCCATTGCGCTCCCGGCATTTTTGTGATACAATGCTTTAGCACATAAAACCGCAAAGGAGATATTACATATGCGTTCCGACCATGTGAAAAAAGGCGTCCCCACCGCCCCCAACCGCTCGCTGTTCTACGCCCTGGGCTACACCCGCGAGGAGCTGGAGCGGCCCCTCATCGGCGTGGTGTGCTCCTATAACGAGATCGTCCCCGGCCACATGAACCTGGACAAGATCGCCGAAGCGGTAAAGGCGGGGATCCGCTGCGCCGGCGGCACCCCCATCGAGTTCCCCGCCATCGCCGTGTGCGACGGCATCGCCATGGGCCATGTGGGCATGAAATACTCCCTGGTCACCCGTGACCTGATCGCCGACTCCACCGAGGCCATGGCCATGGCCCACCAGTTCGACGGCCTGGTGATGATCCCAAACTGTGACAAAAACGTGCCCGGGCTGCTGATGGCGGCCGCCCGGGTGAACATCCCCACCATCTTCTGCTCCGGCGGACCCATGCTGGCCGGGCGGCTCAACGACGGGCGGCGCACCTGCCTCAGCCACATGTTCGAGGCCGTGGGCGGCTACTACGCCGGCAAGCTGGACGAGGCGGGGGTGGAGGAATACGAGAATGCCGCCTGCCCCACCTGCGGCTCCTGCTCCGGCATGTATACCGCCAACTCCATGAACTGCCTCACCGAGGCCATCGGCATGGGCCTTGCGGGCAACGGCACCATCCCCGCCGTGTGGTCCGCCCGGCTGCGGCTGGCCAAGCACGCGGGGATGCAGATCATGGAGCTGGTGGCAAAAGACATCAAGCCCCGGGACATCATGACCCCCGCCGCCTTCCACAACGCCGAGACGGTGGACATGGCCCTGGGCTGCTCCACCAACACCATGCTCCACCTGCCCGCCATCGCCCACGAGTGCGGCATCGAGCTGGACCTGGACCTGTCCAACCAGATCTCCTCCAAGACCCCCAACCTGTGCCACCTGGCCCCCGCCGGGGATACCTATATGGAGGACCTGGAGCGGGCGGGGGGCGTCCCCGCCGTCATGATGGAGCTGAACAAAAAGGGTCTGCTGGACACCGGCGTCCTGACCTGCACCGGCAAGACCCTGGGCGAAAATCTGGAGGGCGTGGTCAACCGGGATCCCACCCTCATCCGGCCCATCGACGATCCCTACTCCCCCGACGGCGGCATCGCGGTGCTCAAGGGCGATCTGGCTCCCGAGGGCTGCGTGGTGAAGCGCTCCGCCGTGGCCCCCGAGATGATGCGCCACCAGGGCCCCGCCCGGGTGTTCGACTCGGAAGAAGAGGCCATCGAGGCTATCTACGCCGGAAAGATCCACGCCGGGGACGTGGTGGTGATCCGATACGAGGGCCCCAAGGGCGGCCCCGGTATGCGGGAGATGCTCAACCCCACCTCCGCCATCTGCGGCATGGGGCTGGGGGAGTCGGTGGCCCTGATCACCGACGGTCGGTTCTCCGGGGCAACCCGGGGGGCGTCCATCGGCCACGTCTGTCCCGAGGCCGCCCAGGGCGGGCCCATCGCTCTGGTGGAGGAGGGCGACCAGATCGCCATCGACATCCCCGCCTGCACGATCCGGCTGCTGGTGGACGAGGAGGTCCTGGCCGCCCGCCGGGCCGCCTGGACCTGCCCCGAGCCCAAGATCAAGACGGGCTATCTGGCCCGGTACGCCAAGCTGGTGACCTCCGCCGCCCGGGGGGCGGTGCTGGAATAACGGGAAGGACCCCCTTGAAGCGGCGCTTCAAGGGGGTCTCGCCGTGGGTCAGCCAAAGCTGTCCAGCACCGCCTGGATACGGGGCCAGAGCTCAGACTGGCGGTCCGGGACATCGTATGTGTGGATCTCATAGAAATTGCCGTCTATGAGGAAGAAGCCGGTGCACACGCAACCATCCGGACCAGCCTCTGTATACGCCTCCGCCAATGCGCCGTTCGGCATTTCGTAGGGGTCCAGCCGCTTCTTTTCCCCCAGGCCGCCGTACATCCCGAGGATCTTTTCCCCATCCCGGCCCTGATGGTATTTTTCGGTCAAGACCCGCATCCTCAGGTCGATCGTCCCGCCGGGGTCCCAGCTGATCACCTCTCCGCCCCAGATCTGCCCCTCCTCATCGTGAAACAGGGACACAACAAACTCGCCGTTCCACCCCTCGGGCCAGGCGCAGGGGATGTTTTCCCCCAGATAGGCCCTCACCTCATCGATGGTGGAGAATTCCACATCCACCCGGCCGTCCCTGGTCTTTCCCGCCTCGTGGAACGCCTCGCTGAAGTCCTTCAGGCGATAGGTCCTTGCATTGCCGCTCACGGTGTAACCATCAAATGTCCCGCTGCCGTCCAGATGCGGCTCCAAACGGGCCTGAAAGAGCGCCCTCGCCCCCGCGGCGGCAAAGGCCGTCCCCACCAGCGCCAGGCACAGGCAGGCGGCGATCAGCCCGCCCCGGATCCCCCTGGGGCGCCGGCCCCCGGCGGGGGGGCGGACATCGGCCTCCTCGATCAGATCGGGGGGCAGGCCGTCCACCAGCTCGAATATCTGCTCTTTTTTCACAAAAGACCCTCCTTTTCCAATTGTCGGCGCAGCTTGTTTCGCAGCCGGAACAGCGCGCTCTTCGTCTTGCTCTCCGACCAGCCCAGGCGGCGGGCGGTGTCCTCCATACTGTCGGCGTACCAGTACCGGCGGACGAAGGCGGTCCGGACCTCCCGGGGCTGTGCCCGGAGGAACCGGACCACCGCCTGGGACAGCGCCTGGAACTCCACCGCGCCCAGCGGGTCCTCCCCCGGCGGCAGGCAGGAGGCCAGCTCCAGCGCCCCCTCGTCCACGGTGGGCGGGCGGCGGCGGTTCTCCCGGCCCATGGCCAGGGCCCGGTTGCGGACGATGGCGGCCAGCCAGCCCTTGAACCGCTCCGGCCGGGCCGGGGGGATGGCCCGCCACACCGCCAGCCAGCAGTCGTTGAGGCACTCGTCCACGTCCCGCCGGTCGGACAGCAGCTGTCCGGCCACCGCCCGGCAGTAGGGGCCGTACCGGGCTGTCAGGGCGGGCACCGCCTCCTCCGAGCGGGCGAGGAACAGCTCGATCAATTCCGGATCCGTCATGGCGTTCACTTCCTTCTAGAGCGTTTGGGGACCGGTCCTGCCTATATAGAGTGCCCCTTGGCCCGCCCGGTCGCGCCAAAACGCAAAAAAGTGTAAAAAAAGCCGCCCGGAACCGCCGGACGGCTTTTCACTATGTTGTTATTTCTCCCGCCACTGCTCTCCGCTCCGGCCGGCCCACACCACCATGTTGCGGCCGAACCGCTTGGCGTCGTAGAGCATGGTGTCCGCCAGCTTCAGGTAGGTGTCCAGGTTGTCCCCCAGCCGAGGGGTGATAGTGACGCCCCCCACGCTGACGGTGACCCAGGGGCACACCGGAGAGTTATGCTGGATGTGCAGGTCCTCCACCGCCTGGCGGATGCTCTTCATGAACTCGAAGGCGGATTCCGCCTGGGGGCCCAGGAACACCGCCACGAACTCCTCCCCGCCGTAGCGGGCGAACAGATCTGTGGAGCGCTGGAAAAAGGAGGACGCCGTCTTGGCCACGGCGGCGATCACCTTGTCCCCCGCCTGATGGCCGAAGGTGTCGTTGTACGCCTTGAACTTGTCGATGTCGAACATGCAGATGGAAAAGGGCAGGCCGAAGCGGATGGCCTCCCGCCAGCGGGCCTCGCTCTCCTCCTCATACCGCCGCCGGTTGGCCACGCCGGTGAGCCCGTCCACCATGGCCTGCTCCATAAACTGCATCTGATAGCGGTAGAGCTGGATATGGGTGTTCACCCGGGCCTTGATGATGGCGGGCTTGAAGGGCTTGGTCACATAGTCCACCGCCCCCAGCACCAGTCCCCGCTCCTCATACTGAGCGTCCGCCAGGCTGGTGATCAAGATCACCGGCACATGCCGGGTGACCTCCGCCCCCTTCAGCTCCTGGAGGAGCATGAAGCCGTCCATCCCCGGCATGACCACGTCCAGCAGGATCAGGGACCAGCCCCCCTCCTTGGCCGCCCGGAGCCCCTCCTCCGCCGTGTGGCAGGTGGTCAGCTCATAGTCGTCCGCCTTCAAGATCGAGCACAAGAACCCGGTCTGCACCGAGCTGTCGTCGATCACCAATATCCTATCCATAAGCACTTCCCTCTCATCTGTTCGCTTTTATAGTTGACGCAGTTGAAAAGAAGTCTTTACTTCTTTTCAACTTGTGCGGCGATGATTCGCCGCACAGGCCGCATAGCGGCCTCGCGTCAGACTGCATAGTCAGCGCACGGGCTTTGCCCCACAGCGGCCCTGCCGCTGTGGAAAATCGGTATTTACCGATTTTCAAGTGTGCTGACTATATTGGTCGGCCCGCCTTCCGCCGGTGATGTCCTGGGCCACGTATACCGCCGTCTGGGGCCGGTCGTCCGCCCCCGCCCGGGCCAGCACCACGGAGGCTCGCACCCACCGCCAGGCGTTGGGCGGCGCGGCCGGCTCCTCCAACAGCCCGCGGTACTCCACCGCCGCGATGGGCTGCCACCACCGCAGGCTCTCCCGCAGGTTGTCCATGCTCATCACCCGCAGGTACTCCTCCCGGTCCTCCGGGTGGATGAAGTGGTTGGCGTAGATCCGCAGCGCCGCGGTGCAGTTCACCTCGTCCCCCAGCACATCCCCCACCCGGCGCAGCTGGGTCACCGCCCGGAAGGTGTCGTGCTCCAGGTCCAGGTAATAGGTGGAAAAGAACAGGCTGCTCAGGCTGCTGATGATGTAGGCCCAATCCTCCACCAGCTCCGGGCTGCGGCGCTCCGCGTCCGGCCCGGCGCCCCACAGCTTGTTGCGCTCCAGCTCTTGCATATCCAAATCATTTCCTTCCATCGGCTCCCAGCGCCCCGGCTATCTGTCTCTCAAGCCAGCGGCTTTCTTCCCGTCAGCTCCTCCATCGTCTGCAGCAGCAGGGCCAGGTCCATGGGCTTGCGCAGATGGACGTCGATGCCGCACTCCCGGGACTTGCGCACATCCTGCTCCAGGGCGTTGGCGGACAGCGCGATGATGGGCACCCCGGCCTTGGCCTCGTCGGGCAGGGCCCGGATCGCCACCGACGCCTGCCAGCCGTCCATCACCGGCATCTGCAGGTCCATGAGCACCACGTCATAATGGCCCGCAGCGGCCCGCTCCATCTTCTCCAGAGCCAGCTTACCGTTTTCCGCCGGGTCGATCTCGAACCCCAGCTCCCCCAGCAGCTCCATCTCGATCTCCCGGTTGATCTCGTTGTCCTCCGCCAGCAGGATCCGGAAGGCGGCCCCCTCCGAGGCGGACTTGCGCACGGCGCTGCGCCGCTCCTGCACCCGGAAGCGGAAGGCGGCGGTGAAGGTGCTGCCCTTGTCCACCACGCTCTGGACGCTGAGCACGCCCCCCATCATATCCACGATGTTCTTGGCGATGGTCAGCCCCAGGCCGATGCCGTGGATGCCGCCCAGCGTGGTGTTCTTCTCCCGGCTGAAGGGCTCGAACAGCTTCTCCAAAAACTCCGGGCTGATGCCGATCCCGGTATCTTCCACGGTAAAGCGGTAGAGGGCGTACTGATTGGGAAGCTCCTCGCCCTCCTCCACCCGGACGGACACCCGGCCCCCCGCGTTGGTGTAGGTCACCGCGTTGTTGGCCAAATACATCATCAGCTGGCGCAGCTTCTCCTGGTTGGTGAACACCACATTGTGGTGCAGCCCGTCGCAGTCCAGAGTGAAGGTGATGTCCTTCTCCTGGGCCTGGGGCACCAGGAAGTCGAACACGTCCCCCACCGTCTGGCGCAGGTCGCACTCCGTCTCCTCCAGCTCCGCCGAGCCCGACTTGGAGGACACCTCCAGCAGCTTGTCGATCATGTCCAGCAGCTGGCGGCTGGCGGTCTCCACCCGGTCCAGGTAGTCCGACGCCTCCTCGGGGCGGCCCAGGTTCAGCTTGGCCAGGGAGGTAAAGCCGAAGATGGCGTGGAGCGGGGTGCGCATGTCGTGGGACATGTTGGACAGGAAGGTATCTTTGCTGTTGATGGCCAGGTTGGCCTTGGCCAGCGCCTCCGCCAGCAGGGACTGCTGTTCCATCTGCTGCTGGATCTCCTCATCCACCCGGCGGTAACCCATCACCACCTGGCAGACCCCCTCCTCGTGGCTCACGTTCACCACCCGCAGCTGGATGTACTGCAGCTCCTCCCGCACGAACACCCGGTAGTTGAGATAATAGGTCCGGCTGGACTCCAGCTTTTCCTTCATGTAGTCCGGGGCGGTGGCCCGGAGCACCAGGTCCCGGTCCTCGGGGTGGACCCACATGGCCACATAGCCCTCGGCATAGCTGGAATAGGCCCGGTCCGCCATCTTGTTATAGAACAACGCGGCGGTGCGCACGCTCAGCCGGTAGGGAATGACCTGGTCCCGGTCCAGGTCCACATAGCAGATCGCCTCGTAGTTGACGCTCAGTCCCTCGATGACCTCCAGCTGCCGCAGGTACTCCTCGTTGATGAGGGTGCGCTCCTTGTCATATTCCTCGATGAGGTGGCGCAGCTTCCGCTCCCGCTCCAGCCGCTCGTTCATCAGCTTGGTCTTTTCCTCCAGGAGCTGGTCGTGCTTCTCGGTGGCGTCCCCCAAAAAGACATAGAAGATGTCCCCCGCCGACTCGCTGTGGATGAAATGGCCATAGTCCTCGATCCAGCGGATCACGCCGTCCTTGCGGCGGACGCGGTACTCCACATAGTCCAGGTCGTACTGGCTGGCCGCGATCTGGACTTGGATGCTCTGCTCCACCAGCTCCAGGTCCTCCGGGTGGACCAGCCCCCGGAAAGAGCCGCCGGTGTGGGCCATGAACTCCTCCATGGTGGCGCACTGGAAGATGCGCAGCAGCGCCCGGTTGGCGTAGAGGATCTCCTCGCCCTGCCCGGCCCGATAGATCAAGAACCCGCCGGGCATCTCGTCCATGAAGCGGACAAAGCTCTCCGCCATCTGGGCGGCGCCACCCTCCTTCGGGCCGGCGCACTGGGCCCCGCACAGCGTCTGAAGGATCTGCTCGATGAGGCGGTCCTCCGGTCTGTGTTCGCTCATGGCTCCATCTCCCCTCTCAAATTCTGTATTTTATCACGATCGTCCGGTTTTGTCATCCACATTCGAAAAAAGATTTTCACTTTCAAATTTAAGGAATTAATTTCCACTATATGGATTCTTTTGCCCAGACCGCCGCCCTCTTTTGGGCCCAGGCACTTGATATCTCTTTCCTGATAAAATATAATGGTGCCACCACATTTTGAGGAGGACGCGATATGCTGACCAACGATTTCCAGGGCCTGGCCCTGTCCCGCCTGGGCTTTGGCGCCATGCGCCTGCCCCTGCTCCCCGGGCGCAAGGAGCCCACCGCCATCGACGAGGCCCAGGTGGACGCCATGGTGGACTACGCCATGGCCCACGGCGTCAACTACTTCGACACCGCCCACCCCTATCACGGCGGCCTGTCGGAGCGGGTGCTGGGCCGCTCCCTGGCCCGCTACCCCCGGCAGAGCTGGTATCTGGCGGACAAATACCCCGGCCATCAGATCGCCCAGCGCTACGACCCCGCCGCCATCTTCGAGGAGCAGCTGGAGCGGTGCGGCGTGGACTATTTCGACTTCTATCTGCTCCACAACGTCTATGAAAACTCGATCCAGGTGTACATGGACCCCCAGTGGGGCATCCTGGATTACTTCGTGGAGCAGAAGCGGCTGGGCCGCATCAAGCACCTGGGCTTCTCCTGCCACGGCGGCCTGCCCACCCTCGCCCGGTTTTTGGACTACTGCGGAGACAAGATGGAGTTCTGCCAGCTCCAGCTCAACTACCTGGACTGGACCCTCCAGCAGGGCCGGGAGAAGTACGACCTGCTCACCGCCCGGGGCATCCCCGTGTGGGTGATGGAGCCCATCCGGGGCGGGCGGCTGGCCGCCCTCACCGGCGGCCAGATGGACGCGCTGCGCCGCCTCCGCCCCCAGGACAGCGCCGCCGCCTGGGCCCTGCGTTTCCTCCAGGGCCTGCCCAACGTGAAGATGATCCTCAGCGGCATGTCCGATCTGGAGCAGATGGTGGAGAACGTGGACACCTTCGCCCAGGACCGGCCCCTCACCGAGGCGGAGACCGCCGCCCTGCTGGAGCTGGCGGAGGGCATGAAGGACGCCGTCCCCTGCACCGCCTGCCGCTACTGCTGCGACGGCTGTCCCCTGGGGCTGGACATCCCCGCCATGATCGCCGCCTGCAACGAGGCCCGGTTCGCCCTCAGCTCCAACGTCCGGATGCGCTTCGACGCCCTGCCGGAGGACAAGCGGCCCGCCGCCTGCATCGCCTGCGGGAAGTGCTCCCGGACCTGCCCCCAGGGCATCGACGTTCCTGCGGTCCTCAAGGAGCTGGCCCAGGCCATGGAGAAGATCCCCGACTGGGCCCAGGTGTGCCGGGAGCGGGAGGAGGAGGCCCGAAAGAGCCGGAGCTGAGAACCTGTATTCACAGCCGAAACCACCGGATGGTCGAGGGATCTTTCCGGCAGGCAAGGCAAATTTTCGCAGGAATAATTGGGTTTATTACAAGAAAATTTAACGCCGCATGCCGGGAAAAGACCTGGCCAGACGGTGGATCGAGGTCGTGAATACAGGTTCTAAACCAAAATACGCACAGGAAAAGCCGCAGAAACACATCGTTCGTGCGGCTTTCCTTTGTGCCTATTCCTCTCACGTCACGGCGCCAGATCACTCTCCGCCAGGCAGTCCAGCACCGATCCGCCGATCTCGTCCACGCCCTTCAGCCGCCCGGAGCCGTCCAGGCAGTTCAGCACGCGGATCTCACGGATCTCCTGGGCCAGCTCCCGGTACATATGGTGACAGCGCTCCAGCAGCTCCTCCGCGCTCTCGTACACGTCCAGCCCCTGGGTGTACCGCCGCCCCTCCTTTTTCAGCACGTTCTCCCCGCACAGGTCGGCCTTTGTGTGGAGGTAGAGGTAGAGGTCCGGGATGGGCAGACCCAGCTGGATGTGCTCCAGCACGAAGATCCACTCCGCGAACCCCCGGTCCAGACCGCCGCACCTCCGGGCGGTCTGATACACCACGTTGGAGAGGGTGTACCGGTTGAAAATGACGTAGTCATACCCCTCCAGCGCCAGCCCGTCCAGCGCCTTCCAGCGGTCCATGGCGAACCACAGGCTCATGGACCTCTCGTCCAGCTCCAGGGCGGAGGCGCCCTCCTTCCCCGCCAGCAGCGCGCCGATCTCCCGGCCGAAAAAGCTGTCGTACTGGGGGAAGTCGATGGCCAGCACCCGCTTGCCCGCCCCCTCCAGCGCCCGGCGCAGCCGCTCCGCCTGCACCGTCTTTCCCGCCCCGTCCAGCCCCTCGACGCCGATGACGATCGGGTCCCTCCGGTGGAGCAGGGCGGGGAAAGGCTCCGCCAGCGCCCGAGCCCGCTCCGGCGGCAGCGACAGGGCCCGGGCGAAAGAGGCGGTACAGCCCTCCCCTCCTCCGGGGGCGTTTTGGCACAGCCAGGCCAGGGCGTCCAGCGCCCGCCGGCGCTCCCCCTCCCCGGCAAAGTACAGCGGCGGCCCGCCGAACCAGCCCAGCACCCGGCGGCACTCCCCGTCCGTCAGCGGCCGGCCCGCCGCCCGGGCCTGGGCGATCTCACAAAATGTCCTCTTCATAACGCCCCTTATCCCAGATATATGCTAGACCCATCCTGCAGGTCCGCCCCGTCCAGCTCATAGGAGATGGACCCGCGGGCGGGGGCCTTGGGCCTGGGGCGGTCCATCTGGCGGCCCAGACCGGCCCCGGCCAGCCCCAGCACCGCCGCCAGCGCCAGCGCCGCTCCCAGCAGCGCCCAGCGGGCGGGGGCGGGTTCCTGGGCGGCCTCCATCCCGGGGGCGGGGGCAAAGCCCGGATATGCTTTGGGGATGGACAGCTTCTTCTCCCGGCCGCCCACCCCGGAATATGCCACCTTCCAGGCCCATTTGGTCTCCTTGACCACCCGCAGGTCCGTCAGCGGCATCACCGCCAGGCTCAGCGCGCTGCCCGGCATCACCTGGCCGCTGCCCAAAAGGGCGATGGCCCGCTGGATCGACGTCCTGGCCTGGGCCCGCTCCTCCTCGTTGAGGATATCCCACCGGATGGCCCGGACGGCCCCCAGCTTCTTGGTGAAACGGTATGTATCGGCGTTGTTCAGCATGGACAGGTCCACCCGCCACACCGTCCCGCCGGCGCGCACCATCATCTTCATGGCGTTGTTGCACAGCTGGACGCTGGGCAGGACGGCGAATATCATCACCGCGCTGCTCACCACGCAGCCCGCCGCCGCCATCATCGGGGCCAGGGCGGTGCCGTTGGCGATGCTGACGAACAGCAGGACCGCCGCCAAAATGAGCCCCACGAACATGGACGCCGCGGCGCTGAGGCGCAGCGGGCGCATCCAGGCCACCGTCCCGGGGTAGAACGCCCCCTCCACCGTCTCCGGATCCCGGATGACCGCCCCCTGGGGCAGGTCGGGCAGGTCCGCGCTGCGCAGCCCGGCGATGATGGTGGGCACCGCCCCCAGCAGGGTGAACAGGTAGAGCATGACCAGGTCCCCCCAGTAGGCGGGGCCGTCCAGCACCCCCGTGCGCAGCAGGGGCGGGATCGCCTGGAAGCACCGGAACACCCCCATCCCCATCTCGGAGGTCAGCGAGATGGCAAGACTGAGCCGGTGGGCCAGGTAGGTCATCACCAGGATGAGGGCGGACGAGATGACCGCTCCCTTCTTGCTCAGCCTGCCCCCCAGCAGCTCATAGCCCTTCAGCGCCCCCACCGCCATCACCAGGCCGGAGATAGACGCCACATAGCCCATCTGCCCGATGACCACGGTGCACACCACGCCCAGCAGCGTCCCCAAAAAGGCGCCGACCACCCCCGCTACGATGTTTTCCTGTCTCTTTTCCCGTTCCATTGTCTTATGGCCTCCCTGTCTTTCCAGCATGAAATGCCCCGTCCGCGGGGCGTCACTCCCCCATGGGGAAATGCACTACGTTCCCCTCATCCCCGCCGCCGGCGTGGATGAAGGTGGGCGCCGTCCACTTCAAGATCAGCGTCCGCTCCCCGTCCCGGGGCCCCGTCCAGTAGTGGTGCCAGTGGCCCCGCCGGGAGTGGGGGCGCCTCCTGCCGCCGTCTCCCGCCTCCTGGCCGGGCTCCCCCCGCTTCGCCCGGCGGATCGCCGCGCCGATGCGGGCGCCCACCCGGTAGGCCCTGATCTCCCCCTCCTGGTCCGCCAGGCTGACCACCTTTTCCCCCCGGCCCGCCTGGGCGGGCGGAAGGGCCGGTCCCGGCTCCTCCGCCACCTCCGAGTTCTCCGCCGCCAGGTACAGCACCAGCTGCAGCGCGCTGAGCAGGGGCCCCGCCATCTCCGCCACCGGCTTGAGCTCCACCACGGCGGGCTCCCCCAGGTTCTCCCGGGACGCTTTGATCGTGTCCCAGACGCACTCCCGCAGCGTGGCCCCGGGGGAGATGTGCATGGCCTGGCCGAAGGAGCGGCCCATGTCCTTTTGCACCCACTGCACCCGCAGCGCCGCCCCCTTCCGGGGGATGTCGTAGTCCACCCAGTAGAAAAATCCGTCCACCTGCTCCAAAAGGCCGGGCGCCTTGATGTAGACGATGGGCTCGCGCGGGTGGAGCAGCAGCTGGGCGGGCAGCACGTCGGTGTCGTCCGACTCCATGGCCTGGCCGGCCAGCACCTCGGTCAGGCTGCGGTCGAAGCGGAACACCACCCGGCTGTGCCGCCACAGCCAGCACGCGGTCAGCTCCGACGCCACCACCGACGCCTCCTTCCAGTCCATCCCCGTCTTTTGCAGATAGGTCACCGTGGCGTTGACGGGCAGACGGCAATAGTCCGGCCACCAGACGGTCTCATCCGCTTTCGCCCCCGCCAAAATGTCCAGTTCCTCATAGCATCCTCGTATCATCCTTGGCCATAGCCGCACAAGCTTGAGTGGTGTGTCACGGTCTCTCATGGTTCGCCTCCAACTTCTCACCCACAAAAGGAACGTCCTGTGCCGGACCATTCGGCTGCGCCTTGCTCCTAGTTTGATTCTACCACAAGGCATGGGGCTGAGGCAAGCATGATCTTAATTTTCAATGATATGGGCCCAGCGAGATCGCTTTCACTTCCCGGGCCCCTTTCCCCTGCTCTTCCCTCCAAAAAACGGTAAAATAAAACTTGCCGGCAGTGAACTTTTATACCGGCGCAAAAGTATATCATAGCAGAGGGGGTGTGAGGCAGTTGATCGACCAATACATACAGCGGTATGGCAGAAGGCTGTACGGCCTGTGCCGCTCGCTGTGCCCGAACCGGTTCGACGCGGACGACCTGTACCAGGAGACCTGGCTGAAGGTGGTCAGAAACATCTCCAAATACGATCCGGAGCGGGACTTCGAGCCCTGGCTCACCCGCATCTGCGTGAACACCTACCGCAGCGCCCTGCGGCGGCTGGCCCGCTCGCCCCTGCTGGACTTCTCCAGCGCCGAGGACCAGGATCGGCTGCTGGGCTCCATCCCCGCCCCGGAGCAAAAGGACTACTCCCCCCTGTACGAGGCGGTGGGAGCCCTGCCGGACAAGCTGCGGCTGACGGTGGCGCTGTTCTATTTCCAGGACATGGACCTGAAAAGCACCGCCCAGGCCCTGGGCATCCCGGCGGGGACGGTGAAATCCCGGCTGAACAAAGCCAGATCGCTGCTGAAGGAGGCGCTTGCCCATGAGACAGACCCTTGATTTTGAGCGGTTCGACCCGCCCATCCTGAATGAGCGGATGCTGCGGCGGAAGCTGGAGGAGCGGCAGGAGCGGCGGCGCACCGTTCTGCTGGCCATCGCCGGGGCGCTGCTGGAGACGGCGCTGGTCTTGCTGGGGCTTTTGTACTGGACCATTTTCCCCGCCCTGGGCCTGGGCTGTCTCTGCTTCGCCCTCATCTCCACCGCAGGCGGCGGGGCCGTCGCCATCGTCTTTGTCCAGAAAGGAGGGGCCAACGATGTCTTTAAGTCTTAAACTGTCGAGCGTGCTTTTCGTTGCGCTGATCGCCCTCACCATCCCCGCCCTTGTGGGCGTGTACGTCTACCGGGACGCCCGCCGCCGGGGGATGAGCGCTCCGCTGTGGACGCTGGTGGCCGTGCTGGCCCCCGCCCTGGTGGGCTTCATCATCTACCTGCTGGTCCGGAAGGGGTACTCCGACCTGGAATGCCCCCGGTGCGGCGCGCCCGTCACAGAGCAGTATGTGGTCTGCCCCCAGTGCGGGGCCAAGCTGCGCCCCGCCTGCCCCGGCTGCGCCGCCCCGGTGGAGCCGGATTGGAGGGTGTGCCCCTGGTGCGCCGCCCCCCTGGACGGCGCGGAGCCGGACGCCGCCCCGCCCCGGCGGCGGCAGGACCGGGCGCTGAACAAGATCTTGATCGCCATCCTGGTGGTCCCCGTCCTGCTGATCCTGTTCTCCATCGGGAGCATCATCGTGTATCAGACCGGCGCACCCGGCTCCGTCTCCCTCCAGGAGCTCACCTTCGACCAGTACGATCAGCAGCAGCCCTCGGAGGTGGTGCGGGGCGCGGTCCACCGCTGGCTGGACCAGCTGGAGGGCCGGGAGGATCGGGCCTACGCCCTGCGGTACGAGCTGCCCGGCGAATACGACTATGAGAACAAGACCTATTTCCTGGTCTACGTCCCCGCCGGGGGCCGCCAGAGCAATGTGGGCATCGGCACCAGCTCGTCCCTGCTGGGCTCCACGCTGGGCCTGGAGCTGGAGCGGACGGGGTACAGCGGCTCCTTGTTCAGCGTGCTGTACACCGGGGAAAAGACGCCCGATCTGGACGTCACCCTGGACGGCAGGCGCGTCCGCTGCCAGATGCAGAGCGTGGGCTACAACCCGTCCACCTTCCTCATCTACCCCGACTACTCCAAGACCTCCTGGGAGGACGTGGAGTTCCTGCCCCAGCGCATCACGGTGGTCAAGCTGGAGAGCACCGGCAAGGGATCCAGCAAAACCGTGGGCGTGGTGGGCGTGACGGACGAGTACACGCTGTACCGGCTGATGTCCGCCATCGACGGCGGGGAGCGGCAGGACTGGGAGTCCCCCATCTATCAGACCATGAGCGGCCTGGATATCTCGGGCGGCTTCGAGGTCCGCATCGAGTACAAGATCCGGGAGGAATACATCATGCACGAGGATATGGCCATCCTGAGGGTGTTCCAGCAGGACGGGGCGTGCTGGCTCATCGATGAGCGTATCCGCCACGGAGACAATTTCCGGCAGATGGATCCCGATTTCTACCCCCTGCTGGACAGTCTGTTTTAAGGATCCATGCCGGTGCCGGCAGGCGCGGCCGCCCTTATGGGGCGGCCGCGTTTCCAGTTTCCGGAAACCTGTCCCCTTCCCCGGGAATACCGCCTGGGAAAAGTCTTGGAAAGGGCTTGCGTCCGGCGGAAAAGAATGGTACATTTATGGAGTGGAAGGAGTGGTGATCTGCCATGAAAGACCAGAGCGGAGCGCCCGCCTCCGGCGGGGCCCCAGCGTGCTATGTCAACCGGGAGCTGTCCTGGCTCCGATTCGACCGCCGGGTGCTGGAGGAGGCGGAGGACCTGGCCAATCCCCTGTGCGAACGGCTGAATTTCGCCTCCATCTTTCAAAGCAACCTGGATGAATTTTATATGGTCCGGGTGGGCATGCTCATGGATACCCTCACCTTGGGCGTCACTGACGACAAGACCGGCATGACCTCCGCCCAGCAGCTGTCCGCCGTGCTGGACCGGACCCGGGAGGATCTGGCCCACCGGGACCGGGTCTGCCGGGATCTGCTGCGGGAGCTGGCGGGCCAGGGGGTGGAGATCTGCCGCTTCACCGCCCTCCAGGACAAGGCCCAGTCCTTCCTGGAGAAATATTTCACCTCCAACGTGCTGCCCCTGCTCTCCCCCCAGATCATCGGGCGCAAGCAGCCCTTCCCCTTCCTGCGCAACAAGGCCGTTTACGCCGTGGCCATCCTCAAGACCAAGAACGGCGGTGAGCGCATGGGCATCGTCCCCTGCGGCGAGGGGGTGCTGCGCCGCCTGGTGCCCCTCCCCGGCGAGGGGGAGCGCTTCGTGCTGGTGGAGGAGCTGATCGCCGGCTTCCTGCCCAAGATCTTCGCCCACTACAAGGTGGAGGGGGCGGTGCTGATCCGCCTGGTGCGCAGCGCGGACATCCACCTGGACGAGGCGTCGTCGGAGATGAGCGACATGCTGGCGGAGGAGTACCGCAAGAGCATGGAGAAGATGATCCGCCGCCGCAAGCGCCTGCAGCCGGTGAAGCTGGAGTACCAGGGCAAGCTCACCGACACCGTGCGGGACAGCCTGTGCGCCTGCCTGGGGCTGTCCAAAAAGCACCTGTTCGCCAGCGACGCGCCCCTGGACCTGTCCTTCCTGGGGGCCCTGCGGGACATACTGCGGGACAAGGCCGAGCTGTTCTACCCCCGCCGGGTGCCCCAGAACTCCCCCAACGTGGACCCCCTGGTCCCCATGACGGAGCAGATCCGGGCCCACGACCTGATGCTCTCCTACCCCTATGAGAGCATGCGGCCCCTGCTGCGCCTGCTCCAGGAGGCGGGGCAGGACCCGGACGTGGTGTCCATCAAGATGACCCTCTACCGGGTGGCCCACAACAGCAAGATCGTGGAGGCCCTGGTGGACGCCGCCGAGAACGGCAAGGAAGTGGTGGCCCTGGTGGAGCTGCGGGCCCGGTTCGACGAGGAGAACAACATCGGCTGGTCCCGGGTGCTGGAGCGGGCGGGCTGCCGGGTGATCTACGGCCTGGACGGGCTGAAGGTCCACTCCAAGCTGCTGCTGATCACCCGGATGCACCAGGGCCAGGTGGAGCATATCACCCAGGTGGGCACGGGAAACTACAACGAGGACACGGTGCGGCTGTACACCGACTACGCCCTTATGACCGCCGACCCCCAGATCGGCGCGGACGCCGCCGGGGTGTTCAACGCTCTGTCCATGGGCGAGGTGGTGGAGGACAGCGGGCGGCTGCTGGTGGCCCCCGCCTGCCTGCGAAACAAGATCGCCGCCCTCATCGACGCCGAGATCCGGCAGGCGCAGGCGGGCCGGCCCGCCTACCTGGGCTTCAAGCTCAACGGCCTCACCGACAGGCTGCTGATCGACAAGCTCATCGAGGCGTCCCAGGCCGGGGTGCAGATCGACCTCATCGTCCGGGGGATCTGCTGCCTGGTGGGGGGCGTGGACGGCTTCACCAAGAACATCCGGGTGAGGAGCATCGTGGGCCGCTATTTGGAGCACGCCCGCATCTATCTCTTCGGCCTGGGGGAACGCCGCCAGATCTACATCTCCTCCGCCGACTTCATGACCCGCAACACCACCCGCCGGGTGGAGGTGGCCGCCCCCGTGCTGGACCCGGAGCTGCGCGCCCACCTGGAGCTGATGTTCCAGGACCAGCTGCGGGACACCGCCAAGGGAAGGGTCCAGCGGCCCGACGGCTCCTACGTCCGGGCGGAGGGGGCCTGTTTCAACTCCCAGGAGTGGTCCTTCGACCAGGCATACAGCGGCGCCTGGACGCTGGCCTGGCGGCAGGCGCCCCCGCCCGCCCCCAAGGCGGACCAAACGCCCGCCCCCGCGCCGGGGCGCCCCAAGCCCAAGCCCCTGCCCGTCAACGCGCCCCCCGCCCCCCAAAGACGGCCCTCGGTCAAGATCCAGGCCCGCCGCCCCGGCCTGCTGGGCCGTCTGTTCGGGCGGGACTGACACGCTCCATCACGTTTAGCCAGCCGGAACGGCTCAAATATATGGTTGGAAAGGAAGCGTCATCATGAAACGGATCGGAATGCTCACCAGCGGCGGCGACTGCCAAGCCCTCAACGCCACCATGCGCGGCGTGGCCAAGGGCCTTTACAACATCTATGGGAACGGCGTGGAGATCGTCGGCTTCATCGACGGCTACAAGGGCCTGATGTACGAGGACTACAAGAAACTCACCCCCATCGACTTCACCGGCCTGCTCACCCGGGGCGGCACCTTCCTGGGCTCCAGCCGTCAGCCCTTCAAGCTGATGCGCACCCCCGACGAGAACGGCCTGGACAAGGTGGAGGCCATGAAATACACCTACCGCCGCCTGCGGCTGGACTGCCTGGTGGTGCTGGGGGGCAACGGCAGCCAAAAGACCGCCAACCTCCTCAGCGAGGAGGGGCTGAACGTGATCGGCCTGCCCAAGACCATCGACAACGACCTGTGGGGCACCGACACCACCTTTGGCTTCCAGTCCGCCATCGGCATCGCCACCGATGTGATCGACTGCATCCACACCACCGCGGCCTCCCACAACCGGGTGTTCATGGTGGAGGTCATGGGCCACAAGGCGGGCTGGCTCACCCTGAACGCGGGCATGGCCGGCGGCGCGGACATCATCCTCATCCCCGAGATCCCCTATAACATCGACTCCGTGGTGGCCAAGATCGACCAGCGGGCCAACGCCGGCCACGGTTTCACCATCCTGGCGGTGGCCGAGGGGGCCATGTCGGCGAAAGAGGCGGCCATGTCCAAAAAGGAGTACAAAAAGCACATGGCGGAGCTGCTGGAGCAGTACCCCTCCGTGTCCTACGCCATCGCCGACAGGATTCTGAAAAAGACGGGCAAGGAGGTGCGGGTCACCGTCCCCGGCCACATGCAGCGGGGCGGCACCCCCTGCGCCTACGACCGGGTGCTGTCCTCCCGGCTGGGGGCCACGGCGGCGCTGATGATCTCCAAGGGCGAGTTCGGCAATATGGTGGCCATCCACGATCACGTGATCACCTCCGTCCCCCTGAAAGAGGTGGCGGGCAAGCTCAAGACCATCGACCCTAACTCCGACATCATCACCGAGGCCCGCCTGCTGGGCATCAGCTTCGGCGACGACTGATCCAGATCCGAAAGGCAGAACACATCATGACACAACAATGGACCGACATCTTCCGCGAGGAGATCGACCGCTTCAAGGATACCATCGCCGCCTTCGACCGGGGCGAGCTGGACCGGAAGGCCTATAAGGGCCTGTCCGGCGGCCTGGGCAGCTACGCCCAGAGGGAGGACGGCAGACACATGCTCCGCCTGCGCCTGCCGGCGGGGCGGCTCACCCCGGACCGGCTGAAGTTCCTGGCCGGCGCGGTGGAACAGCATCAGGTGGGGCGGCTCAAGCTCACCACCTGTGAGACGATCCAGCTCCACGACCTCTCCCCCGCCCAGGTGCCCGCCCTCATGGAGGCGGCCATCTCCTGCGGCATCTACAGCAAGGGCGGCGGCGGCGACAACCCCCGCAACGTGATGTGCAGCCCCCTGTCCGGCGTCCAGCCCGGCGAGTCCTTCGACCCCATCCCCTATGCCGAGGCGGTAACGGACTACCTGCTGTCCATCTGCCGGGACATCCGTATGCCCCGCAAGCTGAAGATCGCCTTCTGCAACGGCGTAGACGACTGCGTCCACTCCTCCTTCCGGGACATGGGCTTTTGGGCCCGGGAGGACGGCGCCTTCTCCCTGCGCATCGCCGGGGGGCTGGGGGCGGCCTGCCCCACCCTGGGCCTGCTGGTGGAGGAGCGTGTCCCGCCCAGCCAGGTCTTGTACTACGTCCGGGCCATGATCGACACCTTCTGCCAGCACGGCGACTACGAGCACCGGATGAAAGCCCGTACCCGCTTCATGCAGCAGACCCTGGGCCAGGAGGGGCTGAAACAGGCGTTTTTGGACAACGTGGCCGCCCTCAAGGCCAAGGGCGGGCTGGACCTGCCCCGCCTGGAGGCCCCCGCCGCTCTGGACAAGGGGAACGCCGTCCTCTCCCACCCCCGGGCCATCCCCCAGAAGCAGCCCGGGCTGTACGCGGTGAAGTACCACCCCATGGGCGGTATGCTCCCCCCGGAGAAGCCCGCCCAGCTCTACGCCCTGTTGAAGGACATGGAGGGGGCGGAGATCCGCATCGCCCCCGATGAGACGCTGTATGCCGTCAACCTGTCCGCCGCGGAGGCGGAGCGGGTGCTGGAGGCCACCGGCGACGGCGTCCTGACCCAGTTCGAGCAGAGCGTGGCCTGCGTGGGCGCGTCCATCTGCCAGCAGGGCGTCCGGGACAGCCAGCGGGCCCTGCGCGCCATGACGGACGCGGTGCGGGAGGCCGGAATCCCCGACGGGGCGCTGCCCCGGGTGTGCGTGTCCGGCTGTCCCTCCAGCTGTTCCGCCCACCAGGCCGGGGCCATCGGCTTCCAGGGCGGCGTGAAGCTGGTGGACAAAACGCCCCTGCCCGCCTTCCGGATGTTCCTGGGCGGGGACGACCGCGCCGGAAAGGCCCGCTTCGGCCAGTGCGCGGCCACGATCCTGGAGCGGGACCTGCCCGCCATGATGGTGGAGCTGGGCCGGGCCGCCGCCGCCCGCGGCCTGGATTGGCAGGGCTGGTCCGATACCTGCCCCGAAGAGCGGGACGCCATCATCGCCAAATACGATTCTCTACCGTGAGCAGAGATCCCTCTCCGGCATATTGCCGGAGAGGGATCTTTTTTCAAATTTCTTTTGTTGACATTGTAGACGATCCGTGCTATGATATGTCTACAGCGTAGACAAGGAGGCGCGGGCCATGGACGACGTGAAACTGACCGCCAGCGAGTGGAACATCCTCAACTGCCTATGGGAGCACAGCCCCCAGACGGTGATGCAGCTCGTGGGCGAGCTGGAGAAAACGGTGGGCTGGGCCAGGAGCACCACCATCACCACCCTCCACCGGATGGAGGCCAAGGGGCTGGTGCGCTGTGAGCGGGCGGGCCGGGGGACGGCCTACGTCCCCCTGGTGGAGCGGGACCGGGCGGCGCTGGCCGAGACCAGGAGCTTCCTGGACCGGGTGTATCAGGGCAGCGTGGGCATGATGATGAGCGCCATGGCCCGGCAGGAGGGCCTCAGCCGGGAGCAGATCGCCCAGCTCCGGGCCATCCTGGACCAGGCGGAACAGGAGGCGGAGGGATGAAGCTGACACAGACCTTATTGGAGTGGGTGCTCACCTCCGCGTTCCTGATCCTGGCAGTGACGGCCCTGCGGGCCCTGCTGGGCAGGCGGGTGAGCGCGGGATTGCGCTACGCCTTGTGGGCGGTGGTGCTGGCCCGGCTGCTGGTGCCGGTGCAGCTGTTCACCACCCCCGTCGCCGGCACCTCGGTGCTGCGGGAGACCGGGGTGGAGCAGTGGGTGACGGCCCCCACCCTCCTGCCCGACTCGGTCCCGGCGGTGTCGGCCGTCCCGGCGGTCCCCTCCCCCACCGAGCTGCCCGACGGCACCCTCATCGTCCCCCAGCCCAACCCCGCCCCCGCCACGGTGAAAGTCCGGCCCATCCCCGTTTTGCGCATACTGGGCGGGCTGTGGCTGGCGGGGACGGCGGCCACGGGGGCGGCCTTCGCGCTGTCCAACCTCCGCTTCGCCCGCCGCCTGCGCCGGGCGCGGGTCCCCCTGGAGGGCGCGGACTGTCCCCTGCCCGTGTATCTGGCGGACGATCTGCCCTCCCCCTGCCTGTTCGGACTGCTGCGCCCGGCGGTATACCTCACCTCCGCCGCCGCGTCGGACCCGGCCATGCTCCGCCACGTGCTGGCCCACGAGGTCACCCATTTCCGCCACCGCGACCACCTCTGGAACGCGCTGCGCGGTCTGGCCCTGGCCGTCCACTGGTGGGATCCCTTGGTTTGGCTGGCGGCGGCCCTCAGCAGGAGGGACTGCGAACTGGCCTGCGACGAGGGGGCGCTGAAGCGGCTGGGCGACGGCGAGCGCATCGCCTATGGCCGCACCCTGCTGGCCCTCATCACGGTAAAGCCCCGGCCCGGCGACCTGCTGCGGTGCTCCACCACCATGACCGGGGGCCAGAAGAGCGTGTTCGACCGGATGTCCCGCATCGCCAAGGCCCCCAAGCGCTGGCTGGGGGCGGCGGTGCTGGCGGTGGCGCTGGCGGCGCTGGCCTGTGTCTGCGCCTTCGGGTCGGCGGCGGATCCGGAGCCCTGGGACCCGGCCGGCGTCACCGCCGACCTGACCTACTCCGTGGAGACCGGCAGCGACGGCAGCCACTATGTCCGCATAGACGGCACCGTGGACGGCGTAGAGCTGACCCGGGGGGCTTTCTGGAATCCGGACTGGTGGCATGGCGATCACTACGACCCAGAACTGACCATGGTGTATCCCCCCTTCACCGATGGCGTCGAGGGCCATATCGCCGCCAACTGGGAGGGCGGGTCCGGCTCCGAGGTCACCATCTCCACCCGGCCCGCCGCCCTGTCCAGCAGCTCTGTCGATGTGGGCTACTGGGTGCTCTATGTGGATCTGGACAGCGGGACTGTGCAGAAGCAGCGAATGCCCTTAGACAGCTCGCCCGAGGGAGGGACCCGCTTTTACCCCGCGTCTATCTCGGACGAGGAGGCTGTAAAGGCCGCGCGCATCGCCGCCAAGCTGCTGACGGAGGCGGCGGACCGCTACAAGATCGCAAGGGACTGGATCGGCTGGGATATGGACCTCCCGGCGCTGCGGGAGCGCTTCCCGGCGGATATGGACGGCGTGCCGGAGGATGTGGTCCGCTCCGTGGGAGAGGTGGTCCAGCAGCGGGCCGCCGTCTATCTGAGCCTTCTGGAAACGCGCCTTCTGACCGATCCGCCCACCCAGTTCGACGGCTGGCGGGTGCAAGCCCTCACCGGCCCCTGGCGGGAGACGAGCTGGGGGCGGACGCTGGAGGTGTGGCAGCTCAACTACGAATTCCACACCACCACCCCGGACCTGGCCCTGGACCTGGTCAACGGCGGGGCCTACCTGGAGGAGGACGGCTGGCTGTGCCCCACCTACCCCAACTGCACCTACGCCGTGTTCCAGGTGGACGACACGGGCAAGCTGGACTTCCTCACCGACTTCACCGACAACAGCGTGTATCCCGACGGCGATCTCAACCTCTTTTTCGCCCGCGTGGGGCAGGCGGTGACGCACTTCACCTATTCCCTGGACCCCCTGGGCAGAGTGGAGATCGGCGGGCTGGACTGCGACGGTGCGTTCTGGCAGGAGTGGCAGCCGGATCTGGTCCTCACCCCCCAACTGGGTCTGCCGGAGGAGGGGATGGGCGTCCTCGCCCTCCGCAACCCCCGGTTTTTGGGCGGATACTTCGCCGACGCCCTGGGGAACGCCCTCGCCGTCTATTTCCCCAGCGAGGGCCTGCTCTTCCTGGACTTTGACGACTACACCAACAGCACCTATGACCCCGGCCACCTCACATTCATCATGGATCTGAACGCCGGGACCGTGGAACACCTGGAGGCCACCGGCTATCCCGGCAAGGCCCCGGCCTTCTCCGGCGACAGCCTGGTGGACATGGGCCGCACCCTGGCCCGGCTGATCCAGGGCGCGTCCGATCACTACTTCAGCGCCTCCCGCCCCGCCCCGGAGGCGGGCCCCCTGCCCTTCGACCAGCCCCTGACCCTGTGGTTCGGCAGCGGCGCGGGGGCGTGGCGGACCCTTCTCACCCTCCACCCGGACGGCGCCTTCGAGGGGCACTTCAGCGATTCCGAGATGGGCGGCACCGGGAAGGACTTCCCCTTCGGGACCCAGTACCTGTGCACCTTCCACGGGCGGTTCGGGGCGGTCCAGCAGACCGCTCCCTCCTCCTGGTCCCTGACCCTGGAGGAGCTGGAGCTGGACACCGGCCATCCCCTGGAGGAGAGGTGGATCGAGGAGGGCGTCCAGTACATCTCCGCCGCCCCCGCCGGCTTCACCCGGCGGGACGGCAGGAACGTGGACATACCGCTGCAGGCCGGGGCCCGGTTCACCCTCTACGCCCCCGACGCCAAGGGCTTTGCCCCCGGCGACGAGCTGTATGGAATGCGGGAGAGCGATGATTACGCATCCATCATGTACCAGTTCTGGACCTGGTGGCCCGACAAGCGCGATTGGACCCCCGACGGCACCCTGGGCAGCTGGGGTCTGTGCAATATGGCCACAGGCGACGGCTTCTTCGGCCTGGACGCCTGGGGGATCGCCGAATGAAACACCGTCCGCGCCGGGCAGAGCCCGGCGCGGACACTTTTTCTCCCCGGACCGGCCGATCCGCTCTTGTGTCCCGGCCCCGCCCATGGTAGAATGGTGGGCAGGAAGAGGCCGGAGCGCCCGGCCATCACGAGAAGGAGAGAGATAACATGAGCATCGAATTTGGCACCGGCGGCTGGCGGGCCATCATCGGAGACGGCTTCACCCGCGCCAACGTCCAGCGGCTGACCTGCGCCCTGGCCCGGAAGATGAAGGACGAGGGGGCGGCCCAGCGGGGCTTCCTCATCGGCTACGACCGGCGGTTCCTCTCCAAAGAGGCCGCCCACTGGGCCGCCGAGGTGATGGCCGGGGCGGGGGTGCCCTGCATGGTAGTGGAGCGGGAGGCCCCCACCCCCCTGATCATGTTCGCGGTGAAGTACTACGAGCTGCCCTACGGCATGGCGGTCACCGCCAGCCACAACCCGGCCCTCTACAATGGGGTGAAGGTGTTCACCCGGGGCGGCCGGGACGCGGACGAGACCGTCACCGCCGGCATCGAGGCCCACATCGCCGCCCTGCCCGAGGGGGAGATCCCCCTGGTGCCCTATGAGGAGGGCATACACACCGGCCAGATCCAGATCGTGGACCCCATGAACTCCTATATCGACTCCATCATCCGTGCGGTGAACATGGACGCCATCCGCTCCCGGGGGCTGAAGGTGGTGCTGGACCCCATGTTCGGCGTGTCCAAGACGGCGCTGAGCACTATCCTCATCACCGCCCGGTGCGACGTGGACGTGATCCACGAGCGGCGGGACGCCCTGTTCGGCGGGCGGCTCCCCGCCCCCAACAGCAAGACGCTGATCGGCCTGCAGTCCTTCGTGCAGGAGAACGGCTGCGACATCGGCATCGCCACCGACGGCGACGCCGACCGGCTGGGGGTCATCGACGACCGGGGGGAGTTCCTCCACCCCAACAAGATCCTGGTGCTGCTGTACTACTACCTGCTGCGCTACAAGGGCTGGCACGGGGCGGCGGTGCGCAACCTGGCCACCACCCACCTGCTGGACGCCATCGCGGCGGAGTTCGGCGAGACCTGCTATGAGGTGCCGGTGGGCTTCAAGTATGTCTCCGGCAAGATGTCGGAGACCGGGGCGGTGATCGGCGGGGAGAGCTCCGGCGGCCTCACCGTCCGGGGGCACATCCAGGGGAAGGACGGCATCTACGCCGCCTCCCTGCTGGTGGAGATGCTGGCCACCACGGGGCGCAGACTGTCCGAGCTCTATCAGGAGATCGTGGCGCGCTACGGCGCCTTCGAGATGGCGGAGCGGGGCTACCGCTTCTCCCAGGAGGAGAAGGATCGCATCCACCGGCTGGTCATGGTGGACCAGCGCCTGCCCGATTTCGGTCTGGACATCGAAAAGGTGAGCTACGCCGACGGCTGCAAGGTCTACTTCCAGGGCGGCGGCTGGGTCACCGCCCGGTTCTCGGGCACGGAGCCGCTGCTGCGGGTGTTCTGCGAGATGGACACCATGGAGCGGGCCGCGGCCACCGCCGCCTGTATGGAGCGCTTCCTGGGCCTGGAGGGCCGGAACATGGAGTGAGAAAAGAGGGCGGGACAAGCTGTCCCGCCCTCTTGTTTTCATTTGTTCCAGTTGAGCACGTCCTTGTTCTTCACGAAGTACTCCACGCCGGAGTACAGGGTGGTGGCGGCGATGACGACGACGCAGGTCCAGTCCAGCGCCCACATGGGGATGGGCAGGATGGTAAGGTGCATCAGGGACAGGCAGATCATGGTGGAGAAGGTCTTGACCTTGCCGGACATGCCCGCCGCGATCACCCGGCCGTTGTCCACCGCCACCAGCCGCAGGCCGGACACGGCGAACTCCCGGGCCATGACGATCACCAGCGCCCAGTCGGGGAAGCGGCCCATGGCACAGAAGCAGGTCATGGCGGTGAGCACCAGCATCTTGTCCGCCAGGGGGTCCATGAATTTGCCGAAATCCGTCACCAGATCGTACTTTCGGGCGATGTAACCGTCCAAAAAGTCGGTGAGGCTGGCCACCACGAACACCGCCAGGGCGGCGTAGTTGTTGCCGGGGAACTCCAGGTGCCACAGCACCAGGTACACGGGGATGAGGATAACGCGCATCAGGGTCAGTTTGTTGGGCAAGTTCATGGTGTTCCTCCTTATTTCCGTCTTTTGCGTTCGCTCCACAGCTCCGGAAGCGCCCCCACAGCCATACCGGCCGGCGCCGGTCCAAGGCTGGAGCGCTCCCGTCCAGACAAGGCAGACTTTGCCTTCACTCCTCGATCTCCCCGGTGAGGTCCCCGTCGGACGCCCCGGTGATCCGCACATTGACGAACGTGCCCGCCGGGACCAGCCCCGCCGCCGTGAACAGCACCCGGCCGTCGATGTCCACCGAGTCGGCGTAGGTCCGGCCCGCGTAGCAGCCCGCCTCGGGATCGAAGCCCTCGCAGAGCACCTCCACGCAGGCGCCCAGCCGGTCCTCATTGTACTGGTCCATGATCCGGGATTGGAGGTCCACCACCAGCTCCACCCGCCGGGCGGCGGTGTCCGGGTCCACCTGGCCCTCCATGGCGGCGGCCAGGGTGCCCTCCTCCGGGGAGAACTGGAACACCCCCGCCCGCTGGAGCTTCTGCTCCCGCAGGAACGCGCACAGCTCTTCGAACTCCGCCTCCCCCTCCCCGGGCAGGCCGCAGATCAGCGACGTGCGGATCGCCACGTCGGGCATGGCGGCGCGCAGCTTGGCGAACAGCGCCTCGATCTCCGCCCTGGTGCTCCGGCGGCGCATGGCCCGCAAAATGCCGTCGTTGGCGTGCTGGATGGGGATGTCCAGATAGTGGACGATCTTCTTTTCCCGGGCAATGACCTGGATCAGCTCGTCGGTCACCGCCTCCGGGTAGAGGTAGTGGAGCCGGATCCAGTGGAAGTCCAGCCCGCAAAGCCGGGTCAGCAGCTTGGCCAGGGTGGTCCCGTCCCCCAGGTCCAGCCCGTAGCGGGTGATATCCTGGGCGATCACGATCAGCTCCTTCACCCCCCGGTCCGCCAGCCCTTGGGCCTCCCGCAGGAGCGCCTCCATGGGCTGGCTGCGGTAGCGCCCCCGCAGCTTGGGGATGATGCAGAAGGCGCAGCCGTTGGAACACCCCTCGGCGATCTTCAGATAGGCCGTCCAGGGCGGGGTGGTCACCCACCGCTCCCCGCCGTCGTCGGCCTGGGCCAGGGGGCCGAAATACTCGGGCCGCTCCCCCGCCATCACCCGCTCCACCGCGGACACCACGTCGGTGTAGCTCCCGGTGCCCAGAAGGCCGTCCACCTCGGGCAGCTCGGTCCGGATATCGTCGGGATAGCGCTGGCTGAGGCACCCCGCCACCAGCAGCTTCTTCAATCTGCCCGCGTTTTTCAGCGCCGCCAGCTCCAAAATGGCATCGATGGCCTCGCTCTTGGCGGACTCGATGAACCCGCAGGTGTTGAGCACCGCCACGTCCGCCCCCTCCGCTTCGCCGGTGACGGTGTGGCCCGCGGCCCGGCACAGGGCCATCATCTGCTCGGTGTTCACCAGGTTCTTGGCGCAGCCCAGGGACTGAAATGCCACTTTATAGCCCATTTACTCCCATTCCTCCTCCCGGATTCGTTCCAGCGCCGCCGAGATCTCCTCCCAGCCGTAGCCCCGCCGGGCCAGGTAGTCGGACACCTTTTTCAGATTTTCTCTGGTGGGCTCGGCCCCCCGGAGCTTGTGCCGGGCCAGCTCCAGCACCTGGTCCCTGTCCGGCTCCCGCTCCTCCAGCGCCTCCTCCCAGAGCTCCCGGGGCACCCCCCGGCGGTACAGCTCGTCCCGGATCTTCCGGGGGCCGTACCCCTTGGCAGCGTAGTGCCGCACCACCGCCCGGGCGTACTCCCCGTCGTTGAGCAGGCCCAGCTCCGTGAGGCGGTCGGCCACCGCCCCGGCCCGCTCCCGCAAAGCCTCCCGCTGGGCCGCTAGAAGCTCTGGGTCCGGGACACCGTCCAGCTTGTCATAGGGGTATTTCTCCCGCTTCTGCCGGGGGGGGGCGCACAGCCTGTCCAGCAGCTCCTTCCGGGACATGGGCCGCTGGGCCAGCAGGCCCACCGCCCGCTCCATGAGCCGGGACCGGTCTCCGGCGGCGCACAGGGCCTCCCCCTCCTCGTCGGTCAGCTCCCGGCCCGCGTAGAGGCCCAGGGACACCACGTCCCCCTCCCCCACCCGGACGATGGAGGCGTCGTCCAGCCAGACCAGCCAGCGGCCCTGCTTATGCTGGGAGGGCTCCAGTTTTTCGATCTTCAACGCCTATCCCTCGAAGTCCTCGGCCTCCACGTCCACGGCCCGCCCCGCCGCCTTGGCCGCCGCCTGGGACTGTTTGCTCATGAGCTTGTAGGAGTTGGCCCGGATCTCCCCGTCCACCTGGGCGGCGATCTCCGGATTCTCGCTGAAATATTTCTTCACCGTGTCCTTGCCCTGGCCCAGCCGGGTGTCCCCCATGGAGAACCAGGAGCCCGACTTCTGCACGATGTCCAGCTTGACGGCCAGGTCCACCAGCTCCCCCGTCTTGGAGATGCCCTCGCCGTACAAGATCTCGAATTCCGCCTCCCGGAAGGGGGGCGCCACCTTGTTTTTCACGATCTTGACCTTGGTGCGGTTGCCGATCAGCTCGGTGCCGTTCTTGATCGCCTCGATCCGGCGCACCTCCATGCGCACCGAGGCGTAGAATTTCAGCGCCCGGCCGCCGGTGGTCACCTCGGGATTGCCGTAGACCACCCCCACCTTCTCCCGGAGCTGGTTGATGAAGATGACGATGCAGTTGGTCTTGGCGATGGAGCCCGCCAGCTTGCGCAGGGCCTGGCTCATCAGCCGGGCCAGCAGGCCCACATGGGAGTCGCCCATGTCGCCCTCGATCTCCGCCCGGGGGGTGAGGGCCGCCACCGAGTCCACCACCACCACGTCCAGCGCGCCGGAGCGGACCAGGGCCTCGCAGATCTCCAGCCCCTGCTCGCCGGTGTCCGGCTGGGAGATCAGCATGGAGTCGATGTCCACCCCCAGGGCCCGGGCGTAGGTGGGGTCCAGGGCGTGCTCGGCGTCGATGAAGGCCACCTCGCCCCCCCGCTTCTGGGCCTCGGCCACGATGTGCAGGGCCAGGGTGGTCTTGCCGGAGGACTCGGGGCCATAGATCTCGATGATGCGCCCCTTGGGCACGCCGCCGATGCCCAGGGCGATGTCCAGGGACAGCGACCCGGTGGGGATGGCCTCCACCACGATGTGGGAGTTCTCCCCCAGGCGCATGATGGAGCCCTTGCCGTACTCCTTTTCGATCTGGGCGATGCAGGTGGACAACGCCTTCTTCTTATCCGCCGCCGGGGCGGCGGGCTCGATCTGCTTTTTCTTCTCTGCCATGTACGATCATCCTTTCCCACCGGCGCGGTCCACGGGCCGCCGGCCTCGTTCTATCCTCTATGATACGCCTCTATGTGTCCCATAAAACGGACTTGAAAGGCCCTTTCCTTCCCCAGGCGGAAGCTGTCATTCCGCGTCGGCCTCCAGGGTCTCCAGCAAAAAGCTGACGGGGCGGAAGCCGTCGTTGCAGGAGATCATGGCGGACTTTTTGTTTTTCATCCAGCCGCCGTAAAGATCCCCGCCGCCGTGGGCCAGCGTCATCACGAAGGGGGACATGCTGTCCCACGCGCTGACGCAGAAGCCCTCCGGCCTCTCCCAGCCGTTGGCCACAAACACCTGGCCCTCCCGCATATCGCAGGCGTGCTCGATGGGGTTTTCATATTTTTCGATCAGGTCCCCGTAGGAGGCGGTCCTCATCACCGTGATCTTTACCTTTTTCATTCCGGCTTCTCCTCCCGCTCCGTGCTCCCCTCCACGACCCGCCAGTGCATCCCCGGGTCCATGGTGGTCTGGAGTTCCTGATAGCCGTTCCGGGCCATGATGTCCCGCACCGCCTGGGCCTGGTCGTAGCCCACCTCGAAGGCCAGCTTTCCCCCCGGCTTCAGGGCGCATTTCCACTTTTTCGCAATGGAGCGGTAGAATTTCAGCCCGTCCTCCCCGCCGTCCAGCGCCATCCGGGGCTCGTACTCCCGGACGGAGGGGTCCAGCCGCCCCACCTCCAGGGTGGGGATGTAGGGGGGATTGCACACGATCAGATCGAAGTCCCGCAAGATCCGGGGGGGCGGCTCCAGGGCGTCCACCTGGGCGGCGCTGACCTGCTGGGACAGCGCACACCGCAGGATGTTTTGACGGCACACCCGCAGGGCGTCCCCGCACCACTCCGCCAAAATGACCCGGGTGTTGGGGCAGTTGTCCGCCACGGCAAGGCCCACGCAGCCGCTCCCGGCGCACAGGTCCAGCACCCGGGCGCCGTCGGGCAGGTCCCGGACGTGGAGGATCCCCCGCTCCACCAGGGTCTCGGTGTCCGGCCGGGGGATGAGCACGTCCCGGCACACGTCCAGCGTCAGGCCGTAGAACTCCCACTCCCCGATGAGGTAGGCCACCGGCTCCCCCTTCAAGCGGCGGTCCAGCAGCCCCCGGAACCGGCCCTCCACCCCGTCGGAGGCGTACAGGGGCAGGTCCCGGAGGAACTCCCCCCGGTCCTTGCCGGAGGCGAAACACAAAAGCTCCCGGGCCTCCAGCTGGGCCTGCTCCACCCCCGCCCCCTTCAGGGCCTTCCGGGCGTCCAGATATAAGTCGTTGTAGGTGGCGGGCATGAGCTGTCACCCTCTCCCCATTGTTGTCACGCTGCGCCTGTTCGCGGCGGCTCCGCGCCATTCCCGCTGCTCACGACGGCTCCACGCTTCTCTTTCACCATTTATCCGCGCCTTTTTCCTCCGGCAGGACCCGCTTGAGCGCCTCGATGCCCACCTCGATCATGGAGTCGTCCGGCTCGAAGGTGGTGAAGTTCTGCATCCACATGCCCGGTGCCCGCAGGGCCCGGCTCACAGGGCCGTCGTGCCCCCCCACCCAGCGGTTGAACTCGTAGGTCACCCCCACGATGACGGGCAGCATCAGCAGGTGCAGGGCCATGCGCAAAAAGGTGTTTTCGATCTCCAGAGGCGTGAACACCACGATGGACAGGAAGATGGACACCGTGATCACCACGAACAAAAAGCTGGTGCCGCACCGGGGGTGGTGCCGGGGCTGCGCGCGGACGTTCTCCACCGTCAGCTCCAGGCCGTTCTCATAGCAGTAGATGGTCTTGTGCTCCGCGCCGTGGTATTCGAACACCCGGTGGATCTCCTTCATCTTGGAGCACAGATAGAGATAGGCCATGAAGATGGCCACCTTCAGCACGCCCTCGATCACCGAGCGCACCCACAGGGGCATACCGGCCCACACCAGGCCGATCAGCCCGGTGAGGGCCGTGGGCAGCAGGATGAACAGCCCCACGGAAAAGACGATCCCCAGCACCGCCGCGATGGTGATGATGATGGACATGGCCTTATCCTCTTCAAAGTGCTCACTGATCCACTTGTCGATCCCGGTGAGCTCTTCCTCCTCCACGGACCCGCTGTCGGACACCTCGGCGGACCGCATCAGCGCCTTCATGCCGTGGACCATGGAGCCGCCGAAGATGAACAGCCCCCGGATGAAGGGCAGCTTTGCCGCCCCGGACCGGGGCTTGACCGCCTCCTCGGTGATGTCCAGCTCCCCGTCGGGCTTGCGCACCACGATGGCCCGTCTGCCGGGGCCCTGCATCATGATGCCCTCGATCAGCGCCTGGCCGCCGCAGGTGGTCTTGAAGGGGGTACAGCAGTTCGCGTCTTGTTTCGCCATTTGGTCTGTCTCCTTTATATAACGCCTGGAACGCAGTATATCAAAAACCGCCCCGCATTGCAAGGGCATCGAACTTCCGTTCTATCCCATCACACGCTCTCCACCCCGATGGGCAGGCGGAGGGTGACTACACAGCCGCCGCCGGGGGCGTTCCCGATCTCCAGGGTGCCGTTATGGCTGTTGACGATCTCGTCGCACACCGCCAGGCCGATGCCTGACCCCCGGGCCTTGGACGAGCCTTTATAGAATTTGTACTTGATGAAGGGCAGCTCCTCCTCGGGCACGCCGGGGCCGTGGTCCCGGACCCGGATCGCCACGCAGTCCTCCTCCCGCTCCACGGACACCTCCACCCGGCCGCCGGACCCGCCGTGCTTGTCCGCGTTGTCCAGCAGGTTGCAGAACACCTGACGCAACCGCTCCGGGTCGCCGCTGATGATGGGCAGCTCCTCCCGGCACTCGGTGTAGTCCAGCTCCAGCCCCTTCCGGCGGAAGAACTCCCGGTAGGTGTACACCGCGTCCTCCAGCTCCGCCAGGATGTCGATGGGCTCCACCGATAGGTTGAACCGGCCTGTCTCCATCCGGGAGAACTCCAGCAGCTCCTCCACCATGCGGGTGAGGCGCTGGGCCTCGGACACGATGATGCCCATGCCCTTCTTCACGTCGGCGGCGTCCCGCACCTCGCCGTTGTAGAGGGTCTCCGCCCAGCCGTTGATGGCGGTGAGGGGGGTGCGCAGCTCGTGGGACACCGAGGAGATGAACTCCGACTGGGTGCGCTCCGCCTGGTCGATCTTCATGGACATGTCGTTGATGCTGTCCACCAGCTCTCCCATCTCGTCGTCGGACCGCTTTTCCATCTGCACCCCGTAGCTGCCCGCGGCGATGCGCTTGGCGGTCTCCGTGACCCGGATCACCGGGTCCAGCACCGAGCGGATGAAGTAGGAGGCGATGAGCCCCATCACCACCAAGATCACCAGCCCGATGGAGGAGGTCATGGCCACGATGCGGATCATCTGGGCGTGGACCTGGCGCAGGGAGGTGGCCATGCGCACCACCCCCACCACCACGCCGTTATAGACCACCGGGGCGCAGGCGGATATCACATCGTCGCCGGTGTCCGGGTCCAGGCCGATGTGGGTCCTCACCTTTTTCTCGGCGATGGAGGCGGCCACATCGGGGCTGTGGGTAGAGCCGCCGGAGATGTCCATCATGGAGGACATGAGCACCCGGCCGCCGGAGTTCAGGATCTGCACCTCGATGGTGGTCTTTTCCTCGAACTGGCTGATGAACTGCCGGGCGGTGGACAGGTAGGTGGTCTCGGTGTAGTTGCGGAACATCCCGGCGGCGGTCTGGGCCTTGCTCTCCAGGGTGGCCAGGATGGTGGAGGTGTAGTAGCTGTACATGGCCAGGGAGAAGGCGCTCACCGCGATGGCCACCACCACCAGGGTGACGGCCAGGGTGTTGGCCAGCCACCGCCTGCGCAGCCGCCCCCTGGGGCGGCCCTTGGCCCGGCTCTCCGCCGCGCCCTCCTCCAGCGCCCGCTCCTCCCGCTTGGGCGCCATGGGCGGATTTTTCCGGCGCTTCCCCCGGCTGTCCTGCTCCATCCCTCTCCCCCCTTTCCGGCTGGTCTCTTTATGCCGCGCTATGTCTCCCACTCGTACCCATAGCCCCAGACGGTGCTGATGTGGGCCGGATCCTGCGGATCGTCTGCCCCACAAACGCCAAACACCGGCTTTTGCGGGGGCCCCTTCCTCTCACTCAGATCGGCAGGAATGGATCCTGCCGATCTCAAGGTCTTTGCTCCGCAAAGACGCATGTACAGCGCACTCGCGCCGGCGCCGCTTGCGCGGCGTGAGGACGATCCGGCGCACCAGCTCACGTCTCCCACTCGTACCCATAGCCCCAGACGGTGCTGATGTGGGCCGGATTCTGCGGATCGTCCTCAAGCTTGATCCGCAGGCGGCGGATGTTCACGTCCACGATCTTCAGCTCGCCCAGGTATTCCTTGCCCCACACCGCCTCCAGGATCTCCTCCCGGGCCAGGGCCTTCCCCGGGTTCTCCATGAACAGCTTGACGATGGAGTACTCCACCTGGGTGAGCTTGATCCGCTTGCCGTTCTTCTCCAGGGTGCGGTTGCGGGTGTTGAGCAGGAAGGGGGGCTGGCTCAGCTCGTCCACGTCCTGGACGGGCACGCCGCCGGTGCGGCGGAACAGCGCGTCCACCCGGGCGGTGAGCTCCGCCGGGGAGAAGGGCTTGGTCACGTAGTCGTCCGCCCCGGTCATCAGCCCGCTGACCTTGTCCATCTCCTGGGTGCGGGCGGTGAGCATGATGATGCCCATCTGGGCGTTGCCCGCCCGGATGCGGCGGCACACCTCGAAGCCGTCGATCTCCCCGGGGAGCATGATGTCCAGCAGGGCCACCTTCACGTCCGGGTTCTTCTGGATCAGGGCCAGCGCCTCCTCGCCGGTGCTGGCCTCGATGGTCTCATAGCCCGCCCGCTTCAGGTTGATCACCACGAAGCTGCGGATGTTCGTCTCGTCCTCCAGGACCAATACCTTGCGCATATCGACACGTTCCCCGCTTTCTAGTATGACGGATCTAACAAGATCCCGCTCTCCTTCTCACGCCTCGCCTGTTGGCAGCGCGCTGCTCGCGACGGCTCGGCGCTTATCGACTCGACCACGCCGCCGTGATCGGCTTGAACCGCTGGAGCAGGCCCGCCTCGTCCAGGCCGCTGTCCCACACGCCGGGCACGAAGGAGGCGCAGTAGATGGCGCTGCTGTCGCTGTGCAGCACCGTCCGCCCCGGCTGCTTGGACCGGGACACCCGGTTGCTGCCGGTGAGGCGGTAGATGGTGAGGAACCGCTCCGCCTCCCCGCCTCGGGCGGGCCGGTGGTAGAACACCACCGCCCGCTCCCCCCGGCTGCTGAGGCTGTCGTCCCGGGCCACGGTGATGTTGTTGATGTCCCAGCTGTTGGGCGCGATGAAATACCAGCCGTCGGTATAGGAGTGATAGGTGATGCTGCAGGTGGCGCTCCTGCCGCTGGAGTCCACCTGCTGCCAGTAGATCAGGTACTGGGCGGCGGCGTCCGGGTCCGGCGGGTCCAGCAGCTGGGGCCGTGGGATCTCCAGCACGCCGTCGTTGTTGATGTCGGTGGTGGTGGCGTCGGTGTTGGTCCAGGCGGTGGCCAGGCTCACCCCGCTCTCCGCGTCCCGGGTGACGTTGGCCAGCCCCATCCGGTCCAGGGTGAGCACGTCGGTGACATAGCCGTTTTCCAGCTCCAGGGTGACGTACACCCCCGGGCGGCCGTCGGACAGCAGGCCGGTCTCCGCCCGGACCACGTCCTTCAGCCCGTCGGACAGCGCCCCGGTGGAGGACAGGGCCATCACCCCGTTCTGGCAGTCGTAGTACTCCGCCACGTTGTAGCCCTCGCCGGTGGTGTCCTGCTGGAACACGATCAGCTCCCGGCTGCCGTCCTGGTCCAGGTCCACCGTGACATATCCCTCGTTATAGGTGGTGTTCATCAGCTCGTTGGCCCCGCTCGGGATGAAATTGTAGGCCGACAGGATGTGCACCCCGGCGCTGAGCTGCCAGCTGACGATCAGCTCCCGGCTGCCGTCCCCCGTCAGATCCTCATAGGCCACCGAGTTGATGGAGGTGCCCGCCCCCGACACCACCGCCGACTGGTGATAGCTCTCGTCGGCCCCCTGGCGGAACAGGCACACCCGCATGGGCGTCTCCTCCGCGGCGGTCACCCGGAGGAACACCGCCGCCGTCTCCTGCTCCCCGTCGCCGTCCATGTCCAGCAGCTGGACGGTGGAGGTGTTGCTGCCGTAGTTGATGGTGGCGTACTCCGCCCCCAGCTCGCTCATGGCGGCGTCGATGGTGGACTGGAGGTCCCGGTACTCCTGGGGCAGCACAGGCAGGGCGTACAGCTTTTCTACAGGCTCGAACACGCAGCCGCTCAGGCACAGCCCCAGCGCGGCCCCCAGCGCGGCCGCCCATATCCGCTTCATCCCGCTCCCCCCTCGTCCCATGCTTCCAGCCTCGCAATACAGTTAGAGGGTATTATATCACAGTTTTCCCCCCCTGCCTATGGATTTTTTGTGAATGATCAAAATTTTTGAAAAGGACGGGGCCGCGCCTCCCGGCACGGCCCCGTCCGCCCCATTCAATACCGGTATTTCTTCCGCAGCGCCCACAAGAACGCGGCCGTCACCGCCGCCGCCAGCGCCTCCGCCGCCACGATGGACAGCCAGATCCCGTCCACCCCCCAGATCAGCGGGAAGATCAGCACCGCCGTCACCTGGAACACTAGGGTGCGCAGGAAGGAGATCGCCGCCGACACCAGGCCGTTGTTCAGCGCGGTGAAGAAGGAGGAGCCGAAGATGGCGAACCCCGAGAAGAGGAAGGCGAAGGAGAAGATGAAGAACGCCTGCGCCGTCAGCTCCAGCAGGTCGGGGTCGTAGCCCACGAACAGCAGGGACAGCGGCCTTGCCAGCAACTGCCCGGCGGCGAACATGGCGACAGAGGCCACCGCCACGATCGCCGTGCTCCGCCGCCGCAGCCCCCGCAGCTCCTGGTGGTCCTGGGCGCCGTAGTGGTAGCCGACCGCCGGGGCGGAGCCCACCGCATAGCCGATGGACACCGCCAAAAACACCATGCTGACGTACATCAGCACCCCGTAGGCGGCCACGCCGTCCTCCCCGGCGTAGCGCAGCAGCTGGGCGTTGAACAGCATGCTCACCAGCGACCCGGAGATGTTGCTCATCAGCTCCGACGAACCGTTGGCGCAGGTCCTGGCCAGCGCTTTTCCGTCGAAGCCCGTCCTGCCCAGCCGCAGCAGGCTGGAGTTGGGCCGGGCGAAATAGACCAGCGGGACGATCCCGCCCACCGCCTGGCTCAGGGCGGTGGCTGCGGCCGCCCCCACCAGCCCCCAGCGGAGGACCGCCACGAACAACGCGTCCAGCGCCATATTGGTGCACCCCGCCGCCACCGTCACCATCAGGCCCAGTGTGGGCTTGCCCGCCGTGGCGAACAGGCACTGGAATTCGAATTGCAGGATGAAGGCGGGCAGAGCGGCCAGGATGACCCGGGCGTAGATGACGCTGTTCTCCAGCAGCTCCCCCTGGGCCCCCAGCGCCGCCGCGATGGGCCGGACCAGCACCACCCCCACCGTCCCCAGCACCACGCCGCAGGCGGCGGCAGTGTAGACGATCAGGGAGAAGATGTGGTTGGCCCGTTCCGGCTTTCCCTCCCCCAGGGTCTTGGCGATCAGCGCCCCGCCGCCGGTGCCGAACATGAAGCCCACGCACCCTAGGATCATGATCACGGGGTAGATGAAATTGACGGCGGTGAAGGGGGTCTTGCCCACAAAGTTGGACACGAAAAAGCCGTCCACCACGCCGTAGATGGAGGTGAACACCATCATCACGATGGACGGCAGGGTGAAGCGCAGCAGCTTGGAACAGGTGAAATGGTCTGACAGTTGGATCTTCATATCATCCTCCCGGGGCGGCACGGCCCCGCTCCTTTTTTGCATAGAATCGTTTCGACTTGCGGCGGAAGTCCTCCAGATACCGCTGGGTCAGCCGGAGGTACCGCTCCACCTCCTCCGCCCCCCAGGCGCTGAAGATCTCATCCTCCAGCTCCATCAAGGGGACGGCGGTGCGCCCGGCCAGCTCCCGTCCCGCCGGGGTGAGGCACACGTCCTTGCTCCTGGGGCCGGAGGGCTCCAGATAGATCATCCCCTCCCCCTCCAGCCTGCGCAGGGCGGAGTTGACGGTCTGCTTGCTCATCCCGGACTGGCGGCAGATGTCCCGCAGCGGGCAGCGCTCCCCCTTGGCGCAGACGGTATACAGCACCTGCATGACGCTGTCCGGCACCCCCAGGGCCACCGCCGCGTCGTGGTACAGCCCGTCGATCTCCCCCATCAGGTGGTCGAAGCGCTTCAGCTCCTTTGAGATGTGGACCTCCATAGCACACTCCCCATATTCGAAATCGAGTCATCATCATAGTACGATTTCGTACCTTTGTCAAGTATTTTTTGTCTCATCGCACAATTGCCATTTGCCCCCGTTTGCGGTATGATATAGTCAAAACACTTGAAGATCGGCACCCGATCTTCAAGGCGGGCAAAGCCCGCCAGTCCATTCAAAATGGACTGTGTTTTGCCTATGAAGTCCACTGCAGGCCGCTTCGCGGCCTGTGCGGCGCGTTTGCGCCGCACAGTTGAAAAGAAGCGTTTGCCGCTTTTCAACTGCGGTGACTATAGCACGGAAGTTGGAAAAAGGAGCAGCCTCCCCATGGATGAACGTCTTTTCGGTATCCTCATCGACTCGTTTCCAAAAATACTCCTGCCCGGCCTCACCGTCACCATCCCGCTGACGGCCATCGCCTTCACCTTCGCCATGGCCATCGCCGTCGCGGCGGCCATGGCCCAGTTCGCCCGGGTGCCGGTGGCCACCCAGCTGTGCCGCTTCTACATCTGGATCTTCCGGGGCACTCCCCTGCTGGTGCAGCTCTTCGTGGTGTTCTTCGGCCTGCCCAAGGCGGGGATCACCATCGACCCCTTCCCCGCCGCGGTGCTGGTGTTCTCCCTCAACGAGGGGGCCTACTGCGCCGAGACCGTCCGGGCGGCGCTGGAGTCGGTGCCCTCCGGCCAGCTGGAGGCGGGGTACTGCGTGGGGATGAGCTACCTTCAGACCATGCGGCGGATCGTCCTGCCCCAGGCCATGCGCACCGCCTTTCCGCCCCTGTCCAACTCGCTGATCGCCATGGTGAAGGACACCTCCCTGGCCGCCAACATCACGGTGGTGGAGATGTTCCGGGCCACCCAGCAGATCAACGCCCGGGTGTATGAGCCGCTGGCGCTGTACATCGAGGTGGGGCTGATCTATCTGCTGTTCTCCACCGTGCTCACCTGGCTCCAGCGGCTGGGGGAGAAAAAGCTGAGCGCCTACGAGAGCCGGGAGGTGTGACCATGCTGGAGATCCACGATATCCATAAGTCCTTCGGCCCCCTGGAGGTGCTCAAGGGCATCGACCTGCGGGTGGACCAGGGGGACGTGGTGGCCCTGATCGGCCCCAGCGGCTCGGGCAAGACCACCCTGCTGCGGTGCGCCAACTTTCTGGAGCGGGCGGACAGCGGCACCCTTCTCTTCGACGGCGAGCGGTTCGACCTGGCCCATGTCTCCAGGCGGGACGTGGCCCGGCTGCGGAAAAAGACCGCCTTCGTGTTCCAAAACTACGACCTGTTCCTCAACAAGACCGCCCTGCAAAACGTCATGGAGGGGCTGGTCACCGCCCGGAAGATCCCCCGGGCCCAGGCGGAGGAGATTGCCCGCCGCGCCCTGCAGAAGGTGGGGATGCTGGACCGGGCGGACCACTACCCCAGCCAGCTGTCCGGCGGGCAGCAGCAGCGCACCGCCATCGCCCGGGCCATCGCCGCCGGTCCGGAGATCATCTATTTCGACGAGCCCACCTCCGCGTTGGACCCGGAGCTCACCGGCGAGGTGCTGGCCGTCATGCGCCAGCTGGCTGAGGAGGGCATGACCATGCTGGTGGTCACCCACGAGATGGGCTTTGCCAAGCACGTGTCCAGCCAGGTGGTGTTCCTGGAGGACGGCGCGGTGGTGGAGGCCGCTCCCTCCAAGGAGTTTTTCGAGCACCCCCGTCAGGAGCGCACCCAGGCCTTCCTGCGCACCGTCAGCCAGGGACACGGCGTCCCCCCAACCAATGAAAAGGAGCATCTGCCATGAAAAAATACCGTCTCGCGGCCCTGATCGGCGCCGCCGCCCTGTTCCTATCCGCCCTGTCCGGATGCGGCCAGCCCTCCTCCGGCCTGCCGCCGGAGAGCAGCCCCGCCCAGGGGGACGCCCCCCAGGTCACCGATATGGGCGGCGATCTGCTGGCCAAGATCCGCGCCAAAGGCGAGATCGTGGTGGCCTTGGAGGGCACCTGGGCGCCCTGGGGCTATCACGACGAGAGCGGCGCGCTGGTGGGCTACGATGTGGAGGTGGCCCAGGCCGTCGCCGCCAAGCTGGGGGTGGAGCCCGCCTTCGTGGAGGGGGAGTGGTCCGCCCTGCTGGCCGGGCTGGAGGCCGGGCGGTACGACATCATGGTCAACGGCGTGGAGATCGACGACGGCCGGCGGGAGAAATATGACTTCTCCGTCCCCTACGCCTACAACCGCACCGCCGTCATCGTCCGGGCCGATGACGATTCCATCCAGTCCATGGAGGACCTGGAGGGCAAAAACACCGCCAACACCCTCAGCAGCACCTACGCCATCCTGGCGGAGAGTTACGGCGCCGCCGTCACCCCCGTGGACGACTTCATCCAGACCATCGAGCTGCTCACCTCCTGGCGCATCGACGCCACCCTCAACGCCGACGTGAGCTACTACGACTACCTGGCCCAGCACCCCGACGCCCCCATCAAGATCGCCTGCTTCGACCCGGCGGCCACCCAGGTGGCCATCCCCATGTTCAAGGGCGAGGACAGCGACGCCCTGCGAAGTGCCATCAACCAGGCCCTGGCGGAGCTGGCCCAGGACGGCACCCTCACCGAGCTGTCCATGAAATACTTTGGCCGGGACATCTCCAAGGCCCAGTGAGGGAGGCGCGCCCAGCGATACCTCTCCCCGCGATCGATCGCCGTCCCGCGCGTCTCACGGCGCGTTTTCAAACTAAAGACAGGAGGAACGAATGATGGAAAACAATGTACGTCCCGCGGATATGGCGCGGATCGACACCCCCGAGCTGGCGGAGTCCTTCATCGCGGAGCAGGTGGAGGCAGTCCGGAAACAGGTGGGAGATAAAAAGGTGCTGCTGGCGCTGTCCGGCGGGGTGGATTCCTCCGTGGTGGCTGCGCTGCTGATCCGGGCGGTGGGCAGACAGCTGGTGTGCGTCCATGTGAACCACGGCCTCATGCGCAAGGGGGAGAGCGAGCAGGTCCTCGAGGTGTTCCGGGACCAGATGGACGCCAACCTGATCTATGTGGACGCCACCGACCGATTTTTGGATCTGCTGGCCGGGGTGGACGAGCCGGAGCGGAAGCGGAAGATCATCGGCGGCGAGTTCATCAAGGTGTTCGAGGAGGAAGCCCGGAAGCTGGAGGGCATCGACTTCCTGGCCCAGGGGACGATCTACCCCGACATCCTGGAGAGCGACGGGGTGAAGGCCCACCACAATGTGGGCGGCCTGCCCGACGATTTCAAATTCGACCTGGTGGAGCCGGTGCGGCTGCTGTTCAAGGACGAGGTGCGGGTGGTGGGCCGCGCGCTGGGCCTGCCCGCGTCCATGGTGGAGCGCCAGCCCTTCCCCGGCCCCGGCCTGGGGGTGCGGTGCCTGGGCGCCATCACTCGGGATCGGCTGGCCGCCCTGCGGGAGTCCGACGCCATCCTGCGGGAAGAGTTCGCCCAGGCGGGCTTGGCCGACAAGGTGTGGCAGTTCTTCACCGTGGTGCCCGACTTCCGCTCCACCGGCGTGCGGGACGGCAAGCGGGCCTTCGACTGGCCGGTGATCGTCCGGGCGGTGAACACCGTGGACGCCATGACCGCCACCGTGCCCGAGATCGACTGGGCGGTGCTGAAGAAGATCGCCGATCGGATCTTGGCGGAGGTGCCGGGTGTGTGCCGGGTGCTGTACGATCTCACGCCAAAGCCGGTGGGGACGATCGAGTGGGAATAAATATTTAGTGTTTTCTGAATCCTGAAAAGCGTTGGTAATACAGCGTTTTTCAGGATT
>CAJUPU010000017.1 GCA_910588495.1 uncultured Oscillospiraceae bacterium | reverse complement strand
GGGAGCGTGTCCTGCCCTCGGAAAAGGCGTTTGCTTACAAGATGAAGCTGGACGCCATGAAGCGGCAGGCTGGCCGACCAAGCAAAAATAATTCTGCAACAGTGTTGCAGAATTTCGAGGGCAAGACTTCACGGGAGATTTTGGACCATACGGTTTTGTAGGTGGTCCCAAGCATCGCCGCCAGCTGCACAGCAGAAATGCCTCGCTTATCCTGACTCACAAAATAGAACGCCAAAAACCACTGCCTCAACGGCATATGTGTCTTATGCAGCACCGTCCCTGCCGTTACCGAGGTCTGACGGCGGCATTGGGCGCACTGATATCGCCCGTTAGACAGCCGGTATCCATGACGGCAGCCGCGTTTGGAGCAAATATACCCAATCTGCCAGCGCTGAGATACCAGGTGCTCCTGACACTGCGTCTCGCTGGAAAACCGCTTCAGAAATGTCCCAAGTGGCAGACCCTTTTCCTTTGCCATGACTCTTTTCCCCGCTTTCCGGTATCATGGCACTATCCTATCTTGCGCCATGTCCCATGATCCGGGACTTTCCTTTGGCTGAGCTAAAGGGATAACCACATATTTGTTTTTTAAATAAGGCATTGAGCAAGAAAAAGAAAATAAAGGGTCGTAATTTCTGTCAAGGTGTGCTACAATAGTGAACATGTTCATGAAGACCGTTTCATACAGGAGGGCGCGCCATGATGGTGGAGGAATACTTGGCCCAGGTGGACCAGGCTTACGAGAGCTGCCCCGGCGGTGAAGAGGCGGAAAAACGGCTGATCGTGCTGACGGAGCAATGCGGGGATGAGCATGGGCGGGACAGCGCGGCGTATGCCTCTCTGCTTGGAGAGCTGGGGGGCTTTTATCGTGGGCAAGGGCGGTATGAGCAGGCGGAGGCCTGTTTTCATCGCGCCCTGCCCCTATTGGAGACCTGGCTGGGCGTGGGGAGTCCCCAGTATGCCACCACGCTGAATAACCTGGCTGGAGTCCACCGCCTAATGGGCCGCTGTGGTCAGGCCATGGAGGAGTTTCACCGCTGTCTGGAGCTGTACCGGGCGTCGGTGGGAGAGTGCCATATCCTATATGCCTCCGGGCTGAACAACCTGAGCTTGGTCCACCTGGACCTGGGAGATCTGGAAATGGCTTTAGAGCTCCAGCGGCAGGCGGCGGATATTCTGGACCGGCTGCCCCAGGCTAAGGGCGAGCTGGTCTCCTCCCTGTGCAATCAAGGGGCGCTATGCCAGCGGCTGGGCAGGCTGGAGGAGGCGGAGGAAAAGCTGAAGCGGGCCCTTGTCCTGCTCCGAGAGGAACTGAGCACGCACACCCCTCATTACCACGCCGTCCTCAACGCTTTGGGCGTGGTCCACTACGCTGCTGGGCGTTTTGCCGCGGCCCTGGACTGCTTTTCCCAAGCCGCCCAGGCCGCCCAGACCCTCTATGGCCCAGATCATCCGGAGGTCAAAGCGGCGTTGACCCACCGGGCCCTGGCGGAAGAACGTCTGGAGGCGCGCTCGTGAACGGGCTGGAGCTGGCCCGCCGGTACTGGCGCGAGGTGGGTGCCCCTGCCATGGAGGCCGCCTGCCCCGCCCTTCGGGGGTGCCTGGCCGCGGGACTGGTGGGGGAGGGCTCCGAGTGTCTGGGCTATGACGACGCATTATCGCGGGACCACGACTGGGGACCAGGTTTCTGCCTATGGCTCACTCAGGAGGACTTCGACATCCACGGGGCGGCGCTTCAGGCCGCTTACGATGCCCTTCCCCGGGAATTCCTGGGGTTCCGCCGCCTGCGGGAGAGCCAGCACAGCCAAGGCCGGGTGGGAGTGTTCTCCATCGGCGGATTTTACCGCCGGTTTCTGGGAAGGGAGAACCCGCCCGAAACTCTCCTTCAGTGGCTGACCACCTCGGACCAGGCCCTTTCGGTGTGCACCAACGGTTCGGTTTTTGAGGACGGACCGGGAAAGTTCACCCAGATCCGGGAGCGGTTGCTGGCCTACTACCCGGAGGACGTGCGCCGCAAGCGGTTGGCCGCCCGGTGCGCCAAGGCAGCCCAGTCCGGACAATACAACCACCCCCGCTGCCTCAGCCGGGGAGACAGGACCGCTGCGCTGCTGGCCTTGGGAGAGTTTGTGGACCACATTCAGACGGCGGCGTTCCTGCTCAACCACCGCTACCGGCCCTATTACAAATGGGCGAACCGGACGTTGCTGGATCTGCCCCTCCTGGGCCGGGAAACGGGCACTGCGCTGGAGGAGCTGGCCCAGTGTCCCCCGGCGGAGCGGCAGGACCGGATCGAGGCCCTGTCCGCCCTGCTTATCCGGGCCTTGGAGGGCCAGGGGCTGACGGACAGTGCCAGCGATTTTCTTCTGGACCATGGGGAGCGTATTCAGGAAACCATTCAAGATCAGGCGCTGCGGTCTTTACCGCTGCTGCTGGGAGAATAAGGAGGGACGCCATATGAGACAGAACGAAATCGAAGCGCTGGTCCAGCTGGAGTGGACCCTGTTTCAGCAGACCCAAAATGAGGGGGGACGGGCCTCTTGCCAGGATGACTGGGAGACCTTTCACACCATGCGCACCAGCCAGGCCATGGGCTGGTCGGAGGAAATGGTCCGGGCCTGGACACGGGACTTGGAGGAGGCCTGGCGCCAGGGCCGCAACCTGGTGACGGAGAAATACGCCCGGATGATGGCCCACACCGCGCCGGAGACCTACCGGGCGCTGGAGCCGGCCCTGCCCCCGGTGCCGGAAGAGGCGGCGGCCCTGGCCCGGGCGCTAACGGACCAACTGGTGGCCTGGGCGGAGGAGGCACAGAAAAAGTTCCCCCTCCTGTGCGGAAGCGGGCGGCCCATCCATGCCCGGGAGGATGGTCCTTACACCACCTCGCTGGAGACCTATCACCTGGGGGAGCTGCTCACGTTCAGCCTGCCCACCCTGCGGCTGTTTGAGGGCTGGTACCGGGAGAAAGCGGAGCGGGGGGAGAATCTCTACCTGGAGATCCAGACCCACACCGCCAGACTGCTGGGCTACCCCTCTCTGGAGGCGGCGGAGCAGTCTCTGCGCTCCGCTCCGGTCCAGGGCGGAGCGGGCCGCTGCCCCGTCTGATCCGCCGTGTCGATCGGAGAGGAGCTGGCAGCTATGTCTAAACAAGTGCTGATCATCGGCGGAAGCTATTTCACCGGGCGGGTGTTCGCCATGACGGCGGCCCGGGAGGCAGGCTATTCCCTCACCCTGGTGAACCGGGGCACCTATTCCATGGGACACCTGCCCAATGTTCGGGAAATCTGTTGTGACCGCCACGACTATGCAGGGCTGACGGCCCTGCCAGCCGCCCGTTACGATGCGGTGGTGGACTTCTGCGCCTACCATCCCGGTGATGTGACGGGGCTGCTGGCGGCCCTTCCGGGACGATTTGACCGCTACATCCTGCTGAGTACCGCCAACGTGTACAGCCGTGAGGTCTCCGGCAGCAAAGACGAGGTTGCCCCCCTGCTCACCCGTCAGCTCTCCGGCCCGGAGGGGGAGTACATGTACCACAAAATGCTGCTGGAGGGGGAGGCCCGGGCGGCCTGCGCCCAGCGGGGGGCGGCGCTGACTATCCTGCGCCCGGTGTTCATCTACAGCCCCTACAACTACGCCCCGCGGGAGTCCTATTTTGTGGAGCAAATTGTGAAAGACCAGCCAATCCCCGTCCCCGTGGACGCCGACGCCCGGTTTCAGTTTGTCTATGTGAAGGACGTGGCCAACGCTATCATCGCCTGTGTGGAGCGCCAGCAGGCTGCTGAGGCGGTGTATAACCTGTCCGCGCCGGAGGTGATGACCTACCGGCGGTATCTGGAGGTGCTGGCCCAGGTCAGCGGCCGAGCCTTTGCCACCCGGGAAGTCACCGTGGCCCAGGTAGAACGGGAGGGCATTCCACTGCCTTTCCCGCTGACAGCGGCGGAGGACGAACTGTACTCCGGCGAAAAGATCGTCCGGGAGCTGGGCCTTGCCTACACCCCCTTTGAGACGGGGATGGAGCGGGTCTGGGAGGCGTTCAAAAAGGTATACGAGCCCCGTGGATAAACGCGGAAAAGCTCCGCCTGTCTTATTAGACAGGCGGAGCTTTCTTTATGTATATCAAGGGATCACTTCACCAGGAAGCCGTAGCCACGCAGAATGTCCCGAAGAGCCTCCATCTCCCAGTCGGGGGGCGTGGTGCTATGGAACCCCTCGCCGTCCGGCTCCAGCTGCACCCGCTTTCCCTCGCCCAAGTTGTGGTAGGGGAGCAGGTCGATCTCGCCACACCGTATTTTTTTCTCCGTGAGGAACCGGCCCAGGGCGTGCATCTCCTCTGGACCGTCGTTGCAGGGAGGGATGACGGGGCAGCGAACGATGATGGAACAGCCGGTCTGGCTGGAGATCCGTTCCAGGTTGGAAAGGATCTGTTCGTTTCCCTGGCCGGTGTACTGCTTGTGCCGGGCGGAGTCCATCTGTTTGATGTCATACAGAACGATGTCGGTGTACTCCAGCACGGGAGCCATCACCTCCCAGGCCACCGCGCCGCAGGTCTCCACTGCGGTGCCGATACCCGCTTCCTGGCACAGGCGCACCAGGGCGCCGGTGAATTTAGGATGGGCCAGCGCCTCCCCGCCGGTGACGGTGAGGCCGCCATCTGAGCCGTAAAACAGCCGGTCTCCGGCCACCTCGTCAAAGGCATCGCCCGCCGTCATCTCCTTGCCGGAGACGCTTCTGGCCTCTGCGGGACAGCCCTTGACACAGGCCCCGCAGGCGGTGCACAGGGCGCGGTTGGTCTGTACCAGCTCCAGCCGGTCCGGGCGGCGGAACACGGCTTTTTTCGGGCATGCGGCGATGCACGCGCCGCAGCCGGTGCAGCGGTCGGCCAAGTACATCAGCTGGGGCGCGCCGGACTGAGACTCCGGGTTGGCGCACCAGGCGCAGCGCAGGGGACAGCCCTTGACGAATACGTTGGTGCGGATGCCCGGGCCGTCGTGGATGCAGTAGTGCTGGATGTTGAACACGGTGCCGGTGACATTTCTCAGGTTTTCAGACATGGTCAAGCCTTCCTTTCGCCCGGCGCCTGGGCGTCAACGCCCAGACGCTGGCGGAGATTGATTTTCGCGTACCGGTCATAATAGCGGAGGATCTTATAGGAAAAAATCATGCGCTGCTGGAGCCCGCCGTTGGTCAGGTCCGCCTGGACCAGCTCCTGAACTTTGGACAGGCGGGCGGCAAAAGTGTTGCGGTGCATATAAGCGGCCCCGGCGGCCTGGGAGATGTTACAGTTGTTTAAGCAGTAATAGTATACCACATCCAGCAAATCGGTGTTGTGGAGGGCGTCGTACCGGTAGACATTCACCATACTGGGGTGGGCCAAGTAGATGATGTCGTCGTGGCCCATCAGATCCACAAAGCTGTTGATGCACAGGTCGATGGCGATATACTCCGCATAGTCCTCAAAGAAGAAAATACGGGTCTTGCTGTTGAAGCGCAGAGCCTGGCCCAGCTGCATCACGCTTTTGGCCAGCAGATAGGTGGTGCGCATCATGGAGCGGCGGCTGGTGGCGTTGCTGACGGCGGCATACAGGTCGTACTGGGCCAGAAGCGACTGAAAGTATTGCTGGTCAAAAGGGGGACTGGGCTGAAAATCCCGGTTGGGACAGCTCACCAGCAACACCGCTCCGTTGCCGTACAGCGTACCGGTGCTTCCGGGAAACACAGCCTCCAGCTGGGGGAGCAAAAAGGCGGGCAAGGCCGAGCGGGCCCCGGGAAAGGCCGGCTCCACAATGACGAAGTTGCAGAATCGAAGGGCCGGACAGGGCAGACGGGAGAGCTGCTGGTCGATCTCCCCATCCTCGACCAGACGACCCGAGAGCAGATTGTCCAAAAGCCGTTTTAGATCGGTGCGGGACCAGCAGGCGCCCCGCTCCTCAGGGGGGATCTCCTGTATGGCGGAGCACACCAGATGAAGCAGCTCCGCGATGTCGGGCAGCTCCCAGCCGACGGGGGTGAACAAAAGCAGATAGGCGGTGGAGCTATTTCCCCCGGACAGCCGTTTTGCCCAGCAGATCCCCCCCCTCCACAGGGCGGCGGCTCACTTGTCCCGGCTCGCTTTCCGCCTCCGGCGGAAGCTCTCCGGCGGGCAGGCGGGCCAACTGGAGCAGCTTGTGGGCGGAGGGTATCCCCGGCCGGTCGCAGATGCTGGAACAGGTCACCCGTCCGACGGCATCCAGCAAAAACAGCGCGCCCCCGGCCAGTTGGGCCGCCGTGGTCAGGATCCCTTGAAAGCTTTGGCGTCCGGCGGCCTTGAGCAGCAGCAGGTTCCAATCCTGATACCGCCGGAGCGCGGCGGACAACGCCTCATAAAGCGGGATGAGCTCCAGAGAGGTGATCACCAGATCGACCCTGCGGTCCTGGGCAAGCTGGAGCAGGCCGCCGACATCGCCGGAGGCAAAAAAGGCCATCCCGGACAGGCCATCGTGGGTCTGCAATAGCTCCAGAAGCTCTTCTCCGGAGCCCACCCACAGCGCGGAGCTATCCGGCTCCCACCGGCAGACAAAACGCACAGCCCGTATCTCGGGCAGGGCATGCGCGCGCACGGTCTGCGCTAAAACGTTCGGCCCCAGCGCTTGAGTCCAGCACGCCATCTGAGACATGGAGTTCCTCCTTTCCGCGGCCCTAAGTTTCTTCCATTATTATAGGCGAATATGGGGGAAAAGCCAAACATTTTTTTGCCGCAACAAAGAATCTGGGCATCTCTGCTGAACCTATCGCCGGAGACGGGCACCCTTGCACAGATAATTCCAGGATACTCCAAATGCGGTTGACAGGGCGGAAAATAGGATGCTACAGTGATGTCACCGGACGGACGGCGTACCCGCGGGCGTGTGTCTGGCTGGAATCAAAATCGAGAGAAAAGGAGTTGTTTCGTATGTCGCCATCCGTAGTTCTGGTCCTGTTCCTGATCGCGATGGTCATCTCCATCGTGGTGGGCAACAAGTTCGACGCCATCGGCCTCATCTCCATGACCTTTGCCTATATCATCGGCGTGTTCCTGCTGGGTATGAAGACCTCCGCCGTGGTGGGGCTGTTCCCGGCGAAAATCCTCTTCACCATTATCGGCATCTGCTGGCTGTTCGGCTACGCCAATGAGAACGGCACCCTGCGGCAGATCACCCTTATCCTGGTGTACAAATTCCGCAAGTACCCCAGCGTCCTGCCCTGGGTCTTCTTTTTCATCGCGGGCCTCATCTGCATGACCGGCGCCTCCCCCTACGCCCCCAACGCGGTGCTGATGCCCATCATCATCTCCATCTGCCTGGCCACAGGCATGAACCCCCTGTTCGGCTCGCTGATGGTCAACATCGGCTCTTACATCGGGGCCCAGGTTCCCTGGGGTCAGGGCGCCAACATCCAGCGCGGTGTGCTGGACGCCAGCATCCACGCAGGTGAGGTGGACGCCATCCTGTGGAACGGCTTTTTCACCTGCGTTCTGTTCGCCTTAGTGTCTGGCATCCTTACTTTCGTGCTGTTCAAGGGCTGGAAAGCCAAGGTCACCAGCACCGACTTTATCACCAAACCCGAGCCCATGAACGATGTGCAGAAAAAGACCTTCGCCCTGATCCTGGTGCTCATCGTGCTGATGGTGGTGCCTTCCCTGCTGGGCAATCTGGGCGTCAAGGCGCTGAGCGGCCTGTCCCGCAACCTGGACATCTCCCTGGTATGCATCGCCCTGGCCACCGTGGCCGCCATCCTGAAGCTGGCCGACGCCAAGACCGTCGTCACCCGCCATATCCCCTGGAACACCCTGATGATGCTGGCCGGCGTGTCTATGCTGGTGGGCGTGGCCACCGAGGGCGGTGCCGTGGACCTCATCGGCTCCTGGATCGGCGGCAACGTGCCCGTCATGCTCATCATTCCCATGTTTGTGCTGCTGGCTGGCTTCATGTCCGTATTTTCCGCCGGTTCCTCCGTGGTGGTGCCCACCCTGTTCGTGCTGGTGCCCTCCGTGCTTACCACTGCCGCAGGCATCAACTACCACGCCCTATATGCCGGTATTGCCATCGGCGCCAACGCCTCCGCCGTGTCCCCCTTCTCCGGCGGCGGCTCCCTCACCCTGGCCAACATCAAGCAGGACGACATCCGCGAGAAGATGTTCTTGCCCCTCATCCTGGCCGCCGCCGCTCTGGTGGTCGTGGCCGCCGTGCTGGGCGCCGTGGGCCTGTACGGGCTGATGTGAGCCGATGCCGGGTCAAAAACTGTCCCAAGCCTTGTTCCGCCATGTGTGCGGGACGGCTTATGAGGACCTGCCCTCCGGTGCGGTACTGGCCCAGAAGCGTTCCCTGGCAGATATGCTGGGGGTGATGCTGGCCGCCACCGGCCTGGACGCCGCCTCCGCCCCCTTTGCCGCCTTCGCGGCGGCTCAGGGGGCCGGACGGTGCACCGTGCTGGGCCGGGAGGAGCGCACCACTCCCACCTTGGCCGCCCTGGCCAACGGAGCATTGGTCCATGCGCTGGATTATGAGGACTCCCACGAGGTGGCCACCGTCCACCCCAATTCCGCCGCCTTTCCCGCCCTGATGGCCCTGAGCCAGCACATGGGCGGCGTCAGTGGCAGGGAATTTCTCACCGCCATGGCCCTGGCCAGCGACATCTGCTGCCGCCTGGACCTGGGGGTGAACGAGGACCTTTTGAAGTACGGCTGGAACATGCCCCCAGTCCACGGCTCCATGGGGGCCGTGCTGGGAGCGGGGAAACTGCTGGGGCTGGACGAGGGAAAGCTGTCCGACGCGGTGGCGCTGAACCTGTGTCAGGCCACTTCCAGCGGGGAGGCCGCCAACAGCGGCGGATCCGCCGTGCGCACCATCCGGGAGGGCTTTGCCGCCCAGGCGGCGGTGCAGTCCGCCCTGTTGGCCCAGCTGGGTGTTCCCGCCCGGTTTGGAGAGCCCTTTGAGGGCAAATTGGGCTATTATCACATGTACGCCCGGGATAATTACACCCCGGAAAAGGTGCTAGACGGTCTGGGGAAGGTCTTCCAGGGGGAGTTCGTCAGCTTCAAGCCCTGGCCCTCCTGCCGGGCCACCCACACCTCCATCGACGGCGTGCTCACCCTTATGGCGAAACACCAGATCAAATCGGAGGAGATCGAGGGCATCCAAATCACCCTCCAGGAGATCGGCCGCATGGTCACTGAGCCCCGGGATGTGAAGTACCGCCCCCAGTCGGCAGCCATCGCCAAGTTCAGCCTGCCCTTTGTGGTGGGCACCGCCGTGGTGTACGGCGGCGTGGGGCTGGACAGCTTCGGTCCACAGCGCCTGTGCGACCCGGCGGTGCTGGCCATGGCGGACCGGGTGGAGTGCGCCATTCACCCCGGCTGGACCAAAGAGCAGAATAAATTCACCGATATTACCCTTCACACGGCGCGGGGAGACTTCTCCATGCACCTGGAGCACCCCCTGGGGTGCGTAGAAAATCCCATGTCCGAGGGGGATATGCGGCACAAGTTTTTCGACTGTGCCGCCCGAGCCCGGCGGCCCTACAGCCCGGAACGGCTGGAGGAGCTGTACGCCTCCATTCTCCGGCTGGAGGAGCTGGATGATGTCAATACACTGTTTTCCCTGCTCTGAGCGGAGCGGATCATTTTGAAATTGGAGGGACCTGAATCATGACAGATCGCATCAAGAGAATGCAGGAGGCGCTAAAGGTGGACAAATTTCCCCTATGTGGGGAAAAGGCCAAACTGGTCATCGAGTCCTGGAAAAAGCACGAGGGCCTGCCGTCCATCCTGAGCCGGGCCCATGCCACGGCGGACTACCTGGACAACCGCACCATCTATGTGGACGAGGACGAGCTCATCGTGGGCAACGTGGCCTCCAAGCCCATGGGCCTTGAGGCATCCTGCTGGGGGCCTTTCTGGGACGACGATGATTTGGACTCCATTTTGGAGGGCAACTACACCATCTCTGACGAGGACCGCAGGACCCTGCGCAGCCTGGACTCCTTTTGGGACGGCCAGGGCCGCCAGATGTACGAGTGGCAGGGGCGCTTTTACGACGACGAGCGGCTGTGGCCCTTCATTCGCTCCGGCATCCTCTGTCCCCCCTGGACCAGCAAGGTCAAGGGCCGCGGCTCCGGCGGCGCGGGCTTCGGCTGGGGCCTGGGCATTGGCTTGAGTTTCTTCGTCCCCGATTACGGCAAGATCGTCACCGAGGGCATCCACAAGACCCTGGATGAGGCCAAGGAGGAGCTGCGCAATGTGCGCTATGTGGACAATGACTCCTTTGACAAGGCTATCTACCTTCAGGCGGTCATCGTGGCCCTGGAGGCCATGGTAAGGATGTATCACCGCTATGGCGATGCCTGCACTACGGCGGCGGGCAAGTGCGCCGATCCGGCGCGCAGGGCGGAGCTGGAACAGATGGCGGATACCTGCCACTGGATCGCGGAGAAGCCGTCCCGGGGCTTCCGGGACGCCATCCAGAACTTCTGGTTCTATTGGATGATGATCACCCACGGCACCGTCCCCGGCGGCCGGTTTGACCAGTACATGTACCCCTTCTACAAGAAGGACATCGAGAGCGGCGCGCTCACCGACGCTGATGTGCTGGAGCTCATCGAGTGCCTGCGCATCAAGATCATGCAGTTCAACTTCGTTTCCGGTAACGCCAAGCAGCGGGACAAGTGGGCCGGAATGGCCAGGTGGCACAATTTCCTCATCGGCGGCGTGGACAGGGATGGCAACGACGCTTCCAACGAGCTGTCCTACTTGATCTTGGAGGCCGCCAACGAGGTGCGCACCCCCCACTTCACCATCACGCTCCGGGTCCATGAGGCCACCCCCCCCGCCCTAATGCAAAAAGCCCTGGAGTTGGTCAAAACCGGCCTGGGTATGCCTGCCTTTGTCTCCGACAAAAGCTACATCCAGGGCCTGGTGGACCAGGGCGTGCCGCTGGAGGAGGCCCGGGACTACGCCCTGGCGGGCTGTTTGGATCTGAACCTGCCCGGCAAGTCCCGCATCAACGCCCTGGGCATGTTCATCGTACCCAAGGTGCTGGATATCACCATGCACAACGGCGTCATGCGGGAAACCGGCGAGCAGCTGGGTCTCCGGACCGGCGAGATGAAGGATTTCCAGACCTATGAGGACTTCGAGGCCGCCTTCAAAAAGCAGCTGTACTATTTCATGGGCATGTACAACGAGGAGCATAACATCCTCATCAAAGTCACCCGCGAGGTGAATTCCGACGTGGTCCACTCTGCCTTTGCCTACGATGGCATCAAGTGCGGCAAGGACATCATGAATCGGAAGATGCCTTACGAAAACGCCTCTCTGCTCAACCCCGTGGGCATGATTTCGGTAGCCAACTCCCTGGCGGCGGTGAAAAAGGTGGTCTTTGAGGACAATGCCTGCACCATGGGCGAGCTGTACGCGGCCGTGGAGGCCAACTGGGAGGGCTTTGAGGGCATTCACAAGCTGTGTGAGGACGCACCCAAATTCGGCAACGGCATCGACCTGGTGGACGACATTGCCGCCGGCCTGTACAAATTCTGGGCGGACAGCTGCAACACCTTCACCACTGTCTACGGCGTGCCGCCCCGCCCCACCGGCATCTCCATCACCGCCCATGCCCCCGGCGGCAGCTATACCTGCGCCACCCCGGATGGCCGCTGCATGGGGGAGACCCTTCCCGACGGTGTGGCCTCCCCAGCCCAAGGCACCGATGTGAAGGGCCCCACCGTCTCGCTGTGCAGCGCAATGAAGATCGACCAGGACCCCTTCAACGCCATGCTTCTGAACATGAAGATCCACCCTACCGCCCTCAAGACCGAGGATGACCTGAGCAAGCTGGGCACCTTGGTCAAGACCTATTTGACCAACGGCGGCAAGCACATCCAGTTCAACGTGGTGGACAATGATACTCTCCACAAGGCCCAGGAAAAGCCCCAGGAGCACCGGGACCTGGTGGTCCGTGTAGCGGGCTACAGCACCTACTTCACCCTGCTGACCAGGGCGGTCCAGGACGAGATCATCCAGCGCACGGAAAATACGCTGTAAAAAATGGGACGGGGCTCCGGCCCCTTCCCAATCATTTAAAACGGGAGGAAAGATCTATGGAGAAAAAATGTTTCAGCTTCCTGACTCTGGCGCTCTCTGCCGCCGCTTCCTTACTGTTTACAGCCGCCGGCTGCCTGCCGGTCTGTTACGCAGCCCCCACAGGGGAGAAAGCTGCCGCCAGAGTGCTGGAGGGCGGTTATGTGGTCCCCGAGGGCGAGGTGGTCACCGTCTCCGCTCAGTCCGGGAAAAAGTTTATCTACAACATGACCAATCTGTATGTGATCCCGGGATACAGCGTGGCGTATCTGGACGACTATGAGTTCGATCTGTCCGCGCCCACCGAGGCCACCGAGGACGGGAGAGACGTCTACATTGCCCTGTCCGATCTGGCCAAGATCTACGGTCCGGACTTTAAGATCGCCGAAAACACGGGTACGACCACTGTCTCTCACGCCGGTCTGACTGCCTCCTTCAAAGACGGCAGCGCCGAGGTCACTGCGGACAACGGCGTGTTCAAGATGTCCAACCCCGTCAAAAAGGTGGATGGTAGCCTGCGCGTCCCAGCCCTGCAATTCATGGAGTATGCCTTCGGAAAATATGTCAGTAGTCAGGAGACCACCTGCTGGGATTCCTCCGGCTCCACTCAAGGGAAATATGAGTTCGATCAGTATAAAAACGTCCCCATCACCATCTACGCGGTGAGCAACAGCGCCGACGGCAGTATCAGCGACACGAGCAATGTGTACACCAGCGTGGTATCCGCCATCAAAAACAAGCTGCGCGGTGCCAAAAAGTACGGTATCGTTTACAAGGCGTTTTACGACGAGCGGGTGGACAAGTGCATCACCACCCAGCTGTATGTGCCCACCACCCTATACTTTGAGCCGGACCAGGAGCTGTCCTGCATCGTGCTGTTCCCTGGAGCAAACGGCAACGCCAATACTTATAACAGCGCCAGCAAGGATATCGACCTCCAGGAAACGTTCCAATACTATGCCGAGAAAAACGGGTATGTGCTGGTCACAGTGGAGTCCTACATCAATTCTGGGCAGTACGGCGACCCCACCGGCCCAATCGGCCGCTTCCCGGTGACGAACCCTGAGGACCCTGAAAATCCCTGGGGTAAGTCCGAAGGCTGGCTGAAGGACATCGAGCTGTCCGGCCAGGTGGTCATCGACACCCTGGACTATGTGCTGGACCACTATGAAACCATTGACCCTGGCAAGGTGTATGCTGTGGGCGTCTCTATGGGATCTATGGGCGCGTTCTCCATGGGTATCAACTACAACGACCGCTTTGCTGCGCTGGTGGGCACGGCAGGCCTGACAGAGATCGACTATTGGGACGTCTCCAAGATTGGCGATACGCCCTTTCTGTTCGTGGGCGGAACCGAGGACACCAACGGCGTGGACTTTATGCTCTACGGCATCGAGAAGCTGAGCGAGCTGCTACCCAACTTCGACTACATCCTCACCGGCGGCGCAGTCCACGGCGCAGAATGGAAACCCTGTGCCCAGGAGATTTTCCAGTGGCTGGTTGAGACCGGCAAAAAAGAATAACTCCCCAAAAGCGATGAAGCGCGGCCTACCTGGATTCTTTTTGGTAGGCCGCGCTAGATTGTCGAAAAGCGGCCCTAGGCGATGAAGCACTTTCGGCTCATCCCATGGGGCCCACTGGGCTGTGGTGTCCTGGGGTCGATATCATAGATGGGTGACTCCCGAGTAGTCTTTGGCAGTTCGCTGTAGCGCATATGGGTGCAGATGTCGAATTTCCTGACCCGCTGGGGTCAGTCTCCGCGGGTGGAAAAGTACGCGGCGTCCAAGGACAGGCTTAGGACGGTGTTGCCGTCTTGCTTGCTTTGAAGAAGATGCACACGGTTGTGTCCACGTCCTGGCCGCCCATGTAAAAGCAGTTGCTGACAATGGTCATGGCCCGTTGTGTGGAGGTTCTTCCAGCACCCATCTTGTTGTTTGCGAAGGCGTGCCTTTATGGCAATAATAAATCTCATTTGATATTGAAAAGGTATTTGAACAGGAAATCCAGGCGGAGCAGAACGGTTCCTCTCCCAAAGGAAAAAGGAGGCGGCATGAGCAGAGCAGATAAACATGGCCGGCATCACGTTCACGTCGAACTGACGCCGGCGCAGTACCAGCGGCTGGTGGCCCAGGCTAGGCAGTGCGGTCTATCTCGGAGGGCCTACCTGGTCCGTCTCATCGAGGGCGTACCCGTCCGGGCCCGCCCCTCCCAGGAGATCAAGGAACTGCGGACGGAGATCCACCACATTGGGAACAATATAAACCAAATTGCCCGTAGCGTCAACGCCGGGATCGCTAAGGCGGAGGACGCGCGCCGGGGACTGTTTTTGCTGGATCAGGTCTACGAACTGATGTACCGGATCGCAAAAAATAGAACGGCTTGATTTGCTTTGTGGCAATGATGTGTTATAATAGCGGCGATTGCCGTATGTCCAAAGAAACGACCGCAAAAAAACAAAAAGGACCGCCGCTTTATGAAACTGCTTTCCGCCCCTAAACGGGACCCCTTCTATCAGCAGCTCACCGCGCTGGTCTTCCCCATCATGATCCAGTCCTTCATGCTGGCGCTGGTCAGCGCCACCGACGCCGCCATGCTGGGGATCGTGAACCAGGAATCCCTGTCCGCCGTGTCCCTGGCGGGACAGGTGCAGTTCGTCCTCAACCTCTTCGTCACAGGGATCGCCGCCGGGACTGGGATCATCGCCGCCCAATACTGGGGCAAGGGGGACCCGGCCTCCATCGAGCAGGTGATCCCCGTGGCGCTTCGGGCCAATCTGATCTGCGGTGTGCTCTTCACATTATGCGCCTTCTTCGCTCCCCGGTGGCTCATGCTCATCTTCACCGATGAGCTTCCCCTCATTGAGCTGGGCGCGGCCTACCTGCGGGCGGTTTCCCCCTCCTACCTGCTGTGCGCCATCTCCCAGATACACCTCATTGTCCTGAAAAATACCGGTGCGGCGGCAATGAGCTCCCGGATCAGCTCCTCCGCCGTGGTGCTGAACATCGTCCTCAATGCGGTGCTCATCTTCGGTCTGCTGGGTTTTCCCGCCCTGAGGGTGCGGGGCGCAGCCTTCGCCACTGCCATCGCCCGCGGGGTGGAGTTGGCCTGGAGCGCCTGGGCCACCCGCCGCAGGGGCGTGGTGCTGGTGCGGTGGGACCGGCTGTTCCTGAAGGAACGGGTGCTGGCCGGGGACTTCTGGAAGTACACCCGCCCCGTCCTGGCCGCCGCTATGGTCTGGGGCATCGCCTACACCCTCTATTCCGTCATCATGGGCCACATGGGCACCGACGCGGTGGCCGCCAACTCCATCGTCAGCATCGCCAAAAGCCTGCTCTCCTGCCTGATCCGGGGAGTGGGCGGCGGCGCGGGCATCCTCATCGGCAACCTGCTGGGGGCCGGGAAGCTGGAAAAGGCCCGGGAATACGGCGGGCGGCTCACCCGGCTGGCCATCCTCATCGGATGCCTGTCCGGCGGGCTGCTCATGCTCCTGTCCCCCCTTATCGTCCGCATGGTGGGCTACGGAGAGACCGCCTCCCATTTCCTTCAGGGGATGCTGCTGTTCTGCGGGGTAAACATGGCCTTCCAGGCGGTGAACCACGTGGTGCTGGACGGCATCTTCTGCGCCGGAGGGGACTCCCGGTTCGACATGGTGGGCAACCTGGGGGCCATGTGGTGCTTCTCCGTGCCGGTGGGTTTCCTGGCCGCGTTCTGGCTCAAGCTCCCGGTGCTGGCGGTGTATTGCATCGTGAACATGGACGAGATCGTCAAGATCCCGGCGGTGTATCTGCACTACAAAAAATACATCTGGCTGCGCAACATCACACGGCAGGAGGATGCGTGTTGAATGGCGGTGGAAAGCCGGATAGCGAAAGGATAGGATGATCTTATGAGCAAGTTTACGGTATACTTTGTCCGCCACGGCCTGACCACCAGCAATGAGCAGGGCCTGCTGTGCGGCTCCACCGACGCGCTGGTATCTGAGCAGGGGCGCCGGGAGCTGCATGAGCTGAAGCGGCTCTATCCTTACCCGGAGGTGGACCACCTCTACGCCAGCCCCGCCATCCGCTGCCGGGAGACCGCCGCCATCCTCTACCCCGGCATGGAGCCGGAGCTGGTGGAGAACTTCTGGGAATACCGCTTCGGGGAGATGGAGAACCGCCCGGCCTCAGAGATCATGGAGGGGGCCACCGGTCAAAAATGGCTGGAACAGGCCCCTGATCTTGGCTTTCCTGGTGGGGAAACGCTGATGGAAACACAGCTGCGGGCCTTAGCCGGGATGACCCACGTGGTGGCGGAGGTCCGGCGCAACGGGTACAAAAAGGTGGCTGTGGTGGCCCACGGCGAGGTGTTCTCCCTGCTGTTCCAGGCGGCGCTGGCGTCGGACCAGTCCCCGGAGGCGTTCCTGCTCTGCCCCAACGGCATGGGCGTGGCCGCCGAGGTGGACTGCGAGACCTGGTTCCGGGAGCGCAGAATGGACTTTCTGGAGTTCTTCCCCTCCGGCGCGCCCCGGCTCAAGCCGGAGGACTCCCCCTATTTTCAGCCAAGCATGAAATAGCCTTCTGTCTGAGGGGAACGGATTCAAAATGATCCGTTCTCCTTTTTTTCGCTGTTTCGCCGAAACAGGGCTGTGAGCCGATGAACCGGATGGCAAAAAACTGTTTTATGTTTACAGCAAAAAAATGTTGTCCACCTTCTTTTGCTTGTTTCTAGTGCAAAAAAATGGTATAATGACCTATTACATCGAAAGGGTGAAGAAATGAAAACTGCGAAAAGCATTGCGAAGCTCACCGAAAAAATGATCAAGTTTTATGACGGTGATTTCCACGACATCAACCATTTCTTAAAGGTATACGCCTACGCCAAGACCATCGGCCAGTGCGAGGGGCTGGATGAGATGTCCCAGATGAGCTTGGAGGCGGCGGCCATCGTCCACGACATCGCCTGTCCGCTCTGTCGTGAAAAACACGGTAGTGCTGACGGCAAACACCAGGAACAGGAGGGCCCCGCGCTGACAATCCCATTCCTGAAGGGCAGCGGCCTGCACCAAGCCTGTGTGGGACGGGTGGTCTACCTGGTGGGCCACCACCACACCACGGAGAAGGTGGACGGGCCGGACTACCAGATCCTGCTGGAGGCGGACTATCTGGTCAACGCCGACGAGGGGAACTACACCCGGGAGCATATCGAGCAGGCGATGGAGAAGCTCTTCAAAACGGAAACGGGGAAGTCGCTGCTCCAATCCATATACCTGAAAAACTGAAGAAATACACCGCGGACAGGCTCTCAGAGGCCTGTCCGCGTTTTTTTGAGGTGATCCATGGCTGTCACGAAGATCTTAGCCAGAAGCGCCCGCCTGGACCGGATCATCCAGTATGTGTTGAACGGCGGCAAAACTGACGGACACATCCTCACCGCCCATCAGAACTGCGACCCGGGCCGGGAGTGCCGCCAGATGCTGGATACCAAGCGGGAGGTGGGGAAAATGGGCGGCCGCCAGTGTTACCACATCATCCAGTCCTTCAAGCCCGGCGAGGTGTCCCCAGAGCTGGCATTGGAGATCGCAAAGGAATTTGCGGCGGAGTATCTGGCCAACTACGAGGTAGTGATTGCCACCCATATCGACAAAGGTCACATCCACTCCCACCTGGTGTTCAATTCGGTGAACGCGCAGACCGGAGAAAAGTATCATGTGACCACCCAGGAGTATTACCAGCAGATCCGGGCCGTGTCGGACCGGCTGTGCCGGGAGCACGGGCTGTCCGTCCTCATGGCGGGCCAGCCCTCCCAGGCGGTGAGCTATGCCGAATGGGTCCGCCAGTCCAAGGGCCAGCCCACCTTCCGCACCATGCTGGAGGCCGACCTGCACACCGCCATCGACGGCGCCAACGACCTGGGGCACTTCTACCTGTTGATGGAGCACAAGGGGTACGAGATCTACCACGGTAACCGCTTGGGCTTCCGGCTGCGGGGCCAGGGTCGGTTCATGTACCCGGGCCGGAGGAACGGGCTGTTCACCGAGGAGGGCATCCGGGCCGCCATCGAGGGCAACCTCACCGCCATCGAGGCGGGACTGCGGCCCGCCAATTTGCGCCGCCCGGCGTACCGGCCCTATAAAAAGCACCCGAAATATACCGGATTTATGGCGCTTTACGTCCACTATCTGTATGTGCTGGGCAAGGCGGGCCAGCGGCAGTATCCGCCCAAAGTGACGCCCCGGCTCCGCCAGGAAGTGACGCGGGCGGAGCGATACCGGGCCCAACTTGCCTTCCTCCGGGAGAACGAGATCAGCACCCCCGAGGAGATGTCCGCCTTTGAGGCCCGGACGGAGGAAACGCTGGCCGATCTCACCAAGCAGCGTACCATCCTCAACGTCCGAAAAAAGAGGCGGAAAAAGCTGTACGACGCCCTGGCCGACGCAGAGGCCCTGGCCCCCGCCGCCCGGCTCTACGGGGAGGGGCTGTCCGGCATGGAGGAGGAATTCGTCCGGTACATGGACGCCCTGGACGTGCTGGAGGGGTGCCCCATCCCCCGGGACCGGCTGACGGCGGAAAAGGCGGACGTCTACCGTCAGCTGGCGGAGGTCAACCGGCAGATCCGGGCAGAGCGGAAGAAACTGGCCCTGTGCCGGGAGATCCGAGAAAACCTGCCCCGGATGGAGCAGGATATCCAGAACATCGAAATGAAAGACGAGGTGATCCGAGATGACGATAGGAGGCGGTGAGGCCGCCGACCAGATGGTGCGCATGATGCTGTCCGGGGGCGAGGTGGTCGTCCGGCTGGGGGGCTCGGCGCTGAAGAACCTGCTGGCGCTGACCATGGCGCTGGCCCGGAACAACAAGGCCCTCTCCGGCAAAGTGAACATGGAGCGGATGCTGCGGGAGACCCGGGACCTGCGGCTGTTCCCCATGTCGCGGTCGCAGTTCAAACAGTTTCAAAAGCACGCAAAAAAGCAGAAAATTTTGTTCTCCGCCATCAAGGACCGGGACGGCAGAGGCCGGGTGATCGACGTGGTGATGCCGGTGACCGAGCTGGATCGGGCCAACCTGATCTTTGAGCGCATCCTGTACCAAGGCCCTGCCCGGCAGGCCCCGGAACAGGGCGAGAGGGCCCCGTCCGAGCCCCAGAGGGGCCGTCGCCCTCCCCGGACCGGGCCCAGCGGGCCAGGGAGGAGCCCCAGGAGGGCCCTTTGGAGCGGGGGCGGGCCGTGCCCCAGGAGGAGCGGGAGGGTCCCCGGCGCCCCCCGGTGGGGCGGGAGGAGGGCAGGTGGGACCCTTCTCCGCCCCGCTCCCAGCTGCCGGACGACCCCTGGGACATCCCGCCAAAAAACGGTTCTCGGTGGGGACCAGGCTCGCCCGATACCAGAGCCAGCTCCTCTACCTCCAGAGAGAGCGGCGGGAGGAGTGAGCGGCCCTCCATCCTGGCGCGGCTGGAGGGGTATCGCGCCCAGTTGAGCGGCAGGGAGCGGTCCACACCAACCAAGAACAAAATCAAGACCAGGCCCAAGGCGAGGTGAGCAATTTTGAACCAACAGCCCCGAACAGGCAGGCTGGCCGTCTGCCTGTTTCTTTATGCCTTTGTGGTGTGCGCGGCGCTGCTGCTGGCCCAGTCCCTGGGTGGCGGCCTGCCCGACATCCTGACCAACCTGACGGCTGCATTGGAAAATCCTTTTTTCATCCGCTGGACGGAGCACAGCCTGGTGTCCATCCTGGTCTGCTCCGCCCTCTACGCCGCCGCGCTGTGCTACGCCTCCGCCAACCGGGGCAGGACCCGGGACGGGGCCGAGCACGGCTCCGCAGCCTGGGGGACGCCCCGGCAGGTGAACGCCATGTTCGCCCAGAAGCAGAACAAGCTGCTCACCCAGAACGTGCGCCTGGGGCTGGACACCCACAAGCACCGTAGGTCGCTGAATGTGCTGGTGATCGGCGGCTCCGGTGCTGGCAAATCGAGGACCTATGTGAAACCCAGTGCGTCAGTAAAGGCAGAGTGACGCCTGCCCGCGGAGCTGTTGAAATCCCACCTTGAGCAAGTGGTGGACAAGGTATCACGCGGTGGTCAATCCACAGGGAGAAGGAGGCCCGACGCGACCACACAACGCAACCCATCATCCCCCGTCTAACCCCGAAAGGGAAACCGGAGGGCGACCATAGCATGACGGAGTACACGGGCCGGTACGAGCTTCACGGACGGCGGCGTGGAGGGATGAAAAGATGTGCATGAGGATGAAAGCTATACTGCCTGCTTGACAGCCAGAGATTGGGCCCAGACAGTGCCCCCGGCGTATGGAAGCTAAACTCGCCGGCGCTCCTGACAAAGTTAGTGTTTGGCTCTATCTTTGCGGATACCCGGAGCGAATCCAGCCACGGGAAAGTGGAAAATGGCGAACGTCACATACCGACAGCACATCACGCTCGTTTCAGCAGTTCTAAACGGAGATTGCCTAAAACGGAGCGCCGCCCAGGCGCGGCTATGGGAGCAATGAGAAAAGCGGCCCTGAAAATCCGTCATGGCAACGGAGCTGTCATAGTAGTCTGAGGACCCTGGACTAACAGGGATAGCCGTAAAAGCAGAAACGGTAACGCCGCCCACATGGCGAAGGACAGCCGTCGGTCATTTCAATACAAGGAAGGTGCGTGAGGCACTATGAGAAATCCAATTGATGTATTGAAGCTCCTCACGGAGAAAGCAAGTGTAAAAGAATACCGTTTTGAACGGTTGTACCGCAATCTGTGCAACCCGGATTTCTATCTGCTGGCCTATAAAAACATTGCGGCCTCACAGGGCAGCATGACGGCAGGCGCGGATGGAATGACCATCGATAACATGAGCATGGCTCGTATCAACAAAATCATCAACTCCCTGAAAGACCAGACCTACCAGCCCAACCCTGCCCGCAGGACGTACATCGCCAAGAAGAACAATCCGTCGAAAGAGCGCCCACTGGGTATCCCCTCCACCAACGACAAGCTGCTGCAGGAAATTATTCGGATGCTCTGGAGGCCATCTATAAACCCACTTTTTCCAACCTGTCTCATGGCTTCCGCCCCAAGCGAAGCTGCCACACGGCGCTGTCCCAAATCAAGGACACTTTCACAGGTGTTCGCTGGATGGTGGAGGGCGACATCAAGGCTTGTTTTGATTGTTTTGACCACCATGTTCTCATCGATATTTTACGGCGGCGCATTAAGGACGAAGCGTTTCTGTCCCTTATGTGGAAGTTTCTGAAAGCCGGATACATGGAGCAGTGGGAATACCACAAAACCTATTCCGGCACGCCCCAGGGCAGCGGCATGAGTCCCATCCTGGCTAATATCTACCTGTCTGAGCTGGATACCTTTATGGAAGGATACAAAACCTGTTTCGACAAAGACACTTCCTATCGCAAACCCAGCAAGGAATACAGGAAAGTCAAGCGGCGCTATGACAAGGTAAAGGCAAGATTAGATACTGGAAACCCCACCCCGGAGGATATCCCGGGAATTTAAAGTGGCCCAGCAGTTGAAATTGTCCACACCTTATACAGACGCGCGGGACGAGGGCTTTAAGCGAATACAGTACAGCCGCTATGCGGACGACTTTGTGGTGGGTGTGATTGGCTCGAAACAGGATGCTCTATCCATCAAAGAGGATTTGCGGCAGTTCCTGTCCGAAAAGCTGAAGCTCACTCTCTCCGAGGAAAAGACAAAGGTCACTCATTCCAGCCAGGCGGTGCGCTATCTGGGCTATTACATTCGGGTGGTGCGTGATAAGGCGGCAAAACGGACCAAAAACGGCGCTCTCAGGCGGGTTTGGTATGGTCAAGCGTTCCTCTATGTTCCCCATGAAAAATGGGAGAACAAGCTCCATGAGCTCAGGGCCATGCAGGTCAAATGGGATGAGAACCGAGGCCGCAATTTCTGGCGGCCCATGCACCGAAACGAGCTGCTCAACAGCACGGATATTGAAATCGTCAGGCAGTACAATTCGGAAATTCGCGGCCTGTACAATTGTATCGCGGAAAATGTCGGCGTACTGAGCAATTTTCACTATATGATGCGCTACAGTATGCTGAAAACCTACGCCGGGAAATACCGCACCACCGTGAGTAAAATCAAGAAAAAGTATATGCGTGGCGGCGTGTTCCGGGTACCTTTATAGCACAAAATCCGGGCCCAAACAATGTGAGTTTTATCACGATGGTTTTCGCAAACAGGATAAGGGCTATGACAACGTGCAGGACCTGCTTCCCCGCTATCTCCACTATGACGGACGCAATACTCTCGCAAAAAGGCTGAAAGCCGGTATCTGTGAGCTGTGCGGCAACAAAACGGATGATATTCGTATGCACCACGTCCGTGCCCTGAAAAAACTCACCGGCAAAACCGAGGCGGAACGGCTGATGCTGCATATGTGCCGGAAGTCACTGGTGCTGTGCCCCTATTGTTATCAATCTACACTTGCCCAAGAACCGTGATGTCGGCTGAGAGCGCACCCTAAAGACGCGGAAACGCGGTACAGGAACAGCGAACCAGAGGTGGTCGAGTGCGTGATAGGCCGGGAGTCCAAGGAAGCATCTATGGTTAGAATCCGTCATGTTACAGCACGGCGGAGACGTATTTTCGTTTGTACGGGTCTAAATAGGGTATTGGCCGAACGGGCCAATCTCACCATCGAGCAAGGTCTGTGGAGATGAGTAAAACTGGGCTTTTATGAAAGTCCCTGCGCCGTTACAGGCGGCGGCAAGCAGGCAGGCTTATAGAGAAGACCTACGGGTGCTGAAAACAGGATAGGATGATTGGAACGTGGTAAGCCAGCGACGCGGAGAGCTTGACCTCCGTGAAGCGGCGGCAGGGAAAAATCTTCGGATACAACCTGCCTTCCGCTGGTGAATGTGGCGGCACAGTACCAATGAAGCGGAGCTAATAAAGCCGTGGAGGGATAGCCGCCAGTCAGTGTTATACAGTAAATCGAAGTTACAGTTCAAATGAGTAAAATCATTCTGCATAAGGTTCGAGTATGACTAAGAGAAGCAAAACCTTCAAGAAATTGGAGTGAGCCGACTTATGGCAGCCAACAAACAAAAAAAGCAACTGTGGTTATCCCTTTAGCTCAGCCAAAGGAAGGTCCCGGATCATGGGACATGGCGCAAGATAGGATAGTGCCATGATACCGGAAAGCGGGGAAAAGAGTCATGGCAAAGGAAAAGGGTCTGCCACTTGGGACATTTCTGAAGCGGTTTTCCAGCGAGACGCAGTGTCAGGAGCACCTGGTATCTCAGCGCTGGCAGATTGGGTATATTTGCTCCAAACGCGGCTGCCGTCATGGATACCGGCTGTCTAACGGGCGATATCAGTGCGCCCAATGCCGCCGTCAGACCTCGGTAACGGCAGGGACGGTGCTGCATAAGACACATATGCCGTTGAGGCAGTGGTTTTTGGCGTTCTATTTTGTGAGTCAGGATAAGCGAGGCATTTCTGCTGTGCAGCTGGCGGCGATGCTTGGGACTACCTACAAAACCGCATGGTCCATGCTCAGACGCATGCGCATTGCCATGGGTCAGCGGGATGAAACCCATCAACTGTGCGGGGTCATCGAATTTGACGATGCGTACTTTGGGGGTCAAACAACAGGGAAAAAGCGGGGGCGGAGCACAGAAAAGGCAAAGGTTTTTGTGGCACTGTCTTTGGAGGAACGAGGCGGTCCCCGCTTTCTGAAAATGCGGGTAACGCCCAATATCAAACAGGCATCTGTGAAGAAATTTGCCCATGCCGCTTTTGCCGATGGCAGTGAGATCCGCAGCGAGGCTATTGCAATTATATTCCGGCCTTGGAGGGCTACACCCATGAACATAAACCCTAAGATCCCGATTTCGGCCTTCTTCATTGGCTGCACATCGTGATCAGCAACGCCAAAGCGTTTATCCTGGGTACCTATCATGGTCTATCCAAAAAATACCTCCAATCCTATCTGGACGAATATTCCTTCCGCTTCTGCCGCCGCGACTTTGGCCCTGCCATGCTGGAGCGTCTGACCCTGGCTGTATCCCTTTCTCACTTGGCTGATCAAAAGGGATAACCACATTTGAGAATTTACGAGCTGATACAGGCAAACTTGCCTCTATTATCTTTTCGGTCTCAGCAGAAGTAAGCGCCACAGAAACAGCGTTGCACACGAGGACCTTTACCGTGCCCACATGGGCATGCTAGAAAGCATAGACCGGCTGACGGCAGAACTGGTTAAAACCGGCGCCCCATCGTGGCGCTGTCAGCACGCGGCAATGCAGCTGCCCCGGAGCTGGAGGAGGGCAGCAGCCTGGCTGTCCAGACTGCGGAGAAGTATACCGGGCTGGCCTGGAAAGAGATCGTCCAGTTCTATGCGGCTCCACTCACGGTAAGGGACAAACTTGGTGAGAATGGCAAACAGGCATTCCTTCCACAGGCTAAAAACGCGTGGGTGACTGTCTGATTGGTCAATGTTTATAGAGACTCTGCTGAGGGGGCTACCGGCCCAACCGGCAGTCCCCTAATCTTTAGAATTCCGATATTGGAGCGGCGGGACACCCACCAGTTTTTTGAACACCTTGGTAAAATAGCTTTGATCCTCAAACCCCACCAGCTGGGCAATATCAGTCAGCCGAATGTTTTTATGGCGCAGCAGTTCCTTGCTGTGCTCGATCCGAACGCGGTTGAGATAGGCGGTAAAGGACTCCCCCATCTCCGCTTTGAACACCCGGCTGAAGTAGGCCGGGGACAGGTAGACCCGCTGTGCCGCCTCCTCCAGTGTGATCTTTTCCTGGTAGTGGGTGTTCAGGTATTGAATGGTGCGGTGGATCACGTTGGTGTGGCGTATGCCGGTGAAGTCAAAAATGCTGTCCATCAGCGTGTTGCACTCCTGGGCCAGCCAGCTGCACAAAGCGTCGAAGTCGCGGCTGCCCTCCAGCCGCACCAGGTAGTGGTGGTTGGTCTGGAGGGTCTTATCCGGGTCCGCACCCGCCTCGATGGCCGTCCGGCCAATCATCACCAGCAGCTCGTACAGCCGGGGCTTGATCTGTTCCATGTTCCCGCCGGAGGAGAACAGGATGTGCCCCAGCAGCTCATTGAGCAGGCGGTTGGCCTCCGGCTTGTTCATCTGGCGTACCGCCCGCAGCAGCTTTCGTTCCTGCTCGAAGGGATAGGGCGGCTGCTCCCGGGTGCGCTTGATCTGCTGGATGTAGGCGGTGATCTGCCCCTGGATCGCGCCGCTGCCCTGGATGCTCCGCATCCGCTCCGCGTCGGAGACGTTGTTCATGAACCCCACAGCCATGAACAACAGGTTGGACATCTCGGTGATCCGCTCCGGCGGGAAGTAGGGGATGTTGTCCAGCTCCTGGATCACCCGCTGCAGCGGCTCCCCATGCAGCTTTCCGCACTCCTCCAGGTCATAGGCGATGTAGTCCCGCCGCTCCACCATCAGGAAGGGGCCCACCGTCAGCTTGGCCGCCACGCCCTCGTCCCCCAGGATGGGAGACACAAAGCAGGTCAGCCCCATGGGCCCGGTGTAGATATACTTTCCACCAAAGCGCACCGCCTCCGTCATCCCATAGAGGTGGGTTCCGATACAGTCTGCCTCCTCACGTCCGGCGATGTGGCAGATCCGGCAGGTGGTGCAGCCGTACCCGGTCTCGAACAGGCAGCGCCCGGAGGCGTCGGACACTGTGCAGCCCACACCGCAGGCTCCCGAGAAGGAGCGGGCACACTCCTTGGCCAGCTGTAGATCAAAAGTATCCTCATGGATCAACGCTGTTTCCTCCCCTGGCATACTGGACAAAATTTTTGGGAAAAATTTGTTGTAAACGTAGAACGGTCCATTTCTATATGACCATCACAAAAAGAGCGCAAAATTTTACAAAAATTTAGACTTTTTTACTATGAAGCAAATACGAACACAGCTATAGTATTCCCAGAGACAGCCACCCGGCGGGCTGTCCCGTCCGGCGGTGGCAAATCATGATCAATGATGAGGAGAGCAGAAAAATGAGTATTTTAGTGGAAATTTCCGAGAATTTGCAGCGCGGCAAAGCCAAGGTGGTAAAGGAGCTGGTCCAGCAGGCCATCGACCAGGGCATCCCCGCCCGCCAGATCCTGGAAGAGGGTCTGCTCAGCGGCATGAACGTGGTGGGCGAGAAGTTCAAGGCCAACGAGGTGTTCGTCCCCGAGGTGCTGGTGGCCGCCCGGGCCATGAACATGGGCACCACCCTGCTCAAGCCCCTGCTGGCGGAGAGCGGCGTGAAGGCCACCGGCAAGGTGTGCATCGGCACCGTGAAGGGCGACCTCCACGACATCGGCAAGAACCTGGTGAAGATGATGATGGAGGGCAAGGGCCTGGAGGTGGTGGACCTGGGGGTGGACGTGCCTCCCGAGCGGTATATCGAGGCCGTCAGGAACGAGGGCTGCCAGATCATCTGCTGCTCCGCCCTGCTGACCACCACCATGGGCGTCATGGGCGAGGTGGTGAAAGCCGCCCAGGAGGCCGGGCTGCGGGACAAGGTGAAGATCATGGTGGGCGGCGCCCCCGTCACCGACAACTTCTGCCAGCAGATCGGCGCGGACAAGTACACCCCCGACGCCGCCACCGCCGCCGACGTGGCCGTCCAGCTGCTGGCCTGAGGCGGAGGGCACGGCCATGGATATGAAAAACTGGCTGCGGGAGCAGATGACCGCGGACAAACGCCGGGCGCTGCCTGTCCTCTCCTTTCCCTCCATCCAGCTGCTGGACATCACCGTCCGGGAGCTGATCCGGAGCAGCGACGCCCAGGCCGCCGGGATGGCCGCCATCGCCAAGCGCTGCCCCACCGCCGCGTCCGTGTCCCTGATGGACCTGTCGGTGGAGGCGGAGTGCTTCGGCTCCCAGATTCGGGTGACGGACGACGAGGTGCCCACCGTGGTGGGCGCCGTGGTGGAGACCGTGGAGGACGTGGAGAAGCTGAAAGTTCCCCAGGTGGGGGACGGCCGCACCGGGATCTACGTGGAGGCCATCCAGAAGGCGCTGAAGCAGATCGTGGACCGGCCGGTGTTTGCCGGGGTGATCGGCCCCTTCTCCCTGGCCGGGCGGCTGATGGACATGACCCAGATCATGATCGACTGCTATGAGGAGCCGGAGATGGTCCACGCCACCCTGGAAAAGGCCACCCAGTTCCTGCTGAAGTACATCCAGGCGTACAAGGACGCCGGGGCCCACGGTGTGGTCATCGCCGAGCCCGCCGCGGGGCTGCTCTCCCCCGACTTCTGCGGGGAGTTCTCCGCCCCCTACATCAAGCGCATCGTGGACGCCGTCCAGGACGACACGTTCCTGGTGATCTACCACAACTGCGGCAACACCATCGGCCGCATGGTGCCGGAGATCCTCTCCTGCGGCGCCGCCGCCTACCACTTCGGCAACGCCGTCCCCATGATCGAGATGCTGGAGCAGATGCCGGAGGACGTGCTCACCATGGGCAATGTGGACCCGGTGTCCGCTTTCCGCAACGGCACCCCGGAAAAGGTCCGGGAGGACACGCTGGGCATCATGGAGACCTGCTGCAAGCACAAGAACTTCCTGATCTCCTCGGGGTGCGACATCCCGCCCGCCACCTCCTGGGAGAACATCGACGCCTTCTTCGCGGCGGTGGAGGAATTCTACGGGTGATCGAATGGCCGGGAGACGCGCTGCCGTTTCCCGGCCCATCTTATTGCCGGGCCCACCGGCGGAACAGGAGGACAGGGATGGATCTGGAGCAGATCGGGCGGCTCATTTTGGAGCTGGGCGCGCATCGGGCCGGGGTGGTGGCGGTGGAGGACATCGACTTCCAACCGGACTTCCGCAGGCTGTGCGAGAGCAACGCCTGCGGGATGTATGGCCGCAGCTGGATGTGCCCGCCTCTGGTGGGGGAGGTGGACCAGCTGATCGCCAGCCTGAAGCGCTGGCGCTGGGCGGTGGTCTACCAGACGGTGGACACCCTGGAGGACAGCTATGACTTTGAGGGCATGATGGCCGCCGGGGAGAAGATGAACCGGCTTACCGCCCGGATCCGCCGGACGCTGGCCGACTGTGAAATCGCCCCGGTGCTGCTGCTGGGGGCGGGGGGATGCCGGGTGTGCCGGCGCTGCGCCAAGCTGGACGGCCGGCCCTGCCGGGACCCGGAGCAGGCCATCGCCAGCCTGGAGGCCTATGGGATCAACGTCTCCGTCCTGGCCCCCCAGGCGGGCATGAAGTACATCAACGGCGTGGATACCGTCACCTATTTCGGCGCGGTATTTTTGGGAGAGGGGGAGGGGCCGTGCCCACGCTGACCCTTTTGCTGGAGGACGGTCCCCGCACCATTTCCGTGGAGGAAGGGGCCCTGGCGGCGGACGTGCTGGGCCGGGCGGGACTGGACGTGGACATGCCCTGCGGCGGACAGGGGCGCTGCGGCAAGTGCCGGGTATGGGCCAGCGGGCGGCTGTCTCCGCCGGACTCCTCCGAGCGGGGGGCGCTGAGCGGGGAGGAGCTGCGGACGGGCTTCCGGCTGGCCTGCCGGTGCCGGATTCTGGGCGACGCCCAGCTGCGCCCCGCATACCGGGCGGCGGTGAGCCAGATCTGTGCCTCGGGCGCGGGGGAGGCCTCCGGCCCGGTGCAGGACCCGCTGTTTCACACCCTGGGGGCCGCCGTGGATATCGGCACCACCACCCTGGCCGCCCAGCTGTACGGCCGGTCCGGTCTGCTGGGGTCCGCCGCCGCCCCCAACCCCCAGCGCACCTACGGCGCGGACGTCATCTCCCGCATCGGCCGGGCCATGGCGGGGGACGGCCCGGTGCTGGCCGGGTGTATCCGCCGGGCGGTTTCCGCTCTGCTGGAGCAGATGTGCCGCGCCGCCGGACGGGACACCCGGGAGCTGGACGGCCTGGCGATCACCGGCAATACGGCCATGCTCCACCTGCTCACCGGGACGGACCCGTCTGGGCTGGCCGCCGCCCCCTTCCAGGCCCGGGAGCTGTTCGGGAAAACGGTCCCCGCCGGGGCGCTGGAGCTGCCCTGCCCGCCGGACACGCCGGTCTATCTGCCCCGGTGCGTGTCCGCCTTTGTGGGGGGCGACATCACCACGGCCCTGCTGGCCAGCGGCATCTGCCGCCGCCCGAAAAGTGCCCTGCTTATGGACATCGGCACCAACGGAGAGATCGCCCTGTGGCACAAAGGGGAGCTGCTGTGCTGCTCCACGGCGGCGGGCCCCGCCTTTGAGGGCGCGGGGCTCTCCCAGGGGATGCAGGGCGCCCCCGGGGCCATCGACCACGTGAGCGCCGCCGGAGGCCGGGTGAGCGTCCACACCATCGGGGACCGGCCCGCCGTGGGCATCTGCGGCAGCGGGGCCATCGACGCCGTGGCGGCGCTGCTGGCCGTGGGCGCGCTGGACGAGACCGGCTGCTTCACCGGGGAGGCGGACGAATACCCGCTTACCGGACAGGTCCGCTTCACCCAGCAGGATATCCGGCAGATCCAGCTGGCCAAGAGCGCCATCCGTGCCGGGACGGAGACCCTGCTCCACCGCGCCGGCGTGGGTGCGCAGGAGCTGTCCCAGGCAGCTGTGGCCGGGGGCTTTGGCAGTTATGTGGACCTGGGCTCCGCCGCAGCAATCGGCCTGGTGCCGGAGGAACTGGTGGGGCGGTGCCGGGTGCTGGGCAACGCCGCGCTGGCTGGGGCGGCCATGCTTCTGCGCCGGGGGGCGCTGGCGGAGGAGAGCGAGTCGCTGGCTCGCCAGGCCAAAACGCTGGACCTGGCGGCCGATCCCTATTTTATAGAGCAGTATGTGGAACAGATGCTGTTTTGAATCGACGCGCCTGCCAAAAGGGGCCGGTATCCATTGGATGCCGGCCCCTTTCCTAGTCTGAGGCGGAACGCTCCTGTCAGCTCTTCTGCCTGGTCACGTAGGTGTTGAACCAGACGGCGAAGAACATCAGGCCGCCGTTGACCACGTACTGCATATATTCGTTGACGTTGAGCAGGGTCATGCCGTTGTTGATGATGCCGGTGAACAGCACGCCGATGAGGGTGCCCCACACGGTGCCGATGCCGCCCAGCATACTGGTGCCGCCGATGACCACGGAGGAGATGATCTGAGTCTCCCAGCCACGGCCGAAGCCGAAGGTGGCGCTGCGCACCTGGGCGGAGTTCATCACGCCGCTGAGCACGCACATGAGCTGCACGATACACATGACGAACAGCCGGGTCCTCCACACGCTGATCCCGTTGAGCCGCGCCGCCTCGGCGTTGCCGCCCACGGCGTAGATCTGGCGGCCCAGCTCGGTCTTTTCCATCAGGAACCAGAACAGGAAGAACACCAGGATGAAGATCAGCGCCGGCACGGGGATGCCGAAGATGCGGCCGGTGCCCAGTTTGACGTACCAGTCGGGGAAGCAGTCGGTGATGGGGAAGCCGCCGCAGATGATAGCCGCCAGGCCATAGAGGATGTTGAGGTTGGCCAGGGTGACGATGAAGGAGGGCATCCCGAATTTGTGCCGGGCCCAGGCGTGGAAGGTGCCGATGAGCATGGCCACAGCGATGGCGGCGATCACGCCCACCACCGCGCCCAGCGTCTGGGGCATGACACCGGCGGCGCTGAGGTTTTTGGACACCCAGGCCGCGATGACGGCGCTCAGGGCCACCTGGGAGCCCACGGACAGGTCGATCTCGCCGGAGATGATGACCAGGCACATGCCGTAGGCGATGACGCCCTTCATAGCGCAGTTGCGTAGCACGTTCAAAATGTTGACCACGCCGATGAACTTCGGCTCGGCAATGCTCAGCGCGATGATCATGACCACCAGCAGAAGCTCTATCATATGGTCCAGCAAGAAGTTGTTGGTCCTTTTCTTGGAAAACAGGCTCATCTTGGGGAGCTTGACGCCTTTCTCACTCATTCTATTCTTCCTCCCATGCAGTCGGCATACAGCTGTTCAATCGTCAGCTGTTCGGGGTAGACCTCTCCAACGATCCGCCCCATGTGCATCACCAGGATGCGGTGGCAGACCTCCATCAGTTCCTCCAGCTCGGAGGAGACGAAGATGCTGGACACGCCCTTGCGGGACTGGTCCCACATGATCTGGAAGATCTGCTGTTTGGCATTGACGTCGATGCCCCGGGAGGGCTCGTCGTACATCATGATCTTGGGGCCGGTGTTCAGCCAGTTGCCGATGACCACCTTCTGCTGGTTGCCGCCGGACAGGGAGCCCACGTTGGCCATGATGCCGGGGATCTTGATCGCCAGGTCCTCCACCTGCCGGTTGGCAAACTCCTCCCGGCGCTTGCGGTTGATGATGTGGTGGTCGGACACCTTGTCCAGGCAGGCGTTGCACAGGTTGTCCCGGATGGAGTGGATCAAGATGACGCCCTGGTTTTTCCGCTCCTCGGGGGTCAGGCCCATGCCCCGCTTTTTCATCTGCTCCGGGGTGGCCCTGCGCTCCATCACCTCGCCGTTCATGATGATTCTGCCGCTGTCATAGCCGTCCACCCCGAACAGGGAGCGCAAAAGCTCCGTGCGCCCCGCCCCCAGCATTCCGGCGATGCCCAGCACCTCGCCCTTCTTCAGCTCGAAGCTCACGTCGGAAAACTTCCCGGCCCGAGTCAGGCCATCCACCTTCATGACCACCTCGTCGGACACCACCAGGTCCGTGGGCCGGGCCTTGAGCTCCACGTCGCCGAACATCATCTTGATGACGCCCTTGTGGTCCAGCTCGCCCACGTCCTTTTTCCCGATGAACTTGCCGTCCCGCAGCACGGTGACGGTGTCGGCGATCTCCCAGATCTCCTGGAGGCGGTGGGAGATGTAGATGACCACCACCCCCTGGTCCCGCAGGGTGCGCACCACTTCAAAGAGGCTTTGCGTCTCGTTCTGGGCCAGGGCGCTGGTGGGTTCGTCCAGCATCAGCACTTTGGGGGAGAAGCTCATGGCCTTGGTGATCTCCACCACCTGGCACTGCCACATGCTCAACCGGAACACCTTCTCGTGGGGGTCGATGTCCACGTTCATCTTTTTCAGCAGATTCCCGGCCATCTCATAGGTCTTTTTCCAGTCGATGACCCTGCCCTTTTTCGGCAGGCGGCCCAGGTAGATGTTCTCCGCCACGGTGAGGTAGGGCACCAGACTCAGCTCCTGGTACACGGTGGCGATCCCCTGCTTGAAGGCGTCGGTGGGGTCAGAGAAGTGCAGCTCCTGATCGTCCAGGAAAAACTTGCCCTGGGTGGGCTGGATCGCGCCGGAAAACACTTTGACCAGCGTGGACTTTCCCGAGCCGTTCTTTCCGATGAAGGCGTGCACCCTGCCCCCCTCAAAGGAAACGGTCACGTCGTCCAGCGCCCGCGTGCCCGGGTAATCCTTCACGATCCCCTCAGTCCTCAATACACTCATATGCCATTCCTTCCATTCTTTATATAGTCAGCGCGATGGAAAAAACGCAGACTGCGTTTTTTCAGCCAGTGGGCCAACGGCCCGCCGGGGGCACAAAAGTGCGCAAGCGCCGACTATAGACATACGTTTTCCGCCCGCGCTGGTCCAGCCGGCCGCAATCGGAGCCCTGCCGCGTTTCCGGCGGCGTTCCGATCACGGCCGTCAAGCAGGCGCAGGCCCCCACCGCCCGGATGGGCGGTGGGGCGGCCTATTCAGCTGCTGCTGTGTTACATCATGCCCTGCAGGTCGGTCAGGTACTTGTCCAGGGTCTCGGTCTCGCCGCGGACCAGGGGGATGCCGGGGATGATATTGGTCTTGCCCTCGCCCTCGACGGTCTTGCCTTCCAGCTTGTTGATCAGGGCCTCCACGGTGGAGTAGCCGATCTGGAAGGCGTCCTGGGCGGTGACGGCCTGGAGGATGTTGGTGTCGGCCTTCAGCAGGGAGACGATCTGCTCGGAGCCGTCGGTGCCGAACACGAAGATCTGACCGGCCTTGCCCGCGTTCTCCACGGCCATGACGCTGCCCACGGTTCCGCCGTCATTGGCGGCGTAGATGAGGTCCAGATCGGGGTTGGCGCTGATCATGTCGCCGGCGGTCTCCACGGCCATGTCCTGAAGCCAGGCGTCCTGGTCGGAGACGATCTCGTACTTGACGCCCGCCTCGTCCAGAGCGGAGAAGAAGCCCTTCACCCGGTCGGCGGACTGCTCGGGCACCTGGGTCTTGAACTGCACCACGCCGATCTTCAGGGTGCGGTCGGCCTCATAGTGCTCCTTGATAAAGGCCACGGCGGCCTCGCCGGTCTGCTTGCAGAAGGAGACGTTGTCGGCGGAAAAGGAGGCAACGGCGTAGGGGAACGCGTCGATGGCGGCATTGCAGACGGCAATCTCCATACCGGCGTTGTGGGCGTCCTCCACGGCGGCGGGGGAGACCTGGGTGTTCAGCGGGGAGATGGCCACGCCCACCACGCCTTGGGCGGAATAGGTGTTCAGCGCCTCAGTCTCCTTGCTCTGGTCGTTATTGGTGTTGGTGAGCTGGATGTCATAGCCCATGTCCTTGGCTGCGGCCTCGTAGCCGGCGGACAGCAGCTTGAAGAACTGGTCCTCCTGGAACACCATGCCGGCGATCAGCTTCTTGCCGCCCTCGTTATCGGGGGCCTTGCTCTCTGTGGCGGGCGCCTTGCTCTCGTCGGCGGGCGCCTTGCTCCCGGTGGTGTCGCCGCTGGAACAGGCCGCCAGGGTCAAGCTCATGGTCAATGCGAGGATCAACGCAAGCAGTTTTTTCATGTCAAATACCTCCATTTATTTTCCATCAGCGCTTGTAGGGCGCCGGATGGTACTGGTCTATTTGCCGAAGTCGCCGCGGATGCGGCGCGCGGCGTCGTTCATGGCCTGGTAGCCCTCCGGGGGCACGTAGTCGGGGATGGAGTTGCCCGAGCCAAAGGCGAAGCCCCCGTGTCCCCGGGACTTGCCCACCACCTCGTGGATATAGTCGTACATGGCGTCGGCATCCAGGCGGCACACCGCGTCGGTGTCGATGCCGCCGAAGTTGCCGATTCGGTCTCCGTAGGTCTCCACCCAGTAGGGGAAGGGGGCGATCTGGTCCTCGTTGGAGTGCTTGGCGTCGATGCCCGCGGCGATCAGGTCGTCCATGATGCTGAAGATGCAGCCGCAGGAGTGGAGCAGGAAGGGCTTGCCCGCGTCGTGCACCGCCTGGATGATGGGCTTATACTGGGGGATCACCAGTTCCCGGATGTCCTCCGGGGGCAGCAGGGTGGCGGACTTGAAGCCCAGGTCGTCCCCGAACCGGCACACGCAGTAGATATCGCCGTACTCTTTCAGGAACCGCTTCCAGATCCTCAGGTTGCTCTCGCCGATCTTGAAGAACAGATCCCGGTAGAGTTCCTCGTCATCCGCCCGGATGTAGCACAGGTCCTCATAGCCCACCAGGTCCTGCACGCACTCAAAGATGCCGTAGCCCACGCCGCCGATGGCTTTCATGCCTGCGGGCAGATTGCGCCGCAACGCCTCGAAGGAGCAGTGGTACATTTCAAAATAGGTATCGCAGATGCCCTCCCAGGGGTAGCGCTCAAAGTCCTCCCGGGTCTGGATCGCGCCCTTGACATGTTCGCCCAGGGCGCCGCTGCCCGGCATGGCCGGGCCGATCAGCTCTTCAAAGGAGACGGTGTCGTAGCCCATGTCACGGTAGAAATTGCAGTAGTGGCGGAAGAACTCGTCCAGGTCTCGGTCGTCTCCATTGTACAGCTGGGCGAATTTCTCGCCGGCGACGGCCTCCATCACCACCGGGTCGATCTTGTGCTCGTAGAGGGGGAAGCGCTCCACCTCGATATTCCGGGCGGCCTTTACCAGGTTGGTATAGTCCGGCGTAAACTCCATCGCCCTACACCTCCTGGTCCCAGGCCTGGTAGAATGCCTCCACGTTCTCCAGGGGCACGTCCCGGTTCAGCTCGCTCTGGCCGATCAGCCCACCGCCGTTGACGTGAAGGGCCTGGATCATCGTTCGGGCCGCCGCCTTGATATCCTCCGGGGTGCCGTTGGGCAGGGTGTCCTGACGGCTGATCTCCCCCCAAAAGGTGATCTTTCCGGCGAACTGTTCCGCCACCTTGTCCACCCCCATGCACCACAGCTGGGAGTTGATGGCGTCCACCCCCATCTCGATGAAGTGGGGATAGAGGTCGAAGATGTAGCCGTCGCTGTGGAAGAACACCTTTTTGCCCGCGGCGTGGATCTTGTCGATCAGCTCCTGGTACAAAGGCTTGAACCGCTTCACCCACACCGCCGGGGAGATGAGCAGGCTGATCTGGGTGCCCCAGTCGTCGCCGAAGGGGATGGCGTCCACATCCATCTCCGCCCAGGCGTCCACGTAGACACGCATGAAATCCATGATGATCTCGGTCATCCGGTCCAGCTCTTCCTCCTCCAGGGCGATGTCGCAGTACAGCTCCTCGGTCCCCCGCAGAAACTGCATCCGCTCAAAGACGCTGATCCAGCCGCCGATGACGAATTTCCCCGCCGCCCTGGCCTGGGCGATCCGGGCGGCGGTTTCCCCCCTGTGCTCCGCCCATTCCTTTTTGAATCGCTCAATGGGGGGGATGTAGCCCTCCATGGCGGCGTAATCGGCAAAGACGGGCTTTTTCACCTCACCGATGACCCCCGGCTGAAGGTTGCGCCAGACGCTGCCCCAGGGGTCGGTGAACTCCCCGGGCTCATAATAGGCGGGGGTGAAGCCGTGGTCGAAGGGACCCACGATGGAGGCGATATCCACCCGGCCGGCGTACTTCTCCTGGAGCGCCGCCAGGCGCTCCCCGTGCTCCATCCGGGCGGCGGGGAGGACCCACACGTCCATGGGGATGCGGTCCGTCCCCTTGAATTCCAGGGTGTTCAGGATGCGCTCTCGGCCTGTCATTGATAGACGCCCTCCTCCCACCAGATCTTGTTCATCAGCTCATACCGCTTCAGCTCCAGCCCGGTGAAGGCGCAGTTGGAGGTGGAGAAGATGTAGCCGTAGCCGGGCATACCCTCCCGCAGGGCCCGGCGGGTGTCGGCGATCAGCTCCTCCTCGGTGCCGGTCTGCATCAGGCCGCAGTTCACGTTGCCGATGAGGCATACCCTGTCGCCGTACAGCCGCTTGGCCTCCTTCAGGTCCACACCGCCCTGGGGGTCCAGGGAGTGGACGGCGTCCGGCTTGCAGTCCACGATCATGTCCAGGATGGGCATCACGTTGCCGTCGGTGTGCTTGATGACGTAGGTGTGGTTGTCGTGGTAGTACTGGCAGATCTCCTTTAAGTAGGGTTGGACGAACTCGGCGAACATATCCCGGCTGTAGAAGGGGTTGACGTTGAAGCAGTAGTCGGAGCACAGGGCCCAGCCGTCCAGCAGGCCCTTGTGCTTCATCAGCTCGTCGCACAGCTTGTGGCAGAACTCCACCTGCCGCTTGGTGCCCTCGTGGATCTTCTCCGGCTCCTCGTACATCATGGCGGAGAATTCCATCATGGTGTCCCCGGTGGGGATGGGGTAGGTGGGGTCTCCGTGGATCATCAGAGAGTAGGTGTCGCCGGACAGCTCCCGAATGGTCTCCAGGATCTCCCGGGTGGCCTCGATATCGGTGGGCAGCTCGCCGGTGGGGCCGGGCTTGGGATGGACGAAGATGGCGCCGTGGTGGTACTTTTCCGCCACCTCGATGTACGCCTTGGCCATATCCACCAGATGGAGGCGGCGCTCGGCCCGGCTCATCTGATACCACTGGGAGTAGTCTCTGTGACAGGGGTGGATCCGGCCCACAGCCTCCATGGTCAGGAACATCACCAGCTCGAAATGGGGCACATGGCCTTGGATGGGTTCGCGGCGCAGAGCGGCCTCAAAGCTTTCCTTGGGTGTCATTGCGTTGTCCTCCCTTTAATTTGCATAAGAAGCGAAGCAAAACCTTGATGATTTTCGTGAAACATGTTATATTGCTATTATAGTCGCTTCTTTTTGTACTGCATCTAAGAACGAATGCAGTACAAAATCGAAGGAGCAGGAGGACATCCCATGAATACACAGCCAATCGAATGGGTAGACGCCCCGTGCGACACCAAGGAGCGGAAGATCGTCACCGGCAGGCAGCTGGGCATCCCCGGCCTGCGGATGATGGGCCACCACAACACCTCCAAGGCCATCCCCGCGCTGACCTACCACTACCACAAGGACGCCTTCGAGATGACCTTTTTTGTCCAGGGGCATGTGCGCTTCCGGGCGGGGGACCACTCCTATTCCCTCACCGGCGGCGACCTCTTCGTGGTCCCGCCCAACGAGCCCCACGACACCGGGGCCGTCCCCCTGTCCCTGCACCAGATGTACTGGTTCCAGCTGGAGGCAAATGATCCCGCCCACTTTCTCTTCATGGAGAAGGAGGCGGCCGGGGCGCTGCTGGAACGGCTCAGGCAGCTGCCTGCCTGGGTCATCCAGCTGAACGCGGACCGAGCCACCGAAATGCTGACCGCCGTCTTTCAATATATCAACAGCACAGACCCGTTCCAGATCCGCCAGGGCGCCCAGCTTCTGGGCTTCTTTCTGTACTGGGTGGTGGAGAGCGCGGCGGACGTCAGCTTTCGGATCACGCCGGACATAGGCCGGGCCACCAACTACATCATGGAGCATATCCAGGAGGAGCTGTCCATGGAGGAGCTGGCCCAGACCGCCCTGCTGTCGGTGTCCCGGTTCAAGCAGAAATTCAAGCTCCAGCTGGGCATCAGCCCCCGAAACTTCATCAACCTGCGTAAGGTGGAGGCTGCCAAGCGGCTCCTGCAGGAGGGCCACAGCGTGACCCAGGTGGCCATGGATCTGGGATTTTCCAGCAGCAACTACTTTTCCAGCGTGTTCCGGCGGTACACCTCCTACTCCCCCTCCCAGTACGCGTTGCGCGCCGCCCAGGAGGAGGAGCCGGACAGCCCTGAGCTCTGAGCGCCCGGGGCGGGCCACCGTTTTTGTGCGACGTATCATAATGCATTGCTTTCCCGGTTCTTGCCGTGCTATGATGGCCGCATATCACTTATGGAGGTACAGGCCATATGAAACGCAGTGAGATCAACCGCGCGCTCCGGGAGATGGAGGACACCCTCGCCCGGTATCAGATCCAGCTTCCCCCTTTTTGCCACTTCACCCCGGAGGAGTGGCGGGAAAAGGGCCACGAGTACGACGAGGTCCGGGACAACATGCTGGGCTGGGACATCACCGACTATGGGTTGGGCGATTTCGAGAAAGTGGGCTTCTCCCTCATCACCCTGCGCAACGGCAACCACGCCAAGCAGGAGCTCTACCCCAAGACCTATGCGGAAAAGCTCATCTACCTGATGGAGGGACAGCACTCCCCCAACCATTTCCACTGGAGCAAGATGGAGGACATCATCAACCGCAACGGCGGGACCCTGCTGATCCGGGTATATAACTCCCTGCCCGACGAGTCCATGGACACGGCCTCCGATGTGACGGTCCATCTGGACGGGCGGGCCGTCACCGTTCCCGCCGGCACCCAGGTCCGGCTGACGCCGGGCATGAGCATCTCGATCCAGCCCCGGCTGTATCACGATTTCGACGTGGAGCCGGGCACCGGCCCGGTGGTCATCGGCGAGGTGAGCCAGTGCAACGACGACAACACGGACAACCGGTTCGAACCGCCGGTGGGCCGCTTCCCCACCATTGAGGAGGACGAGCCGCCCTACCGCCTGCTGTGCAACGAGTATCCCCCGGCAAAATGATGCGGTACTCCATACAAGATCCATTTCTCCAGGTGGAAATTGCCTCGCTGGGGGCGGAGCTGCGCTCCATCCTCGGGGCGGACGGGAAGCAGTACCTGTGGCAGGGCGACGGGGTATACTGGCCCGACCGGGTACCCAACCTGTTCCCCTATGTGGCCCGGCTGACGGACGGCACCTACTATCTGGACGACCGGCTCTACCACATGGATATTCACGGCTTTGCCATGCGCTCGGAGTTCTCTCTTGTGGAGCGCACGGACGCCAGCCTTACCATGGAGCTGGCCTCCACAGATGAGACGATGCCGATCTATCCCCGGGCCTTTGCCTTTCGGATCGGCTACGCGCTGGAGGGAGAGACCCTGTCCGTCACCTACCAGGTGGACAACCGGGACGACCGGATGATGTATTTCGGGCTGGGGGGCCACCCCGGCTTCAACGTGCCCCTGGGAGAGGGGGAGCGGTTCGAGGACTATCGCCTCCGCTTTGACCCACCCTGCCGCCCGCGCCGGATCGGGTTTACGGCGGACTGCTTTCTGGACGGGACGGACCGGCCCTTTCCCCTGGCGGAGGACCGCTTTCTGCCCCTGGACCACAGCCTGTTCGACGACGACGCCATCGTGCTGAAGGGCGCGGGACACCGGGTCACGCTGGAGGTGGCGGGCGGAGGACGGGCCGTCTGCGTGGAGTTCCCCGGCATGGATTATCTGGGGCTGTGGCACTGCCCCCACGCCGACGCGCCTTATCTCTGCATCGAGCCCTGGTGCTCCCTGCCTTCGTCTCACGGCAAAGTCGCCGTTTTGGAGGAGCAGCCCGACCTGATCCGCCTGCCGCCTGGCGGGCGTTATCGGAACACATGGAAGATCAGCATAGTCACCCGCAAAGCGCAATAATCGGAATACATGAAAAGACATCGGGCTGAAAGGTCGTCCTTCCTGCCCGATGCCTTTCTTGTGGCACAGTGCGCGGTACTATGGCAGAACGGTTCAACGGTAGTCTTTTGCTTTAGGGATCCCTGATAAATCGGGCCCATAGAGTAGGAAGAAGTGGTAAAATAAAGCGAGTGGTAGGAGTATGAAGCAACAGACCTTGAGCGATATGGAATACGGCTGCAGGAAGAAGAAAACGAAGCGAGAAGAATTTCTGGAAATCATCCTGCGGGATGAGTGGGTCGGGTCGTCAGACCGTACTATTCAGCAGGCCAGCGGGGGTGTCCACCTATCGATCTGGAACTAATTCTACGGATGTATTTGCTGCAGGTTTGGTTCAACCTGTCTGCCCCTAGAAATACACAAGCCTTAGAAATATCAGACTATTTGTTCGATTCATTTTGGCCGAACTGCTCTCAATGGATAAACTTTTGATTGGAAATGACTGCATCAAAAAGTTTAAGACCTTGTCCCCTGAAGAGTGCAGCGTTGTTTGCCCCCAACTGATGTGCTTCTCTTTGGAGAAACGGGGGTTGGATGGCCTGGTTGCCAATATCATCTCCGTACAGGAAGAATACGCTCCGCTTATGCCTCTGGACTTAGAGCAGACCAGCGAGGGGGGGCATCCATTGGCTCGGCAGAAGGGTCATTCCCAAAAATCGCACCTTTGTGGATCAAATACTCAAAACCTTGAATTTGAGCCACGACGATACCAAAGGGATCATCGACGTTTGCAAGGGCCTGTCTTTGAACGATAGCTATTGGGTCGTTCCAGAGGGCTTTGAGGGGACGTTTGAAGCGTATAACCTTTATGAGAACCACTTCTCTGAAATTCTGGCGCTGGTGGCCTACACTGGCGCAGAACAAAGCCATGAGGCGTTCACAACCTCTCCCGAACTTATCACCAGCGGGATGCTTCCCAAAGCGTGGCGGCTGATCGAGGGCGACGGCATCTATCTCTACAAGGTCAGAACACGCGGCGCTTCCAATAGCGGACGGGAACCGTACTGTGAAGCCTACGCCAAAATGAGAACAAATCCCTATCAAGTGTCCTATGAGGACATTTGCCGTGCGGTGATGGGGCCGGTTCAAAAGGCCCAGCTTCGCCATATGATTGGGTTCCAGTTCCACCGCCATCCTGCCGGAACAGTAACGGACACACATCTGGATCATCTGGAAAAGCTGTTAGAAGGTCGGGTTCAGGAACTTTTGAGCATCCCCTCCCGGAAGCAGTAAAGAGGCGGCAGGGAACGGGACACACGATAGTCAAGAGCCATTTTTTGGCGAACTTGAAACAGATCGAACTCTGAATCATCAAGCGCTTTTTCACCATCTTGCTAATCGCTTGCTAATTGCGGCCCTGAAAAATGGCCGTAATCAGTAAGAAACCGTGGTAAACCCTGAGCAGTTGAACTTGAAAAAAGTGTGTGTTTGCAAAGGTTTGCGGGGATTTGTGAGTAACCGTCACAAGCCTGCGGACCCTTCGCCTGAGCGAAGAAGTCGGACGTTCAAATCGTCTCGCGGGTGCCAATTCAAGCGAAAAGCCTTCGGAAAATCCGAAGGTTTTTCGCTTTTTTCATTATTTTGTGATTTGAATATTTTCGGATCCGCCCGAAGCCTGCATAACCGTCGGAACTATCCATTGCCGGCTATGAGATCATCAAGTCAGTGGGTGCGATGCGGCGAACCGCGCCATCAAAATGAGAGCCTGTCCTTGACTGAAGGACCTGGGGGCTCGCCCCTATGCCGGGCCCATCCATTTGACGATCCCCCATGCTCCTGGTTATAAAACGTAAAAACCCATTCCACATTTTCCGAACCAATAGTTATTTGACTCTGTGCATTATGGATGCAACAATCACATTATATCCCGGCACAGTCGTGCAATATGCGCAAAACCAGCCGGTCAGGAACAAGAGAGGAGAATGTACAGATGAACATCCCAAAAATCGATCACATCGGCATTATGGTCAAGGATCTTGAGGCCGCCAAGCGCACCTACAGCGAGGGCCTGGGCCTGAAGTTGGCAAAGGAGGAGATCAACGAGGCCCACGGCCTCAAGGTGGCCTTCTTCTCCTGCGGCGAGGTGATGATCGAGGTGATCGAGCCCATCGGGCCGGGGATCGCCATGGACTTCGTGGAGCAAATCGGCGGCGGGGTCCACCACGTCTGCTTTGCGGTGGATGACGCGGACGCCGCCTTCGCGGAGATCAAGGCCGGAAACATCCTGGACTCTTTCATGCCGGCCCCTGTCACCGGCGCGGCGGGCAGCAAGGTGTTTTTCCTCAGCCCGGAGACCATCCACAACGCGCAGATCGAATTTGCCCAGCACGCCTGACGAGAGCGGCGTCGGCCGCCCTCCCGATGAGAAAAAGATAAGGGGGAGATCTTATGGAGCGAGTTTTGGAGGGAGTAAAGGTCATCGAGCTGAGTCAGTATGCCGCAGCCCCTGCGGCCGGGCGCCTGCTGGCCGAAATGGGCGCCGATGTGGTCAAAGTGGAGCCCCTGTCCGGGGACTCCATGCGGTATGTGGGCCCGAGCTTTGGCCTTCCCGGAAGACAAGATGAAAACGTGGCCTTCCAGATGGTGAACGCCGGGAAAAAGAGCATCGCGCTGGACCTGAAATCCCCGGAAGGGCAGGAGATCATGGACAAGCTGCTGGCTGGCGCGGACATTTTCTTTACCAATGTGCGCATGAAGGCCCTCCAGTCCCTGGGCCTCTCCTGGGAGGCATTGCATGAGCGCCATCCCCGCCTGATCTTTGGCCATGTCTCCGGCTATGGCCTGAAGGGGGACGACGCCGGCCTGCCCGGCTATGACGCCACGGCCTTCTGGGCCCGGGGCGGCGCGCTGATAGACCTGCCCTACGAGGGCAGCGCCCCCCTCACCACCCCCTACTGCTTCGGCGACCTGGCCACGGGAATGACGCTGGTGGCGGGGATGGCCTCCGCCCTGCGCAAGCAGCTGCTCACAGGGGAGGGGGACTGCGTGCTGGTCTCCCTGTTCGGCACGGCCATCTATCTGGGGGGCTACATGATCGCCTCCACCCAGAAGGGCAAGGAAGCCCAGGGCTATCGGGACAAATTCCCCAAGGTCCGCACCGACCCTCCCACTCCCCTCACCACCACCTACCTGTGCCGGGACGGCAAGGGCCTGATGCTCTTCGTCCCCATCTACGATAAGGCGTGGCCCGTGGTGTGCCGCCTCCTCCAGCGGGAGGACTTGGTGGACGATGTGCGCTACAGCACCCAGCGCGCGGCCATGGCGCCTGAGCACAAGGCGGCCTTGGTGACTCTCATCAGCGAGATCATGCTGACCCGGGACGCCCAGGATTGGGCGGATGCGTTCGCAGCCGCAAACATCGCCACCGGGGTGGCCCAGCACTTCAGCGATGTCTCCGAGGACCCCATGGCGTGGGAAAACGGCTACCTGAGCAGCTATACTTACCCCAACGGCAACTCCTCCGTCATCATCAACAGCCCCATCCAATTCAAGGAGAACACGCCTGTGGCCTGCGCGCCCGCCCCCGGCCTGGGCGCCTCAGGCGAGGAACTCCTGGCACAGCTGGGCTATGCCCCGGAGCAGATCGCGGCCCTGCGGGAGAGGAAGGTCACACTATAAGAAACGGCAGGATCCCCCTTCGCCCGGAATCGAAGGGTACTTTGAAGCGTTTCAAGCAAAAACGATAGGTCCGGCAGCTTGCGGGGATGCCCGCAAAGCCGCGGGCGCGATGCAAACCTTGCATCGCGCCCGTTTTGTTTCCATGCGCCGCCTTACCCGGCATCCTTGCTCTGGAGCCGCTTGCTATAGGAGGCGTGGATCCTGGCATAGGTCTCCAAAGTCTCTCCGATGAAAAGCTTGGCCGCCCCGGAGAGGTAGCCGTTTTTTTGATAGATGAGGCAGGCCTCCCACTTGAGCTTGGGCTCCAGGGGGCGCACCAGGAAATCATCTGCCTCAAAAAAGCACAGGGTCGGCCGGGGCAGGATGATGGGCACGCCGGAGGACCGGGCCACCTGGATGAGCATACGCAGGTCGCCGCCGCACATATAGGGCTTGGTGGTCACCCCGGACTGGACAAGCTTCTCTTTGATGTCGGAGTAAATGAAGGCGCTCTCGCTCAGGCAGATGTAGGGCTTGCCCTTCAAGTCGCCGATCGGGAAGGTCTCCTGGACCGCCAGCTCGCTCTGGGGCGGCACCCCCAGTACGATCTCGTCCGCCAGCAGCAGGGTCTCGTTGACTTGATTGCTCTCCAGAGGGCGCCTGGCAAAGGCCACGTCCAGCTCGCTGCGGACCACCATCTGCAGGATCTCAGCGCCGCTTCCCTCGTAGAGCTCCAGCTCCACCTTGGGGCACCGCTTCTTGAAGCGGGCGATGATCTCAGCCAAAGCGTATACGTTGCCCAAAGGCACCCCCACCCGCAGCACGCCGCCCTCCAGCTGCTCGATGTTGGTGATCTTGGCCGTCATCTCCTCCACCATGCGGATGATGGCGGCCCCGTCCTCCAGCAGGACGCGGCAGGCGTTGGTGGGGAGCATCTGCGCGCCGTCCCGGTAAAACAGCCGCACCCCCAGCTCCTCTTCCAGCTTTTTCAGCGCCTTGCTCAGGGCCGGCTGGGTGATGTAGAGATTGTTTGCGGCGTTGCTCATATGCTTGGTCTTGCCGATCTCCATCATGTACTTGAGTTCCCGAAGCTCCATATGCTCCTCCCCCGATATCAAGACTGCAAAGGGACGCAGGCCCAGGTAAAGCAGGACTGCCGGCCTCCAGGCTTTTCATGATTCTATCAAAGATCCGTGTTCATAGCAAGCCGCGATCGGCGATTTCTACAGAAGCCATGAAATTTTTTCCTCTCAGAACGGCTTCCAGGTTATGCCCGGAAAAATTTCATTGCGGAATTTGGGGAAATATGGCTATTTGACTTTGTTCAAATCGCCATGGGATAATGGGTCCATACCGGGCCGTTCTTGTGCGATCCGTCAGAGCGAGTCCAACGTGATCGGAAGGGAACGATGCGCGATCCCGCCGCCCCGCAGGGGGACATTTCGGTAAATCTTATTCAATATGGGAGGAATTTCAACATGGATCGAGTTCTGGAAGGCGTGAAAGTCGTAGAGTTGTCCCAGTTCGCGTCCTGCCCCGCCTCCGGCCGTATGCTGGCCGACATGGGCGCCGATGTGATCAAGGTAGAGGGCTATTACGGCGACCCCATGCGCAAGTCCGCTGTGGGCTTCGGCGTCCCTGCCAAAGAGGATGAGAACCCCATGTGGCAGCTGGCCAACGGCGGCAAGAGGAGCATCGCCCTGGACCTGAAGAATCCCGAGGCACTGAAGGTGATGCACAAGCTGCTGGCCGACGCGGACATCTTCATCACCAACACCCGCATGAAGGGGCTGAGCAACCTGGGCCTGGACTATGAGACCCTCCACAAGCTCTACCCCCGCATGGTCTACGGACACATCTCCGGCTATGGCCTCAAGGGCAAGGAGGCTTGGCTGCCCGGTTATGACTCCACTGCCTACTGGGCCCGGGGCGGCGGCCTGATGGATCTGCCCCTGGCGGGGAAGGGTCCCCTGTGCACGCCCTACTCCATCGGCGACGTGGCCTGCGGCATGGCCCTGGTCACCGGCGTCACCGCCGCCCTGCATAAGCAGAAGGTGGCCGGCGAGGGGGAATTGGTCCTGGTGTCCCTGTTCGGCACGGCCGTCTATCTGAACAGCTACATGGTCATCTCCACCCAGAAGGGCAGCGAGGAATATGGCTATGCGGACCAGTTCCCCAAGGACCGCTACTCTCCCCCCACTCCCCTGGGCACCACCTACACCTGCAAGGACGGCAAGGGCATCATGATCCTGGTCACCGAGCACGAGAAGTCTTGGGCGGCGTTCTGCGGCGTGATTGGCCGGGAGGACCTCATTGAGGATGAGCGCTTCAGCACCATGGTCGCGGCCCGCGTCCCGGAGAACTGCAAGGCCCTCATGCTGATCCTGGAGGATATCATGGCCACCAAGAACGCGGACGAGTGGCTCATGGCGTTCGGCAAGGCAAATATCGCCACCTCTGTGGCCCAGCATTTCAGCGACGTGTCCACCGACCCCATGGCCGTGGCCAACGGCTACGTGAGCAACTATACCTTCCCCAACGGACACACCTCCGTGACCGTCAACAGCCCCATCCAGTTCAAGGAGAACGCGGCGGTGGACTGCCCGCCGGCCCCCGCCCTGAACCAGAACGGGGAGGAGATCCTCAAGGAGCTGGGCTATACGGACGAGCAGATCGCAGCCCTGCGTGAGCAGAAGGCCACCCGCTGAAGTCCGGTCCTTTCCTGCCAGGCCACAGGATAAAAACAAACTTACACCAAGGGAGAGAAGCATCATATGGCTTTTATATTGAACGAGGAACAGCAGGAGATCATCCAACTCATCGACGACTTTTTTACCCGTGAGGTGGACCCCCACCTCCAGGAGTGGGACGCCACCAGCGAGCCCGACATCAACGTGATCCGCAAGGCCATGGAGCTGGGCTTCCACAAGCTGGACATCCCCGAGGAGCACGGCGGCAGCGGCCTGGACCTGTACACCATGAGCGCGGCCATCGAGTGCATGGGCCGCCACGACATCGGCTTTGCCAGCGGTTTCACCACCACCACCGCCCCCTGGAAGATCGTTCTGGGCATGGGCACCGACGAGCAAAAGACCTGGGCGGACCGGGTGTTCGGCGAGGAGAACAAGATCGGCTGCTTCTGCCTCACCGAGCCCTCCGGCGGCTCGGACGCCAGCGCCATGCGTACCACCGCCGTCCGGGACGGGGATGACTACATCATCAACGGCACCAAGTGTTTCATCACCAGCGCCGAGTACGGCGAGATCTTCGCCGTCATGGCGGTCACCGATAAGACCAAGGGAGCCAAGGGCATCTCCTGCTTCATGGTGGATCGGAACCTGCCCGGGGTGCAGGTGGGCAAGCACGAGGACAAGCTGGGCTTCCGTACCTCCTACACCAATGAGATCGCCTTCCAGGATGTGCGGGTGAACAAAAAGTGGATGGTGGGCCCGGAGGGACTGGGCTTCATCATCGCCATGAACACCCTGGACGGGGCGCGTCTCACCACCGGCACCATGGCCCTGGGCCTGGCCCAGCGCGCCCTGGAGGAGTCCGTCAAGTACGCCAAGGAGCGGGTGGCCTTTGGCAAGCCCATCATCGCCAAACAGGGCATCGCCTTCATGCTGGCGGACATGGAGGCCCGGGTACAGGTGACCCGGAGCATGATCGAGCACACCGTCCAGCTCATCGAGTCCGGCAAGCCCTTTATCAAGGAGGCGTCCATCTGCAAGATGATCGCCAGCGAGTACGCCATGCAGAACGCCATCGACGCCGTTCAGATCCTTGGCGGCTACGGCTGCTGCAAGGAGTATCCCGTGGAGAAGCTGCTGAGGGACGCCAAGGTGCTGTGCATCGTGGAGGGCACGACCCAGATCCAGAAGGACGTCATCGCCAGGCATCTGGCCAAGGAGTATTAAAAATATTCAGTGTTGTACAGAAAGGAAGACCATCATGCTCAAAGAGATGAAGTTTGAACATTTCCTGATGGAGATTCGGGAGGACGGGATCGCCATTTTCGCCGCCCACCGCCCCAAGGTCAAAAACGCCCTGAGCATGGCTGCCTGGGCGGAGCTGGCCCTTTTCCTGGAGACCGCCCAGCGGGACGACGATGTGCGGGTCATCATCTTCACCGGCTCCGAGGGGTCCTTCGTGGCCGGCATGGACATCTCCGAGATCGGCCGCACCAACCCCTACGACGCCTCCTTCCTGGGCGCCAGCCAGAAGGTGGGCGCTCTGCTGGAGCGGGGCGCCAAGCCCGTGATCGCAGCGGTGAACGGCCCTGCCTTCGGCGGCGGCTTTGAGATCGCCCTGGCCTGCGACCTGCGCATCGTGTCCGAGACCGCCATGTTCGCGCTGCCTGAGCTGGGCATCGGCGCCATCCCGGCCCTGGGCGGGACCCAGCGGCTGTGTAAGTTCATCGGCGTGGGCCGGGCCAAGGAGGTCCTGCTGGCGGACAAGCGCATCAAGGGCCAGGAGGCCGTGGACCTGGGCCTGGCCACCAAGTGCGTCCCCGACGACCAGCTGATGGAGGAGGCCGTCAAGCTGGCCAAGCGGGTGCTGGCCAAGAGCCCTACCTCCATCGCCCTGGCCAAGGTGCTGGTGGATTCCGCCTTCAGCCTCAACGACTCCGTGGGCGCGCTGCTGGAGAACCTGGGCGCCAGCGCACTCCAGCTCCTTCCCGAGATGGCGGAGGGCAGCACGTCCTTTATGCAGAAGCGCGCCCCCGACTTCTGGGGCGTCCGCGCCACCGCTGCGGAGAAGTATAAAAAGTAAGAAGCAGTGCTCTGCCGGGACCTTGCCTGGAATCGAGACGCGACCCCTGGGTCTGCCCTGCGCCGGCACCGCCGCGGCAGCCGCGCACGTCTGTTTTTAGGCAAGGTCCCTCATGTCCCGGAACCGGCGATTCAAGACGAAAGGGTGTATAAGCTGTGAAAAAAATCGCGTTTTTTGGTCTTGGCGAAATGGGCGAGCCCATGGCGAAAAACCTGCTGAAGGCGGGTTTTTCCGTGACCACCGCCATCCACCGCAACCGCGCCCCCGCCGAGCGGCTGGAGCCCCTGGGCCTGACCATCTGCCCCTCTCCGGCGGAGGCCGTGAAGGACGCCGACGTCGTCATCGGCATCCTGGTGAGCGACGCCGCCACCCTCAGCCACTTTGAGGCTCCCGACCTGGCCGGGGCCATCAAGCCCGGCACCATTTTTATGGAGATGTCCTCCTGCTGCACGGAGACCATGATGGAGCTCAGCCAGTTCTACAAGGCCCGGGGGGTCCGGGTCGTCGACGCGCCGGTCTCCGGCGGCTCCTTCGGGGCCGAGGCCGCCACCCTCAGCATCATGTGCGGCTCCGACGATGAGACAGCCATCCAGGAGGTGGACGACATCCTCCACGCCGTGGGGAAGAGCATCTACAACGTGGGCAAGTGCGGCGCGGGCAAGATCGTCAAAAATTTGAACAACCTGCTGCTGATGCTCAACATCCGGGGCCTGGCCGAAGTGTACAGCGTGGCCAAGGCCGAGGGGATCGACATCAATATGCTGGCCGATGTGATCTCCACCTCCTCCGGAAATTCCTTTGCCGTGTTCCTGCTGCGGACCTTTACCGAGGAGCGCAAATACGGCCCCTCCTTCGCCATGAACCTGGTGCTGAAGGATCTGGCCAACGCCCTGAAGATCAACGATTCCGTTCCCATGCCCCTGACCAGCTGTGTGTACCAGATCTTCAAAGAGGACAACGCCAACGGGGTGAGGTGAGCCGCGGGACGGCCTGTGGAGCAGCCTGCCCAAGAAAGGGAGCCGCCGCTTTTTTGAGGGGGAGACAGGCCCGCATGTGGGCGTCAACGCAGTGGGGCTCTCGTTTCGACAGGCTGGGCCCTCCCGCCTTCTGGAGGGGGCGGGAGGGCCGAAGAAGCACGATACCCATCTTCAGGCCGCAAAAAAGACGAGCGTGTATTTTCGTCTTTTTTCATCATACGTTCAGAAACACAAGATCTTCGGTTTTTCCGAAGATCTTGTGCTTCTTCTAGTATATCGTGCCGATCCGTCGCCGGCCTTGCGCCTTTTTATGCCCTCCACGGGATGGCTCATCCTCTGCACCTCCTTCGAAAAGTTGCGAAAAAACGGCAAAATAACACAAGGAGGAAACAATCCAATGAGAAACTTGAAGAAGTTCCTCGCGCTGGTCATGGCGATGGTCATGGCGTTCAGCCTCATGCTGTCCGCCAGCGCCGCCAACACCGCCAAGGATTTCGACGACGCCGACCAGATCACCGAAGCGTTCGTGGAAGCCACCGACGTGCTGACCGGCATGAAGGTCTTCCAGGGCGACGAGGGCGGCTTCCGTCCCGCCGACACCATCACCCGCGCCGAGGTGGCGGCCCTGATCTACCGCCTGGCCACCGGCGACGTGGACGACAACCGCGCCGGCGCTTACGCCAACTACGGCAACTTCGCCGATGTGGCCGAGAGCGACTGGTTCGCGGGCTACGTGGGCTACTGCGCCAACGCGGGTTACATCAAGGGCCACGGCGGCTACTTCAACCCCTATGACTCCGTCACCGGCTACGAGGCCCTGGCCATGATCCTGCGTGCCATCGGCTATGACAAGAACGGCGAGTTCACCGGGGCCACCTGGGAGACCAACGTGTCCGCGCTGGCCACTCAGCTGGGGATCCTGAAGAACATCAAGACCACCCACTACGGCAACACCCTGTACCTGGCCAGCCGCCGCGACGTGGTGGCCGAGCTGCTGTTCCAGGCCGACGCTAAGGTGCCCATGGTCATCTACACCCCGGCCTTCGGCTATCAGCCCTACGGCATGACCGACCCCAACGGCGGCACCGGCAGTCTGGTGGGCGGCGGCGACAGCAAGACCAACCCCACTCTGGGCGAGCGGGTCTTCGGTCTGGCCATGAATGACACCGGCGTGCTGATCGGCAACCAGCAGACCGGCGAGACCGGCTCCGTCATGGGTTATAAGGGCACAGCCACGCGCGCCGCTGACGGCACTGTGGCCACCAATCCGGCGAACTACAACGAGTACGCCTGGGCGGGCGCTCAGCTCACTGCCGACGCTAATCCCGCCGTGGTGCCCAAGGAGGCCAACGTCAAGTACGAGCTGGAGTCCGGCATCGACCTGATCGGCCACAACCTGAAGCTGTGGTACGACAACGGCAACGGCATCGTGTCCAACAACAAGAAGCACGTGTTCGCCTACTTCGACCTGGCCACCAAGGTGGACGTGGTCAAGGCCGACGACACCGCGCTGGCCGGTGACGCCACCGACACCGACACCCAGCTGGGCGAGGCCGCCGTCAAGGCCGGCTTTACCCTGAACGACGACACCGCCCCCACCGCCGTGTTCAACAACAGCTTCGGCAAGTTCGGCTCCGGCGATGAATTTGCTACCAACGCGACTGAGTTTGAGATCGGTAACGGCCGGGTCGATCCGGAGGCCGATAACATCGCCAGCCCCGTGAAGCTGTACAAGCTGGTTTCCAACGGCGAGATCAACGGCCACAAGAACTCCCAGGTGGACGCCGTCATCGCGCTGAACATCGAGACCTCCCGCATCACCGAGTCCAACGTGATCCGCAACGTCCACACCCTGGGCATGCCCGTGGGCGATGACGGCACTGTGAACGCCGCCGCTGTCTGGGACGGCACCGTGGCCAACATGAACGCCATCAAGGTGGCGGCCCAGCTGCAGACCACCTATATCGACGGCACTAAGGCTACCGCCACCGGCGCGACCGCTCACAAGAACCTGAAAGAGGTCTCCGGCGTCAAGACCGGCGTGATCGCCAAGGACGCCGTGGTGGGCAACTCCACCACCGCCCTGCGCGACTACGAGATGGGCATCCACATCACCGGCACCAGCCCCCGCTCCGTCTCCAACGATGAGCACACCGCCATCAACGGACTGGGCCAGGAGACCTCCCGCTACCTGCTCCACAAGGTGGAGGCCACTGTGGAGGGCAAGGTCGTTGCCTACAACGCCACCAACGGCACCGTGACCCTGGACAACGGCACCGTGCTCAACCGCTCCAAGTTCTATAACACCGTGGTGAACACCGCCCAAAACAAGACCCGTCAGGCCGTGGTGGACGCCAATGGTCTGGCCGGCACCGACGCCTACGCCCTGCCCCAGTCCATCGACGCGGCGGGCAACGAGAGCTACAACTTCGCCAACTACAAGTTCTACACCGACTACGAGGGCAAGTACCTGGGCGCCGAGCGCACCTACGGCAACGACTTCCTGTACGCCACCTACGTGGACTACGCCCAGGACACCAGCTCCAGCGCCTACATCTACAAGGTGACCGGCGTTGATATGAACGGCGAGGTCAAGACCGTGGACGTGTCCAAGTTCTGGGCCGATGACGCTAACGGCACCAGCGGCATCAAGGCCGGTGCGGACGATATGTACGACAACGCCAACAGCTTCGGCACAGGCGTTGGCAAGGGTGGTACCCCCGCTGCTCCCACCTCCTACGGCTGGGCAAATAGTACCGGCGCGGCTGCGGCCCGCAAGAACTACACTATGACCGGCACCAACAACCTGGGCGTTCCCTTCCGTGACACCTGGGGCTTCGGCGGCCAGATGAACTACATCGGCGCCGGCGTGTACCGCGGCATGACCATCAGCGGCGGCGTGGCCTCTCCCTACTACACCAACCCGCTGATCAACACCACCGACTACGGCATGAACATGCAGCGCCTGGGCATCCAGAACGCCGCTGTCGCCAAGAGAGCTGCCGCGGGCGACCTGTTCAACAAGGCCATCCTCATCGGCGAGGACCAAATCACCCTGGGCGTGGTGGAGACCGTCACTGAGGGCATCGACGGTGCTGCCGCTGCCGACCGCAGCAACCTGTTCTTCAACGAGGAGACCAAGTTCATCCTGGTGGACGGCTACGGCACCGCCAACATCGTGCACGAGGTCTATGACGGCATCTCCGAGCTGAAGGGCGACGCCAACTATGTCACCATCGACTTCAACGCTACCCGTGCCCGCAAGGCCGCCGGTGCCGCGCCGTATGCGATCGACCTCACTGGTGAGGGCACCGACACTTGGACCGTGATGGGCGGCGAGGCCGGCGCCGTGACCGCGGACAGCCGCATCACCGAGAGCGCCGACTGGAACGCCATGACCTACTTCACCTCCAGCGCCTTCACCTACGACCAGACCGGCGCCACCGCCAAGAAGGTCAACACCATCATCCTGCCCAAGCAGGCCGTGTACTGGGATACCACCACCAGCACCAGCTACTACATGGGCAACCCGCAGCCCACCCTGGTGAGCTCTCACGAGGGCACCCCGATCTACCAGTACACCGTGTACAACAAGGGTGTAGCCAGGAACGTGTGGCTGACCAACGCCCCCGGCGATGACCTTGACGACACCACCGATGCTGTTACTACGGCGCGCACTGCCCCGGTGAAGAACGACACCTTCCTGACCCTGGGCAACGAGGTTGGCAAGACGGACAGCGGCGAGCCCTACTACACCGCCACCTTCGATGCTGCCGCCAAGAGCAACATCTTCGTCAACGCCACCACCACGAAGGACAACGCCCGTCTCAGCGGTAACGTGGCCGTGGTCACCACCGCCACCCCGTTCGCGAAGGGCGCGATCACCAGCGTGCTGACCTACAGCGCCACCACCCGCGAGGCCCAGGCCGGCACCTTCACCTTGAGCGCCAAGGAGGGCGGCGGCACCGAGAGCGCCCTGCTGCGCGTGGCGGACGCCGACGTGACCAACCTGAACGCGGCCGACAGCCCGATGATCGGCAACGCCAGCGGCTACGTGTGGCCCGACATCACCGACGTGGCTTCCCTGAACGCGGCCGGCTCCATCCTGCCCGTGACCGGCACTCATGTGCGCGTGGCGATCGAGCGGGACGGCCTGACCGTCACCCAGGTCTACGTCTGCTGGGATCAGAACCAGACCTGATCGAAGGACTGACTGACACAGCAAGAATGCACGAAAAAAGGCCCCCCGGAAATTTCCGGGGGGCCTTTTCTCTGTCAGTCCCAGGCCAAATAGAGAACCTTGGGATCCAGTTTGTTGTAAAATCCATCGTCAGTCATCGTGATGTAATTGCCGCCGATACCCTGCACGCCAAAGAACGCGCCGGTGGAGCCACCAGAGATAAAGACGACCTTAGGGGCGAAGCCCAGATGCGTGGTGTTATCGGTGGTGATGCCAAAGGCGATGTGGTGCCCCTCCAGCACGGACACGCGCTGGGCCAGGGCGGCGTCGGCGTCAGCCCGGGCCCGGGCCTCGGCGGCGTCGGCGGCTGTGCGGGCGGCGGCCTCGCGCTCCAGCGCTCCCTCCACCTTCTCCATGTTCTCGTTCAGCGCGTCCGGCGAGAACACGTCCTCCTTCTCGATGAGATCGAATCGGTACTTTTCTGTGTGTTGCATGTTTTATCCCTCCCAATGGGGAGGGATAACGCCCCCGGCGTTGCCCGTTCCAATGCAAGAAAAGATCCCCCAGCGGGGGATCTTTTCTCAGAAATACGCCCTCGGTGCAACCTTGCACGTCACAGGCTCCCGCCCTGGCGGGGGTGGTCGATGGATCCGCCCCCGCCCCGGAGGGCGGCGTTGAAGCGGCTGCTCTCCTGATCGAACAGGCGGACCAGCTGGGTGCGGTTCTTCACCCCGGTCTTGCGGTAGATGTTATAGATATGCTTGTCCAGGGTGGACTTGCTGATGAACAGGCTGACGGTGATCTCCTGGCTGCTCATCCCCCGGCACAGCAGCACGCCCACCTCGATCTCCCGCTTGGTCAGCCCAAACCTGCGCATCATGTCGTAGTGGAATTCGTTCTCCTCCAGCAGGCGGCTGCCCTGGCTGCGGCATTTGACGCAGGGGGAGTTCTCCAGCACCGAGTAGAGCTTCAGCTCCAGGTGGAGGGACAGGGCGCTGAGGATGAACACGTCCCGCTCGGAGAAGTCCTTGGCCTCCTCGGGGCGGAACAGGCCCAGCTGGGCCAGCTTGTGGTCCTTGTGCACCAGGATGGAGTGCAGGCCGTAATAGATGTCCTGGGGGCGGTAGATGTCCCGGTAGAGGGGGGTGTCCCGGAAGGTGGCCTCGTCCCGGATGTCGCTCTGGCGGAAGGTGTTGCTCCAGGGCGAGGAGGTGTAGCTGAGCCAGTCGGAGCGGTAGCTGCCCTTCATGAACCGGTCCTCGTCGAAGGCCTGCCCCGGCGGGTCCAGGGCCACCGGGTTCTGGTAGACCAGCCCCATCCCCGGTTCCGTCTCGCAGATCTGGAAGATGATGCCCTTTGTGAAGGGGATAATGTATTGCAGCTGCTTGAGGACGGTGGCCGCCACCTCCTCATAGCAGGTCAGGCTGTTGATCCGATAGACCATCTGGGAGAAGAACGTGAACTCCCGATCCGACAACGTATACCGCATACGCCTCACCTCACAATGTCTCTATGGGCCGGCAAGGGGCCGGCGCGCCGGAATTTTGACCATTTTACCACGATCGGGCGAAAAAAACAATTGCCGGACCGGATGAGCGGTGGAAATAGAGTGTTTTAGGTAGTTCATTCTTATTTTTAGGTATTCCGCGCCGGAGCCTGGAGAAAAATCGGAAGGACCTGGGGCGTTCCCGCCGTACGATCCGTCAAAAAGCATGGATCTTCGCCATATCCAGCGGGGCCCTTTGGCGATAGAATAGAGTCGGACCGGCCGCTTTGCGGACAGCGTCCGCGGCGGACCAACAAAAAGAAAGAGGCGAGAAGCTATGCTGAGTCAAACGGCGAAGGACCTGTTTGCCAAGCTGGGGATGGAGTACCCGGCGGTGGCACTGAAGTTCTGCTACGCCCAGCCGGAGCGCGTGGAGCACATCGGCAAGACGCTGTCCTTCTGCGAGTTCGTGAAGGAGGCCCAGACCACGGGAAAGAAGTTCTTCATCACCAAGGAGGACGACAACTGCTTCGGCAAGATGGTGCTGGGCATGATCGACAAGCCGGGCCTGGGCGCCAGCGGCCAGGCGGGCTATGACTTCGGCGTGTTCAAGAGCCCGGCCCCCAACGCCCGGCTGTACAACGTGATGACCACCATCGTCCCCGGCTCCGTCAACTTCGTGGTGTTCTGCCCCGTGGCCATCTGCGACTTCGACCCCGACCTGGTGATCTGCGTGGCCGAGAACGAGCAGGCCGAGATCCTCATGCGGGCCACCAGCTACATCTCCGGCGACCTGTGGGAGACCAAGTGCTCCAGCGTGCTCAGCTGCGCCTGGATGTACAGCTATCCCTATGTCAGCGGCAAGGTGAACTCCTGCATCACCGGGCTGCACCACGGCATGAAGCGCCGCAAGACCTACCCCGCCGGGCGGCACATCATCGCCATCCCTTATCAGAAGCTCCACGAGGTGATCCAGGCCCTGGAGGAGATGCCCTGGGAGCTGATCGCCATGAAGGAGGACCCGGAGAGCAAGGCCGAGCTGAAGGCCCGGATGGACCGCTGGCAGACCATGTCCCCGGACTTCCTGCTCAAGGAGTGACCCCCTTCCCGCCGGGGAGCAGAAAAACAGAGAGGAGAGCTATCTCGTGGATAACAAACAGATCGACCCCATGAGCCGGGACTACGATCCCGCGTCCATCGTCCCTGACGAGCGCTTCACCCAGACCGCCAAGGAGTTCTGGATCACCATGCTGACGTACAGCGTGTTCGTCCTGCTGATGATCGTCAACCTCTTCACCCTGGGGGCCGACCCCAGCAAGTACACCTACGTTTTGGGCATGCCGCTGTGGATCTTCCTGGAGATCCTCATCATCATCGGGATGGTGGTGGCCCAGGAGCTGATCGCCACTTTCGTCTATAAGGACATGGACGTGACGCCCCGCGGCTCCATCAGGAAATAAAGGGAAGGAGGCCAACGAGATATGGAAAACCTGACGAGCGCCGCGAAAACGACCATCATCGTCGTTTTCGCCATCTATACCCTGTTCCAGTTCTTCTACAGCTTCTTGAGCCGCCAGGCCATGAAGAAGGGCGCGGGCAGCGGCGACTTCATGAGCAAGTTCTACACCGGCGGCCGCTCCAGCGGCGTGCTGGTCACGGCCATGATGGTGTCCGCCGGCGTGGCCGGCGCGGGCGTGTTCATGGGCGTGCCCGGCTACACCTACACCTTCGGCGCCATCTGGATGGTGTGCTGCTTCTTCTCCCTGTGCACCAACTTCATGGTGCTGGGCCTGATCGGCAAGCGGGTGGGCATCGTGGCCCGCCGCACCAAGTCCAACACCTTCGTGGAGCTGTTCATGAACCGCTATGAGAACTCCAAGGTGTTCGGCGCGCTGAGCTGCCTGGTGGTGCTGTTCTTCCTGGGGGCCTTCGCCGTGTCCACCATCACCGGCGGCGGGCGGATCTTCCAGATCCTCACCGGCGCGGACTACCGCATCGGCCTGGCCATCTTCACCGCCCTGGTGGTGGTGGCGGCCCTCACCGGCGGCGTCAAGGGCGTGGCCTCCGCCATCGTGATCCAGGGGATCGTCATGACCATCTCGGTGATCGTCCTGTTCATCATGGGCGTGGGCGCCACCCCCGGCTACACCGCCACCATCCAGGAGCTGATGCAGACCAACACCGACTGGTTCGTGCCCAAGGGCATCGGCACCGCCATCTCCTTCGCCTTCCTGTGGGGCTACACCACCTTCACCATGCCCCACGTCACCATGTCCACCCTGACCTATAAGGATACCAAGACCCTGCACAACGCCATCAAGGTGGGGGCCATCGTGGTGGCCGCCTGGCTGCTGTGCCTCAACGGGCTGTGCTTCACCGTGAAATACCTCTTCCCCGAGGGCTCCCTGGCCACTCCCGACCTGGGCATCCCCACCCTGGCGGTGTCCGTCATGCCCCCCTGGGCGGCGGGCCTGGTGCTGGCGGGCGTGTGCGGCGCGGTGCAGTCCTCCGTGGGCGGCATGATCGTCTCCCTGGCGGGCACCCTGGTGGGCGACCTCTATAAGAACATCATCGATCCCAAGGTGGACGAGGACAAGCTGAAGAAGCTGAACACCGCGGGCATCGTGGTGGTCGCCCTGGTGGTGTTCCTCTTCGCCTGCAACCCCCCGCCCCTGCTGGCCTCCCTGATCACCTACGCCACCGGCGGCATGACCGTGGCCTTCTTCCACACCGTGCTGCTGGGCCTGTTCTGGAAGCGGGCCAACAAGGAGGGCGCCATGGCGGGCCTGATCAGCGGCATCGGCCTCTATCTGGCCCTGGACCTGGGCTCCAAGGCGGGCAACGGCCTGGCCACCGCCCTGTGCCTGGGGGTGAACCCGGTCCTCATGGCCACCGCCCTATCCACCGCGATCATGGTGGTGGTGTGCCTGGCTACCCCCAAGCCGCCCTACGGCCTGGTGTGCACCTGGTTCGGCAAGGACTACCCCGAGCTCCCCGAGGGGTAAGACAGACCGAAAGCGGCCGTCCGAAAGATCCGGACGGCCGCTTTTTCCCTTCGAAGCTGTACCAATAGCCTCAGCACCCAGCTTTGCGGCCAAAATCGCCGCTGGCTGCGTTGAAAGATCTTGAAATACACAAAGTATTCCCGCGATCTTTCGCCTTGCCAGCGGCAATTTTGGCTCGCGAATCTGAATACTTCGGCTATTGATACAGCTTCTTCGCTCACGGCCCGAACCGGGCGGTCCAGCCCACCTCCGCCAGGGCCGCCGTCACCCCGCCGCAGGCGGTCTTGCCCACCACCAGCCGAGCCGCCCCCATCATGGCGGCCCGCTCGCACACGTTGTCCACCCCAGTCACCCGCAGCACCCGCTCGGAATGGGCGAACTCCCCCGTCAGGGCGGCCAGCTCCCCGGCGCTGTAGAAGGACAAGGGCCAGCCCCGGACCCGGCACAGCTCCAGCAGCCCCGGCTCGTCCCGCTTCAGATCGATGGAGGCGGCGCGGCTCACCGCTTTGGGGTGGATCTTGTGGCCGGCCAGCACCCGGTCCACCGCCCCGCCGATCTGCTCCGCGCCGGCGCCCCGGCGGCACCCCAGCCCCAGGCGGAGGACCGGGGGGACCAGCAGCAGAGTGGTATCGAAGGGCCTCTTCTCCCGCCAGGACAGGCAGATCCCCACCGGCCCCGACGCTCCCGGCACCACGCCGGGGGGCAGCTCCCCTTGGATGGGGAAGTCGGAGCACAGGGGGACGGGCCCCTCCAAAATGGCGGCGGAGACCGCCTTTGCCGCCGCCATGCCGTCGAGGAACAGCCCCTGCTCCGCCGCCCAGGCGTCCACGGAGAACCTGCCGTTGATGTCGGTGGCGGTGGTGACCGCCGGGACGGCCCTCAGCGCCGCCGCCAGCCGGACCGCCAGGGCGTTGGCCCCGCCGATGTGGCCGGACAGCAAGGGGATGACGAACCGGCCCAGCTCATCCACGCACAGCACCGCCGGATCGGTGCGCTTGTCCCGGACATGGGGCGCGATGGAGCGCACGGCGATGCCCGCCGCGCCCACGAACACCATGGCGTCCGCCCAGGCGAACAGCGGGCCGGTGGACTGGGCGCAGGGGGGCTGGATGGCCTCGAAGTCCCCGCCCGCGTACCGCGCCGGGGCAAAGCAGCGGCACTCATCCTCCAGGCCGCAAAGGGCGTCTCTGGCCTCCAGGGCGGTGTCCCGTCCCCGGCGGCTGTAGGCGAACAGGGCAAGCTTCATGGTCCCCCGCCTCCTTTCGTGCCTTTGATTATTGCAGGGCGGGCGGGGCTTGTCAAGGCCCCCGGCCCCCAAACATGAAATATCCGAGAACCTGTATCCACAACCTCGACCGCCATCAAGGGCGTTGCCATAAGAAAACATGGAAAACCCCAGTAAAATCAATGTTTTTTAAGGGCAGCGGAAAACGGGGCGGCGCAAACAAGTGAACAACAGCACAGAAAACGGGCGATGTCGGCAAGACACCGCCCGTTTCTGCGTCCCGGCGAACGCCGCAGATTTTGAAAAAGTCTGCGGCGTTTTTTCATGTCCAGACACCGAAAGGAGCGGAGAACCATGCCAGTATTCCGCGTGGAGAGGAACAAGGGGTACACGGTGATGTCGAACCATCACCTGCGGAACAAAGACCTGACCCTGAAAGCCAAGGGCCTGCTGTCGCAAATGTTGTCACTCCCGGAAGATTGGGATTACACGTTAAAGGGCCTGGCCCTTATCAACCGGGAGAAGATCGACGCCATCCGGCAGGCTATCCGGGAGTTGGAGCAGGCGGGGTACATCGTCCGTTCGCGGGAGCGTGACGAACGGGGACGGCTGCGGGGTGCGGACTATGTGATCTATGAACAGCCGCAGACGCCGCCTGCATTGGATTTACCTACGTTGGAAAATCCAACATTGGATAATCCTACGCAGGGCTCCATCTATGTCCCTTAAAGTGTACCCAAAGTCAAGGACAAATTGAAATACAGATAAAAAGATAAGCAA
>CAJUPU010000016.1 GCA_910588495.1 uncultured Oscillospiraceae bacterium | reverse complement strand
GGAAGCCCACATAGGTGGCCATGTTCACCCCCATGGGGCCGGGGGTGGACTCGGAGATGGCGATCATGTCCGCCAGCTGGCCGGAGGTGAACCAGCCGGTGCGCTCCCCCAGGTCGGTGAGGAAGGGGATGGTGGCAAGGCCCCCGCCCACGGAGAACAGCCCCACCCGGCAGAATTCCAGGAACAGTTGGATCGGCGTCATCCCTTCAGCCCTCCCTTCGCCCACCGGACGCACAGCCCCGCCGCGCCCGCGGCGACCACCAGGAACACCGGGGACATCACGAAGCCCAGCGCCTGCCCCAGCGCGCCTTGGGGCAGGGAGAAGAAGGTGCCGTATCCGGCCAGGACCAGCACCACGGCGTAGATGATCCGAGTGGGCCAGTCGATGACGGCGTTCTTGAACAGCTTGATCACGCTGGACGCGATGAGGGCCACCACTCCGGCCCGGACGCCGTTGAAGGCGTGGACCACAACGTCCAGGTGCATGAAGTTTTGCAAAAAGGCGGCGATCACCATGATGATGACCAGGGAAGGGAACACCAGCCCCAAGGTGGCGACGATCCCCCCGGCGACGCCCCCCTGGCTGCGGCCTACAAAGGTGGAGGTGTTCACCGCGATGATGCCGGGGGTGCACTGGCCCACGGCGTAGTAGTCGGCCAGCTGGTCCTCGGTGGCCCACTTCTTGTTCTCCACCAGCTCCCGCTGGAGGATGGGCAGCATGGCGTAGCCGCCGCCGAAGGTACACGCCCCGATGCGGGCGAAAGTGAGGAACAGATCGACGAGGATGTTCATATCACAGACCCTCCAATTCATCCAGCCACAGCCTGGCCGCGGCGTCCGACGGCATCTTCCAATCCCCCCGGGGGGACAGGGCCACCGAGCCCACCTTGGGCCCGTCGGGCAGGCAGGAGCGCTTGAACTGCTGGGAGAAGAACCGGCGGTAGAAGTTCTTCAGCCACTTCAAAAGCGTCTCCCGGTCGAAACGCCCTTCAAAGGCCCGGGCAGCAAGGCGGAGCACTTTACGGGGCGGGAAGCCCCAGCGGATGGCGTAGTACAGGTAGAAGTCGTGGAGCTCATAGGGCCCCACCAGGTCCTCGGTGATCTGGGCGATCTCTCCGTCCCTGGGGGGGAGCAGCTCGGGGGAGACGGGGGTGTCCAGGATGTCCCGCAGCACCGCCCCGATGGTCCCGCCCAGCCGGTCCGCCTCCCAGGCCGTCAGGTGCCGCACCAGGGTCTTGGGGATGGAGGCGTTGACGGCGTACATGGACATGTGGTCCCCGTTGTAGGTGGCCCAGCCCAGGGCCAGCTCACTGAGGTCCCCGGTGCCGATCACCAGCCCTCCCCGTTGGTTGGCCAGGTCCATGAGCACCTGGGTGCGCTCCCGGGCCTGGGCGTTTTCAAAGGTGACGCTGTGGTCGTCCATGGACTGGCCGATGTCGGCGAAGTGCTGCTTGACCGCGTCGCCGATGTTGACCTCCCGGAAGTCCGCGCCCAGCTCCCGGGCTAGGATCTCGGCGTTGGAGCGGGTCCGTTTGGTGGTGCCGAAGCAGGGCATGGTGACGGCCAGGATGCCCTTCCGGTCCCGGCCCAGCAGGTCGAAGGCCTTTGCGGTGATGAGGATGGCCAGGGTGGAGTCCAGCCCGCCGGACAGGCCCACCACGGCGCAGGAGGCGTTGGTGTGCTCCAGCCGCTTCTTCAGGCCCAGCGCGGCGATGGTGAGGATCTCCTCGCACCGCTCCGCCCGGTGCTCGGCGTCCGCCGGGATGAAGGGGGTGGGGGAGACGGGGCGGGTGAGGTTCGTTTTGCACGGCTCCACGAGGGTATCTGGAATCGAGGAATAAGAAAATGTCCCGTCATTCACGTTTGCGCACTCGCCGGGGAAGGTGTTGATCCGCCGCCGTTCATAGGCCAGCCGCTGCACATCGATCTCACTGATCGTAAGTCCGATGCTGAACCGCTTTTCCGCGAGCAGGGTCCCGTTCTCCGCGATCATGTTGTGGCCGGAGAACACCAGGTCGGTGGACGACTCGCCCTCCCCCGCGTCGGCGTAGACGTAGCCGCAGATACACCGGGCGGATTGGCCTGTGACCAGGGCGCGGCGGTAGTCTGCTTTGCCCGCCACCTCGTCGGAGGCGGACAGGTTCAAAATGATCGTGGCACCGTGCTTGGCCTGAGCGCTGGACGGCGGCTCCGCCGCCCACAGGTCCTCGCAGATCTCCACACCGATCACAAGATCAGGAACATTGCAGTCGAAGCTCTGCCTGCCCCACATCAAGGGCCTTTGGCCGCAAAGGCCCTCCACATAGTTGTTCACCGCCCCCCCCGGCGTAAACCACCGGGCCTCATAGAACTCCCCATAATTGGGGATATGGGTTTTTGGGACCAGCCCCAAAATGATTCCCTTGTGGATTACAACGGCGCAATTATACAGCTTGTTGTTGTTGCGCACCGGCATCCCCAGAGCGGTGAGCATATCCAGCTCCTTCGTCTCCTCCAGGATGCGCCCCAGGGCCCGCCCCGCCCCGTCCAGCAGGGTGGACTGCAAGAACAGGTCCCCGCAGGTGTAGCCAGTGACGCACAGCTCCGGCAGGGCGAGGACCTTTACACCCTGGGCCGCCGCCTCTTTCATCAGGGCGATGATCTGCCCCGCGTTGTAGTCGCAGTCGGCCACCCGGATCTTTGGCGTGCCCGCCGCCACCTTGATAAAGCCGTCTCTCATAGAAGGCCCTCCTCAAAAATGTCACCATGTTTTTCGCTCGTGTTCCCAATCGGTAACAGCATACCCCAAATCCCCCAAAAATGCAACGGGGACAGCCCACAAACTCTTGCGGCTTTTTTGCGGAATTTATATCCTGTTCATTGATTTCTGACGGAATATAGTGTAAACTAAATCAGTTGAACTTAGAACCTGTATTCATAACCTCGATTCACCGTCTCGCCGGGTCTTTTCCCATCATGCGGCGTTGAATTTTCTTGAAATAAACACAATTATTCCTGCGAAAATTCGCCTTGCCTGACGGGAAGATCCCTCGGCCATCCGGCGATCTCGGCTGTGAATACAGGTTCTTAAAATACTACTATGGGAGGCTGTGACCATGGCGTACACATTTACACAATATCAAGAGAGCGCTGATCGCATCAAGGAGAAGATCGGGAGTTTCGTCCCCAAAGTCGCCATGGTGCTGGGCTCCGGCCTGGGCTTTTTGGGCGACATCGTGGAGGATCCCATCGCCATCCCCTACGGCGAGATCCCCCATTTCAAGGCGTCCACCGCCCCCGGCCACAAGGGCCAGCTGGTGTTCGGCACCCTGGCGGGCAAGAACGTGGCCGTCATGCAGGGCCGGATGCACCACTACGAGGGCTATGAGTACGACGAGGTGTCCTACGCCGTGCGGGTGCTGCGGCTGCTGGGCTGCGACACCCTGATCGTCACCAACGCCGCCGGGTGTGTGCGCACCGACTGGCAGGCGGGGGACCTGATGCTGATCACCGACCAGATCAAGATGTTCTCCGAGTCCCCCCTGCGGGGGGCCAATCTTCCCGAGTTCGGCGTCCGGTTCCCCGACGCGTCCCACCTGTATACCCCCCGGCTCCAGCAGATCGCCCGGGAGACCGCGGCGGATATGTTCATCACCCTGCGGGAGGGGGTCTACTTCTACTGCTACGGCCCCCAGTACGAGACCCCCGCCGAGATCCGGGCGGTCCGCATCCTGGGGGGCGACGCGGTGGGCATGTCCACCGCCCCCGAGGCCATCGCGGCGGGCCACTGCGGCATGGAGATCCTGGGCTTCACCCTGCTGTCCAACATGGCGGCGGGCATCCTGGACCAGCCCCTCAGCGAAAAAGAGGTGCTGGACGCCGCCGAGGCCGCCAAGGACAAGTTCTCCCGGCTGGTGCTGGGCTGCCTGCGCAAGATCTGACCTGTGAGAGAAAAGGAGGGGCAAGCATGACTACCCTGTTCACCAACGTCACCGCCCTGCTGATGGACGAGGCGTTCACCACCCTGCGCTACGGCTATGTGGCGGTGGACGGCGCGAAGATCTCCTACGTGGGGCCCAACCGCCCCCAGGGGGACTTCGGCCGGACCATCGACTGCACCGGTAAGGTGATGATGCCCGGCTTCGTCAATTGCCACACCCACATCCCCATGACCCTCATGCGGGGCTACGGCGGGGGCTGCGACCTCCAGACCTGGCTCAACGACTTCATCTTCCCCGCCGAGGCCAAGTGGGACGACCGGTCCATCGCCGCCGCCACCGGGCTGGGGCTGGCGGAGATGATCGCCTGCGGCGTCACCTGCATCGCCGACATGTATATGCGCATGGGGGTGGTGGCCCAACAGGTGTTGGACGCCGGGATCTCCGCCAACCTGTGCAACGGCGCGGTGTATTTCGGCGCGCCGGAGGACTTCTCCCCGGACAAGTGCGGGGACTGCGAGAACCACGTCCGGCTGTATGAGGACTGGCACGGCGCCGGAGACGGGCAGATCCTGGTGGACGCCTCCATCCACGCCGAGTACACCTCCTGCCCCCCGGTGTGGGAGTGGGTGGCCGGCTTCGCCCGGGACCACGGCCTGGGGATGCATGTGCACATCTCCGAGACCAAAAAGGAGCACGAGGAGTGTCTGCGGAAATACGGCCTCACCCCCATCCAGCTGCTGGACCGGTACGGCGTGTGGGACGGCCGGGCCATCGCCGCCCACTGTGTGTATACCACCCCCGAGGACTGGGCCATCATGAAGCAGAAGGGCGTGTCCTGCGTCCACAACCCCTATTCTAATCTGAAGCTGGGCTCCGGCGTGGCGCCCATACCCGCCATGCTCAAGGCCGGGGTCAACGTGGCCCTGGGCACCGACGGGGTCAGCTCCCACAACAGCATCGACCTGTTCGCCGACATGAAGCTGGCCGCCGTCCTCCACAACGGGGTGGAGCGGGACCCCCTGGCCATGACCGCGAGAAAGGCCCTGGAGATGGCCACTGTCCACGGGGCGAAGGCCCTGGGGCGGAACACCGGGCGGATCGAGGCGGGCCGGGTGGCCGACCTGATCCTGGTGGACCTGGACGCCCCCAACCTGATCCCCTGCCACGACGAGGCGGAGGGCCTGGTGTTCTCCGCCCACGGCTCCAACGTGTGGATGAATATGGCCCGGGGGAACGTCATATACCAGAACGGGACGTTCCTGACCCTGGACCTGGAGAAGATCCGCGCCGAGGTCAGGCAGTACGCCCTGCCGCTGCTCTTCAAGTGATGGGAAAGGTCTGAGGATATGTCTGCATCCACCCCCAAAAAGAACTCGTTTTTCGGCGGCGCGGCCATTCTGACGGCCAGCGTCATCGTGGTGAAGCTCATCGGCGCTCTGTACAAGATCCCCCTGGGCTGGGTCTTGTCCGACGCGGCCTACGCCGACTTCTACACCGCCTACGACATCTACTCCCTGCTCATCATCATCTCCACCGGCGGCCTGCCGGTGGCCCTGTCCAAGATGGTGTCGGAGGCAAACGCCCTGAACCGGGGGAACCAGGTGAAAAAGGTGTTCTCCCTGGCCCTGGCCGCCTTCTGCCTGCTGGGCACCGCCAGCTTCTGCATCATGGCCTTCCTGCCCCAGCAGCTGGCCGACCTGATGCAGGACAGCCACGCCGCCTACAGCATCCTGGCCCTGGCCCCGGCGGTGTTCTTCATCTGCCCCATGTCCGCCATGCGGGGCTACTTCCAGGGCCACGCCCAAATGACTCCCACCGCCGTGTCCCAGGTGATCGAGGCCCTGTGCAAGCTGACCATCGGCCTGGCACTGGCCTCCGCCTTCAAGAAGTCTTTCGAGGACGAGGCCATGGCCGCCGCCGGGGCCATCCTGGGGGTGTCGGTGGGCTGCCTGCTGGGGGCGGTGTATATGTACTTCTGCTACCGCCGCCACTCCAGGGCCCAGCCCAGATGCAATGACGAGCCGGAGGACTCCAGGACCATCCTCGCCACCCTGGCGGCGCTGGCCATCCCCATCACCCTCAGCTCCTCCGTCATCGCCCTGACCAACATCCTGGACAACGCCATCCTCATGGGGCGGCTCCAGGACGCCTTGAAGCTGTCTCTGGACGACGCCCGCACCCTAAAGGGCGTGTACAACAAGGCGCAGATTCTCTACAACCTGCCCACCTCCTTCATGGTGCCTCTCACCGCCAGCGTCATTCCCCACGTGTCCGCCGCACTGAAGGTGAAGCGCCGCCGTCAGGCCGCCCAGATCAGCGAGACCGCCTTGCGCACCACCGCCCTGCTGGCCATCCCGGCGGGGGTGGGGCTGTTTGTGCTGGGAGAGCCCATCATGCGGCTGCTTTTCTCCACCACCGCTGAGGTGGAGCTGGCGGGCTGGATGCTGTCCGTGCTGGGGGCGGCGTCCATCGCGGTGTGCTTCATGCTGGTGAGCAACTCCATCCTCCAGGCCCACCGGATGGTGGCCCTGCCCATGGCCACCACCGTCATCGGCTGCGCCCTCAAGCTGGCGGTGGGCTATGTGCTGATCGGCAACGAGGACATCGGCATCCGGGGCGGCCCCATCAGCACCGTGGTGTGCTTCTGGCTGATCGCCCTGCTGGACCTGTTCATCATCAAGCGCACCCTGCCCCGGTCCCTGAGCCTGGGGCGGGTGTTCCTCAAGCCCGCCGGGGCCGCCGCCGCCATGGGCGCCTCCGCCTGGGCGGTCCACGGGCTGGCCTGCAAGGCCATGCTGGCCCTGGGCGTGAAGCTGAAAACATCCATTTTTGTGGTGGTGGACCAGTTGGGCGAGCCCGTCCTGGACGAGCTGGGCAAGGCCGCCCTCAGCCGCACCGGCGTGGCCCTGTCCGTGTTCGCGGCCATCGGGGTGGCGGCGGTCGTCTACTTCGCCCTGATCCTTGTGACCAAGGCGATCTCCAAGGAGGACCTGGCCCTCATCCCCAAGGGGGACAAGATCGCCCGGATCCTCCGGGTGGAGTGAGAAGCTGTCGGTACAGCTTCTGGATCCAGGACCCGTATCCGCGGCCTCCGGCGGCGCGGCCCCTGGGCCGCCGGGGGCTTTTGGCTGCGGATATGGGTCCTTAAAACGAAAAAATATTGTCCGAGGGCCGTCAGGACAGGAAAAAACTCTTGCAATTTAGGTGATACTATGGTAGATTGGACAACGAAACATTCTTATGACTGTAAGGACCTGGAAAACATCGTCCGCATCCTTCGCCACCCGGGGGGCTGTCCCTGGGACCAGGAGCAGACGCACCAGTCCATCCGCCGTAACTTTCTCGAGGAAGTGTACGAGGCGGCGGAGGCCATCGACAACGAGGACGTGGACGGCTTGAAGGAGGAGCTGGGCGACGTGCTCCTCCAGGTGTATTTCCATGCCTCCATCGAGGAGGACGCGGGCCGCTTCACGCTGGATGACGTGGCGGACGGGGTGTGCAAGAAGCTCATCTACCGCCATCCTCACGTTTTTGGTGAAGTGAACGTTCGCTCCACCGACGAGGTCCTCTCCAACTGGGAGGAGCTGAAGAAGAGGGAGAAGCACCAAGACACCCAGGCCGACGCGGTGGACGCCGTGGCCCGCACGCTGCCCGCCCTGTGGCGGGCGGAGAAGGTGAAGAAGAAGGCCGCCAAGGCGGGCTTTGACTGGGCGGACGTTTCCGGCGCGCTGGACAAGCTGTCCGAGGAGCTGGAGGAGCTGAGGACCGCCGCGCTGGACGGGGAGGGCGACCCGGCGGAGGAGCTGGGCGACCTGCTGCTGGCCGCAGTCAGCGTGGGGCGGTATTTGGGCGCGGACCCGGAGGAGGCCCTCCACGCCGCCTGCGACAAGTTCTCCGCCCGCTTTCGGAAAACGGAGGAGCTGGCGGGCGCTTCCGGACAAAAAATGGACGAGCTTTCCGAGGGAGAGCTGACCGCCCTGTGGAGAGAGGCAAAAAAGCAGTTGGATCGACACTTACAGCGCCACGCCGCGCTTTAAGAAGCCGTACCAATAGCCTCAGCACCCAGCTTTGCGGCCAAAATCGCCGCTGGCCGCGTTGAAAGATCTTGAAATACACAAAGTATTCCCGCGCTCTTTCGCCTTGCCAGCGGCGATTTTAGCGCGCGAATCTGAATACTTCGGCTATTGGTACAGCTTCTAAGTATAGATGCGGCGATGCCGCCGGGAGAGGGACTGATGTGCGCGCCTCGCCTGACCACAAATTTGTAGGAGGAAGAGAAATAATGAACAAGACTGAACTGATCGCCGCTGTGGCGGAGAAGACCGGCCTGTCCAAGAAGGACAGCGACGCCGCGGTGGCTGCGGTGGTGGACGCCATCACCGAGTCCCTGGTCCAGGGGGAGAAGGTGCAGCTGGTGGGCTTCGGCTCCTTCGAGGTGAAGAGCCGCTCCGCCCGGATGGGCCGCAACCCCCACACCAAGGAGCAGATCGAGATCCCCGCCTCCAAGGTGCCTGTGTTCAAGGCGGGCAAGGCTCTGAAGGACACGGTGGCCGGTTGATCGGAACGAATGAGATCCCCACCCCCGCGGGGGTGGGGATCGTTATCATGGAGGGATATCATGCGATTGGACAAGTGGCTGAAGGTGTCCCGGCTGATCAAGCGCCGGACGGTGGCCAACGAGGCCTGCGACGCCGGACGGGTGAGCGCCAACGGCAGGCCGGTGAAGGCGTCCTACGACGTGGAGCCGGGGGATGTGCTGGAGTTGAGGTTCGGCGAGAAGCTGATCCGGGTGGAGGTGCTATCCGTGGCCGACATCGTGGGCAAGGCGGGCGCCGAGGCCATGTACAGGCAGCTTTGAACAGGAAAAAGGAGTCCTCGGCCGCGGGCGGAGGACTCCCTTTTTCTCAGCGCGGGAGCGTCCCCACCACCCGCTTCCGGAAATAGAAGCCCGCCGCCAGCAGCAGGAACAGCTCCAGCTGGAGGGTGAGCAGGTCGGATAGCTGGATCATGGGCGCTCACAGCCGGGCGGCGCCGGAATCCCGGGCGGCCTGAGCCACCGCCGTGGCCACCGCGGGGCCCACCCTGGGGTCGAAGGCCCTGGGCAGGATGAGATCGGGGGCCAGTTCGTCCTCCCCCACCAGCCCCGCCAGGGCGTGGGCGGCGGCCAGCTTCATCCCTTCATCGATCTCCCTGGCCCGCACGTCGAAGGCCCCCCGGAACACCCCCGGGAAGGCCAGCACGTTGTTGATCTGGTTGGGGAAGTCGCTGCGGCCGGTGCCCACCACCGCAGCCCCCGCCGCCAAGGCGGCATCCGGCATGATCTCGGGCACCGGGTTGGCCATGGGGAACAGGATGGGGCCGGGGGCCATGGATTTCACCATCTCCTCCGTCACCAGACCGGGGGCGGACACCCCCACGAACAGGTCGGCCCCCGCCAGCGCCTCCTTGAGCCCGCCCCGGACGGCGGGCTTGGTCATCTGGGCCAGCTCGTCCAGCCAAGGGTCCTCCGCCAGGTCGGGGCGGCCCGGATAGACCACCCCCTTGATGTCGCACAGCACCGCATGGCGCAGGCCCATGGCCCACAGCAGCTTGAAGATGGCCGTCCCCGCCGCCCCCGCGCCGGAGAACACCGCGCGGATCTCGCCCAGCTTTTTCCCCGTGACCTTCAGGGCGTTATGCAGGGCGGCAGCCACCACGATGGCGGTGCCGTGCTGGTCATCGTGGAAGATGGGGATGCTGCACCGCTGCTTCAGCTTCTGCTCGATCTCGAAGCACCGGGGGGCGGCGATGTCCTCCAGGTTCACCCCGCCGAAGGAACCGGACAGCAGATAGACCGTGTTGACGAACTCGTCCACGTCGCGGGTCTTGATGCACAGGGGGAAGGCGTCCACCCCGCCGAAGGTCTTGAACAGCAGGCATTTGCCCTCCATCACAGGCATCCCCGCCTCCGGGCCGATGTCCCCCAGCCCCAGCACGGCGGAGCCGTCGGTGATGACGGCGCACAGGTTGTGCCGCCGGGTGAGGGTCCAGCTCTTGTCCGGGTCCTTTTGGATCTCCAGACAGGGCTGGGCCACGCCGGGGGTGTAGGCCAGGGCCAGGTCGGCGGCGGTGGCCGCCGGCGCCCGGGCCGCGATCTCGATCTTGCCTGCCCACTCCCGATGGAGCCGGAGGCTCTCTTTTCCATGATCCATATTCGATCCCTCCACTTCGCGGTCTAATGGCCCGCGTCGATCGTTCCCGTCCAAAATACTACAAAAGCGGCCCGCTGTCAAACGCGGAACATTATACCGGCGCCTGAAGTTTGACATATCGAACGAAATATGAACATAAAATGAATTGACGGGGCGATAGCTAGAACAAAATATGAACAAATTTTAAATTTTTTTGACGGACCGGAACATGGTGTAACAAAGGGGTCAAAAAAGTACCGGATTTCCGGCGTGATGAAGGGAAAATGTGATTTTTGTGAATATAGCACACTTGACGGCCGCAAATAAATACTTGCTTTTTTCAGATGGTATGGTACAATTAGAAGCACAACAGGGGGATCGAGACCCGTCAGCGGCAAGAAAAATGGCCGATACATCCAGTTTTACAGTGTTTTCCGGGTCTGGGCAAAAAACAGATGTTGCGGAAAATGAAACAGAAGTTTGATACATGCTGCGGGGCAGAGAGTCCGGTCCTATCTTTGGTGTCCGGCCCCATGGATGCGCCCCGCGGGGGTCTGGCTGAGAACAGGTCGGAGCGGCCGGCCGACGCATATGCTGGACCGGGGGCGCTTTTGTCCGCCCCGGCCGGCCGGAGGCGGAGGAGGACCTGGGCATGACCAACAAGGAGCTACAGAAACTGGGCCGCCGGGAACTGCTGCAGCTGCTGCTGGAGCAGGCCAAAGAGGCGGAACGGCTGGGCAAGATGCTCAAGGAGAACGACCAGCAGCTCAAACAGCTGGAGGAGAGCTACGAGCGGCTGCGGGACCGGCTGGATAAGAAGGACGAACAGCTGCGGGAACTGAAGAACGCCCTCCAGGCCGAGCGCGACAAGCGGGAGGCGGAGCTGACCCAGGCGCTGCGCGCCGGGATCCCGGTCCGGCCGGGAGCGCAGTATCCCCCCGCCGCTCAGGGGTACGCCCCGCCGCCCGAGCGGCCCGCGCCCGGCTCCACCGGCGTCCAGCCCGGCTTTCCGGGCGGGGAGCCCCTGCCCTATGAGCCCCCGGCGGCGGACCCTTACCAGGCCCAGGCCGCGCCGGACCCCTTCCCCTATCAGGTGCCGCCCCAGGCCCCGGGAGCCGCCTACCGCGCCGGGGCGCAGCAGGCCGATCCCTTTCCCTACCAGCCGCTCTATCCGGGCGCGCCCCAGCCGGATCCCTACGCCCCCGGCATGGAGGCCCCCTATCAGTACCCGCCCCCCCGGCCCGAGCGGAAGCGGCAGGGCGGGCAGCACGGCAAGATGCCCTTCCGGCTGAAACGGGAGGAGAACGGCAAGACGACCCTGTTCTTCGGCTGGCAGCATGACTAGGAATGGTGGACCCGATGAAGAAGGAGAAGGAACCGAAGGTGAAAAAGGGCAGGCGGGGGAAGGAAGCCCCCGACAAGCCGCTGGACCTGCCCACCGTGGAGCAGCTGGAGGCGGAGCTGGGGCGGGAGAAATACCGCTGGCGGTTCCGCCGGGTGATGCGCAACACGATCTACGCCCTGGTGACGGTGGCCGCCGCCGCGGTGCTGGTGGCCACGCTGTGGATGCCGGTGCTCCAGATCAGCGGGAATTCCATGACCCCCACCCTGACGGGCGGGGAGGTGGTGGTGTCCATCAAGGGGAGCAGCTTCCAGCCCGGGGACATCGTGGCCTTCTATTACGACAACAAGATCCTGGTCAAGCGGGTCATCGCCGGCCCCGGCGACTGGGTGGACATCAAAGAGGACGGCACCGTGTTCGTCAACGAACAGGAGCTGTATGAGCCGTACTTGGTGGAGAAGGCGCTGGGGGACTGCGACATCTCCCTGCCCTACCAGGTGCCGGAATCGAAGATCTTCGTCATGGGGGACCACCGCAGCGTGTCGGTGGACTCCCGGAACACCGCCCTGGGGTGCGTGTCCTACGACCAGATCGTGGGGCGGCTCATCGTCCGGGTATGGCCCTTCGAGGTGCTGGGCCTGGTGTGACAAAGCGGGACAGCTATGAGTGAAAGGAGGGGATGGAGCTGTGGAGAAGAATCTGGTCACGGAGGCCGAGCGCTTCCTGCACGACCGGCACAAAGACAAGCGCAGGACCCAGGCGCTGCGGATCGTGGCGGTGGCGGTGGTGTTCGTCACCATCTACGCGCTGATCCTCCCGGCGGTCACCATGTCCAACGAGGTGGAGTGCGGGTTGGCCGAGCATATCCACACCGACAGCTGCTGGCAGGAGCAGCTCACGCCGCCCCAGCCCCAGATGGTCTGCCCGGTCCAGGGCTCCGGCGCCGTGGTGCTCCATGCCCACGACAGCTCGTGCTATGACGGCCAGGGGGCGCTGGCCTGCGCCCTGGAGGAGCGGGCGGCCCACACCCACGGTCCGGACTGCTACCGAGAGCACCGGGAGCTGATCTGCATCGAGGTGCCCGACCCCGGACATGCCCACACCGCCTCCTGCTACGCCCAGGACCGGGGAGAGGAGCTGACCTGCGGCATGGAGGAGAGCGGGGCGGGCCACACCCACACCGACGACTGCTACCGCCAGGAGCGCTCCGACGAGCTGATCTGCGGGCAGGAGGAGGGGGAGGACCACGCCCACTCCGACGGGTGCTACCGGATGGTCCCCGTCAAGCGGGAGCTGAAGTGCTTCCAGGAGGAGGGGCCCGACCAGCTGGACGAGGAGGGGAACGTGCTCGTCCCCGGCCACAGCCACACCGCCGAGTGCTGGATGACCGAGGAGGAGCTGCGCATCTGCGGCCAGCAGGAGTCCCAGGGCCACAGCCACACCGACTCCTGCTACGTCTGGACCCCCAGGCTGACCTGCCAGGAGGAGGAGCGCCCTGCGGGGCATGTCCACACCGACGGGTGTTATAAGATCGAGCAGCTGTTCGTCTGCCTGGAGCAGGAGCTGGCCTCCCACAGCCATGACGGGAGCTGCTATGACGAGACCGGCGCGCTGGTGTGCGGTCTGTCCGAGGTCCTGGCCCACCAGCACACCGCCGGCTGCTTCTTCACCCCCGAGGGGGAGGCGGAGCCGGTGCGCACCCTCATCTGCGGACAGGAGGAGCACACCCACACGGAACAGTGTTATGTGCGGGTGCCCGACAGCGAGGGCCCCACATTCTACTGCGGCATGAACGAGCACATCCACACCATGCCGGACTGCTTCTTCGAGACCGGTGCCCTGCGATGCACCCTCATGGAGCATGTCCACGACCTGACCTGCATGGAGCCCCCGGCGGCGCCTTCGGAGGACCCCGAGGCGCAGGAGAGCCCCGAGCCCTCCCAGTCCCAGGATCCGGAGGCATCGGGATCGCCGCTCCCGGAGGAGTCCCGAGAGCCGGTGGTGGTGGAGGGCGTGGAGCTGGTGGACGCCCAGTTCCCCGATGTCTATGTGACCGACGCCTTCACCATGAGCTTCCGGGTGAACGGCTTCGCCCAGGTGGCTGAGAGCGGGGAGCAGCCCCAGCAGCCCCAAGACCCCCTGCCCAGCCCCAGCGGCGAGGTGTTCATGGAGCTGGTGGAGAACATGGTTCCCCTGGCGGCGATCCCCCGGCGGATGGCCTACGCCGTGCCGGAGGACAGCGCACCAGACAGCGCCGCCCCGCCCATGACAGACGAATCCGACAGCATGACCGCGTCTGGTCCGGTGTCCGGACCAGAGGGGACTGCTGTCATCAACAGCAGTCATCCTCCTTTGGATGACCCGGCCCGGCCGGAGCAGTGGCCCGGCGCGGAGCCGCCCGCTGCGACGCCTGGCTTCGAGACCGCTCCCGTGTCCGTGGAGCCCGCCCCCGCGGAGACCTTCCCTGGGGCGCAGCCGTCCCAGGAGCCCATCCCCCAACCGGAGGAGCCGGAGCGGGTACTGCTGGATCCCACTCAGGTGCGCTTCGTGGTGGAGCCCCTGGAGGACGGGCAGGCGATGGCCGACGCAATGGCCGCCGCGGCGGAGATGGGCGAGGAGGAGCAGGCCACCCTGGTGCAGCTGTTCACCGTCACCGCCTACACCGGAGACGGCCGCAGGCTGGACGCCTCCGAGGTGGAGGTGGTGGCCGAGGTGGTGTTCAGCGAGGCGTTCCTGAGCTACGCCGAGCACGCGGGCGAGGAGCAGATCAGCCTCATCGGCGCCGATCCGGCGGAGCAGACCGCCGCCGACGTGGGCACGGTGATCTCCGTGGTGGACCTGGAGTCCAGCCGGGAAGTGACCTACGCCCCGGTGAGCGCCCTGCGGGCCGAGGAGAACAGCGTCCTGTTCCAGGTGCGGATGTCCAAGGAGGGCGGCAGCACCATGGGCCTGATGCTGATCAAGAACGTATACCCCCACTTCGACGTGCAGTATTACGCCTATATCAAGCAGCCCGTGACCGAAGGAGGCGCGGTCCCTCTGCCCTTCATCGACACCAGCGCGAAGGGCAACGGCACGGCGGCCGCAGTCCTGCCTCAGAACGGCGTGACGCCCGAGACCATGGAGCTTCAGCTGGACGCGAACTTCAACGTGATCTTCGACCAGAACGGTACGCTCCAGCAGATCTACCTCCCCAAGGAGCGGCAGTTCAACCCGCTGGGCGACCTGACGCTGGAGGGCCTGATGAGCATGACGGAGAAGGATGGCGATGACGACATCGCGGAGGGCCTGACCCACTACCGGCTGAAAGAGCTGTGGGTGCTGAAGGATGGGAGAGACCCCAAGAGCATGAATACGGCGGACTGGGTGGTGTATCCACAGGAGCGGCTGGACCAGCTCAGATTCACCAACAACCCGGCGGATGTGGAGGATGATAATACCGGGAACGTGATCCTGATCCAGGAGACGGAGGAGAAAAAGACGGTGTTCCGGCTGGCCTATGAGCAGGCGCAGCGGGACAACGAGCTCCACAGCGCGGTGTTTTACGACTACGATATCACCGATGGAACGGTGAGCGGCGGAAACGGTACGGAAGGAAACCCGTACATTGTGAATTCGAACAAACAGGGGATCAACAGTGCGAGCAATGCCGGGACGGGCGCGCGGTACGCCTTCGGCAACGCCAACACCGGAAACGGATGGGATGGGAAAGACTACAAGGTGTCCTGGGGATCCCAGACCCCGAATGTGGCGAACAGCAATAACCTCAGCGGCTGTACCTTCGGCATCGTGGACGGCATCGAGGGGGACAGCGTCCGCTGGAGCTCCGGCATGACCGGCCCCAAGCTGTTCGGCACCGGCGACAAATACGGCGCCGGTGAGAACTATGTGGCGGGCAAGACCATCCACAACGGCTACTCCCTGGAGTTCAAGGGGGAGGGCGACACCTATACCCTGACGGCGGTGAAGAAGGGCGGCGCCACGGTGCTGTCGGACCTGGAGATGTTCGGATATAACCGCGACAACTGGAACCATACGAGAAAGATCTTCTCCAATGAGTTCTGGCCCCTGGACGGCGAGACCGACTGCATGGATCGGAAATTCGGCGGGACGACGCTTCTCAAGAGCTCAGATCCATTCCCCATGAGCGATTTCGGGACCGACCACAACCCCTACTTCGGGATGAAATTCACCATCAAGTTCAGCCTGCCCGCCGACTACACCGGCCCGCTGGAGTACTACTTCTACGGCGACGACGACATGTGGGTGTTCATGGGCAATCGGCTGGTGTGCGACATCGGCGGCGTCCATTCCTCCGTGGGCCAGTATGTGGATCTGTGGGACTACGTGGAGGGAACCCGGCAGGACCACCCCGCCCAGGAGTATGTCCTGACCTTCTTCTACACCGAGCGCGGCGCCTCCGGCTCCACCTGCTGGATGCAGTACACCCTGCCCAACGCCGTCACCATCCCCGACATCGACGAGCCGGGCCAGGGCCCCAGCCTCACCATCAGCAAGAGGGTGGAGGGCAACATGGCCGGCGACGCGGAGCGCGACGCGTTCTACACCTTCGACCTGGACCTGACCGACGCGGGGACGCAGATGGTGGCCGGCAAGCTGTATAACGCCGAGGGCCAGCTGGTAAAGGTGGTGGAGCCGCCTACTGAGCTGGAGGACGGCAGGTATTCTTTCACCGCCGCCGATGAGCCGGCGGAGGATCAGTCCCCCGATGCGGACAATGTCAACATCTACTTCTCCGGCGGCAAGCTCCGCTTCCAGCTCAAGGACGGCTGGAAGCTGGTCCTCCAGGACCTGCCCGCCACGGCCCGGTACACGGTGACGGAGGTGTTCCCGGAGGGCGGCAAGCCGGGCAGCTGCCAGATCGCCGTCAGCAAGGACGACGGCAAGACCCAGGAAAAAGGAGACAGCGCCTCCGACTCGGCGGTGAACGGAAGCGTGACTTTCCACAACAGCTTCAACTATGAGCTGCCTGAGACCGGCGGAGCCGGCGGTTGGTATACTATGGCGTGCGTGCCGCTGATGGCGGCGGGCTGCCTGTGGTATAAAAAAAGATCCCAGGGAGAGGGGGCGGAGGACTGAACGCGGATCCCCGCTTCCCCTGTAAGGGAAGGAAGAGCAGGAAAGTTTGAAAGGAGAAAAGAAATGAAGCATTTGAAGAAGCTGGCGAGCGTCTTGCTTGCCCTGGTCATGGTGCTGGCGCTGATGGCTCCGGCGTTCGCGGCCACCGAAGGCGGCGCCGCCGACCTCAACCTCACCGTGAACAAGCACGACTACTATGTGCTGCCCATCTTTACCGGTACGCCGGTGAATGCGGAGAGCTCCGAGGCGTTTGCGGAGGGGTCTCTGAAGTGGGCCGGGCCGTTCAAGGATGCTGCGGACATGCAGAAGGCGTTCGTCAACGCCCTGATCGGCGTCTGCGATGGCGGCGATGGTTACGCTCCCAATCCCACTGTCAAGACCGCGCTGGAGGCGATGATCGCCGCTTCCAATTACGAGGAAAATGAGGTGGCCAAGCAGCTGGCGGCGCTGGGCAGCGCCGTGGACAGCGACCCCATCAACGCGGCCATCGCCGAGGCCATCTACAACACGGTCCCCCAGAACGCCCTGGCGGCCTATGAGCAGAAGGCGGGCGAGACCGAAGCTTATCCCGCGGGCTACTATCTGCTCCACGACCTCTCCAACGACGCGGGCCAGAAGGACCGCCTGCTCCGCCATGTGAAGGACGAGAGCGTGAACCCCAAGACCACCGGCAACAACACCCTGAACAAGGAAGTGCAGTCCTCCACCGACGATTCCTGGAACCACACCGGCGCCTATGAGCCCGGCGACCAGATCCCCTTCCGCATCGAGGCTCCCATCCCCGACAATTTCAGCAACACCAACCTGACCACCTATGTGATGACCTTCACGGATAAGCAGGACGAGGGCCTTGCGCTGCCCGATGGCGTGACCGTCAACGTCTACCGGCCCATCAAGGAGGGTGCCGCCACCGCAGGCGCCGTCCACACCGACAGCAAGGGCAACGAGTATGAAGCGATCGCTGGATTTGAGGATCCGCTCGTGGCCGGAACGGACTACAGCTTTACCACCAACGAGGCGGAGAACAGCTTTACGGTCAACTTCAGCGACATGAAGGGCGCTGCCGCCAAGACCAAGGACCTCCAGCCCGGCGACCTGATCGTGATCACCTACACGGCCACTCTGAAGGAGGGCGCGGACGGCTATTCCTACCAGAACCATGTGACGCTGAACTCCACCGACTGCGAGGAGCAGAAGGATGAGGACACCGTCTATAACTTCAAGTTCGAAGTGGTCAAGGTGGACGGCGAGAACGATAATGCCGAGCTGCCGGGCGCTCAGTTCACCCTGTACCGCAAGCCCAACAGCAAGGACGATGATGGGGACCTGGTGAAGGTCCTCAAGGAACCCGCCGCAGACGGCTCTGTCTACATGCCGAAGAGCGAGTATGACGCGGCCGAGAAGAAGCCCGAGGTCTATGACGGCGACTGGGTGTTCGTGGACACCCTGGGCGACGACGAGGAGACTGCTAAGTTCGGCTTCGACCACCTCATCGACGGCAGCTATATGCTGGTGGAGGATAAGGCCCCTGTCGTGGGCGGCAAGACCTACAACAAGATCCCGCCCAAGTACTATGTGATCAAGGCGAACTACACGCCCAACAACACCATGGGCCAGAAGCTGGAGTCCGTCGATCTCTATGAGACCGAGGACAGCACCTTCAACACCGCCGGCAAGACCCCCATCAGCATTGAGAACGGCGTCACCTTCACTGTGGGCGGCAAGGTGCAGAACTTCTCCGGCGTCCTCCTCCCCGAGACCGGCGGCATCGGCACCACCATCTTCTACATCGTGGGCGGCGTGCTGGTGGTGGGCGCGGTGGTCCTGCTGATCACCAAGCGCCGCGCCAGCGCTGACGACGAGTGAGCACAGACACAAAAGACATAGCATGACGTGATATCCCGTGCCTTCGCCGCGCCGCGGCAGTGCCGCGGCGCGGCGAAGGAGATGAAGCTGCATGAAGAAGAACCTGACCAACATCCTGTTGGTCGTCATCCTGCTGGTGGGGGCGGCGATCCTGCTCTATCCCACGGCGGCGGACTATTGGAACTCGTTCCACCAGTCCCGGGCCATCGCCGGCTACAGCGAGAGCGTCAACAACCTGAACGAAGCCGAGTACGAGCGCATCTGGCAGTCGGCGGTGGAGCACAACCGCTGGCTGTCCGGCAAGAGCGTGCCCTTCTCCCTCAGCGAGGCGGAGTGGGCGGAGTACGAGAGCCAGCTGGACCTGGCCGGGAACGGCATCATGGGGTATATCGACATACCCAAGATCGAGTGCGTGCTGCCCATCTACCACGGCACCTCCGATTCGGTGCTCCAGGTGGCGGTGGGCCATATCGAGAGCAGCTCCCTCCCCGTGGGCGGGGCGTCCAGCCACTGCATCCTGTCAGGCCACCGCGGCCTGCCCAGCGCCAAGCTGTTCACCGATCTGGACCGGCTGGGCGAGGGGGACTATTTCCAACTGAAGATCCTGAACGAGACCTTGACCTATGAGGTGGACCAGATCCGCATCGTGCTGCCCGTGGAGGTCAGCGAGCTGGGCATCACCCAGGGCCAGGACTACTGCACCCTGGTGACGTGCACGCCCTACGGCATCAACAGCCACCGTATGCTGGTGCGGGGCAGGCGCATCGCCAACCCCAGGGAGGCGGCCAATATCACCTCAGACGCGATCCGGGTGGACCCGGTGCTGGTGGCTCCGGCCATGGCCGCGCCCATGCTCATCGTGCTGACGGTATGGCTGATCGTGGATCCGGGCGGCAAGAAGAAAAAGAAGCAAAAAAAGCGAACGAAGCGGAAGAAACGGGGAGAGCCCCCAAATGACCAAGAAGATCCCACCTGATCCCGGCGGGACAGGTTTTTGAAAGGCAGGCGTTTTCCATGAAGATGAAAAACTGGCTGCGGCGGGCCGCCGCCGGAGCGCTGTGCCTGATACTGTGCGCCTGCGCTCTGAGCCAGACGGCCTTTGCAGTGCGCGCCCCCAGCACCATCCAGGACTTCGACCCCAACAAGGACTGCAAGATGACCCTGCGCTACCTCCACGAGGGGGTGGAGGTGAAGCTGTACAAGGTGGCCACGGTGGACCAGGATCTGCGCTTCAGCCTCACCGGCGATTTTCGCGAGCTGGCCCCCTTCGTGGACCTGGACCGGGAAAAGACTGCTGGCGACTGGAAGGTGCTGGCCCGGTGGCTGAAGAGCTGTGTGACCGACGAGAACACCCGGGACAGGTTCACACCCATCCAAGAGGGGAAAACGGTCTCCGACGGCAGGGGAGAGGGCGTCGTCACCTTCGACAAGGACAAGGAGGGCAAGGCGCTGAAGCCGGGGCTCTACCTGGTGGTGACCCAGCGGTATGTCCGCGAGACGCCGGACAAAACGCACAACCTGGTGGAGAGAATGGTGTACACGGTGGACCCCTATCTGGTGAGCCTGCCCACCTGGGAGGAAGAGGGCCAGGAGGACGGCCGGTGGATCTATGAGATCGACGGCGAGGCGGGCAAAAAGGCCGCAGAAGAGGAGCTCAAGGACCACTATCTGATGGCGGTCAAGGTGTGGCGCAACAGCAGCGGAAACCCCATCGCCCCCCCCGAGGACGCCAAGATCACCCTGGTCTTGAAAAAGGACGGGGTGACCCAGCTGGATACCAAGCGGACGCTCCCGGACGAGAAGGGCAGCTGGTACTGCGTCTGGGAGGGACTGAGCAGCGAACACGAGTGGACCGTAGAGGAGATCAGCGGCCACAAGGACTACACCTGCAAGGTGGAAGAGGTGGAGGGGAACGGGGTCAAGTACTCCTTCCAGGTGACCAACACCAAGAAGGGCCCCCCCTATGAGCCGAACCCCTCTTTGCCGCCGGTGCACCCCAGCTATCCGGTGTATCCCAGTTACCCGGTCTACCCCAGTTATCCGGTGTATCCTAGTTATCCGGTCTATCCCAGTTCCCCCGTGTACCCCACCCCGTCCCCCCGTCCCAGTGATTTTGAGGTGGACGATCCCACGCCGCCCTTGGGGGACATGACCCCTCCGCCGAGATCCAGCGCCCCGCCCCGGGGCACTCAGCCGCCCAGGGGGACCCAGCCGCCGGAGGAGATCGAGCTGGACGATCCCGACGTGCCCTTGGGGGACCTGCCCCAGACGGGCCAGCTGTGGTGGCCGGTGCCCATCTTGGCCATCGCCGGGCTGATCCTGCTGCTGGTCGGCTTGATCCGCCGCCGGGTCGGAGGGTATGACGATGAATAAGCGGGGACTGGTGTGCATCATCTGCGGACTCATTCTCCTGTTGACATCGCTCGGCCTCACAGGGTATAATATCCTGGATGAGCGCCGGGCGGGGGAGAGCGCCGAGCGCGCCTACGGGCTGCTGCGCTCCCAGGCCCTGGAGCCTGGGGAGCTCCAGCTGCCCGAGGGGTTGATCCCGCCCCACCAGGCCGTCCCCGAGCTGCCCATGCGGGAGGTGGAGATCGACGGCCACGCCTACATCGGCTACATCAGCCTGCCCACGCTGGAGCTGGAGCTGCCGGTGATGAGCGAGTGGAGCTACCCCAAGATGAAGATCGCCCCCTGCCGCTACTGGGGGTCGGTGTATCTGGACAACATGGTGATCGCCGCCCACAACTATGTGGACCATTTCGGCAGGCTGGGCAGCATCGCCGTGGGCGACCCGGTGATCTTCACCGATGTGGATGGCAACGTGTTTGAGTACACCGTGTCCGAGCTGCTCCAGCTCAACCCCAACCAGACCCTGAACATGGTGAAGGGGCTGGACTGGGACCTGACCCTGTTCACCTGCAACGCCAGCGGCCGCCAGCGCCTGACCGTGCGCTGTGTCCGCACGGAGAAGGGCGTTAGCTGAAAACGGCTTGAAATCGATCTGCCGGTGTGGTACAATACCGTAATAGAATGACTGATATGTTTGTGAGGAGGACGCTCCCATGAAAAAGAAATTCATGCTTGCGCTGCTGCTGGCGGGCTGCTGCCTGCTGACGGGCTGCTCCAAGACCGCCTCGGACGAGGACGTATTCGGCCCGCAGGACAGCGTAGGCAAGGACCCCATGGCCCAGCAGACCCAGGCGGCGGAGCCCCCCAGTCAGGCCCCCGTCCAGAGCGAGGCCCTGGTGGAGAGCGAGGCCCCGGCGGAGAGCCAGGAGCCCAGCGAAGCCCCCGCCCCCGATGAGAGCGCCGAGCCCTATATCGACGAGGTGAGCATGGGGGATGGCGTGGACCTGGCCGATGAGCTGGTGCCCATGTCCGCCGCCCCCGCCGCCCTGCCCACGGTGCTCAGTCCCGTGGCCTCCGGAACGTCGGTCCAGTCCGGCGGCGGCGCGGAGATCGACTACTCCAACACCAAGGACGGCTATGTGATGGCCCGCTACGCCGCCGCCAACAGCAAGCGGCTGCGGGTGCAGGTGACGGGGCCGTCCACCACCTACACCTACGACCTGCCCACCGGGGCGTGGGTCACCTTCCCCCTGTCCGACGGCAACGGCAGCTATAAGGTGACGGTGCTCCAGAACACCACCGGGAAGAAGTACGCCATCCTGGCCGCCGCTAATTTCCAGGTGGCCCTGGCGGACGAGTTTGCCCCCTTCATCCGGCCCAATCAGTACGTGAACTATGAGAACGCCTCCAAGACCATCGCCAAGGCGGCGGAGCTGACCGGCGGCAAGTCCAAGCCCCTGGACAAGGTGGGCGCGGTGTACAATTACGTGGTGAACAGCCTGACCTATGACCGGGCCAAGGCGGCCTCGGTGACCAGCGGCTACCTGCCCGACCTGGACAGCGTGCTGGCCAGCCGCACCGGCATCTGCTTCGACTACGCCGCGCTGATGACCGGGATGCTGCGCAGCCAAGGGATCCCCTGCAAGCTGGTGGTGGGCTACGCGGGCACCGCCTACCACGCCTGGGTGAGCGTGTGGACCCAGGAGACCGGCTGGGTGGAGGGCGCCATCTACTTCGACGGCACCACCTGGCACCGGATGGATCCCACCTTCGCCTCCTCCGGCAACAGCAGCGACAGCATCATGCAGTATATCGGCAACGGCAGCAATTACAAGGTGAAGTACCTCTACTAAAAAACGGGGGCTTTTCATGAAACGACTGATCTCCAACGACGATATCGCGAGTTTGTGCCTGGAGCTTGCTCTTCTCCTCCACGCCGGCGTCAGCACCGGCGACGCCCTCTCCCTCCTCGCCAAGGAGGGGGACCGGAGGGGCATGCTCAAGGCCATGGCGGAGCAGGTGGACAGCGGTGAGACGCTGTCCGCCGCTTTGCGTGAGAGCGGGGCCTTCCCTACATATGTGTGCGGACTGGTGGAGGTGGGCGAGCGGACGGGCAGGACCGAGGAGGCCCTGTCCGCTTTGTCCCGTTATTACGAGGACCGGGTGCGGCTGGCCCGGCGGGTGCGCTCCGCCCTGCTGTACCCGGCGGTGATGCTGGCGCTGATGCTGGTGGTGATCGGGGTGCTGCTGGTGAAGGTGCTGCCCATCTTTGACGATGTGTACGCCTCCCTGGGCGGGCGGCTCACCGGGGTGGCCGCCGGTCTGCTCACCCTGGGCCGCTGGCTGGAGGGCGCCATGCCGGTGCTGTTCGCCGCCCTGGCGGCGGTGGCGGCGCTGGTGCTGCTGTTCACCGTGGTGGGCCCCCTGCGCCGGGGGATCTTGTCCCTTTGGCACAGGACCCGGGGGGACAAGGGCGTGTCCCGGAAGCTGAACAACGCCCGGCTGGCCCAGGCCCTGGCCATGGGCATGGCCAGCGGCCTGCCCGTGGACGAGGCGGTGGAGCTGTCCGCCAATTTGATGGAGGGCGGCGCGAAAGAGCGGTGCGAGCGCTGCCGGAAGCGGCTGGAGGGCGGCGAGAGCCTGGGGGACGCGCTGAAGAAGAGCGGCCTGCTCCCCGCCCGGCAGAGCCGCCTTTTGGAGCTGGGCCAGCGCAGCGGCGCGGGGGACGCCTCCATGGAGAAGATCGCCCGGGACCTGAGCGAGGAGGGCGAGGCCGCCCTGGACGCCCTGGTGGGCCGGGTGGAGCCCGCCCTGGTGCTGGTGTGCTCGGTGCTGGTGGGGCTGATCCTGCTGTCGGTGATGCTGCCTTTGATGCACATCATGAGCGCCATCGGGTGAGCCCATGAAAAGGAAGAAAAACGGTCTAGGTTCCCTCCTGCGGGGCTTTCTGCTCCCGCTGGCGGCGGTGGCGGCGGTGCTGTGGTTCGCCACGGCGGTGGACAGCCTGGACAGCGGCCGGTCGGAGGAGGACCTGCGCCAGCTGGAGGAGACCCTGCGGCGCAGCTGCGTGGCCTGCTACGCCGCCGAGGGGGCCTATCCCCCCGATGTGGACTATCTGAAGGAGCACTACGGACTGCAGATCGATGAGCGGCGGTATACCGTCCGGTACATGGCCTTCGCGGAGAACCTGATGCCGGACATCACCGTGCTGGAGAACGCGCCATGAAGAGACAGGGGACAAAGCGCCATATGGATGGGCTGCTGATGCTGCTGCTCTTCGGGGTGTTCGCGGTGTGCGTGCTCATCGTGCTGCTCACCGGGGCCAGGGCCTACCGGGGGCTGACCGACCGGGACCGGGCGGCCTTCGACCGCCGGACCTGCGCGCAGTACATTGCCACAAAGGTGCGCCAGGGGGACGCCGCGGGGACGGTCCGCGTGGAGGACTTCTGCGGGGAGAGCGCCCTGCAGCTGATCGACGGCGAGGCGGGGTGCGTCACCTGGCTGTACTGCCATGACGGCTGGCTCATGGAGCTGTATACCTTTGCGGACGCCCGGCTTGAGCCCCAGGACGGGGAGAGAATCATGCCCCTGGAGGGGCTGTCCTTTGAGGAGAAGGACGGCTTTCTGACGGCGGAGCTTCAACTGGGAGAGGGCGGGGCGGACACGCTCTGCCTGTCCCTGCGCTCAGAGGAGGGGGGACGGACATGAAGAGCAAAGCCCCCCTCCTGCTCATGGAGCAGATGGTGATGCTGCTGGTGTTCGCCCTGGCGGCGGCACTGTGCCTCCAGGCCTTCGTGAAGTCGGACGGCCTGTCCGGGGACAGCCAGGACCGGGACCGGGCGGTGGCCCGGTGCCAGAACGCGGCGGAGGCCCTGCGGCACAGCCGGGGGGATCTGAAAAAGACGGCGGAGCTGCTGGGGCTGTCCTACCCCCACGAGGGGGATGTGGAGGCCCTCTCCCTGGGCTATGACAAGGACTGGAACAGCTTCGGCGTGGTGCAGGAGGTTGGGAAGGACGTGCTGCGCACGGTGCGGATCGCGCCGGTGGACAGCGGCGTGGACGGCCTGGGCAGGGCCAAGATCGAGGCGCTGGAGTGGGACGACGGCGGCGGAGCCGACCCAAGATCGATCTACGCGATCGAGGTGTGCTGGCAGGAGTCGGAGGCCGTGACGGCGCCAGAGGCGGAGGTGGAGATCGACGATGGCACAGACTAAGGCCAAGGAGCGCTTCTCCCCCCCGGCGGTGGGGGGCATCTCCCTGCTGGTGGTGTTCGCCGTGCTGTGCCTGACGGTGTTCGCCCTGCTGGCCCTCACCACCGTCCAGGCGGACAAGCGGCTGGCGGACGCCTCCGCCCAGGCGGTGACGGACTACTACGCCGCCGACTGTCAGGCCCAGGAGATCCTGGCCCGTCTGCGCAGCGGCGAGCGGCCCGACGGCGTGGAGATCGCCGGCCGGCTGGGGGATGGGATCTACACCGCCCGCTATACCGTCCCCATCTCGGAGAGCCAGGAGCTCCAGGTGGAGGTGGAGCTGACGGAGACGTGGGCGGACTACAGCTGGCGGTATCAGGTGGTCCGCTGGCAGGCGGCGCCCACCGGCGAGTGGGAGAGCGACGAATCCCTGGAGATCTGGGATGGAACTTGATGGATCAAAGGAGAGACCACATGACACGACTGACGGATTATCTTCAAAAAGCAGTGGCCGACCGGGCGTCCGACCTGTTCATCGTGGCGGGCGGGCCGGTGTGCGCCAAAACGGAGAACCGCCTGGTGCCCATCAGCGAGGACCGGGTGTTCCCCAGCGAGACAGAGGAATTGGTGCGGGAGGTGTACTCCCTGGCGGAGCGGCCCATCGACCGGTTTTTGAAGGAGGGGGACGACGACTTCTCCTTCTCCATGGCGGGGATGGCCCGGTTCCGGGTGAACGTCTACCGCCAGCGGGGCTCCATGGCGGCGGTGATCCGGGTGGTGGCCTTCGACATCCCCAACTGGATCGACCTGGGCATCCCCGAGCAGGTGATGGCCCTGGCGGAGGTCCAGCACGGCATGGTGCTGGTCACCGGCACGGCGGGCAGCGGCAAATCCACCACCCAGGCCTGTGTGATCGACCGGATCAACCGCACTCGGGAGTGCCACATCATCACCCTGGAGGACCCCATCGAATACCTCCACCGGGACCGGCGGAGCATCGTCAGCCAGCGGGAGGTGGCCATCGACACCCAGAACTACCCCTCCGCCCTGCGGGCCTGCCTGCGCCAGGCTCCGGACGTGATCCTGCTGGGGGAGATGCGGGACCAGGAGACCATCCACACCGCCATGACGGCGGCGGAGACGGGCCATCTGCTGATCGCCACCCTCCACACCAAGGGGGCGGTGAACACCATCGACCGCATCGTGGACACCTTCCCCAGCGGCCAGCAGGACCAGGTGCGGGTGCAGCTGAGCATGGTGCTGCACACCGTGGTGTCCCAGCAGCTGGTGCCCAACACCAAGGGGGGGCTGGTGCCCGCCTTCGAGATCATGCATGTGAACAACGCCATCCGGAGCCTGATCCGGGACAGCAAGACCCACCAGATCGACAACGCCATCGCCGCGGGCGGGGCGGAGGGGATGATCACCATGGATCAGTCCCTGCTGGCGCTGTATAAGGGCCGGGAGATCTCGGCGGAGACCGCCCTGTCCTACGCGGACAACCCGGACCAGCTCAAGCGGAGGATGGGATGAGACAAAACGAGGACCGGAGCCTTTGGGCTCCGGTCCTTTTTTACCCGTTTCGGGCCAGATACCAGCTGAACTCGCTCTCGGTGAGGGCGTAGCCCGCCCTTTGGGCCGCCTCCAAAATGTCGGCGGGGCGGTCGAACAGGCAGTTTTTGGACAGGAAGATATAGTCGGGCACCTTGTCCGGGTGGAGGCGGTAGTAGTCCTCCAGCCGGTCCAGGGCGGTCTGATCCTCTCCCGAGATCCAGCCGGAGAAGGTGGCGTACTCCATGGGGTCGGCGGCCAGGGGACACCAGGAGCGCTCGTTGAGGATCAGCAATTTGCCCCGGGGCAGGTCCTTGTAGACCCCCAGCTCCCCGTTGAGCCGGGCGTAGACCCCGGCCCGGTAGGGGGTGGTGCGCAGGCCCCGGCCGGGGCCGTCCTCCAGGACGGCGGTGAGGGCGGGGGGCGGATCGTCCATGAAGCAGTGGACGGCCTTGACATAGACCTGGAGGAAGAGCAGGGCGGAGAGGGTCAAGGCGGCGGCGACGGCGGCGGTCCGCCGGGCGGGAGCGGCCCCGTCCGCCCGCAGCTCCTGGAGCAGCCTTCCCATAAAAAGGGCGCTGGCGGCGTTGGTGACGGCGCAGGCCATGGAGATGGCGTAGAAATAGTTGTTGGACCCCAGGTCCACCGCAGCGGCGTAGACCAGTCCGCCCAGGAACAGGGCGGCGAACAGCCCCCGGGGCCGCTCCCGGCACAGGAGGTAGGCGGTGAGCCCAGGGAAGATCAGGGGGACCATGACGGCGTTGTAGTGGGTGTCCGCCGCCGCGGGCAGGAACAGGGCGTAGCAGAGCAGGGCCAGGGCGCAGGAGGCGGCGAAGTAAGCCGCCCGGCGTCCCTCCCGCCTCCGGTCCGCCCCCAGGGCGCACAGCAGCAGGGCGAACGCCGCCAGCACGTACCGGAACAGGGGGTGGCAGTCCAGGAGGAGGGCCCCGCCGTGGCGGAGCTTCTCCAAAGGGGGCACGCCCTGGTGCTCCGGGTCGGCCAGGATATAGGGCAGGTTGTCCAGCACCCCCCGGATCCCGCAGGTGGCCAGGATATAGGCCAGGAACAGGGCGGCCACGGCGGCGCACCCCGCCGTCAGCCACAGCAGCCGGGCGAGGGAGAGGATGTCCGCCTCCTCCGCCGGGCGGGACCTGGCCCGGACCGCCCGGACCCCAACCCCGGCGGCGTAGAGGAGATAGGCCCCGGCGAAGTAGGGACAGCACAGCACCGCTCCCGCCAGCAGCACCCCGGACAGCGCCCAGCACCGCCGCTTTTCCGTGGTGGCCAGCAGCGCGCCGGACAGCAGGATCAGGTCCATGGCCATGGTGTTGTAGCTCAGGGCCATGAGGTCGTAGGGGGTGAAGAGGGCCCAGGACAAGGCGGCTGCGACGGCGGGCCAGCCGTATTCCCGGACCCGCCGGTAAAAGACCAGCGAGACCAGGCCGTGGAGGACCGCGTAGGCGTACCGCGCCGCCAGCAAAGCGCCGTCCATGGAGCCGGTGATGGCCCGGTACAGCCACACCAGCGGCGCGGTGAGCAGCCCCGCCATCTGGGAGACATGCCACTCGTGGGCGAAGAGGAAGTCCCCCATGCTCAGCCGGTGGGGGACGGTGAGGTAGAAGGCGTCGTCGTAGGCGCCAAAGCCGAAGGGGCACTTCCACAGCGCGAAAGCGACCGCCCCGGCCAGCAGCAGGGCGAAGGTGCCATCCAGCCTGCGTTCACGGGACAAAGCCGGTCACTCCCTTTCTCTGAGCCGGGCCATGATCTGGGCCACCAGGCCCACCCGGCGGAAGGGGGTCATGAGATACCAGCCGTCGGTGCAGGGCGCCATGTCCCGGGCGGTCTTTACCGACAGCTCCAGCGCCAGCGCCTCCGCCGCCTCCCGGTCCAGCCCCTCATAGCGCGCCACGATCTCCTCCGGCACCGACACCCCCGCCACCTCGTTGTTGAGGAACAGGGCGTTGCGGTGGCTGACGATGGGGAACACCCCGCCCAGGATATAGCCGTTCAGCGCCTCCCGGGCCCGGGCCAGGTTGTCCAGCGCCCGGGGGGAGTGGACGGGCTGGGTGAGGAAGCCCGCCGCCCCGGCCTCCTCCTTCTCCCGGGCCAGCTCCAGCTGTTTGGCGAAGTTGGGGGCGTTGACGTTCAGCGCCGCGAAGATCTGGAAGGGGGCGGACAGCCCCTGGCCGGTGAGGCCGGAGACATAGCGGATCAGCTTCCGGGAGTTGAAGTTGAACACGCTCTTCACCTCGTCCCGGTCCTGGGTGGGGACGGGGTCGCCGGTGACCAGCAGCACGCTGCCCACCCCCTCCATGCTCAGACCCAGCAGCAGGGCCTTGGTGGCGTTCAGGTTCCGGTCCCGGCAGGTGAGGTGGGGCAGGGGCTCCACCCCGGTCTCCCGGCGGATCTTGCAGGCCAGCAGGGAGGAGTCCGCCCGGGGACGGCCCACCGGGCAGTCCGCCACCGTCACCGCGTCCGCCCCCGCGTCCCGCAGGGCCCGCACCCCCTCCATGAAGAGGTCCACCCGGTCGTCGGCGGGGGGGTCCAGCTCCACGGCGATCGCCCGCCTGCCCGCCGCCAGCTTGTCCCGGAGGCGGTTTTGGACGGGCTGGGCCTCGCTTTGCTCCCGGGGCTGGGCGGGGAGGGCGGGGGGCTTGTCCGGCAGGCCGTTCAGGGTCTGGGCGGTCCGGGCGATGTGGGCGGGGGTGGTGCCGCAGCACCCCCCCAGGATGGCCGCCCCGGCCCGGGCGGCGTCCGCCATGAGGGCGGCAAAGTAGTCCGCCCCGCCCCGGTACACCACCCGCCGCCCCAGCACCGTGGGATAGCCCGCGTTGGGCAGGACGGACAGGGGCCTGCCGCCCAAAAGGGACAGGTCCAGCCCCCGGACGAATTCCAGCAGGTGCCGGGGGCCGGATACGCAGTTGAAGCCCACGCCGTCCACCCCCTCCAGGGAAGCGGCCCGCCGGAACAGGGCGCGGCCGGACAGCCCCTCTCGGGTGAAGCCGTCGGGGGCCACGGCGAAGGACACCAGCAAAAACGCCTCCGGACAGCGCTCCTTCAGATACCGGGCCAGCTCCGGGATGCCCTCGTCGGTGGGCAGGGTCTCGGCGATGAAGCAGGTCAGCCCCTGGGACAGGAATATCTCCGCCTGGCGGCGGTAGTGCGCGCCGGGGGAGAGGATGCCGTCCTGGGGGGCGGGGCCCAGGTCGGCGAACACATAGGCCCCAAAGGTCTCCGCAGCCGACCGGGCGATTCGGCACCCCGTCCGGACGATCCTTTGGGCCGTCTCCCAGTCCCCGCCCACGTCGAAGGTGTTGGTGCGGATGGCCCGGGCCCCCGCCTCCAGATAGGCGCGGTGGATGGCGGCGATCTCCTGGGGGGCGTCCAAATTGGCCTGCTCACACCGGGCTTCCGCCCGGCCGGGCCGGGCGGCGTAGTACGTCCCCATGGCCCCGTCGAAGAGCAGGGGCTCTCCTCGGGCCAAAAGTTCCCGAATGCTCATGACCCAAACACCTTCCGGGCGATCTCCACCGACTGGCGGGCGTCTTTGGCGTAGTGGTCCGCCCCCATCCGGGCGGCGAAGCCGGGTGTCACCACCGCCCCGCCCACGAAGATCGTCGGGGAGTCCTCCAGGGTGTGGAGCAGCCGGATGGTGGCCTCCATGGCGGGCAGGGTGGTGGTCATCAGGGCGGACAGCCCCACCAGGCGGATATCCTGCTCCCGCACGGTATCCAAAATGACCTGGGGCGGCACGTCCCGGCCCAGGTCCACGGCCTCGTAGCCGTAGTTCTCCATCACCGTGCGCACGATGTTTTTGCCGATGTCGTGGATGTCCCCCTTGACGGTGGCGATGACGAACCTCCCCTTCTTCACCGGGGTCCCGCCCTTTTCCGCGATGGAGGTCTTGACCGCCTCAAAGACGGCCTGGGCGGCCTGGGCGGCGGAGAGGAGCTGGGGCAGGAAGGCCCGGCCCGCCTCGTAATCCGCCCCCACCCGGTCCAGGGCGGGGATGAGCCGCCCCTCCACCAGGGACAGCTCGTTCTGGGTCAGAAGGGCCTCTTTTGCCAGACGGCCCGCGTCCCCCTCCAGCCCCCGGGCCACCGCCTCCTCCAGGGTGAGGGAGGGGGCGGCGCCGGAGGCGGCGGAGACGGGCGCGGCGTCCGCCGACCGGGCGATGTAGGCCCGGCACCCAAGGTCCTCCCCGGAGAGGACCTTGAACGCCGCCACCGCGTCCATCATCTCCCGCTGGTTGGGGTTGAGGATGGGCAGGGTGAGGCCCGCCGCCAGGGCCTGGGTCAAAAAGCTCCGGGTGACGGCGGCCCGGCCGGGCAGGCCGAAGGAGATGTTGGACACCCCCAGCACCACCTGGAGGCCCAGCTGCTCCCGGACCATGCGGACGGCCCGAAGGGTCTGTGCGGCCTGGTCCTGCTGGGCGGACACGGTGAGGGTGAGGCAGTCGATCCACACGTCCTCCGCCGGGATGCCGTAGGAGAGCGCCGCGTCCAGGATGCGTTTCGCGATCTCCACCCGGCCCTCGGCGGTGGGTGGGATGCCGTGCTCATCCAGGCACAGGCCCACCACCGAGGCCCCATACTTTTTCACGATGGGCAAGATCCGCTCCAGCACCGAGCGCTCGCCGTTCACCGAGTTCACCGCCGCCTTGCCGTTGTACACCCGCAGGGCGGCCTCCAGGGCGGCGGGGTCGGTGGAGTCCAGCTGGAGGGGCAGGGGGACGGCGCTCTGGAGCTTTTTCACCACTTTGGGCAGCAGGACGGCCTCGTCCACCCCGGGATAGCCCACGTTCACGTCCAGAATGTCCGCGCCCGCGTCCTCCTGCTGGACGGCCAGGTCCAGCACGTAGTCCAGGTCCTGGTCCAGAAGGGCCTGCTGGAGCCGCTTTTTGCCGGTGGGGTTGATCCGCTCCCCGATGACCCGCACCCCGTCCAGGAAACAGGGGGCCATGGCCGAGCACACAAAGCCGGTGGAGCGGCGGGTCCGGGGGGCGGGGGCCTTGCCCTCCAGCGCCTTGACCAGCGCCCGGATGTACTCCGGCGAGGTGCCGCAGCAGCCGCCGAAGATGGTGACGCCCGCCTCCAGGCAGGGGAGCAGGGCGGCCGCGAACTCCTCCGGCCCCATGCCGTAGGCCCCGGTGGCCGGGTCGGGGAGCCCCGCGTTGGGCTTGGCGATCACGGGCAGATGGGTGTTGTCACACAGCTCCTTCAGCAGGGGGAGGAGCAGGTCGGGGCCCAGGGAGCAGTTCAGCCCAACGGCGTCCGCCCCCAGGCCCTCCAGGGTCCGGGCCATGGAGGGGATGGTGCAGCCGGTGAAGGTGCGGCCTGTCTGCTCAAAGGACATGGTGACCAGCACGGGCAGGGAGGTGTTCTCCTTCACCGCCAAAAGGGCGGCCTTGGCCTCGTACAGGTCGGTCATGGTCTCGATGGACACCAGGTCCGCCCCGGCCCTCTCCCCGGCCATGGCCACCTCCTTGAAGCAGTCATAGGCTTTTTCGAAGGGCAGGGTGCCCAGGGGCTCCAGCAGCTCCCCCAGGGGGCCCAGGTCCAGGGATACCTTCACGCCGGTTCCGGCGGCGGCCTCCTTTGCCACCGCGATGGCGGCGGACACCACCTCCTCCACGGTGTATCCCGTCCCCGCCAGCTTGGGGGCGTTGGCCCCGAAGGTGTTGGCGCACAAAATTTGGCTGCCTGCCTGGATGTACTCCCGGTAGATGGCGCGCAGCAGGCCGGGCTGGGTGAAGTTCAGCAGCTCCGGCTTGCCCCCGGGGGGCAGGCCCCGCTGCTGCAGCACGGTGCCCATGGCCCCGTCCAGGATGAGCAGTCCGTTGTGTAAAAAGTCAAGCTCCACAGGTGGTCCCTCCTTTGCGGTATTGGCAGTTTTCCCCCAGATCGCAGTATGCGCACCCCCGGATTCGGGCGGGCTGGGGCCGCTCCGACAGGCCGATCACGGCGGTGACGGTCTTGGACGGATTCAGCAGAAGGCTGTCCGTCACCTGGACCCCCAGCCGCCGGGGGGCGTCCAGAACGTGGCAGATGTCCCGTTGGAGGGACAGCGGCAGATCGCCGTAGCCGGGGCTGAACCGGTCGGTGGGGTGCAGGCCCGGGAACCGGGCGGAGATCTCCGCCTGGGCCTCGTCGCACCCCGCCTCCACCCAGGCGGAGCCGCAGGCGTCCAGCAGGGCGGCCCGGGCCATACCCCGGGCCTGCTCCGCCCGGAGCAGGGCCTCGAACGCTGCCCCCAGGGTGCAGATCAGCACAGCGGCCTGGGCGCAGTCCCCCAGCATCCGCGCCGCCATCTTCCCTGGGAGGGCCAGGTCCGCTCCCACCAGCGCCGGACCCTCCGGGCCGTGGACCAGCGGGAATGCCCGCCACACCCACCGGGGGGGAGCCGCCCGGGCCAGCCGGTCCGCCGCGGCGGACAGCTGGGAGAGCAGCGCGGGGTCCGGCGCCCCCCGCACCCCCAGATAGCGCAGGGCCTCGGATACGTTCCGCTCCATTCATCCGCCCTCCTTTCCCATGGGACACGTCTCCTTATGATACCGCAAACTGGGGAAAAAAACAAGCACAGGGTCATTCCCCTGTGCCTGTGGTCAAATAGGAGCGCAGCAGCCGCCGGACGAACCCGTCCGTGGCCTGGGCCAGGTCGTAGGCGAAGCCGGTGGTGCACCAGTTGTAGGTCAGCCCCCGGACGCAGATCATCAGCCAGTTGGCGATCTCCTGGGCGCTGTCTCCCCGGCCGTCCAGCTCGCCGCTGTCCAGGCCGCCCTGGAGCACCCGGGCGAGGACCGCCACCAGGCTGTTCTCCTGGGGCCGGTTGAACCAGGGGTTGTCCGGGCTGTACAGCAGCCGGGTCATCTTCCGGTCGGTGAGTTCGCTGGAGTAGTGGGCGTAGTGCTGGAAGAAGTGCAGCACCCGCTCCGCGCAGGTGGGCTGGGCGAGCTGGGGCTCCACCACCTGGTTGAAGTAGTGGTCGGCCACCTGATAGGTCTCGTAAAAGACTTCCAGCTTGGTGGAGTAGTAGTTGTAGAAGGTGCCGATGGACACGTCGGCCCGCTCCACGATGTCCCGGATGGTGATGCTCTCGAAGTCCCGCTGGGCCAGCAGCTCCACCGCGGCGTTGAACAGCTTCAGCTTGGTCTGTTCCGCCTGGAGCTGCCGCTTGGTCTTGTTCTCCTCCGTCACGTGGACCGCCTGCCTTTCTCATGTGGGTATCAGCAGGCATTATACCGGAAAAACGCCCCATTGGCAAGGGGGAGCGGGAGAAAGCCGCTCGGCATATCCCACAAAAATTCGCCTTTGAAGTATACAGGGTATACAAAATTTTTGGGAGCCTGTTTTGCCTATTGACGGTCCCTACAAAGAGTAGTATAATTTTTAACGAACAAGTTCAGTGAACAAATTCACCAAAAACACATGGAGGGATGGATATGGCAAGATTCATCACGGCGAAGGAAGCGGCCAAGCTGATCCCCGATGGGGCCACAGTGGGCGTGGCGGGCATGGGCCTGTCCGGCTGGGCGGAGGAGATCGCCTGCGCCATGCGGGACAGCTTCCGGGAGACGGGCCACCCCTGCGGCCTGAACCTGAAGCAGGGCAGCGCCCTGGGCGACTGGGGCTATGGCAACGCCTTCGTGGGCTGGGACCGCTCCAAGCGGGAGGGCGGCCCGGACAAGGAGCACGGCAACCGGGGGGCCACCCGGCTGGGCGAGGCGGGGCCGGGGCTGGTGAAGAAGTGGACCAGCGCCCACATCGGCAGCGCCTTCACCCTGTGCGACCAGGCCCGGAGCAACGAGCTGGAGAGCTACTGCCTGCCCCAGGGCGTGATCATCAACCTGTGGCGGGAGATCGGCGCGGGCCGCCCCGGCCTGCTCACCAAGGTGGGCCTGGGCACCTTCGTGGACCCCCGGGTGGAGGGGGGCCGGATGAATCCCTGCGCCAAGGACGAGCTGGTGAAGGTGGTGGAGTTCGAGGGGGAGGAGTACCTGTTCTACCCCGGCTTCAAGGTGGACGTGGCCATCCTCCGGGGCACCATCGCCGATGAAAACGGCAACATCTCCTTCGCCCACGAGAGCGTGATCAACGAGGGCTTCGCCGTGGCCAACGCCACCAAGAACTCCGGCGGCATCGTCATCGTCCAGGTGGAGTACCTGGCCAAAAAGGAGACCCTGCCCGCCAAGGACATCAAGATCCCCGGCACCCTGGTGGACTACGTGGTCCAGGCCCGGGACCCCAAGTCCTGCTGGCAGGCGGAGGGCGACTACTGGGAGCCCGCCTTCTCCGGCGAGATCCGCAAGCCCCTCACCGCCATCGAGCCTTTGCCCTTCGACGAGCGGAAGGTGATCTGCCGCCGCTGCGCCATGGAGCTCCGTAAGGGCGATCTGATCAACCTGGGGGTGGGTATGCCCGCCGACATCGCCAAGGTGGTCAACGAGGAGGGCCTGATCGACCAGGTGACCATGTCCACCGAGAGCGGCATGGTGGGCGGCGTGCCCTCCGCCCTGCCCAGCTTTGGCTCCGCCTACAACCCCGAGGCCATCATCACTCCCAACGAGATGTTCGACCTGATCAGCGGCGGCGGGCTGAACATGACCTGCCTGGGCATCGGCGAGATCGACAAGGACGGCAACAACAACGTCAGCCGGATGGGCTCCCGGCTCACCGGCCCCGGCGGCTTCATCGACATCAGCACCAACACCCCAAAGGTCATCTTCGCCGGCACCCTGGTGGGCAAGGCCAAGGTGAAGGTGGGGGATGGCAAGCTGGAGATCCTGGAGGAGGGCACCATCCGGAAGTTCGTGGACCAGGTGGGCCAGATCACCTTCTCCGGCCGGTACGCCCCGGCGGACCAGGAAGTGCTGTACGTCACCGAGCGGGCGGTGTTCAAGCTCATCGACCATGAGCTGACCCTCATCGAGATCGCCCCGGGCATCGACCTGGAGCGGGACGTGCTGGGCCAGATGGGCTTCCGGCCCGCCGTCTCCCCCGACCTCAAGACCATGGACCCGGCCCTGTTCGAAGAGCACTGGGGCAGGCTGGGCGACACCCTCTGCTGAACGCCTGGACGAGCACATCGCCAGATCTAACGATATTTATATAGGAGGAATCTATCATGAACAGCCCGTTTTTTACTGAGGACCACGAATCCATCTGCGAGATGGCCCGAGACTTCGCCAACAAGACCCTGGCCCCCATCGCCGCCGACGTGGACAAGAACGAGGAGTTCCCCATGGACGTGGTGGGGCAGATGGCCGAGATGGGCTTTCTGGGCCTGAAGATCCCCGAGGAGTACGGCGGGCTCAGCCTGGATATGCGCTCCTATGTGTGCGTCATGGAGGAGATCGCCAAGAAGTGCGCCACCGCCACCCTGTTCATCTCCTCCGCCAACTCCCTGTCCACCGCCCCCATCGTGATCTCCGGCACCCCCGAGCAAAAGGAGAAGTACCTGCCCGGCGTGGTGGCCGGGGAGGAGTTCATCGCCTTCGCCCTCACCGAGCCCAACGCCGGGTCCGACGCGGCCAGCATGACCACCAAGGCGGTGGAGGACGGTGACGACTACATCCTCAACGGCCGGAAGTGCTTCATCACCATGGCCCCCATCGCCAAGTACTCCATCGTCTACGCCAAGACCAGCCCCGAGAAGGGCGCCAAGGGCATCAGCTGCTTCATGGTGGACATGTCCCTGCCCGGGGTGTCCTGCGGCCGCCACGAGGAGAAGATGGGCCAGCGGGGCGTGCCCGTCAGCGACCTGGTGCTGGAGGACGTGCGGGTAAGCAAGGACTGCCTGATCGGCGAGAAGGACCTGGGCTTCATCAACGCCATGAAGACCCTGTCCGTGGGCCGTGTGGGCGTGGCCTCCATGTGCCTGGGCATGGCCGCCGAGGCCATCGAGCTGGCGGTGGAGCACACCAAGAACCGGGTCCAGTTCGGCAAGCCCCTGTGCAAGCACCAGGCCATCGCCTTCATGCTGGCCGACATGGAGACCAAGCTCAACGCCGCCCGGGGCCTGGTGTACAACGCCGCCTGGATGATGGACAACGGCGAGAAGGCGGACAAGGCCGCCTCCATGGCCAAGTACTACGCCGCCGAGGCCGCCATCGACATCGTCAACAAGGCCCTCCAGCTCTTCGGCGGTTACGGCTACAGCCGGGAGTACGCCATCGAGCGCATCTACCGGGACATCCGGGTGTGCTCCATCTACGAGGGCTCCTCCCAGGTCCAGCAAATCGTGATCTCCGGCCAGATGCTCAAGTGAGGAGACCGTCCGCCCCAGGCGAAAACGGTTGGACAGATCTTGCGCTTGTCAAAAATTAAACGATCCATCACCACACTGGGCATTGAATTGTGGACGGAGATGTGGTAAGATAGGACCGTGGTAAACTGTGTACCTGATGGAATGTCCTGCAAAAAATCTAGTTAGGAGGAATCCCCGATGAACATCCTGGTCTGTGTCAAGCAGGTGCCTGACACCACCGAGATCAAGATCGATCCGGTGAAGAACACCCTCATCCGTGACGGCGTTCCCAGCATCGTCAACCCCTTCGACGGCTACGCCCTGGAGGCGGCCGCCCGCATCAAGGACAAGAACCCCGATACCAAGATCGTAGTGCTGTCCATGGGTCCCCCCCAGGCCACCGCGGCCCTGAAGGAGTGCCTGGCCATTGCTGCGGACAAGGCGTACTTAGTGTCCGGCCGGACCTTCGGCGGCTCCGACACCCTGGCCACCAGCTACATCCTCTATAACGCCGTGAAGAAGGTGGAGGAGCTGGAGGGCGCCAAGTTCGACGCCATCTTCTGCGGCAAGCAGGCCATCGACGGCGACACCGCCCAGGTGGGCCCCGAGCTGGCCGAGCATCTGGGCTATCCCCAGGTCACCTACGGCCTGGAGGCCGAGGTGGACGGCGATATGCTGAAGGTGAAGAAAGAGGTCGAGGAGGGCGTCGAGGTCGTCGGCGTGAAGTTCCCCTGCCTGATCACCTACACCAAGCCCGCCTGGGACCCCCGCTACCCCACCATCAAGCGGAAGATGGCCGCCAACAAGGCGGAGATCCCCGTTCTGGGCGACGACGCCTTCCCCGACATCGACACCACCCGCATCGGCCTGAAGGGCTCCCCCACCAACGTGAAGAAGACCTTCGTGCCCCAGAAGAAGACGGGCGGCGTGAAGATCAAGGAAGAGGACAACGCGGCGTCCGCCAAGAAGCTGTTCGAGCTGCTCACCGCGGCCAGCATCATTTAAGGGAGGGGAAGCACAATGGAAGCCAAGACCAAAGACCTGTGGGTATTTGTTGAGACCAACGAGGACGGCACCGCGAAGAACGTGGGCATCGAGCTGCTGACCCCCGGCAAGATGATGGCGGGCAAGCAGGGCGGCGCTCTGGTGGCGGTGGTCATCGGCAGCGGCGCGGACGAGGCCGTCAAGGCCGCCAGCGAGCACGGCGCGGACAAGGTCATCGTCGTCGATGGCCCCGAGTACAAGCATTACAGCACCGACGCCTACGCCATCGCCCTGTGCACCCTGGTGGAGAAGTACGGCCCCACCAGTATGCTCATCGGCGCCACCAACAACGGCCGCGACCTGGGCCCCCGTGTGTCCTGCCGTCTGCACACCGGCCTGACCGCCGACTGCACCGCGCTGGACATCGACGATGAGACCGGCAACGTGGCGTGGACCCGTCCCGCCTTCGGCGGCAACCTGATGGCCACCATCATCTGCCCCAACCACCGGCCCCAGATCGGCACCGTGCGCCCCGGCGTGTTCAAGAAGGGCGACGTGACCGCCGCCAACGCCGAGATCGTGAAAGAGGACATCCACGTGGCCGACGATCAGATCCGCACCCAGGTGATCGAGCTCATCAAGGAGATGGGCGGCGAGAACGTGGACCTGGAGGGCGCTGAGATCATCGTGTCCGGCGGCCGCGGCGTGGGCGGCCCCGAGGGCTTCGACACCATCAAGGCCCTGGCCGACACTCTGGGCGCCACCGTGGGCGCATCCCGCGCTGCCGTGGACGCGGGCTGGATCGCCCACGCCCATCAGGTGGGCCAGACCGGCAAGACCGTGGGTCCCAAGCTGTACATCGCCTGCGGCATCTCCGGCGCCATCCAGCACCTGGCGGGCATGAGCGGTTCCGACGTGGTCGTGGCCATCAACAAGGACCCCGACGCCCCCATCTTCGACGTGGCCGACTACGGCGTGGTGGGCAACCTCTTTGAGGTGCTCCCCGTGCTGGTGGACGAGATCAAGAAGGCCCGCGGCTGATCTCCGGATACGACACCGGGCTGTTGAAAATAAGGACGAGCCGTCCGGGAAAGGGGGCAAAAACCCCCTTCCCGGCGGTGGATTCGTATTTTTGACGGCTCCGGCGTTTTGTCATTTTCTAAAACGATCAAGAAAGGAAAGATGCGCCATGAATTTCCACTTTAACGAAGAGGAACAGGAGATCCTTGACATGCTCCACGACTTCTGCCTCAAAGAGGTGGCCCCCAAGGCCGCCGAGGTGGATGAGAACGAGCGCTTCCCCGAGGAGACCTGGCACAAGCTGGCTGAGATGGGCATGATGGGCGTGCCCTTCCCCGAGGAGTACGGCGGGGCCAACTTGAGCTACCTCAACTACATCGGCGTATGCGAGGAGCTGGCCAAGCACTGCGCCACCACCTCCGTCATGGTGTCCGCCCACACCTCCCTGTGCTGCTGGCCCATCAGCCAGTACGGCACCGAGGAGCAGAAGCAGAAGTACCTCAGCAAGCTGTGCACCGGCGAGTGGCTGGGCGCCTTCGGCCTCACCGAGCCCGGCGCGGGCACCGACGCCGCCATGCAGAAGACCATCGCCGAGGACAAGGGCGACCACTGGGTGCTCAACGGCTCCAAGATCTTCATCACCAACGCGGGCTTCGCCAATGTGTTCGTGGTGTTCGCCATGACCAACAAAGAGCTGGGCACCAAGGGCATCTCCGCCTTCATCGTGGAGAAGGACTTCCCCGGCTTCAAGGTGGGCTCCCACGAGAAGAAGATGGGCATCCGCGGCTCCTCCACCTGCGAGCTGGTGTTCGAGGACTGCATCGTGCCCAAGGAGAACCTGCTGGGCGAGCTGAACAAGGGCTTCAAGGTGGCCATGACCACCCTGGACGGCGGCCGGATCGGCATCGCGGCCCAGGCTCTGGGCATCGCCCAGGCCAGCATCGACGAGTGCGTGAAGTACACCAAGGAGCGGGTGCAGTTTGGCAAGCGCATCAGCCAGTTCCAGAACACCCAGTTCCAGCTGGCCGACATGCAGGCCCATGTGGACGCCGCCCGTCTGCTGGTCTACCGTGCCGCCCAGGCCAAGCAGGACCACGAGCCCCACAGCCACCTGGCCGCTATGGCCAAGCTGGTGGCCGCTGAGACCGCCTCCGACGTGACCCGCCGCACCCTCCAGCTCACCGGCGGCTACGGCTACACCCGCGAGTACCCCTTCGAGCGCATGATGCGGGATGCCAAGATCACCGAGATCTACGAGGGCACCTCCGAGGTCCAGCGGATGGTCATCTCCGGCTGGATGGGCGTGAAGTGAGCCTGTTCCCCTTCGAAAAAGCGACAAAGAGCGCCCCGCCGCACGGCGGGGCGCTCTTTTAGGTTCTTACAGCGTTTTGCGCAGATAGACCATGTCCCTCAGCCGGACCCCCGCCTCGATGATGGGGTGGTCGTAGTGGTCGGTGAAGAACCCCTCCACCACGTGGGAGCGGACGAAACCGCACCTTTTATAGAAGGGCACCGTCAGCGGGCTGTCGCCGGTGCCCGCCTGCAAAACGCGGAAGCGGCCCCGGTAGGTCCGGCAGAGGAAGTCGATGAGCGCCCGGCCGTACCCCTTTCCCTGTGCCTCCGGCGCGACGGCCAGGCTCTTCAGCTCCAGCACGCCGTCTCCCTCGCCGGTGACCACGCACTCCCCCACCACGCCGCCGTCATCCAGCACATACATGGTCCCCCGCTCCAGATAGCGGTCGATCATGTCCTCCTGCTCGTCCGCCAGCAGAAGGAGGGGGAGATAACGCTTTTTGTCCTCCATGACCTGCCTGATCTCCATAGGTTCCGCCTCCACTCGATCCTGTGCCCGTCTCGAAAATCGAGTGCCGATTTTCAAGTGTTTTGACTATATCACAGCGGGCGGGCCGATTCAAGTTGAAAAACCGCCGCCCCCGTGGTAAAATGGGATATCTCATCGAAGGGAGGCGCCGCCGTGGACCCCATGGAGCGACTGTCCGTCCCCCTGCTGGAGTGGTTCTGGGACAACGCGAGAAAGCTCCCCTGGCGGGACGACCCCACCCCCTATCACGTCTGGCTGTCTGAGATCATGCTCCAGCAGACCCGGGTGGCGGCGGTGCTGGACTACTACCAGCGGTTTTTGGAGGAGGCTCCGGACATCTCCGCCCTGGCGGCCCTGCCCGAGGAGCGGCTGATGAAGCTGTGGCAGGGGCTGGGGTACTACTCCCGGGCCAGGAACCTGCAAAGGGCGGCGAAGGCGGTGGAGGCGGACCACGGCGGGGCCTTTCCGTCGGACTACGCCGCGGTCCGAGCCCTGCCCGGGGTGGGGGACTACACCGCCGGGGCCATCTGCTCCATCGCATTCGGGCAGGCCGTCCCCGCCGTGGACGGCAACGTGCTGCGGGTGTACGCCCGGATCTGCGGGGACGACGGGGATATCGCCTCTCCTGGGATGAAGAAAAAGGTGACAAAGGCGCTGGAGAAGGCGATCCCCGTGAACTGGCCGGGGACCTTCAACCAGGCCCTGATGGAGCTGGGGGCCACCGTGTGCCTGCCCAACGGCGCGCCGCTGTGCGAGCGGTGCCCGGCAAAGAGCTTTTGCGCCGCCCTGGCCCAGGGCCGGGTGGGAGAGCTGCCTGTGAAGGCTCCAAAGAAGTCCCGCCGGGTGGAGGAGCGCACGGTGTGGGTGATCTTCCATGAGAACACGGTGGCCCTCCGCCGCCGCCCGGACAGGGGCCTGCTGGCGGGGCTGTGGGAGTTCCCCAACCACGAGGGGCGTGGGGCGTCCCCGCCGGAGGAGTGGGGGATCGGGATCACGCCCCATGCGTGCGCCGCCCGGGCCAAGCACGTCTTCACCCATGTGGAGTGGCATATGACCATCCTGTGCGGAGAGGCGGAGGGGGACGCCCTGCCCGAGGGCTGGGTGTGGGCCGGCGGGACGGAGCTGAAGGAGAAATACGCCGTGCCCAGCGCCTTCGAGGGGGCGCTGCAGCTGGCGGGCGTGAGATCGAATAGGGGAGAATGACATGGCAAAGCTGTATTTCCGCTACGGCGTGATGGGGTCCAGCAAGTCGGCCAACGCGCTGATGGTGCGCTACAACTACGAGGAGCGGGGCCAGAGCGCCCTGATGGTGAAGCCCGCCCTGGACCAGCGGGAGGGGGAGCGGGTGGTCAACTCCCGCATCGGCCTGCGCTACCGGTGCGTTTGGTTCGAGGAGCTGGAGGAGATGGCCCCGGCGGACATCCGGAAGCACCAGTGCGTGATCGTGGACGAGGCCCAGTTCCTCATCCACGCCCAGGTGGACTACCTGACGGAGATCGTGGACGATATGAACGTGCCGGTGATCTGCTACGGCCTCCGGGCGGACTTCAGCGGGCGGCTGTTCCCTGGGTCCGAGGCCCTGCTGGCCTGCGCCGACATCATCGAGGAGGTCAAGACCATCTGCTGGTGCGGCAAAAAGGCCATCTGCAACGCCCGGTTCGACAAAAACGGGGTGGTGCTCAAGGAGGGGGAGCAGGTGGTGCTGGGGGCCAACGACTGCTACATCGGGCTGTGCCGGAGGCACTGGAAAGCGGGCGATCTGGGCCCTGACTGGAGCAAGACGTATGATCTGTGACCTTTGCCCCCGCCGGTGCGGGGCGCTGCGGGATGAGGCGCACGGCGAGGGCTTTTGCCGGATGCCCGCCCTGCCGGTGTGCGCCCGGGCGGCCCTCCACTTCTGGGAGGAGCCCTGTATTTCCGGGGAAACCGGGGCGGGGACGGTGTTCTTCTCCGGCTGCACCCTGGGGTGCGTGTTCTGCCAGAACCGCTCCATCAGCCGGGAGGGGGTGGGAAAGGCGCTGGGTGAGGACGAGCTGTACGCCGTGTTCCGGCGGCTGGCGGACCAGGGGGCCACGTGTATCGAGCTGGTCACCCCCACCCAGTTCACCCACGTGCTGGCAAAGGTGCTGGAGCGGCCCGTCCCCGGCGGTCTGCCGGTGGTGTGGAACAGCGGCGGCTATGAGCGGGCGGAGGTGCTCAGAGGGCTGGAGGGAAAGGTGGATGTGTATCTGCCGGACCTGAAATACGTCACCCCCGCCCTGGCGGGCAGGTATTCCGGCGCGGCGGACTACCGGTCGGCGGCTACAGCGGCCATCCTGGAGATGGTCCGCCAGCGGGGGCCGGTCCGGCTGGAGGGCGGCCTGCTGAAGAGCGGGGTGCTGATCCGGCACCTGATCCTGCCGGGGCAGACGCGGGAGGCCCAGCGGGTGATGGATTGGGTGGCGGACAGCTTCCCCCCGGGGACGGTGCTGTTCTCCCTCATGGCCCAGTACACCCCGGTGGGGGAGCTGGACGGCTTCCCTGAGCTCCAGCGTCCGCTGAGAGCGTCTGAGCTTCGGGCGGCGAAGGCGTACATGGAGGACCTGGGGCTGGCGGGGTACGTCCAGGAGCTGGGCTCCAGCGGAGAGGGGTTCATCCCGGCCTTCGACCTGACGGGACTGTAAACAAGGACCTGGAGCGAAAGCTCCAGGTCCTTTTTGTCACACGAGCCGGTCCTCTTACTTGATGTTGAAGAACGCCTTACGGCCCAGGCAAATGGCGGCGTTGCCTGTGTCGCCGCAGGCTCCATAGCCTTCGCCCCCGCCTGACGGCGAGGGCTTGGTCATTTCGCCGCGGCTCCTTTCCCCATCGGACCCGCTTCGCTGGGCTCCGATGGGGGCCCCGAGCTGGGCGCTCCAACGCTGGGAAGGGGACCTCTTACTTGATGTTGAAGAACGCCTTACGGCCCAGGTAGATGGCGGCGTCGCCCAGCTCCTCCTCGATGCGCAGCAGCTGGTTGTACTTGGCCACGCGGTCGGTGCGGCTGGGAGCGCCGGTCTTGATCTGGCCGGCGTTGGTGGCCACGGCGATGTCGGCGATGGTGGCGTCCTCGGTCTCGCCGGAGCGGTGGGACACGATGGCGGTATAGCCCGCCCGGTTGGCCATCTGGATGGCGTCCAGGGTCTCGGTCAGGGTGCCGATCTGGTTGACCTTGATCAGGATGGAGTTAGCCACGCCCTTGGCGATGCCGTCGGACAGGCGCTCCACGTTGGTGACGAACAGGTCATCGCCCACCAGCTGCACCTTGGAGCCGATGGCCTTGGTGAGCATGGCCCAGCCCTCCCAGTCGTCCTCGGCCATGCCGTCCTCCAGGGAGATGATGGGGTAGGTGTCGGCGAACTTCTTCCACATGTTCACCAGCTGCTGCTGGGTCAGCTTCTTGCCGGACTTGGGCTGGACGTAGCACTTCTCCTCGTCGTTCCACCACTCGGAGGAGGCGGCGTCGATGGCGATCATGAAGTCCTCGCCGGGCTTGTAGCCGGCCTCGGAGATGGCCTGCACAATGACCTTCAGGGCGTCCTCGTCCTTCTTCAGGTTGGGGGCGTAGCCGCCCTCGTCGCCCACGCCGGCGGCGGGGGTGCCGTTCTCCTTCAGGGTCTTCTTCAGCTGGTGGAACACCTCGGCGCAGCGGCGCAGGGCCTCTTTCCAGGTGGGGGCGCCCACGGGCATGATCATGAACTCCTGGATCTCCACGTTGTTGGTGGCGTGAGCGCCGCCGTTGAGGATGTTCATCATGGGGACGGGCAGGGTCTTGGCGTTGACGCCGCCGATATAATTGTACAGGCTGGTGCCCATGCTCTCAGCGGCGGCCTTGGCCACGGCCAGGGAGCAGCCCAGGATGGCGTTGGCGCCCAGGCGGCCCTTGTTGGGGGTGCCGTCCAGCTCGATCATGGCCTTGTCGATGGACACCTGGTCCAGGGCGTTCATGCCGATCAGGCACTCGGCCAGCTCGGTGTTCACGTTGTTGACGGCCTTCTCCACGCCCTTGCCCAGGTAGCGGCCCTTGTCGCCGTCCCGCAGCTCGCAGGCCTCGTGGATACCGGTGGAAGCGCCGGAGGGGACCGCGGCGCGGCCCATGGTGCCGTCCTCCAGGACCACCTCCACCTCGACGGTGGGATTGCCGCGGGAATCGATGATCTCACGGCCGAGGACGTCAACGATCTCAAGCATCTGTTTCATGGGGATCAAACTCCTTTCAAAATATCAAAGGTCATAGTTTAACGAGGTACGAACCTCAAGGGACACAAATGGATCGATCAGGTTTCAACACCTTGGATATAGGCATGGAGCAGCTGCTCCAATTCCTCCACGGTATAAGTTTTATCCGGGTTTTCTTTGATGATGCGCATCAGGTCATACACGGTGGCTTTTTGGACCATGAGCATTTCCTTTTCGCTTGACATGGGGCAGTCTCCTTTCTATGGGGAGTTTACTTCACGATCAGCGTCTCGCCGGTCATCTCGGCGGGCTGCTTCAGGCCCATCAGGTCCAGCATGGTGGGGGCCAGGTCGGCCAGGCGGCCGTCCCGCAGGCGCACGTCCGCGCCCACCACGCAGCAGGGCACCAGGTTGGTGGTGTGGGCGGTGAAGGGGGAGCCGTCCGGCTCCACCATGTGCTCGGCGTTGCCGTGGTCGGCGGTGATGATGGCCACGCCGCCCATCTCACAGGTGGCGGCCACCACCTGGCCCACGCCGCTGTCCACCGCCTCGGCGGCCTTGACGGCGGCGTCGTACACGCCGGTGTGGCCCACCATGTCGCAGTTGGCGAAGTTGAGGATCACCACGTCGTACTTGCCGCTCTTGATGCGCGCCACGGCCTCGGCGGTGACCTCGGGCTGGCTCATCTGGGGCTGGAGGTCGTAGGTAGCCACCTTGGGGGAGGGGATGAGGCACCGGTCCTCCCCGGGGAACACGGTCTCCACGCCGCCGTTGAAAAAGAAAGTGACGTGGGCGTACTTCTCGGTCTCGGCGATGCGCAGCTGGGTCATGTTCTGCTGGGCGATATACTCGCCGAAGATATTGTCCAGGCTCTCCTTGGGGAAGGCGATGGCCACGTTGGGCATGGAGGCGTCGTAGGAGGTGGTGCACACGTAGTTCACCTTGAAAAAGCCCTTTTTCCGCTCAAAGCCCTTGAAATCGGGGTCCACGAAGGTGCGGGTGATCTCCCGGGCCCGGTCGGGCCGGAAGTTCATGAAGATGATGGAGTCGCCCTCGCCGATCTGGGCGTGCTCGGCGGTGATCACGGGCACCACGAACTCGTCGGTGATCCCGGCGTCGTAGCTGGCCTGCATGGCGCCCACCGGATCGCCGATGAAGCGGTGTTCGCTCTCGCCGTACACCATGGCCTTGTAGGAGCGCTCCACCCGGTCCCAGTTGGTGTCCCGGTCCATGGCGTAATAGCGGCCGGAGATGGTGGCGATCTGGGCCCCGTATTGGTCGCAGGTCTTCTTCATCTGGGCCACAAAATCCTTGCCGGAGGTGGGGGGCACGTCCCGGCCGTCCATGAAGCAGTGGACGAAGATCTTTTCACAGCCCAGATCGTGGGCCATCTTCACCGCCGCCTGGATGTGGCCGATGTGGCTGTGGACGCCGCCGTTGGACATCAGGCCGTAGATGTGGACGGCCTTGCCGGCGTTTTTCGCCGCCAGCATGGCGTCCTTATAAGCGGGATTCTCGAAGAAATCCCCGTCGGAGATGGCCTTGGTGATCTTGGGCAGGTCCTGGAACACCACCCGGCCCGCGCCGATGTTGGTGTGGCCCACCTCGCTGTTGCCCATCTGTCCGTCGGGCAGGCCCACGTCCAGGCCGGAGGCGGACAGCCGGCAGGTGGGGTTCTCGGCGAAGATGCGGTCCAGCTCGGGGGTGTGGGCGGCATGGATGGCGTTGTCCCCCGCGGCGGTGGAGGAGGACAGGCCGAAGCCGTCCATGATAATTAAAGTGGTGGGTGTTTTCATAACATACCTCGCGTTGTCACGCTCCGCGCTTCTTATTCCTGGTTGGCAGCGTTGATGATGGCCATGAAGTCGGCGGGCTTCAGGGAGGCGCCGCCGATGAGGCCGCCGTCGATGTCGGGCTGGGAGAGCAGCTCGGCGGCGTTCTTGGCGTTCATGGAGCCGCCGTACTGGATGGTGACGGCCCGGGCCACCCGGGCGCCGTACTGCTTGCGGATGATGGAGCGGATGTGGGTGCACACGGCCCCCGCCTGCTCGGCGGTGGCGGTCTTGCCGGTGCCGATGGCCCAGATGGGCTCGTAGGCGATGACCACCCGGCGCACCTGGGTCTCGTTCAGCCCCGCCAGGGCCACCTTCACCTGGTAGGAGATCAGCTCCTCGGTGACGCCCAGCTCCCGCTGCTCCAGGCTCTCGCCCACGCACACGATGGGCCGCAGGCCGGCCTCCAGAGCGGCGTGGACCTTCTTGTTCACGGTGAAGTCGGTCTCGTTATAGTACTGGCGGCGCTCGGAGTGGCCGATGATCACGTACTTGGCGCCCACGTCCTTGAGCATCTCCACCGTGACCTCGCCGGTGAAGGCGCCGCTGGCCTCGTAGTGGCAGGTCTCGCCGCCGATGGCCACCCGGGTGTCCTTGAACAGGCGCACTGCGCCGGGGATGTTCACGCCGGGGACGCACAGCACCACCTCGCACCACTTGTGGCGGCCCAGCTGGGGCTTGAGGGCGTCGGCGAAGGCCTTGGTCTCGGTGAGGGTCTTGTTCATCTTCCAGTTGCCGGCGATGATGGTCTTGCGGTACTTGAGGTTCATTTGTGGAACTCCCTTCTTTTATTTGAACGAATATATCTGTCGGCTTGGTGGCTATCTCTGCTTATTTGTCCAGCAGGCAGGCAACACCGGGAAGCTCTTTCCCCTCTATGAACTCAAGGCTGGCGCCGCCGCCGGTGCTGATGTGGCTCATCTTGTCGGCGTAGCCCAGCTGCTGCACCGCCGCCGCGCTGTCGCCGCCGCCGATGATGGTGATGGCGCTGGTCTTGGACAGGGCCTCGGCCACGGCCTTGGTGCCCGCGGCGAACTTGTCGAACTCGAACACGCCCATGGGGCCGTTCCAGATCACGGTGCCCGCGTCGGCCACCGCGTCACAGTACAGCTTCACGGTGTCGGGGCCGATGTCCAGGCCCTGCCAGCCCTCGGGGATCTGGCCGGACTTCACCACGTCGCTGTTGGCGTCGGGGGCGAACTTGTCGGCGATCACGGTGTCCACGGGAAGCAGCAGCTTCACGCCCTTGTCCGCGGCCTTCTTCACCATGTCGTTGGCGTAGTCCTTCCAGTCCTCCTCCAGCAGGCTGTCGCCCACCTTGCCGCCCTGGGCGGCGGAGAAAGTGTAGGCCATGCCGCCGCCGATGATGATAGTGTCGGCGATCTCCAGCAGGTTGTTGATGACGCCGATCTTGGAGCTTACCTTGGAGCCGCCCAGGATGGCCACCAGGGGGCGCTTGGGGTTGGCCAGAGCGCCGCCGATGAAGTCCAGCTCCTTCTGGATCAGGAAGCCGGACACGGCGGGCAGGTAGTCGGCCACGCCGGCGGTGGAGGCGTGGGCGCGGTGGACCGCGCCGAAGGCGTCGGACACATACACCTCGGCCATGGCGGCCATCTTCTTGGCCAGCTCGGGGTCGTTCTTGGTCTCGCCCTTCTCGAAGCGGGTGTTCTGGAGCAGCAGGATCTCGCCGGGCTTGAGCGCGGCGGCCTTGGCGGTGGCGTCGGGGCCCACCACGTCGTCGGCCAGGATCACGTCCTGGCCCAGCAGCTCACCCAGGCGGGCGGCCACCGGCTCCATGCGCAGCTCGGCCAGGGACTTCTTCCACTTCTCCTCGGTGATGGAGGCCTCGTCCTTGCCCTTCTCCAGCTGCTTCTTCTTGTAGGACTCGAAGGTGGCCACCGGCTTGCCCATGTGGGAGCAGGCGATCACCGCCGCGCCCTGGTCCAGCAGGTACTGGATGGTGGGCAGGGCGGCGCGGATGCGCTTGTCATCGGTGATGACGCCGCTGCCGTCCTTGGCCATGGGGACGTTGAAATCGCAGCGAAGGAGGACCTTCCTGCCCTTCACGTCCACGTCCTTGACTGTCTTTTTGTTGTAGTTCATGGCGATCTGACTCCTTTCATCATTACGAGTTTGAAGTAGCTAGAGGTTTTCCTGGGATCGTGCGCTGTCCCGACGGCCGTGCGGCCCGCTCCAGACCCGGGAACCCCTGGCGCCGCAGGACCTCGTAGGCCAGGATGGCCACGGAGTTGGCCAGGTTCAGGCTCCTGGCGTCCTCCCGCATGGGGATGCGGACGCAGCGCCGCTCATGGGCCAGCCGGAACGCCTCGGGCAGCCCGGCGGTCTCCTTGCCGAAGAACAGCCAGCAGTCGCTCCCGAAGTCCGCCTGGGTGTAGTCCCGGGGGCCCTTGGTGGTGATGAGCCACAGGTCGGCGACGGTGTTTTGGGCGAACAGGCTGTCCAGATCGTCGTACACATGCAGATCTACCATGGGCCAGTAATCCAGCCCCGCCCGCTTCACCGCCCTGTCGCTGATGTCGAACCCCAGGGGGCGCACCAGGTGGAGGCGGCTCCGGGTGGCGGCGCAGGTGCGGGCGATGTTTCCGCAGTTTTGCGGGATCTCCGGCTCAACTAATACGATATTGACCATATGTTCCCCCGATCTCTCTCTCAGCCATGCACATTATAGACGCTTGTGAAAGAAATAGCAAGAGAAAATGTGGCGAAACTGTCAAAAATTTACCCGTTTTTGCTGGCACATTGAACAGCGGCCCTCTTTTTTTCAAGTTTTTAGGAGCGGAGGACCGATCTTTGGCTCCGGACAGGAATTTTTTGTCCCGCGGCGCAACCCTCCGGCCTCCTGCCGGGTATTGTTGTATGGACGGGCTGAACGGACGGCCCGGAGGCGGAGGTTGCCATTTTCCCCAGGCTGTGCTAGAATATCCGCAATGCGGCCCACAGCGCAGAAAAAAGGGGAGGATGCAGGAATGGATACCATGATCATCGGCATCGCCGGGGGCACCGGCTCGGGCAAGACCACCCTGACCCGGCGGCTCCAGGACGCCTTCGGGGCGGACGTGTCCGTGGTCTACCACGACAACTATTATAAGAAGCACGTGGGGATGACCTATGAGGAGCGCGCGGCGCTGAATTATGACCACCCGGACGCTTTCGACACCGGCCTGATGGTGGCCGACCTGAAGCGGCTGGCGGCGGGGGAGGTCATCCGCTGCCCGGTGTACGACTACTCCATCCACAACCGCTCGGAGGACACCGTGGAGGTGCGCCCCACCAAGGTGGTGATCGTGGAGGGGATCCTCATCTTCGCCGACCCGGCCCTGCGGGAGCTGATGGACGTGAAGATCTTCGTGGACACCGACGCCGACGTGCGCATCCTGCGCCGCATTTTGCGGGACGTGAAGGAGCGGGGCCGCTCGCTGGACTCGGTGATCTCCCAATACCTCACCACCGTCAAGCCCATGCACGAGCAGTTCGTCCAGCCCTCCCGCCAGTACGCCGACATCGTGGTGCTGGCCGGCGGGCACAACCTGGTGGCGCTGGATATGATCACCCAGCGCATCAGAAGCCATATCGGCAGCCGCTAGGGGAGCCTGCGCCCTGAGAGCGGCCGCGCAAGTTCTCAAGGAGGAAGCGATGCCATGAAAAAGACCCTTTGCGCGGCCCTGGCCGCCGCGCTGTGCCTGTCCGTGCTGTCCGCCTGCGGCCCCGGGCAGGCCGAAAAGCAGGTGGATCTGTCCGCCTTTGCCCAGACCCTTCAGCAGGAGTACGAGTTCGCGTCCTATCTGGTGGAGCTGGATCCGGACAACGAGTATGACAGAGAGCTCTTCGACAACACCATGCCCGGTCTGCTGGAGCTGGATCTGGAGCAGCGGATCTATTTGGCGGGCATGATCGCCCTGAACAACGGGGAGATCGGCCTGGCCCAGGCCAAGAGCCCGGAGGACGCCGAGAAGGTGAGGGAGAGCTTCCAAGCGCGGATCGACTACATGGCGGGGGATGAAGAGGAGCCGGGCGGGGCATTCTATCCCGGTCCCATCCAGCTCTGGACCAACAGCGCCCAGGTGGTGGTCCGCGGGAACTACGTCCTCATGGTAGTGGCTGATGACGGCGATGAGATCGTCAGCCGGTTCGACGCCCTGTTTGAGCAAGAAACGTGACGGCACACGCCGCCCTATGACCAGAAAAGGAGAAAACAAGTATGAAAAAGATCGTATCCCTCTGCACCGCCGCTGTGCTGTGCCTGTCCCTGCTGTCCGCCTGCGGCCCCAAGCAGGCCGAGGAGAAGCAGGTGGACCTGGCCGCGTTCGCCCAGACCGTCCAGCAGAGCCACGAGTTCGCCTCTCTGGAGCGGGCCGACCCCGCCGACCAGGAGCTGGGCGCCATCATGCTGGAGAACAACTATCCCGGCCTGAAGGACATGGACCTGGAGCAGGTGGAGGTCTATCTGGCCATGGTCTCCTTCAGCGGCGGTGAGCTGGCCCTGGTCCAGGCCAAGAGCCCCGAGGACGCGGCCAAGGTGAAGGAGATCTTCCAGGCACGCATCGACACCAAGAGCACCGACGGCCCGGGCAACTACCCCGAGGAGGTGGAGATGTGGAAGCGCGCCGCCAAGGTGGCGGAAAACGGCAGCTACGTCATGCTGGTGAACCATGAAGACAGCCAGGCCATCGTGGATGAGTTCAACGCTCTGTTCAAGTGAAAATCGGGTCGTGACCACATAAAAGTTCAACAAAAAGGAGTTCGTGACATATGAAACGCATCTTTGCCTTGACCCTGAGCGCCGCCCTGGCGCTGTCCCTGCTGTCCGGGTGCAGCAACAGCGGATCCAAGGAGACCGTGGTCCCCAACGATCCCTCCGAGGCGGTGGAGTCGGTGGAGCCCACCGCCACCCCCACGCCGGAGCCCTCTGTGGAGCCCACTGCGGAGCCCTCTGAGGAGCCCAGCCAGGAGCCTTCCGTCCAGCCCAGCCAGGAGCCCTCTAAGGCCCCGGAGGTGAAGCCCATCCCCACCACCCCCGCGCCCAAGCCTACACCCACCCCCGCGCCCAAGCCTACACCCACCCCGGCTCCCAAGCCCACTCCCACCCCCGCTCCCAAGCCCACTCCCACCCCCGCGCCTACCCCCACGCCGGAGCCCACCTCCGAGCCCGCCGGCAAGGTGGACCTGGCGGCCTTCTACTCCAGCGTCACCAGCCAGTATGAGTTCGGCTTCCTGGAGCTGGCCAGCGCCGAGCTGATGGACGGCTTCTACCCCGGCCTGAGCGCCATCGCCGCCGAGCAGCGCCTGGTCTATATCACCCAGATGTCCATGAACAACGGCGAGTTCGGCCTGGTGCAGGTGAAGAACAGCGCCGACGTGGCGGCGGTGAAGGCCGTATTCCAGGCCCGGATCGACTATATGGTGGGCGACGGCAACGGCCCCGGCGGCGCCTGGTATCCCGGCCCCACCGAGCAGTGGCAGAACAACTCCCGTGTGGTGTCCAACGGGAACTATGTCATGATGGTGGTCCACGAGAACTGCGACGATATCGTGGCGGCGTTCAACGCGCTGTTCTAAAAGGCGAAAAGAGGGAGCGGCGGCCGCCGCTCCCTTTGCCCTGAAATCTTCCAGGTAGAGGTGAAGGCCCGTGATATTCTCCAGCCCGTATTTTCTCTTCCTCTATTTCCCCCTAGTATTGCTGCTGTACTATATCACCCCCCTGCGCGGGCGCAACCTGGTGCTGCTCATCGTCAACCTCATCTTCTACGGCTGGGGAGAACCGGTGTATGTGCTCATCATGTTCCTGTCCATCGCCATCGACTACTCCCACGGGCGCATCGTCACCACCTGCAAGGCCAAGGGGAACGACAAGGGCGCCCGGATGGCGGTGGCCTCGTCGGTGGTGTTCAACCTGCTGCTGCTGGGCTTCTTCAAGTATTGGGACTTTATCGTGGGCAGCCTCAGCACCCTGGGCCTGGACCTTGTGACCCGAGAGGAGATCCGCTCCGCCATCAACGCGGCGTTGGCAAACATCGGCCTGAAGCCTCTGTTTCAGGCTGGTTCCAGCACCCTGCCCATCGGCATCTCCTTCTACACCTTCCAGACCATGAGCTACACCATCGACGTGTACCGGGGGGACGCCCGGTGCCAGAAGAACGTCGTCACCTTCGGCACCTTCGTCACCCTGTTCCCCCAGCTCATCGCCGGACCCATCATCAAGTACAAGGACCTGGACGACCAGCTGGAGCACCGGGACCACACGGTGGAGAAGTTCGCCTCCGGCGTCCAGCGCTTCACCATCGGGGCCTGCAAAAAGGTGCTGCTGGCCAACGCCCTGGGCCCCCTGTGGGACGTGTACCTGGCCACGCCGGGGGAACAGCTCACCACCCTGGGGGCCTGGCTGGGGATCGCGGCCTTCTCCCTCCAGCTCTATTTCGACTTTTCCGGGTACTCGGACATGGCCATCGGCCTGGGCCGGATGCTGGGCTTCGAGTTTTTGGAGAACTTCAACTATCCCTACCTGTCCAAGTCGGCCAGCGAGTTCTGGCGGCGGTGGCACATCTCCCTGGGCAGCTGGTTCCGGGAGTATCTGTACTTCCCCCTGGGGGGGAGCCGGGTGGGGCCCGCCCGGATGGTGTTCAACCTGCTGATTGTGTGGGCGGCCACCGGCATCTGGCACGGGGCCAGCTGGAATTTCCTGCTCTGGGGCCTATATTGGTTCGTATGGATCGGCCTGGAAAAGCTGTGGCTGGGCAAAGTGCTGGACCGCGCCCCCGGCGTGCTGGCCCACATCTACGGCGTGGTCATCGCGGTGGTGGGCTGGGCGATCTTCGCCGTGGAGGACTTTTCCGCCATGGGGCCCTATCTGGCCGCCATGTTTGGCTTCGGGGCGGGGGCGCTGGACGGGGACTTCCTCTACTACTTCCGCAATTACCTGCCCATTCTGATCGTTGCCGTCGCGGCGGCCACCCCCCTGGGCAGGACCGTCTGGCACAAGCTCCCGGAGCGGACCCGTCAGGTGGTGTTCCCGGTGCTGATGCTGGCGGGGCTGGTGCTGACCACCGCCTATCTGGTGGACGGGACCTACAACCCGTTCCTGTATTTCCGCTTCTAAGGGGGCGAGCGTATGAGCAGAAAATATTCCATCTTCATCACGGCGCTGTTTTGTACCTTTATTTTCGGGTTCGGGATATTCCACTTCATCCTGCCCGACCGGGATTTCTCCGAGCAGGAGAACACCTTCCTGGAGCAGTTCAAGCCCCCCACCTGGGATACGGTGCGTTCCGGGGAGTTCATGAAGAAGTTTGAGAAGTATTACAACCACCAGTTCCCCCTCCGGGACCAGTGGGTGCAGATGAAGGCCTATTCGGAGCGGACCCTGGGCAAGCAGGAGAACAACAAGGTCTACTTCGGCACCGACGGCGGGCAGACCCTGTTCGCCCATTTCACCCAGATCTCCGACGAGGACCTGGCCGCCCGGGTGGGCTTCGTCAACAAGCTGGGGGACAACCTGGACGTGCCGGTGTGGTTCTCCCTGGTGCCGGACAAGAGCTGGGCCTGGGCCATGTTCCTGCCGGAAAACGCCCCCAATGTGGACGATGGCTCCACCATCGCGCGGGCAAAGGAATTGTGCGGCGATAAGGTGGATTTTATCGATCTGCAGTATATCGGGATCACCTGCGGCAACACAGAGTCGCCGGATGAGGACGGCGCCTTCTACCGCACCGATCACCACTGGACCACAGAGGGGGCCTGGCGGGGCTTCACGTCGCTGATGGAGGGCATGGGCATCCAAGCGCAGGACTGGAGTGGGCTGCCCCTCACGCAGGTCAGCGACAGCTTCTATGGCACCACCTATTCCGCCTCCGGCGCGGGCTGGGTACGCCCGGACAGCATCTACACTGTGATCCCCGAGGGGGGCACGAAGGGGAACGTCACCGTCACCCGCTACCCCGAGGGCGCGCCCATCGAGGGCGGGCTGTACTACCCGGAAAAGCTGGAGGTCAAGGACAAGTACGCCTACTTCCTGGGGGGCAACCAGCCCCTGTGCGTCATCAAAAACCCCGACGGGGCAAACGGGAAGCTGCTGGTGATCCGGGACTCCTACTCCGACTCCCTGGCCCCCTTCCTGGCGGAGGAGTTCCGGGAGGTCCACCTGTTCGACCTGCGCTATAACAACAAGTCCCTCAAGCAGTATGTGGCGGACAACGGCATCGACCAGGTGCTGGTGCTCTACTCCGCCAACAACTTCAACACGGACGAGAACCTGTTCAAGCTGGGGCTGTGACCGGTCCCGGCGGGGCTGAAAAGCGGCCACGAGCAAAAGCGCCCCTCCGGCACAGCCGGAGGGGCGCTTGTCATTTCTGCTCTCGTTTTCTGCCTGCTGCGGCTGCCGGGCGGAGCCCTCAACCGCCCAGGTATGCCTTTTTGACCGCCTCGTCGTGGAGCAGATCGTCTCCGGTGCCGGTGGCCACGATCTTGCCGGTCTCCAGCACATAGCCCCGGTCGGCCACGGACAGGGCCATCCGGGCGTTCTGCTCCACCAGCAGGATGGTGGTGCCCGCCTGGTGCAGCCGCTTGATGATGTCGAAGATCTGCTCCACCAGGATGGGGGCCAGGCCCATGGACGGCTCGTCCAGCATCAGCAGCTTGGGGTCGGACATCAGCCCCCGGCCCATGGCCAGCATCTGCTGCTCGCCGCCGGACAGGGTGCCCGCCACTTGCCTGCGGCGCTCCTTCAGGCGGGGGAACTGCTCAAATACCCGCTCCAGATTGGGGTCCACGCTGGAGCGGGGCTGGGTGTACGCCCCCATCTCCAGGTTCTCCTCCACCGTCATGTGCTGGAAGATCCGCCGCCCCTCGGGGACGTGGGCCAGGCCCCGCTCCACCAGCTTGTGGGCGGGGATGCCCGCCAGGTCCTGGCCCAGGAACTCCACCGAGCCGGTGCGGGAGCGGAGCAGGCCGCACACCGTGTTCAAAATGGTGGACTTGCCCGCGCCGTTGGCCCCGATCAGGGTGACCACCTCCCCGTCGTTGACCTGGAAGGACACCCCCTTGATGGCGTGGATGGCGCCGTAATACACGTTGATATCGTTGACGTTCAGCATTTTCCGCCGCCCCCCTTACTGCTGCTTGCCCAGGTAGGCCTCGATCACCGTGGGATCGGACTGGATCTCCTCCGCCGTCCCCTTGGCGATGATCTGGCCGAAGTTGAGCACGCAGATGCCCTCGCAGATGCCCATCACCAGGCTCATGTCGTGCTCGATCAGCATGACGGCGATCTGGAAGGTGTCCCGGATCTTGACGATGTTCTCCATCAGCTCCGCCGTCTCCGACGGATTCATGCCCGCCGCCGGCTCGTCCAGCAGCAGCAGAGACGGGTTGGTGGCCAGGGCCCGGACGATCTCCAGCCGCCGCTGGGCGCCGTAGGGCAGGGAGCCCGCCTGGTGGCCGGCCAGGTCCTGCATGTCGAAGATGGACAGCAGCTCCAGCGCCCGCTCATGGGCGGCCTTCTCCTGACGCCAGTACTTGGGCAGGCGCAGGATGCCGGAGAACATGGAGTACTTCTCCTGGTTGTGCAGGCCGATCTTCACGTTGTCCTCTACGGACAGGTTGTTGAACAGCCGGATGTTCTGGAAGGTGCGGGCGATGCCCATGCGGTTGACCTGGGCGGGGGTCTTGCCGTGGGTGTCCAGCCCGTCCAGCAAAATGGTGCCCCGGGTTGGCTGGTACACCTTGGTCAGCAGGTTGAACACCGTGGTCTTGCCCGCGCCGTTGGGGCCGATGAGCCCGGCAATCTCGGTGCGGCCCACGGTGATGTTGAACTCGTTGACGGCGGTGAGGCCGCCGAAGTCGATCCCCAGGTGGCTGCACTCCAGGATGGGGGTCTTGTCCAGGTCCCGCTCCGGGATGATGGACACGCTGGGCACGGGCACCATCTTGCCCTTGTGGAACTGCTTCTTCTCAGCCATTGTTGACGGCCCCCTTCCGTTTGGGGATGACCCGGCCCACCAGGGCCTTCAGCTTGTCGTTGTTGGTGGCCAGCATCACCAGGATCAGCACGATGGCGTAGATGAGCATACGGTAATCGTCCAGCCCCAGGCCCCGGAGCAGCTCCGGCAGGACGTAGAGCAGGGCGGCGGCGATGATGGACCCCCGGATGGAGCCCAGCCCCCCCAGCACCACGAACACCAGCACCAGGATGGAGGTGTTGAAGTTGAACTTGGAGGCCACGGTGGACGAGTAGTTGAGCCCCCACAGCGCCCCGGCGGCCCCCGCCAGAGCGGCGGAGGTGACGAAGGCCATCAGCTTGTACTTGGTGACGTTGATGCCCACGCTCTCCGCGGCGATGCGGTTGTCCCGCAGGGCCATGATCGCCCGGCCGGACCGGCTGTTCACCAGGTTCTGCACCACCAGCAGGGTGATGAGGATGAGCACGAACCCGGCGGTGAAGGAGGCCAGCTTCTGCACGCCCACCGCCCCCATGGGGCCCTTGATGATGGCGGTGCCGTCGGGGGCCAGGTCGAAGCGCTTGGAGCTGGCGGCAAAGTGGATGCCCCGGCTGTCCACCCCCACGTAGAGCACCATGATGATGTTCTGGATGATCTGGCCGAAGGCCAGGGTGACGATGGCCAGGTAGTCCCCCTGGAGGCGGAGCACCGGCACGCCCACGATCACGCCGCCCAGGGCGCCGAAGGCCGCCCCCACCACCATGGACACCGCCAGGCGCAGGGGGGCCATGGGGATGGCGCTTTGCAGCAGGATGGAGGCGGTGATGCCGGAGAAGGCCCCCAGGCTCATGAAGCCCGCGTGGCCCAGGGACAGCTCGCCCAGGATGCCCACCGTCAGGTTCAGCGACACCGCCATGACGATGTAGCAGCAGGCGGGCACCAGCAGGGACTGGAGGGTGTTGGACAGCCTGCCCATGCCGATCAGGACCTGGAGCGCGGCGAAGGCGGCGATGACGATGCCGTAGTTGAGGAACCCGTTGAGGGAGTTCTTGTTGAGTTTCTTTTTCATGGCCGCCTCACACTTTCTCGGGCACGTATTTGCCCATGAGTCCGGCGGGCCGCACCAGCAGCACGATGATGAGCACCGCGAACACCACCGCGTCGGACAGGTCGGTGGAGATGTAGGCCTTGGCAAAGGTCTCGATGACGCCCAGCAGAATGCCGCCCAGCAGCGCCCCCGGGATGGAGCCGATGCCGCCGAACACCGCGGCGGTAAAGGCGCGGATGCCGGGCAGGGAGCCGGTGGTGGGAGACAGCACCGGGTAGGCCGAACACATCAGCACCCCTGCGATGGCCGCCAGGGCGGAGCCGATGGCGAAGGTCACGGAGATGGTGGTGTTCACGTCGATGCCCATGAGCTGGGCCGCGCCCTTGTCCTCCGAGCAGGCCCGCATGGCCTTGCCCATCTTGGTCCGGCCGGTGAACAGGGCCAGGGCGATCATGACCACGACGCAGCAAACGACGGACAAGATGGCCACATAGGAGATGGACAGCTGTCCGGGGACCAGCCACAGCCGGGACTCCTGGTCGGTGCCGACGATGGGGGTGAAGGTCTTGGTGTCCGCGCCCCAGAGGAGCTGGGCGCTGTTTTGCAGCAGGTAGCTGACGCCGATGGCGGTGATCAGCACCGCCAGGGAGGGGGCGGAGCGCAGGGGCTTGTAGGCCAGGCGCTCGATGGCGATGCCCAGCGCCGTGCACACCACCACCGCCAGCAGCACCCCGGCCAGCGGGGGCAGGCCCAGGCTGCCCATGGCGAGGAAGCAGACATAGGCCCCCACCATGATCACGTCGCCGTGGGCGAAGTTCAGCATCTTGGCGATGCCGTACACCATGGTATAGCCCAGGGCGATGATGGCGTAGATGCTGCCCAGGCTGACGCCGGTGATCGCGTTGTTCAGGAAGGACATTTCTTCACCTCTCTCTAAAAAATACGACAGGGCCGCGGCGGGGAACACTCTCCCGCCGCGGCTGGAAGTCAAAGCGCGAAACGCGTGGGGCTCGGCCAGGTCACTGGGCGTCCACGTAGGCGCCGTTCTCCACTTTGAAGATCAGCGGGGACTTGTCGATCTCGCCGGTGTCCTTCCAGGTCATGCCCTTGCCGGTGAGGCCGTCCACGGAGAACTCACCGCCGCCGAACTTGGCGGACAGGGCGTCGCACAGCGCGGCGCTGTCCATGCCCTCGAGGCCCTCCAACTCGCAGCAGGCCTCGTAGATGGCGTACATGCAGTCATAGCCGTCCGCCGCGAACTGGTTGGGCAGGATGCCGTGGGCCTCCTGGTACTTCTTCACGAAGGACTGGGTGCGCTCGTCCTCGGCGCCGGCGCTGAAGGGAGTCATGAGCAGCAGGCCCTCGGCCAGGGACTTGTCGAAGCCCTCCATGTCCAGCATGCCGTCCATGCCGTCGCCGCCGATGAACAGGGGCGCGTAGCTCATCTGCTTGGCCTGGGCCAGGATCAGGGAGGCGGGGGTGTAGTAGATGGGCAGGAACACCACATCGGCCCCGGCGTCTTTGCAGGCATTGAGCTGCACGGTGTAGTCGGTGGTCTTGTCATCGGGATAGGTCTGGGTGGCCACCAGCTCCATGCCCAGCTCGCCGGCCTTGGTGATGAAAGCCTCGGCGATGCCGGTGGAGTAGGGGTCGCCGTTGTTGTAGATGATGCCGTACTTGGTGCCCAGGCCCTTGCTGTTCAGGTACTCAGCCCCGGCGGTGCCCAGGTAGGGGTCGGTGAAGCACATCTGGAACACGTTGTCCTTGCCCGCCACCACGTCGGGGGAGGAGGCGGAGGGGGTGAGCTGGAAGTAGCGGTCGTTGAAGGTCTCGGCGGACACGGCCACGCAGGGAGCGGTGGTGGTAGTGCCGTAGATCACCAGGGGCGCGTCCTTGGCCCAGTCCTTCAGGGCGTTGTAGGCGGACACGGCGGTGTCGGCCACGTTGGTGTCGTCCTCGTACCGGAACTCCAGCTTGACGGGGCCGTTCAGGGCGTTGATCTCGTCCACGGCGATCTCCGCGCCCCACTGGGTGGCGGTGCCGTACTGGGCGGCGTCGCCGGTGATGGGGCCGATGCCGCCCACCTTGATGGTGACGGCGTCGCCGCTGCCCTGGCTGCCGCCGGGGGCGCTCTCCTGGGCACCCGCATCGGAGGCGGGGGCGCCGCTGGCCTTGTCGCCGCTGTTGGAGCAGCCCGCCAACAGGCCGAAGCACATGGCGCCGGCCATGAGCAGCGCCGCAAGATCTTTCTTTTTCATTCTGGTTTCCTCCTTGCACTATGTGATATGCGCACGGTCCTCTAATATCGAAGGGGGCACGATTGCGCCCCCCAGATTGTTGACAATTATATACTGAGGAGTGAGAGTTGTCAACTGTAAAAACCCACAAGGACCGGAAGGGGGAAAAAGCCGTTATATGATATAGTGACGGACTTCCGCGGTCAGACCACCAGCCCGCCGTTGGGGGCCACCACCTGGCCGGTGAGGAAGGACGCCTCGTCCGAAGCGAGGAAGGTGATGGCTGCGGCGGCCTCCTCCGGCGTGCCGATGCGGCCCATGGGGGTCTCGTCCGCCAGGGCGGATAGGTCCTCTGGGGAGAGGTGGGCGTTCATTTCCGTATCGATGACCCCGGGCGCCACGCAGTTTGCCCGGATATTGGAGGGGCCCAGCTCCTTGGCCAGGGCCTTGGTGTAGGCGATGACCGCCCCTTTGGTGGCGGAGTAGGCCGCCTCGCAGGAGGCCCCCACCTGCCCCCACATGGAGGATACGGTGACGATGGAGCCGGACTTTCGCTCCAGCATGTGGGGGAGGACGGCCCGGCAGCAGTGGTGGACGCCGTCCACATTGACGGCGAACAAACGCCGCCATTGGTGTTCGTCGATCTGACTGATGAGGCCCAGGTGAGAGATCCCGGCGGAGCAGACCAAAATGTCAAGTTGACAAAATTTTTCTAACACATTGTCAACCATCCGCTCCACCTGGCGGAGGTCGGCCACATCGGCCCTGACGGCCATGGCGGGGACGCCCAGGGACTCCAGCTCCCGGACCAAGGCCAGGGCGGAGCTCTGGCTGTGCTCATAGCCCACGGCCACCCCCCAGCCCCGGCGGGCGAACATGCGGGCGGCGGCGGCCCCGATGCCTCGGGAACCGCCGGTGATCAGCGCGTATCTCATGGCGGCGCTCCTTTGCTTTTTGACAGCAGTATATCACGGGAAAAAACTCTTGACAAGCGGGGGAGTGGACGCTATAATATATCTTGTTCCGTGTGTGACAGAAAAAAGGATATTTGGACGATTAGCTCAGCTGGTATGAGCATCCGCTTGACGTGCGGGAGGTCACAGGTTCGAGTCCTGTATCGTCCACCATCTAAGGACGGTTATTCTGATACAATGGGTATCGGGATAATCGTCCTTGATTTTGTCCTAAACCGCCGAAAATAGCCGCTTTATTAACACTTTTGAGAAAAGGCCCACCGCTGGCTGGATAAATTTCCAGACCAGCGGTGGGCCTTTTTGCATTTCTGGGGCTTTAGAGAGGGGGCTATCGTGGATTTATTGGTTATCGTGCTTTTATTGGGGCTATCGTTAAACCTCATACACAGAAAACATCCCTGGCCCCGCTACAAAGCGCGAGACCAGGGATGCTTTTAGCCCTCAATGGCAATCAAGTTCTTCTGCTCCACCTGAACCACCTGGCTCACTTTGGGGATAAACAGACGCAGGATGCCGTCCTCAAACTTGGCGTGGATGTCCTCCTGCTTGACCTTATCCCCCACATAGAAGCTGCGGCGGCAGGAGCCGATGAAACGTTCCCGGCGCAGATATCGCTCGTTCTGAACATTGTCGTTGTGCGTCTGCTCCACGGTCGCGCTGATGCAGAGGTAGCCGTCCTTCAGTTCGGCGGCGAGGTTTTCCTTGTGGACGCCGGGCAGGTCGATGTCCAGCTCGTAACCCTCGTCGCTCTCCTTGATGTCTGTGTTCATCATGCCGCGCAGGGTATTTGCGGTGAAAGCGGACTCGGCCAGCTCATCGAACATATTCTTTGCCATCAGATACGGGGTCAACATAAAAATTACTCCTTTCAGACTTGCGGTTTTTGCACCGCGCTTGGTTTGTGGTTATGCTCATAGTATAGCCGTCTGGATTAGCACTGTCAATACGAGAGTGCTAAATTATTGTGAAGTAATCTTTATATCCTATAAGATTTATTTATCAATACTCTTGACAGGTTTCGCTGTTTTGGAAAGCACCAGCGCCAGCAACAGTGTCAGAAGTTCTGCGGCAAGCGGGGCAAGCCAAATCGTATCGCCGCCCAAAAGAGCGGGCAAACAGAAAATAGCCGCCGCTTTTAAGACAATACCCCGACTAAAGGAAATGGCATCGGCCTGGAGCGTCCGTTTGGTGGAGTATAGAAACGCCGTGTAAATCAGATTTAACGCCATCGGGATGAAGGAAAGGCTGAACAACGGCAAAGCTGCGGAGGCGTTTTGAACAAGCTCCAGGTCCTGATTAAAAATGCGAATCACTGGTTCGGTGAAGAAAAGCAGCAGTCCGTAGATGGCTACGGATAGTGTGGCATTGATGCGGATTCCCCAACGGAAATACTCGTTCATCCCATCTGTATCCTGCTCTCCGTAGCAGTTCCCCCAAAGGGGCTGTAAACCCTGCGCCACTCCCGACAAAATGGCGTTTGCCAGTGAGTAGATAAAACTCAGAACACTGAATGTAGACACCCCAATGTCGCCCACCAGCCTTGCCAGCATGAGGTTGTAGCAGAGAGCGGTAACTGGCGTTGTCAGTTGGGAAACGGCCTCCGGAACACCCCGCTTGCAGATTTTCATTGCCAATGCTCCGCTGAGATGGAACCGCCGAAAACGCAGGCTACCCTGTCTCCTCACAAAATGGGAGAGGAGAACAGCCACAGAAAACACCTGACCCAGCCCGGAGGCGATGGCCGCGCCGATCACGCCCATGTCCAGCGGAAAGATGAACAGCCAGTCCAGGAAGATATTTGCTCCTGCTCCCCCACACATCCCTGCAAAGGACAGGGTCGGGGAGCCGTCATTCCGCACAAAAGCAGACAAGCAGGTACTCATCAGCATAGGGATAGAAAAAGCGCAGTAATAGAACAGATAATCTGCCGCCATATCCCGCATGGCTTTGCCGAGGGTGCGTCCGCCGCTCATGTCGATAATTTGGTCACAGAACACCATCCCTGCCATCGTGAGCAGGAGCGATACCAGCAGCGTCAGTGCAACCGAGGTCATAAAGGCATGGTTTGCTCCCTCCTTGTCTCCTCGGCCCATTCGGATGGCGACCACCGTTGCTCCGCCCATAGGAAACATCGCCGCAACAGCAACGGAAAAAGTAATGAACGGAACGCCAATGTTTACGGCACCCAGAGCTGCCGCCCCCACACCCTGGCCCACGAATATGCCGTCTACCACATTGTAGAGGTAGGTCACGAACAGCCCGCCCATAGCTGGGAAGATGTATCGCCACAGATTTTTCAGTTTGTCATTCACAAAAATACCTCCAGACAAAACAAGAAGTGGGACAAACCCTATACGGGCTTATCCCACTTCAACGATTTTTGATCGCAAGTCCTCTGACAAGCGAGACTATTGTAGCACAGGCACTTATCAAAGTCAACCGCTGCTTCATAACTCCGGCCTGACAGGAAAGTTATCCTTACACAATTGCAGAAAGAGCTTCAGCATCGGCTTTCCTGTTACGCTCTTGTAGTATGCCCCATAGGACAAGGGCTCCACATCTTTGATTGGAATGTAGGCCAAGGCGGGGTCCCGCAGGGCCGGGAAATCAGGCTGGACGGCAAGCCCAAAACCGGCCTTGGCCAGCGTGATGCAGGCATCGGCTGACCCGCACATGAGCAATTCAGATACGGCCCTTCCCGTTGTCAATTCGTGCTGTACGGCATTCAAGTTGTCGGGGCATATCTGTGGGTCAAGCAGGAGCAGCCGCTGTGTTCGGAGATCGTCCTCATCCAGCAGCTCCTTTTCTGCCAGCGGATGGGTGGCTGGTAGAACGCCGGTGATACGGACCTGAGTCAGCTCTTTGTAAATGCCGTCTATTTTCTTTGAACTCTTTTCTTGAAATGCAATGATTACATCGACCGCTTCCTCGTCCAGCAGTTGGTACAAGTGCTGGAACGGTACGACCTGAAACACAGGATACAGCATAGGGCAGGAATCTGCCATTTGCCGCAGTATCTCAGGCAACAGGCGCAATTCATTGTTGCTGTGACAGCCGATGGAGAAGAACTGCCGGTCATCCACCACAGGCTCCTCAAACCGCTTTTTCGCCAGCGAAATGATATTCAGTACATTTTTTGCGTCGTTCAAAAAGATCAGCCCTTCCTGGGTGATCTCTACCGACCGCGTGGTGCGCTTAAATAACTGCGCGTTCAACTCCTCCTCCAAAGAATGGATTTGATGCGTGACCGCTGGCTGAGTTACATTGAGGAGCTTGGCGGCTTTCGCAAAGCTGAGAGTTTCCGCCACAGTCAAAAAGCAAGTGAGTTGAAAGGTGTTCATAACCGTCCCCTCCACTGATTGATAAAAGTCCTTTATATGTTATAACATTTTTTGAATTAACAATCAAGAGAAAATGAGTATAATAGACGGTAGCGCCAGTAAAAATTGTCTGCCGAACAGTCGTAAACCAAACAAAGCCGCAAAAGAAAGGGTGGTGTGAAAT
>CAJUPU010000015.1 GCA_910588495.1 uncultured Oscillospiraceae bacterium | reverse complement strand
TTTCCTCTGAATTTTTTGTGCATCACCTACTTGACTTCATACCATTAGACTTTTAATGAATTTTTTTGCGCGCTTGGGCCATCCATTGCCTCTGCGCGTTGGGGCTTCCGGCGTTGCTGAACGACCTGGCCGGGGCGTTCAGGTCCGTCGGCGCGGGGGATCTATTTCAACCGGCCCGGGACCGGGTGAAACCGAAAAAGGGTCAAACGGCCTGGTCCTCCTCCGCCTTGCGGCGGGTGGCCGCGTAGTAGAAGGAGGAATGGGACATGCCGCAGGCGTCGGCGGCCTCCCGCACGGTGAGCCGTCCCTCCCGCCAGTCCCGGCGGGCCTGCTCGAAGCTGTCGGGCAGGGGGGCGGCGGGCCTGCCGAAGCGCACGCCCCGGGTCTTGGCGGCGGCGATGCCCTGGGCCTGTTTTTGACGGCGCTGGGCCCGGCGGTCGTTCTCGGCGGCGGTGCGGAACAGCTCGGCCACGAAGCCGCTGAGCAGGGCCTGGCTGTGAGCGGCCTCCAGCCCGGACAGGTCGGAGGCGATCGAGCGGGCCAGTTCTCGCAGCTCCTGCTCGGCGGGCCGGGCGGGCTCGCCCCGGGTCACCGAGACCTCCGCCGGGGCCTGGACCCGCAGGCGGACGCGGCCGTCCTGGGCGGCGTCCACCAGGATCACACTGCCGTCCCCCAGGGTGAGGCGGTCGCCGGTCCTCATGGAGATGCTGGGCATGGCGGGCCTCCTTTCCTTGAGCGCACAAAATGTATAGGTTGTGTGCACCGTGATCGCCTGTGCCGTTCACTTACTTAATCGGCTGACATTTCGAAAAGTTTAGCCCATCTCAGGAATTTTTTTCGGGACAGACCATTGCGAAAACAGGGTGCACACAACCTATAGGTTTTTTGCACCCGCGCCGCCCAAAAAGTACGAAACGCCCCGGAGCTTGGCGGCTCCGGGGCGTTTTTGACGCCGGACGGTGAGGGTGCGAAAAAGGCCGCCGCTCTTTTTGAGCGGCGGCCTTGGGCGTGCGGGGACGGTTCAGCACTCCAGCTTTTCCAGGGTGCAGGTCTTGGCGATGGACTTGCGGATCTCCGCCCGCAGGGGCAGGACGGAGGAAGGCGACACGGACAGCTCGTCGACGCCGATGGCCAGGAAGGTCTCCAGCAGGGACAGGTCGGCCCCCAGCTCGCCGCAGATGCCGATCCAGATGCCCGCCTTGTGGGCGGCGTCGGTGGCGATCTTCAGCGCCCGGAGGACGGCGGGGTGGTGGGGGTCGAAGAACTTGCCCAGATCGTTGGCCTGGCGGTCGCAGGCCAGGGTGTACTGGGTCAGGTCGTTGGTGCCCACGGAGAAGAAGTCCACTTCCTTCGCCAGCTCCTCCGCCACCAGCACGGAGGCGGGGGTCTCGATCATGATGCCCAGCTCGGTGTCCTTGTTGTAGGGCACGCCCTCCTTGTCCAGCTCGGCCATCACCTTCTGGCAGGCCCGCTTGCACTCCTTCACCTCCCACACCGAGGTGATCATGGGGAACATGATGGCTACTTTTCCGTAGGCGGAGGCGCGATAGAGGGCGCGAAGCTGGGTGCGGAACACCTCAGGGCGGTTCAGGCAGATCCGGATCGCCCGGACGCCCAGGGCGGGGTTCTCCTCCTTGTTCATCTGGAAATAGTCCACCTGCTTGTCCGCGCCGATGTCCAGGGTGCGGATCACCACCCGCTTGCCCTCCATGGCGGCGGCGACCTCTTTGTACGCTTTGAATTGCTCGTCCTCGGTGGGGTAGTCGGAGGCGGCCAGGTACAAAAACTCGGACCGGAACAGGCCGATGCCCTGGCCGTCGTTGGACAGCACCGCCGTCACGTCCTCCGGGGAGCCGATGTTGCAGTACACCATCATGTGCCGCCCGTCCAGGGTCACGTCCTCCTGGCCCTTCATGGTGTCCATGAGCACCTTCATTTCCTGCTGCTTCTCATACTTGGCCTGGAAGGCGGTGAGGGTGAGCTCGTCCGGTTCGATGGCCACCTTCCCCGTCTCGCCGTCGATATAGGCCATCCGGCCGCCCAGCTCCGGCTTGAGCTGGTCCCCCAGGCCGCAGATGGCGGGGATGCCCATGGTCCTGGCCAGGATGGCGGTATGGCTGTTGCCCGACCCACCCTGGGTGATGAAGCCCAAAATTTTGCTCTTATCAAGCTGAAGGGTCTCGGAGGGGGCCAGATCGTCGGCGGCCAGGATCACCGGCTCCTCCGAGTCGATGCCGCCGTCCACGATGCCCATGAGGTTGTTCAGGATGCGCCGGGCCACGTCCTTGATGTCCGCCGCCCGGGCCTGCATGTAGGCGTCGTCCATGGCGGCCAGCATGGCGGCGAACTGCTCCCCGGCAATTTCAACGGCCCGTTCGGCGGTGCAGCCCTCCTCCTCCAACGCCGCGTCCATGCAGTCGCAGAGGTCCTCGTCCTCCACGAACATGGCGTGGGTCTCGAAGAGCATGGCGGACTCGTCCCCCGCCTCCTCCCGGGCCTTGTCCGCCAGGGCGCTGAGCTGGTCCATGGACTTTGCCTTGGCCTCCTCCAGGCGGCGCTTCTCCTCCTCCAGCCCGGCGGACTGGGTGTGGGCCGCCACGGCCTGGGCACGCTGATAGAAGTAGATGGGGCCCTTCACCACGCCTTTGGACACCCCTTGCCCCTGCATCAAGATCATGTGATGTTCCTCCTGTTCAATATGATGTAGGGGCGTCCGCCCCTGTGGCAGCTGTGGACCGCCCGGCCGAAGGGTGTTGACAGGGCGGGCCGGGTATCGTATCATAGGGACGATCTGGATCGTTCAGAACCTGTATTCACAGCCGAGATCGCCGGATGGCCGAGGGATTTTCCCGTCAGGCAAGGCGAATTTTCGCAGGAATAATTGTGTTTATTTCAAGAAAATTCAACGCCGCATGATGGGAAAAGACCCGGCGAGACGGTGAATCGAGGTTGTGAATACAGGTTCTTAGGATGGAGTGATGGAAATGATGAGACGGTTTGCCGCCTTCCTGCTGGCCCTGGGGTGGGTGCTGGCCCTGTCCGCCTGCGGCGGCCCGGCGGGGGACCTGCCCGGGAGCGGCATCTCCGCGCCCCCCTCCGCCGCCCAGACGGACCGGGGGACGCAGTCGCCCGACCCCGCGCCGGAGGACACCGCCCCGGAAACGCCCGCGCCGGGGGACCCGGAAACGCCGACCCCGGAGGCCCCGGAGACGCCGGAGGACACCGCCCCCGCCGTCAGCGAGGACGGCTGGTACGACTCCAAGGAGGAGGTGGCGCTGTATATCCACCTCTACGGCCATCTGCCCGGCAACTACCTCACCAAGCGGGAGGCGGAGGAGCTGGGCTGGAGCGGCGGCAGTGTGGAGCGCTATGCCGGAGAGGGGACCGCCATCGGCGGGAGCCGGTTCGGCAACTATGAGGGGCTGCTCCCGGAGAAGCGGGGGCGCACCTACACCGAGTGCGACATCGGCACCGTGGGGACCACGTCCCGGGGGGCCAAGCGTCTGGTGTTCTCCAACGACGGGCTGGTGTACTACACCGGCGACCACTACGAGAGCTTCGAACTGCTCTATGGGGAGCCCTGACATGGAGACGATCAGGCTGGACGGCGCCCGGCTGTGCCGCCGGGAGGAGGCTATGGAGCTGCTGGGGCAGGCGCTGGCGCTCCCGGCGTGGTGGGGGCGCAACCTGGACGCCCTGCATGACTGCCTGACCCAGCCGGGGCCGGGGGTGCGCCTGGTGCTGGAGGGGCGGCGGGAGATGGAGGCCGTCCCCTTCGGCAGGCTGCTGCTGCGGGTGCTGGAGGACGCGGCGGCGGAAAACCCCCATCTGGAATTGGTATCGGAATAGCAGGGCCGCCCCCGCCTTGACCGTGGCGGTGGTCCTGCTTTTTGTCCGCCTCCTATGATACCATCAAATGGGGCCGTTTGCAAGGGGATCGGGCGTCCGGGCCCGCCCGGCGGGCGGGGCGGGAAAAACCGTGGATTTTTGCGCCGGGGCGTGGTAAAATGCTGGGTGAGGTGAAGCTATCATGACCGACACCATCGCCGCCATCGCCACCCCCATGGTCCCCTGCGCCATCGGCGTGCTGCGCCTGTCCGGGCCGGAGTCCGCCGCCGCCGTGGACCGGGTGTTCACCCCCTTCCACGGCGCCCCCATGTCTGAGCGCCCCGACCGGACCCTGGTGTACGGCGCGCTCCACGACCGGGAGGGGGCGGTGATCGACCATTGCCTGTGCACCGTGTCCCGGGCCCCCCACAGCTACACCGGGGAGGACACCGCCGAATTGCAGTGCCACGGCTCCCCGGCGGCGCTGGCCCTGGGGCTGGAGGCTCTCTTCGCCGCCGGGGCCCGGCAGGCCGGGCCCGGGGAGTTCACCCGGCGGGCCTTTTTGAACGGAAAGCTGGACCTGACCCGCGCCGAGGCGGTGGCCGATTTGATCCACGCGGAGAGCCCGGCGGCGGCGCGCCAGGCGGCGGGCCAGCTGGGCGGGGCGCTGGAGCGGGCGGTGGACGGCGTCTATGACCGTCTGACCGACCTATGCGCCCACTTCCACGCCGTGCTGGACTACCCCGACGAGGACATCGCCCCCTTCGAGGCGGAAGAGCTGGCCGGGGCGCTGAAGGAGGCGGCGGGGGAGCTGGACCGGCTGGCCGCCACCTATGAGCGGGGCCGTCTGCTCAACGAGGGGGTGCCCTGCGCCATCGTGGGGCGGCCCAACGCGGGCAAGTCCACCCTGTTCAACGCCCTTTTGGGCTATGACCGGGCCATCGTCACCGACATCCCCGGCACCACCCGGGACACGGTGGAGGAGCGGGTGGAGCTGGGCGGCGTCCTGCTGCGGCTGATCGACACGGCGGGCCTGCGGGAGGCGGAGGACACGGCAGAGCGGCTGGGGGTGGAGCGCTCCCGCCAGGCCATGGAGCGGGCGGAGCTGATCCTGGCGGTGATGGACGGCGCGGGGGAGTTCACCCGGGAGGACCGGGAGGCGCTGGAGCTGGCCGCGTCCTCCGGCAAGCCTTGGATCTGGATCGCCAGCAAGCGGGACCTCACCGGGCCCACCGCCCTGTGGACCGCGGGCTGGGAAGGGAACGCCCCCGCCGCTACGGTGTCCCTGTCCGCCAGGACCGGAGAGGGGCTGGAGGCGCTGGAGCGGGCGGTATCGGCGCTGTACCCGGCCCCCCCGGCGTCCCAGGCCGGGGCCCTGCTCACCAACGCCCGGCAGGCGGAGGCGGCGGGCAGGGCCAGGGAGGCGGTGCGCCGGGGAGCGGCGGCATTGGAGGCCGGGATGCCCCCCGACGCGGTGGTGGCCGACGTGGAGGAGGCCATGTCCGCCCTGGGGGAGCTGACGGGCCGCACGGTGCGGGAGGACGTGACCGCCCGGATCTTCGCGCGGTTCTGCGTGGGGAAATAGACGGGGGACAAGGGCCGTCTCGCCGTGTTCCCCGCCCGCCGGGCGGGGAACATCAAATAAAGCATGACAAGGGCCGTGTTCGGGTGTATAATGGCGGGAAAGGGGGGAGGCACGGTGGAGTGGTTCGACTGGGCGATTTTGCTGCTTGACGTGTTTGCCGTGCCCGCCATCCTGCTGGGCTTCGGCTGGCGGTTCCTAAAAAAGCCGCCCCAGGACATCAACAGCGCATACGGCTACCGCACTTCCATGTCCATGAAGAACCAGGACACCTGGGAATTTGCCCACCAGGTGTGCGGGCGGGTCTGGTGGCGAATGGGCTGGCTTGTGTTGGCGCTGTCGGCGGCCCTCCTGGCGTGGATGGAGACCCGCCCTGGGGGAGAGCAGACCAACTGGCTGTTGGGCGCTTTGGTGGCGCTTGCGGAAGCGGCGGTGGTTATCCTCACGATCATCCCGGTGGAGCGGGCGCTGAAGAAAACCTTCGACAAAGAGGGAAACAGACGATAAGGAGGACCTGCAATGAGAGCGGTTGTGACCCGGGTGAAAAACGCCCGGGTAGAAATAGACGGAAACGTAAACGGGTCCATTGAGCGGGGCTTTCTGGTGCTCCTGGGGGTGGGCCCGGAGGATACGGAGGCTGTCGCCGATAAGATGGCGGACAAGGTGTGCGGCCTGCGCATCTTCGAGGACGAGAACGAGCGGATGAACCGGAACCTTGCCGCTGTGGGGGGCGCGCTGCTGGTGGTCAGCCAATTTACCCTGTACGCAGACACCTCCTCCCGCCGCCCCGGCTTCTCCCACGCCGCCAAGCCGGAGCTGGCCGTCCCCCTCTATGAGCGGTTCATGGCGCGGTGCCGGGAGAAGGGCTTCCGGGTGGAGCACGGCGAGTTTGGGGCGGACATGCAGGTGTTCTCCCAGAACGACGGGCCGGTGACCATATTACTAGAGGTATAACATGGCGAGGATAAAACAGTTAGACCCCCATGTGGCCGACCTGATCGCCGCCGGCGAGGTGGTGGAGCGCCCGGCCAGCGTGGTCAAGGAGCTGATGGAGAACGCCATCGACGCCGGGGCCTCCGCCGTGACGGTGGAGATCGCCCGGGGGGGCATGGCTCTGATCCGGGTGACGGACGACGGGTGCGGCATCCCGGCGGACCAGGCCCCCACCGCCTTTCTGCGCCACGCCACGTCCAAGATCTCCGGCGAGCGGGATCTGGAGGCCATCGGTACCCTGGGCTTCCGGGGGGAGGCGCTGGCGGCGATCTCGGCGGTGTCGAAGGTGGAGCTGCTCACCCGCACCGACGAGGAGGAGCTGGGCACGTCCCTCACCGTGGAGGCCGGGGAGGTGACGGCCCAGGAGGAGGCGGGCTGCCCCAGGGGGACCGCCCTGTCGGTGCGGGAGCTGTTCTACAACACGCCCGCCCGGCTGAAGTTCATGAAGAAGGACGCCGCCGAGGGGGCGGCGGTGTTCGCCGTGGTCCAGCGGGTGGCCCTGTCCCACCCGGAGCTGAGCGTGAAGTTCATCCGGGACGGGCGGCAGGAGCTGCTCACCCCCGGCGACGGCCAGCTGAAGAGCGCCGTCTACGCCGTCATGGGCCGGGACATCGCCCTGGGCTTCCTCCCCGTCAAGGGGGGCGGCGACGGGATGGAGGCGGCGGGGTTCGCCTCTCTGCCCGCCTGCTGCCGGGGGAGCCGGGGCTACCAGCACTTTTTCGTCAACGGGCGGTATGTCAAGAGCCGGATCATGACGGCGGCGGTGGAGGAGGCGTACAAGAACCAGAAGATGGTGGGCAAATTCCCCGGCTGTGTGATCCACCTCGCCGTGAAGCCGGCGGAGGTGGACGTGAACGTCCACCCAACCAAGACCGAGGTGAAGTTCCAGCGGGAGCAGGCGGTGTTCGCCGTGGTGTACGGCGCGGTGCTGTCCGCTTTGGGCGGGGACCGCTCCCGGCCCCAGGCGGCGCTGCCCGGCGGGAAGGCCCGGGATGAGGTGACCCCCAACCAGACCGCCCTGCCCCTCAACGACTGGGCCAGGGAGCCCAGCGGCGCCCGGTTCATGCCCGCCTCCCGGTTCAAGCCCATGCCGGGCTTCGCGCCGGGGAAGCAGCCCGAGCCCCCCGATCCGCCCCCGGCGAGGACGGCGGCCCAGCCCGATCCGCCCCCGGCGAGGACGGCGGCCCAGCCCGATCCGCCCCCGGAGAAGAAAAAGCGGGACTCCCCCTTCCAATGGGTGGAGCCCCTGCCGGAGAAGAGGAAGGAGGCCCCCGCCAAAGCGGCGCAGGCCCCCGTGCCGGAGGAAGCGAAGTGGGAAGCGCCCGTCCCCGCCCCGGTCCGGGAGCCCGGGCCCGTGGCGCAGGCCGCTGCGGAGGAACGGGCCGCCCCGGCGGAGGCGCCGCCCCAGGAGGAGCCCTGGGTGGTCCGGGGGGAGCTGTTCCGCACCTATGTGATGGTGGAGCAGGGGGACAAGGTGGTGCTGATCGACAAGCACGCCGCCCACGAGCGGGCCAACTTCGACCGGCTCAAGGCGGCGGATTACCGGCCCATGGTCCAGGAGCTGCTCACCCCCGCCACCTTCGCCCCCGCCCCGGAGGAGCGGGAGATCCTGCTCAGCCAGGCGGAGCTTTTGGGCAGGTTCGGCTTTGAGGTGGAGGAATTTGGGACCAACGCGCTGGCGGTGCGCTCCGCGCCGGACTACCTGGACGCCGGAGACATCGAGCCCGCCCTGAGCGAGCTGGCGAGGCGGCTGCGGCTGGCGGGGACCGCCGATCCCGCCGGGGCCCGGGACGAGCTGCTGCACACCATGGCCTGCAAGGCGGCGATCAAAGGGGGCTGGCACAGCGGGCCTGAGGAGCTGGAGGAGGTGGCCCGGCTGGTGATGTCCGGGGCGGTGAAGTACTGCCCCCACGGGCGGCCGGTGGCCATCGAGCTGACGAAAAAACAGCTGGAAAAGCAGTTCAAGCGGGCGTAGGAGGGGCGTCACCCCTTCTTCCGGGCCTGCCACACCTTGGCCAGGATGTCTTTCAGCACCAGGAAGGCGTCCAGCTCGTTGTAGCCGGATTCCCCCTTGAGCCGCTCCAGCAGCTGGCCGAGCGCCTGGGCGTAGGGGGCGGGGTCCACCTTCTCCGGATAGGTGAGCAGGACGGGGTACTTCTTCCCCCAGGCACTGGTCCAGTCGATCTTGTCCGTCACCGCGTCGCTGGTGCGGGCGATGGCCTCCTGGACCTCCTGCACGTCCAAGTCGAAGTCGATGAGCTCGTCCAGGGTCAGCTTGTACAGCACGGCCAGCCGCTTGGACTGGCGAATATCGGGCAGGGTCTCGCCGGTCTCCCACTTGGAGATGGTCTGGCGGCTCACGCCCAGCCGCTCCGCCACCCCCTCCTGGGACAGCCCGGCCTTCTTCCGGGCCTGGTACAGGTTGCTGCCTAAACTCATGAAATATCGCTCCTTTCGTGTTCGATGTCCCCATTATAGCAGGTCCGGGCGAGAGATCCCACCGCCCAAACCATGCAAATGCGCCCGAAAAGCGGGAAAAACGCCCTCCCCCGCCGGGGGAGGGCGTTTTTCGAGGGGAGGACCGATTGAATCGGCAAAGCGCCGCGGGCGCATTTGATCCGTGCTCCCCTACTTCAGCCGCAGGTCGTCCCCGTAGAAGGTGAGCTCCCGGTACAGCCCCGCGATCCGGGACCCCACCTGGGCGCCGTACCGGGCGCCGATGTCCTGGGTGGACAGGTTGGAGGAGATGATGGTGTGCCGCCCGGCCTGGAGGCGGCCGTTCACCAGCTCGTACAGGCTGGACCGGGTGGAGGGCAGGTCCTGCTCGCTGCCCAGGTCGTCCAGGATCAGCAGGTCGCAGGCCAGACAGCGCCGGGCGGTGTCCCGGGCCTGGCGCTCCCCCTCCGCCTCCCGGCTGAAGCGGCGGGCGGACAGCGCGTCGAAGAGGGACCCGGCGGTGTCGTACACCACCGAGAAGCCCCGGCCGGTCACCTCCCGGGCGATGCAGCCGGACAGGTAGGTCTTGCCCAGCCCGGTGCCGCCGGACAGCAGCAGGTCCCGCAGGGGGTAGCCGGGGAACTGGCGGGCGAAGCCCTCGCACACCTGGACCACCCGGCGCATGTTCTCCCGGGGGGAGCGGTCCCGGCCCAGCCAGGGCCGGTTGCTGTACACGTCCAGCCGGAGGCGGTCGAAGTCCTGCTCCTCGGCCAGGTGCATATCGGCGGTGAGGGCCAAGAGCTGCTCCTGGGTGCACAGCCCCTTGAGGCAGGCGCACATCCTGCCCTGGGCCCAGCCGGTGTCGCCGCATTGGGGGCAGGCGGGCGCGCCGTCCAGCGCGTCGGGGCCGTAGCCCAGGGCCTCCATGAGCTGGGCGCGCTCTTTCTGCAGCGCCTCGCTCCGGGCGCGGATGGCGGCGATCTCCGGGCCGTCCGCCGCCACCGGCTTCCCCCCCGCCGCCAGCAGGGCCAGGTCGGCCATGGTGGTGCGCAGGGCGGCGTCCACCTCCCGCAGACGGGGGCTCTGGGCGTACAGCGAGCGCTGGAGCTGATACCGGCGGCGGTCCCGGATGTCCCGGCGGCGCTCCAGCCGGGCCAGCGCCCGGCGGACGATCTCGGGCTCAAAGGCCATGTCGGCCACCCTCCTTTTGCTGCTGGGCTAAAAATTCGTCCAGCCAGTCGTTGTTTTTCTGGATGCGCTCCTGGCTGGGCTGGAAGTCCCGGGGCTGGGCCGGGGGGGCCTTGGGCCGCCGGGGGGGCCTGTCCCCCGCCTCCACCTGGGCGGGGGTCTGATACCCCGCCTGGTGCCAGGACTGCAGGATCTTGTTCATGTAGGGCCAGTTCATGGTCTTTTTCTGGTATACCGTCCGCTCGTAGGCCAGACGGATCAGCTCGCCGCTCAGGCCCATGTCCACCCAGGCGGCGATGAACTCCCGCTCCCGCTCCACGGCGGGGCGGCGGTCGGTGACGCCCACGGCCTGGAGGATCTCCCACTCCCGCCGGTCCACCCCCTCCTGGCGGCGCAGGTAGTCCTCCGCCCGCTCCAGGGTGTCCACCCCCAGGCGCTTCCAGCGGAACGCCTCCTTCTGGACGGCGGACATCCGGGGGAAGCGGGCGGCGTCGTTCTTCTGCCGCCGCTCCCGGCGGACCACCCAGCCGGCCAGCAGCACGATCACCTCCGGGGGGAGGGAGAGGTGGTCGTATATGGTGTACAGGGACCGCAGGTCGCTGTCGGTGAACACCCGGCCCAGCATCCCCTCCAGCTCCCGGCACAGCCCCCGGAATTGGGGCTCCCGCTCCTGGGCGGCCAGCACGTCCGCCCGGCTGTACTCGGGGGGGCGCTGGTCCTGGGGGGGAAGCGGGGCAGGGGCGGGGGCCCCCGAGCGGGGCGGGGCCAACCCCAGCCCCGCCAGCCGGTCCCAGGCGGGGGCCAGGCGGGCCTCCGGCCAGCCCAGGCGGGGGGCGGCCTGGGCGGCGTCCCCGCCCCGCTCCAGCAGGGCCAGGTAGAGCAGGGCGGCGTCGCCGTCGCCGGAGTCCAGGAGCAGGCGGGCGGCCTGGGCGGACATGGACAGGATCTCGCTGGGCAGCAGCAGCTGGGACAAGGCATCCACCTCCCTGGGTTTTTCGTAGGGCCTCTATTCTACCTGATTTCGGCAAAAAAATCAACCGCCCCGCCGGAATTGGCGGAGCGGCCGGTGTTGGCGCCCACGGGCTCGGTGTTTCCGCGTCCTCCGGGCAGCGGGACGCCGGGGGACGGCGGCCTTTTTACATGGTCCCGCCGGGCTTGGCCAGCTTGACGCACCAATAGCAGTACACCGACTGGCCCGCGCCCCACACGATGCACACCGCCATGGCGGGCAGGAAGCCCCAGCGGAAGAACATCCCGCCCAGGGTCAGCGCCACCCACAGCGCCAGGCAGGCGGTGCACATGGCCTGATAGGCTTTGAGGGCGCATTGACCGATGAGGAGGCGCTCCGCCTCGTCGCAGCTCTCGTACCAGGTCTTTTGGAACTTGACATCGTATACAGAGCCATGCTTTTCCGGGTTGAGCCGTTTGGTCAGGTCCACCAGCTTCTGCTGGAGCACCATGTTCACCGCCAGCTGGGCGATGAATCCCCCCAGCCCGCCGAAGAACAGCGCCGGGGTCACCCGCATGGGATCGCCGTCCATGGCGGCGAAGCCGGACAGCAGGGCGGCGAGCAGGAAAAAGGCCAGCACCGTGGACAGTCCGGCGATCCACATGCACACGCAGACCCTCATCTCGATCCGGCTGCTTGCCTCCTCGTCCTCCCCGTCCCAGGCGGCGAGCCGCCGTTTGGCCTCGAAGTAGAGGGGCAGGCACACCGCCAGCTCCACCACCGGCACGGCCGGCACCAGCCAGCCCGCCAGCTTGGTGGTGAAAAAGGTCCCCGCGGCGGTCAGCGCCGCGTCCAGATCTTCCGGGTGCAAAAACAGCATGGAAATGCCCAGGACAGCGCCCAGCGCCATACTGCACACCATGATCAGGGCGAATTTGGGCAGGGCCTTCCGGTTCTCCTGCCGGACCGCGTCGTTACCGTTTCTCATCGTTCTCCTCCTCCAAACTGAAAATATCCTCCACCCGCACCCCGCAGATCCTGGCCAGGGTGAGGGCCAGCGTCACCGACGGGGAGTAGTCCCCCCGCTCGATCAGGCTGATGGTCTGCCGGGACACCCCGGCCATGCGCCCCAGCTCCTGCTGGTTGACGCCCAGCGCCGCCCGGCGCTCCTTCAAACGGTTCTTCAGCACGGTTCAGCCTCCCTCCTGGCTGGACTCCTTCTCCAGGCCGGGGGCCGTTTCCTCCGACACGATGGCGCCCCAGAGGGTCTGGAGCCCGCCCCGTTTTCCTCCGGCGATCTGCTCGTGGGCCTCCACGATGGCGCCGCGCACCGCCCACTTCACCACAAAGTACAGCGCGCACAGCACGATCAGGGCGGTCCCGCCGCCGATCCCCAATTCGTTCCAGATCATGTCCATTCCTCCTGACAGCTTCTCTTGTCGTTCTGACAAGGAACCTTGTCGATTTGACAACTTTATTTGTCATACGTAGGATACCACAGTCCCACGCCGCTGTCAACGGCAAATTTTACAAAGCTGTTAAATTTTCGTTGGGGCTTGCCAGGGCGTGTCGAATTATGTAAAATAGAGCTCACGACGCCGACCACCCCCGAGAGGAAAGGAGAACCCATGAAAAAACGCATCGCAGTCCTGGCCCTGGCCGTCCTGATGGCGGCCTCCTTCAGCACCGCCGCCCTGGCCGCGCCCGCCCCGGCCCCGGGCCTGTCCCCCTTTGTGGACCTTTCGGCGGACCACTGGTCCTATCCCTATGTCTATGAGCTGTACACCCAGGGCGTGGTGGCGGGAGACCCGGAGGGCACCTTCCGGGGGGAGGACCCGGTGACCTGGGGGGAGACCTTCAAGCTGATCCTGCTGGCCATCGGCGAGGAGGACCCGGAGCGGGAGCCCGACCAGCACTGGGCCTGGTGCTACATACAGCCCGCCCTGGACAACCGGCTGGTGTGGTCCTTCAACGGGGAGCACCTGGACGAGGTGCCCACCCGGCGGGACGTGGCCCGGATGGCCGCCCGGGCCCTGGACCTCACCGACATCTCCGGAGACAGCCCCTATACCGACTGCGACGACGGCTATGTGGTGGAGCTGTTCGAGAAGGGCATCATGGAGGGCACGGTGGAGGAGGACGGCCTGCGGTACTTCTACCCCGACCAGGGCATCAAGCGGGAGGAGATGTCCGCCATCATCTGGCGGATGATGAACGTGGACTATACGCAGGGGATGATCCGGTACAATAATTACTGGCTGGACGTGCTGGAGGAGGTACCCGCCACCCGGTTCGCCCCGGACCAGTTCGTGGAGGACGAGCGGGGGCGGTTGAGCTGGACCCAGGGGGGCTATTACACCCGGGGCATCGACGTGTCCGGCCACAAAAAGGAGATCGACTGGAACGCGGTGGCCATGGACGGCATCGACTTCGCCATCATCCGGGCGGGCAACCGCCTCTACGGCAAGGACAGCGCAGGCACGGTGTGCGAGGACTCCTGGTTCGAGAAGAACATGGAGGGGGCCATCGCCGCCGGGATGGACGTGGGGGCCTACTTCTTCTCCAACGCCATCACCGTGGAGGAGGCCCTGGAGGAGGCGGACCTGCTCATCTCCAAGCTGGAGCCCTACCGCCAGCACATCACCTACCCGGTGGTCTGCGACTGGGAGTACCTGGGGGGGAACAAGTCCCGGGCCTACGGGGTGGACGCCAAGATCATCACCCAGTGCGTGGCCGCCTTCTGCCAGCGGGTGGAGGAGGCGGGCTACCAGCCCATGTTCTACTTCAACAAGTACTGCGGCTATGTGAAATTCGACCTGAGTGAGCTGACCCAGTATCCCTTCTGGTTCGCGGAGTACACCGACTATGACAACGTGCCCAGCAGCATCTACGATTTCCAGATGTGGCAGTACTCTTCCAAAGGGAAGGTGGCGGGCATCAGCTCCGACGTGGACATGAACCTGTGCTTCGTGCCCTGGCCGGGGGCCACCCGGCGGCCCGGCGTGACCCCGGAGGGGCCCCTGCCCACGGATCCCGGCGCGCCGGAGGTCTCCCCCGAGCCCACCCGGTATGTGGACCCGGTGGGGCCGTAAATGACAGGAGAGGGCCGCCGGTGGAAAGGCCGGCGGCCCTGGCGGCATATCAAAAAAGCCGCACCGCCGAAAGGAAGCCGCGTTTCGGCGGATGCGGCTCTGGAGCGTTTGGATATGGATGAGATAAAACATGATTGGAACAGGATGGCGCAGGCATACGAGGAATTCAGCCGCGCCGAAGATTCCTACAGCCGCAAGATAGAATGGCCATGCGTAAGGAGCTTACTGCCGGACCTGAGAGGGAAGCGCGTGGTGGATCTTGGGTGTGGGACCGGTATTTTCACGTTCCTGCTTGAGCGGAGCGGCCCCGCGGCGGTCACAGGCATCGATCTGTCGGAGGAGATGCTGCAAATTGCAAGAGAGAAAGCAAAAGCGACCGGATCTTGTGCCAGGTTCGTTTTGTATGATGCGGCAAAGTGCGCAGACGTTATAGAAACGCCGGTCGATTTCATTTTTTCATCGACCACCAGCCATTATATAAAAGACTTGGGACAGTTGTTCGACGGTGTATCGAAAAGTCTCAAGAAAAACGGCGAGAGCGTTTTTTCGGTCATACATCCTGTATATTCCGCCATGTACCCGATCGAGCATGGCGATATCTTTCCGGAGGACGAAGCGTGGACGGTGAGATACCTGGATCGATCGATGAGAGCCTATGTCCAGCCTTGGATCGAATATAACGAAGCGGTCGAAGATCATCTGAGCAGGAGCTATCACCATACGTTTGCCGACTATGTAAATGCCGTGACCGGGGCGGGGCTGACGATCGAGCAGATCTGCGAGCCGATGGCGCCGGAAGAATGGAGAACGTCTCAGCCGGACAGATATGAGGCATCCATTGAGACTCCTGTGTATATGATCGTCAAAATGAGGAAACGATAGTCTTTGTGGAAAGAACGAGCAGGGCGGACCACTGTGGTCCGCCCTGCTTTTTGTTTTGCTTACAGCTTTTTTTGGGTCCCCACCTGCTCCAGGTCCTCCAGGATGTCCTCCAGGGACATGCCCGCCTCCGCGCCCACGGTGCCGGTGACGGCGCCCTCGGCGATGGGGCAGTCGGCCATGGCCAGCTTGCGGCCCTCCATGGACTCGATCACCATCTCGGCGGTCATGACGGCGCTGCCCATGTCCATGAGGAGGATCACGCCGTCCTCGGAATACACCTGGTCGATGGCGTTGGAGATCTTCTCGAAGCTGGTGCCGAAGGAACCGTCCTCCAGCCCGCCGGCGGCGGCGATGGGCGCGGACTTGGCCATCATCCGGGCCAGGTCGGCCACCCCCTCCGCCAGCTTGGCGCTGTGGGACACGATGACGAAGCCGACCATGTCACACCTCGCCCGCCACGATCTCCAGCACCATGGTGAAGGAGGTGGCGCCGGGGTCCTGGTGGCCGATGGACCGCTCGCCCAGGTAGCTGGCCCGGCCCTTGGTGGCGGCGATGGTCTTGGTGAACTCCACGCCCTCCCAGGCGGCGGACACGCCGGCGGCAAAGGCCGCTTTGGCGTCGGAGGTCTCCGCCCACTTGGCCTCCATGGCCTCCTTGGCGGGGATCATGGCGTCCAGCATGGTCTTTTCCCCCTTGGTGGAGCGGCCCCGTTGCATGATGCCCTCGATGGCTAGCTGGAGCCCCGCCAAAAAGCCGGGCACGTCGATCTCCGCCTTGCCCTTGAGGGCGGCGCCCAGCTTCATGAAGCCGGTGCCATACAGGGGGCCGGAGGCCCCGCCCACGGTGGACACCAGGGTCATGCCCACGGTCTTGAGCACATCGCCCGGCTCCTTGTCCGCCAGGGCGTCCAGCTTCTTCTCCACCTCGCCGAAGCCCCGGGCCAGGTTGATGCCGTGGTCGCCGTCGCCGATGACGTTGTCCAGCTCGGTGAGGAACGCCTTCTCCGCCTCGATCTTGGCCGCGGTCTTGTGGATGACGGCAATGAGTTTTTCCGTGTTCATAATGGTCAGCCTGCCTTTTTTAGAAATGTGTTGCGCGGGGGCCGCTCACGCCTTGAAGCCCGGGGTGTCCGCCTTGGCGTCCAGCAGGCCCTTGAGCTGGTCGTCCAGCTTCAGCAGGGAGATGGAGAAGCCCGCCATCTCGATGGAGGTCATGTACTCGCCCACAAAGGTCTTGTACACCTTGACGCCCTTGGCCGCCAGCACGTCGGCCACGTGGTTGTTGATGATGAACAGCTCCATCAGCGGGGTGGCGCCGGAGGAGTTGATCATCACCGCCACCTCGCCGCCGGCGAAGTCCAGGTCGGCCAGGATCTGCTCCATGAGCATGTCCACGATCTCGTCGGCGGTCTTGATCTTCTCCCGGTGGGTGCCCGGCTCACCGTGGATGCCGATGCCCACCTCCATCTCGTCCTCGGACAGCTCGAAGCCGGGCTTGCCCGCGGCGGGGACGGTGCAGGGCTCGATGGCCGCGCCCATGGTGCGCACGTTGTCGATGACCTTCTGGGCCACGGCCTGGACGGCGTCCAGGTCGGCGCCAGTCTCGGCCAGGGCGCCGGCGATCTTGTGGACGAACACGGTGCCCGCCACGCCCCGGCGGCCCACGGTGTACAGGCTGTCCTTCACGGCCACGTCGTCGTTGACCACCACCTGGGCCACCTTGATGCCCTCGTCCCGGGCCATGTCGGCGGCCATCTCGAAGTTCATCACGTCGCCGGTGTAGTTCTTGATCACCATCAGCACCCCCGCGTCGGTGGCGATGGCCTTGATGCCCTCATAGACCTGGTCGGGGGTGGGGGAGGTGAACACGGCCCCGGCCACAGCCGCGTCCAGCATGCCCTCGCCCACATAGCCGCCGTGGGCGGGCTCGTGGCCGCTGCCGCCGCCGCTGATCAGGGCCACCTTGCCCTGCTTCTTGCTGGCCCGGACCACCACGTTGCCGCAGTCCAGCTTCTTCACATACTGGGGATAGGCCTTGACCATGCCCTGGATCATCTGATCCTCTACCTTGTCTACCGCGTTGATGAACTTCTTCATGGGGACACACTCCTTAAAATATAAAATGTCAAGATATTCGGTGTTATGGATGGGAAAAAGCGTTGCGGGGCGGGGGCGGGGGCGGTATAATGCACAGTTAGACGGCCTCCGGCACGCCGGGGCGCCCAAAAACGAAGGAGGGGACTGATTTGGATCAGCGGTTCTATGACGCGGTGCTGGCCTCGCCGGTGATCGCGGCGGTGAAGGATCCGGACCAGCTGGAGGACTGCCTCACACTGGAGAACATCCGGGTGGTGTTCCTGCTGTTTGGGGACGTGTGCACCATCGGCGGGATGGTGGCCCGGGCCAAGGACGCGGGCAAGGTGGTGCTGGTCCATGTGGATCTGATCGCCGGGCTGTCCTCCAGCCAGGAGATCGCGGTGGATTTCCTGCGCCAGAACACCCGGGTGGACGGCATCATCACCACAAAGCCCAACTTCATCCGCCGGGCCAGGGAGCTGAAGCTGTTCACCGTGCTGCGCCTGTTCGTGATCGACTCCATGGCGCTGGCGGGGATCGGCAAGCTGGAGGGCGTGAAGCCCGATTTCATCGAGGTGCTCCCCGGCGTCATGCCAAAGACGATCCGCAAGATCGCCCAGACCACCCGGATCCCCCTGCTGGCCGGGGGGCTGATCGCCGACAAGGAGGACGTGATGGCCGCCCTGGGGGCGGGAGCCATGGCGGTGTCCGCCACCAGCGGGGAGGTCTGGCGGATGTAGCCCCGGCGGCACAACAGCCGCACAGGCGCAGGACAAGCCCCCGCCCCCCCGGTGGGGACGGGCGGGGCCGTTCCATGCCTGCACGGCTGTCCAAGGACGCTGGCTGGGGCGTCACTTGCCCTCGCAGTTCATGTCGTCCAGGCTGCAGCTGGTGTCCTCGTCTTTGGTGACGGCGTTCATGTCGGTGATGGAGAAGCTCTGCTCCTCCTGTCCCTCCAGGCAGTTCATATCGTTCAGAGCGCAGCTGCGGTCGTCATCGGTGGTGATGCCGTTCATGTTGGTGATGCCCAGGCTGCTCTTGATCTTGGGTTCCTTTTTCTCCATGGGATAGTCCCTCCTTACTGGTGGTGTCGTCGATGGACACATCAAATACACCGGCAAGAGTGCGTCCCTCCTGCCGGGCGGAGCTTCAGCAATGCGAACGGATTGCTTTCGCTCTCAGTATAGCCCGATCTGCCCAAAAATACAAGGGGCGCGGCCGTTATTTTTGACACACTTTCCATTTTGTTGGACGGCCTGCCCGCCCTTCGGGGATAGAGGCAAAGTTTTGGTTGCAAAATGAGCGGGAGTCTGATATCTTTGACGGGAAGCCGCGCCGGGCGGCGCGGCCGACCGGACTGTCATTTTCTAAGGAGGATTCGATATGCCGCATATGATCGGCAAGCAGCTGGAGCCCTTTTCCGTCATGGGCTACCACCAGGGAGAGTTCAAGCCCTTCACCCAGCAGGACCTGCTGGGCCACTGGTCGGTGGTATTCTTCTACCCCGCCGACTTCACCTTCGTGTGCCCCACCGAGCTGAAGGACCTGGCCGAGCAGTACCAGGGCTTCCAGGCGGAGGGCTGCGAGATCTATTCCGTCAGCGAGGACACACACTTCGTCCACAAGGCGTGGGCGGACGCCTCCGACACCATCAAGGCCGTCGCCTACCCCATGCTGGGCGACCCGGCGGGGGCGCTGGCCCGCCAGTTCGGCGTGCTGCTGGAGGAGGAGGGCCAGGCCCTGCGGGGCACCTTCCTGCTGGACCCCGACGGCAAGATCGTGCTGTACGAGATCCACGACCTGGGCATCGGCCGCAGCGCCGGGGAGCTCTTGCGCAAGCTCCAGGCCGCCAAGTTCGTCCACGAGCACGGCGACCAGGTGTGTCCCGCCCACTGGCACCCCGGCGAGGAGACCCTCACCCCCAGCCTGGACCTGGTGGGGCTGCTGTAAATGGCAGCCACGATCGCCGCGGCCGCCCGTTTCATCGCCGCTGGGGCTTATGCGGCTGTGGCGGCCGTGACCGTCATCAGCGGGCTGAAAAGGGGCGCAGATAGGGGCTGGACGATCGTGGAGGCCGTTTCCTGGCTGACGGTAGGGATCTTGTTCCTGACCGTCCCGGTGGACCATATCATCATCCCTGCGGTGCTGGGCGTCCTTTTGAATGCCGCTCCGATGCTGCGCGGCGCGAAAAAGCGCGGACAATAGAAAAAAGGAGGAGTCATCATGCCGCTCCGACCCGAAGATCATCCCGCCAAGAGCCCCCTGATCGCCCCCGAGCTGGAGGACCAGCTCAAACCGCTGCTGGACAAGCTGTCCGCCCCCGTCACTTTGGTGTGCGTGCTGGACGAGGGGGAGAAGAGCGCCGAGATGGCTGCCTTCGTCAACCACATCGCCGGGCTGTCCCCCCAGCTGTCCTGCAAGTTCCTGGCCCCCGGCGAGGATCCTGGGACGGACGAGGCGCTGGACGCCTCCCTGCTCCCCGCCACCGGTATCTACGCCGGGGAGGCGTTCGGCCGGATGGTGTTCCACGGCGTGCCCGGCGGCAAGGAGATCACCGGCTTCGCCGGGGCCCTGCTCAACGCAGGCAGCGCCGCCAAGCCCCTGGACAAGCCCACCCTGAAAGACATCGCCAAGATCAAAAAGCCGGTGGACATCCGGGTGTGCGTGTCCCTGGCCTGCCACCACTGCGCCCAGCTGGTGATGAGCGCCCAGCGGGTGGCCTGGGAGAACCCCCTGGTCACCGCCCACATGATCGACGCCAACCTCTACCCCGAGCTGGTGGCCAAATATCAGATCCAGCGGGTGCCGCTGACCGTGGTCAACGGGGACAAGACCATCCCCGGCGGAAAGACCATGGCCGAGCTGACCACCCTGCTGGCAAAGCTGTAGGCCGGCCCCCATGACAAAAAACTCCGACGCCAAGATCCGGACCTTTGGCGGCGGAGTTTTTTGGTGATTATTGCAGATCGGCCGGTAAAATTTTGTAGGAACTGTCGAATTTTACATGGGTCCGTCAAAAGACGTTGCTTTCTTCTGGCATATATGGTAAATTGTGAAATAGAATGTAGCATATGCCGAGGCCGTTTTGGTGACCCTCACCAGGCCCAATTGAATAGAGGAGCCTTTGAGACGAGCGCTGCAGGGTCTGGACAGTGGGAAACCGCTGATTTTGGTCCTGCGCTCTTTTTTTGGTCCCCGCACAGATGTTAGGAGGATTTGCCGTCATGTGCAGCAACACGAAGCATAAGATCGCCCGGGCACTGAAGCAGCTGATGTGCGAGCGGCCGTTGAGCAAGATCACCGTGCAGGACCTGATGGAGAGCGCCCAGATGAAGCGGCAGAGCTTCTACTACCACTTCCAGGACATCTACGACGTGCTGGGCTGGATCTGCGAGCAGCAGCTGGGCGCCCCCCTCCGGGAGGACCCGGAGCTGGACTTCGAGGCGTGGTGCCTGCGGCTGATCGGGCTGATGGAGGAGGACCGGGCCTTCTACCGCCGGGTGTTCCTGGCGGGCAATCCGGAGGTGGTGCGGGAGTTCTGCCAGGGCCTCACCCGGCCCCGGGTGTCCCGCCTGCTGTTCCAGGTGGACGATCCCCGCGCCCTGCCCCGGCAGAGGAGCTTCGTGGTGGATTTCTGCGCCGGGGCCCTCACCAGCTACTTCATCGAGCTGTGCGCCTCCCGCAAGGCGCTGGACTGGGCGGAGGTGCGCTGCTGTCTGCGGGGGCTGCTGGAGGTGCTGCGCCCGGCGGAAGAGCTGTGCCTCCAGGTCCAGGCGGGCTGAGGAGTTCCAGACCTTGACAGCCCTTGACGATCTGTACAAATTCCGGCTGGCCGCAAAATGAAATTTATAAAATTCATACAATCCGGCCAGGTTGTCGAATGCTTTTTCCCCAGCGGCCTGTTATAATAGTTGTCAGCATAAGCGTCCCCAGCCAGGGGACCGGCAGGAGCGAACGGCCTGCTTTCACATATGTTGTAATCTTTTGAAGGAGGAACACGAGTATGGCTAAGTACGTCATGGCGCTGGACGCGGGCACCACCAGCAACCGCTGCATCCTGTTCAACGAGAAGGGCGAGATGTGCAGCGTGGCTCAGAAGGAGTTCACCCAGTTCTTCCCCAAGCCCGGCTGGGTCGAGCACGACGCCGAGGAGATCTGGTCCACCCAGCTGGAAGTGGCTCAGGAGGCCATGAAGAACCTGGGCGTCACCGCCGCGGACATCGCCGCCATCGGCATCACCAACCAGCGTGAGACCACCATCGTCTGGGACAAGAACACCGGCGAGCCCATCCATCACGCCATCGTGTGGCAGTGCCGCCGCACCTCCGAGTACTGCGACTCCCTGAAGGACAAGGGCCTGGTGGACAAGATCCGCTCCAAGACCGGCCTGGTCATCGACGCCTATTTCTCCGGCACCAAGGTGCGCTGGCTGCTGGAGAACGTGCCCGGCGCCCGGGAGAAGGCCGAGAAGGGCGAGCTGCTCTTCGGCACCGTGGAGACCTGGCTGATCTGGAAGCTGACCAAGGGCAAGGTCCATGTCACCGACTACTCCAACGCCTCCCGCACCCTGCTGTTCAACATCAACACCCTGGAGTGGGACGACGAGATCCTGGCCGAGCTGAACATCCCCAAGTCCATGCTGCCCGAGGCCAAGCCCTCCAGCTGCGTGTACGGCGAGGCCGATCCCCAGTTCTTCGGCGGCCCCATCAAGATCGGCGGCGCCGCCGGCGACCAGCAGGCCGCCCTGTTCGGCCAGACCTGCTTCACCCCCGGCGAGGCCAAGAACACCTACGGCACCGGCTGCTTCCTGCTGATGAACACCGGCGAGAAGCCCGTGTTCTCCAAGAACGGCCTGGTCACCACCATCGCCTGGGGCCTGGACGGCAAGGTGGAGTACGCCCTTGAGGGCTCCATCTTCGTGGCCGGCGCCTCCATCCAGTGGCTGCGCGACGAGATGCGCCTGGTGGACTCCTCCCCCGACTCCGAGTACATGGCCCGCAAGGTCAAGGACACCAACGGCTGCTATGTGGTCCCCGCCTTCACCGGCCTGGGCGCCCCCCACTGGGATCAGTACGCCCGGGGCACCATCGTAGGCATCACCCGGGGCGTGAACAAGTACCACATCATCCGCGCCACCCTGGAGTCCATGGCCTATCAGGTCAACGACGTGCTCCAGGCCATGAAGGCCGACTCCGGCATCAACCTGGCCGCCCTGAAGGTGGACGGCGGCGCCTCCGCCAACAACCTGCTCATGCAGATGCAGGCCGACATCAGCGGCGCGCCCGTCAACCGTCCCATGTGCGTGGAGACCACCGCCATGGGCGCGGCCTACCTGGCTGGCCTGGCCGTTGGCTACTGGACCAACAAGGAGGATGTCATCAAGAACTGGGCCATCGACCGCACCTTCGAGCCCGCCATCGGCGAGGCCGACCGCGCCGAGCGCTGCAAGGGCTGGAGCAAGGCCGTCAAGTGCTCCTACGGCTGGGCCAAGGAGGACTGAGATCCCCCGCGCGGCGTGAGCGCCGCCTGCCCGTTCCCGTCTGTTCAACGGGGCGGGGCCGCCAAAGCCCCGCCCCGGGATAGAGAATAAAAGAGGAGGTCATTGTTTATGTTACCGTATATCGCTGAATTTCTGGGCACCATGATGCTCATCCTGCTGGGTGACGGCGTGGTCGCCAACGTGACGCTGAACAAGTCCGGCATGAAGGGCGCCGGCTCCATCCAGATCACCCTGGCCTGGGGCCTTGCGGTCATGGTCCCCGCGTTCATCTTCGGCGCGGCTTCCGGCGCCAGCTTCAACCCCGCCCTGACCATCGCCCTGGCCGTTGACAAATCTGTGGGCTGGGAAACCGTCCCCGGCTACATCGTGGCCCAGTTCGCCGGCGCGTTCGTGGGCGCCTGCCTGGTGTACATCCTGTTCAAGGATCAGTTCGACGCCACCGAGGATCCCGGCGCCAAGCTGGGCGTGTTCTCCTGCGGCCCCTCCGTCCCCAACATGCCCCTGAACTTCCTGGCTGAGGTGATCGCCACCTTCGTGCTGGTGTTCTCCATCAAGGGCATCGGCAACGTTCCCGGCATCGCCGGCGGCCTGGACAAGTTCTTCGTGTTCGCCATCATCGTGTCCTGCGGCATGTCCCTGGGCGGCCTGACCGGCTACGCCATGAACCCCGCCCGCGACATCGGCCCCCGTATTGCCCACCAGCTCCTCCCCATCAAGGGCAAGGGCAGTTCCAACTGGCCGTATGCCATCGTCACCCTGTGCGGCCCCATCGTGGGCGCTCTGATCGCCGTGCTGCTGTACCAGGCCATTCCCTGGTAAGGAGCGTCCGGCGGTCCAGACCGGCGTTTCTGAAAAGCCCTGAACAGGGCGTGATATCCTGGTCTCTCACGCAGAGTGGATGAGTACGCTGTGAGCCGGGCAGCCCAGTCCCCTCCTCCGGGAGGGGACGGACCGGGCTGTCCGGCTCTTATCATGGAAATGGCAAAAATTAGCTTCAAAAGGAGTGAGTCTTGCATGGTCGATATCGTGATCATCGGCGCAGGCGTATCCGGCTGCGCCATCGCCCGGGAGATCTCCCGGTATAAAGCGGACGTGCTGGTGCTGGAACGGGAGGAGGACGTGTGCTGCGGCACCTCCAAGGCCAACAGCGCCATCGTCCACGCGGGCTACGACGCCACCAACGGGTCCCTGATGGCCAAGCTGAACGTGGCGGGCAGCCTGCTCATGCCCGAGCTGGCCCGGGAGCTGGACTTCGCCTACGAGCAGAACGGCTCCCTGGTGGTCATGATGAGCGAGGAGGACCGCCCCGCCCTGAACAAGCTGTACGCCAACGGCGTGGCCAACGGGGTGGAGGGCCTGCGCATCGTGGAGCGGGATGAGCTGGTGGAGATGGAGCCCAACATCAGCGACGAGGCCGTGGCGGCGCTGTACGCCCCCACCGGCGGCATCGTGTGCCCCTTCGGGCTGACCTTTGCCCTGGCGGAGAACGCCGCCCGCAACGGCGTCAAGTTCCAGTTCGACAGTGAGGTCACGGGCATTGAGAAGATCGACGGCGGCTGGAAAGTGACCACCCCCAAGGGGGACGTGGAGGCCAAGGTGGTGGTCAACGCCGCCGGGCTGTACTCCGACAAGCTCCACAACATGGTGGCCGACGACGAGATGACCATCGTCCCCCGCCGGGGCGACTACTTCCTGCTGGACCACTCCGCCCAGGGCCACGTGAGCAACACCATCTTCCAGCTCCCCGGCAAGTACGGCAAGGGCGTGCTGGTGGCCCCCACCGTCCACGGCAACATCATCGTGGGCCCCACCGCCATCGACATCGACAACAAAGAGGGCACCGCCACCACCCAGGCGGGGTTGGACGACGTGCGGGACAAGTGCGGCATGGCGGTGAAGAACGTCCCCCTGCGCCAGACCATCACCAGCTTCGCGGGCCTGCGGGCCCATGAGGCCCGCCACGAGTTCTTCATCGGCGAGATCAAGCCCGGCTTCGTGGACTGCGCCGCCATCGAGTCCCCCGGCCTGTCCTCCGCCCCCGCTATCGGCCGCATGGTGGCCGGGATCGTGAAGGGCATCCTGGGCCTGGAGGTGGACCTGTCCTTCGACCCCCGCCGGAAGGGCATCCTGGACCCCAAGGAGCTGGACGCCGAGGCCCACGCCGCCCTCATCAAGGAGGATCCCGCCTACGGCACCGTGATCTGCCGCTGCGAGACCGTCACCGAGGGCGAGATCGTGGACGCCATCCGCCGCACCCCCGGCGCCCGGAGCGTGGACGGGGTGAAGCGCCGGGTCCGGGCCGGGATGGGCCGGTGCCAGGGCGGCTTCTGCTCCCCCAGGGTGATGGAGATCCTGGCCCGGGAGCTGGGCGTGGACCAGAGCGCCATCACCAAGTCCGGCGCCGGGTCCGAGCTGATCGTGGGCGTCAACAAGGACGCCATTTGAGGGAGGGCTGAGACCATGAGAGAATACGAACTTGTCATCATCGGCGGCGGCCCTGCGGGGCTGGCCGCGGCGGTGGCCGCCCACGAGGCGGGACTCAAGGATATCCTGATCCTGGAGCGGGACAACGAGCTGGGCGGCATCCTGAACCAGTGCATCCACAACGGCTTCGGCCTGCACACCTTCAAGGAGGAGCTCACCGGCCCCGAGTACGCCGGGCGGTTCATCCAGCAGGTGAAGGATCTGGGCATCCCCTATAAGCTGAACACCATGGTGCTGGACTTGGCGGCGGACAAGACCGTCACCGCCATGAACCGGGAGGACGGCCTGTTCCAGCTCCATCCCAAGGCGGTCATCCTGGCCATGGGCTGCCGGGAGCGGCCCCGGGGCGCGCTGAACATCCCCGGCTACCGCCCGGCGGGCATCTTCACCGCCGGCACCGCCCAGCGGCTGGTGAACATGGAGGGCTATCTGCCCGGGCGCAAGGTGGTCATCCTGGGCTCCGGCGACATCGGCCTGATCATGGCCCGCCGCATGACCCTGGAGGGGGCCCAGGTCCAGGTGGTGGCCGAGCTCATGCCCTACTCCGGCGGTCTGAAGCGGAACATCGTCCAGTGCCTGGACGACTACGGCATCCCCCTGAAGCTGAGCCACACCGTGGTGGACATCGAGGGCAAGAAGCGGGTGGAGGCCATCACCATCGCCCAGGTGGACGAGCGCAACCGGCCCATCCCCGGCACGGAAGAGCGCTATGAGTGCGACACCCTGCTGCTCTCCTGCGGCCTGATCCCGGAGAACGAGCTGAGCCGGTCCGCCGGGGTGGAGCTCAATCCCATCACCAACGGCCCCACCGTCAACGAGAGCCTGGAGACCAGCATCCCCGGCGTGTTCGCCGCAGGCAACGTGCTCCACGTCCACGACCTGGTGGACTACGTGTCCGAGGAGGCGGGGGCCGCCGGCCGCCACGCCGCCGACTACATCGCCGCGGGCTGCAAGAGCCAGGAGCATAAGGCCCTGCCCATCAAGTGCGAAAACGGCGTGCGCTACACCGTGCCCGTGGCCGTCCGGCCCGGCGCGGCGGGGGACACCGTCACCCTGCGCTTCCGGGTGGGCAACGTGTACAAGGACAAGAAGGTGGCGGTGTACGCGGGCGACACCTGCATCTTCAGCCGCAAGCGCCCGGTGCTGGCCCCCGGCGAGATGGAGACGGTGGTCCTCAAGACCAGCCTGCTCACAGACCATCCCGAGGCCCAAGGCATCACCGTGACTCTGGAGGAGGTGTAAGACCATGGAAGAGAAGAATCTGATCTGCATCAACTGCCCGCTGGGCTGCCCGCTCACCGTCGCCATGGAGGGCGGCGAGGTCAAGACCGTCACCGGCAACACCTGCCCCCGGGGCGAGGCCTACGCCAAGAAGGAGCTCACCGACCCCACCCGCATCGTCACCAGCACGGTGAAGGTGAAGGGGGGCAGGCTGGCCATGGCCTCCGTCAAGACCGCCAACGACATCCCCAAGGGCAAGATCTTCGAGTGCGTGAAGGCCATCCAGCACATCGAGCTGGAGGCCCCGGTGACCATCGGCCAGGTGGTGCTGGCCGATGTGTGCGGCACCGGGGTGGACATCGTGGCCACCAAGAACGTGCCCGCCAAGTAAAGGCCCCACGGCCGCGAAGAGGGTCCAGATCGGCGGTCTCAGCTTTGAAGATGTGCGCTGAGGCCGTCTGGCAGGGCTTTTGAGCGCGGACCAGGACAGCAAACGCCCCCGCCGCACGGCGGGGGCGTTTCTCTGCGTGTCCGGCGGGGCTCGGACGGTCCCCGGCCGGGCATCGCCTGCCGGTCCTCGTCGGAGCAAAGTCCGCTCGCTCTGTTTCCGCCTTTGGCGAAAACCGCGCTGGCTCCCTTGCTTCTCCTCTCCCCACAAAGCACGGCTTTGCGGGGGCCCCATAGGGGCTGCGGGGGGGTCAGTACTCTTTCGGCATTATCAGGGCGGCGATGATATATACCCACAGGGACATGCCCCCGGGGACCACCAGCAGGACGGTGGCCACCCGCACGACGGTGGGATCGACATTGAAGTAACGGGCGATGCCTCCGCACACGCCGCAGATCATGGCGTCGGCGCCGGTGGTGCGATACAATCTCTTCATGAAAGACAGCTCCTTTCCAAAATCACTGGTATCAGTATGCGGGGAAAAGCTTTAGACAGCCTGATCCAAAGCATAATTTTTTGTAAATTTCCTCAGCGCCGCTCCACCGACACATCGCCGCTGACGGTGGTCATGGAGTAGGCGGGCCCCGTGCCGTCGCCGTAGATGGCCGCGTCCCCCTCGAACCGGAAGGGGAAGGCGAAGTCCGTGTCCCCGCTGACGGTGGCGCAGCGCAGGGTGAAGGGCCCGGCGTCGGGCAGGCGGGCCTGGCAGTCCCCGGACTTGGAGGACAGGTCCATGGCCTCGGGCAGCACCGCGCTGTCCACGCTGACATCGCCGCTGAGGGAGGTCCCCCGGGCGCGGCGGATCTGGCCCTCCAGGGAGATGTCCCCGCTGGCGGACTTCAGCACCGCGTCCTCCACCTGGCCGTCCAAGGAGATGTCGCCGCTCATGGTCTCGGCGTACAGCCGACCGCAGGCGCCCTTCAGGTCCAGATCGCCGCTGGCGGAGCGGAACTCCAGCCGGTCGCAGGCCAGCAGGCGGCACTCCAGGTCGCCGCTGGCGGTCCTGACGGCCAGCCGTTCCGCGTCCAGCCCGTCCCGGCCGATGGACACGTCGCCGCTGGCGGTGGTGACCTCGATCGTCTCCCAGCGGCGGCGGGGGAGGGACAGCTTCACGTCGGCGGAGCGGAACCCCCGGCGGGAGAAGAAGGAGGAGGAGGCGGTGCGCCCCTCCCGGATGGTGAGCACCCCGTCGGCGGAGCAGGTCACGTCCAGATCGTCCACATCGCCGTCGATGTTCACCCCGGCGTCCGGGGCCTCCGAGACCTGGATGGCCACGTCCCCGGCGGCGGTGTGCACCTGGATGCCCCTCAGGTCCTTCAGCGCGCCCACGGGGCAGGGCCCGCCGTCCTCTCCGCCGGGGGCCTGGGGGTCCCTGGTCTGACGGCCCTGGGGCTGGCCCCACTGGGCGAAGAAGCCGCCCCGGGCCTTGTCGTAGCCGAAGCCGTATACCGCGTCCCGCCGCTCCCTGGGGCCCGCCCCGGCGAAGAACCGGCCCTCGCCGGTGTCCAGCTCGGCGTCGAATTCCCAGCCGTCGGGGCGGGGGCCGTCCGAGGGGGCCTGGGGGGCGTCCGGGTGGGTGTTGAAGTGGACGCGCACCCGGCTGTTGTCCTTCTCTACGGTGGTGCGGCGCTGGAGGGCCTCCTTGGCCAGCTTGAGGGCGCCCTTGGCCTGGTCGATGGCGGCGTTGCACGCCTCCGACACGCCGGCCAGGATGGCGTCCAGCTCGCTGTGGGGACCCGACGGCCCCTCCGCCTCCCGCAGGTAGCCCAGCAGCTCGTCCACGTCCCCCAAATCGTCCATGGCCCGGCGGAAGGCGGCCTCCCCGTCCATCCCCGCCCCGGTCATGTCCAGGTAGCGGCGGTACAGGTTGTCGGACAGCTCCTCCACCACCTCGTCCTTGGCGGTGGACGGCGGGGCGGCGGCCAGCCGGGCCGCCACCGCGGCGGTGAATCTGCGTTTCATCTCATCCATCATGCTCGTTCCTCCTCCACTGAAGTCAGCGCGTCCAGCAAAGTGCGGGTGTCCTCCCACTCCCGGCGGGCCTGGGCCCACCGCTCCCGGCCCGCCGGGGTGACGGAATAATACCGCCGCCTGGCCCCCGGGCCGTCGTCCCCCCAATAGGAGGTGATGTATCCGGCCTGCTCCAGCCGCTTGAACGCGGTGTATAGGGTGGCCTCCTTGAAGCCATACTCCCCTTGGGTGCACTCCAGGATATGTTTGTTGATCTCATAACCGTAGTTGTCCCCGCGCATCAATTGTGCTAAGATGATGGTGTCCGTGTGGCCGCGCAGGGTGTCCGCAGTGATCGACATGACGTCCTCCCTTCCTGGTGGGGCTGTTGATCGGCGGGCGCGGCGGCGCCCGGCCAAAGGAGATACCTCGTTAGGCGAAGTAACTTTGTGAGCATACTATACCACGAGATACTTCGCCTGTCAAGGTAGCTGCGAAAAATTTTTTTACCGGACCATATTATGCGCCGGCAAGGCAAGGAGATGTATGAAAAGATGAGCGAATGTACCCATGACTGCTCTTCCTGCGGCGAGAGCTGCGCACAGCGCACCGGCCCCCAGGATCTGCGCAAGCCCGCCAACGCCCGCTCCCACATCAAAAAGGTGATCGCCGTGGTCAGCGGCAAGGGGGGCGTGGGCAAGTCCGCCGTCACCTGCACCCTGGCCGCGGCCATGGCCAAGCGGGGCAGGAAGGTGGGCGTGCTGGACGCGGACATCACCGGGCCGTCGGTGCCCCAGGCGTTCAACATCCACCGGCGGGCCCTGGGGGACGAGGACGGCATCCTCCCCGCCGTCACCCAGGGGGGCGTCAAGCTGATGAGCCTGAACCTGCTGATCGAGCGGGAGACCGATCCGGTGGTGTGGCGGGGCCCCGTGATCGCCGGGGCGGTGGAGCAGTTCTGGACCGACGTGGTGTGGGGCGAGCTGGATTACCTGTTCGTGGATATGCCGCCCGGGACGGGGGACGTGCCCCTCACCGTGTTCCAGTCCCTGCCGGTGGACGGCGCCGTCGTGGTCACCGCCCCCCAGGCCCTGGTGGGCATGATCGTCACCAAGGCGGTGCGCATGGCGGAGATGCTGGACGTGCCCGTGCTGGGGCTGGTGGAGAACTATTCCTTCTTCCGCTGCCCCGGCTGCGGCGGGGAGCACCCCGTATTCGGCCCCAGCACCATCGACGCGCTGGGGAAGGAGCTGTCCCTGCCGGTGCTGGCCAAGCTGCCAATCGACCCGGAGCTGGCCCGGGCGGTGGACGAGGGGCGGGTGGAGAGCTATGAGCCCAACCCCATGGCGGAGGTGGCCCGCCGCCTGGACGAAGCGTGAACGGGGAAAGCGCCCGGAGCTTAAGGCTCCGGGCGCTTTTTTGGTCTGGGACTTGCTGGGGCGGGACCCAAAAAACAGAGCGGGAGGGAAAACTTTCCAACACGGCCGACGCCGACTTCTCCTTGCCAAACCGGGCCGGATCTGTTACAATGGGTGAAATTCGACAAAGTCCGACAGGATTCGACACAGCGGGCGGAAGTCATTCCCAGGAGAGACCGGGGCCGATCGGCATAACATAGACATAGGGACGAAAGGAGGGCGGGAACATGGACACAGGGAACATCGACCAGGGGGCGGCCCGGACGGCGGCGGCGCTGCGCGTGCAGCTGGCCCAGGTGACGGCGGCGGCCCAGGCGCTGGAGCGCACGGCCACGGACGCGAGGAGCCGCCAATATCTGGCGGCGCTGGACCAGAGCGTCTGCCGTATGCTGCGCATCGTGGGGCGGCTGGAGCTGAGCGGACGGCTGGGCGGAGAGGACGGCCCGGTCCGGCTGGAGAACGCCCTTATCGATCTGGCCCAGCTCACCCGGGAGCTGGGGGAGCGGCTGGGGCAGCTGCTGGCCTTCGCCGGGGTGGAGCTGAGGGTGAGCGCGCCGGAGTGGGTGGGCGCCCTGGCGGACCAGGGGCTCATCCGCCAGATGCTGATGGAGCTGGTGTCCAACGCGGCCAAGGCGGGGGGGCATGTGTCCCTCACCCTGGCGGAGCAGGGCCGGCGGGCGGTGTTCACCGTGGAGGACGACGGGCCGGGGGTGGATCCGGAGCGGCTCAGCCGCCTGTTCTCCGGCGAGGAGGGCGGCGTCCCCGACTGGCACAAAGGCGGGGTGGGAGCGGCCATCGCCCGGCGGGTGGCGGATCTCCACGGCGGAACGCTGGTGGCCGACTGCGCCCCGGGAAAGGGGCTGCGGGTGACGGTGTCCATCCCGCTGGGCACGCCGGGGGGGACGGTCTGCCGCACCCCGGAGATCGTCTGGGACCGGGGGGGCTTCGGCGAGGAGCTGATCGCCCTGAGCGACCTTCTGCCCGTGGAAGCCTTCGGGCCCGGGGACAAGTAAAAACGGCTTGGGAGCGCGCCGGAAGGCGCGTCTCTTTTTTGCGCCCCGTGCCCTACGCGGGGGCGAGGACGGCGGGGTCGGAGCCGCGGGGGCCTTGGAGGAGCCCGCCGGATCGGAGGCCCCGCAAAGGCGGCGGAACGAGCGAGCTTTCGCCGTCAGGCGGAAGTGAGGGGTGTGGAGCCCGCCAAAAGGGGGCCCCGCAAAGGCGGTCCTGGCCTTTGTGGGGAGAGGAAAGGCGGCGGAACGAGCGAGCTTTCGCCGTCAGGCGGAAGTGAGGGGTGTGGAGCCCGCTTTGACGATGTCCGCCACCGCCGCCAGCACCTCCCCGTGGGTCTGGTCGAACAGGTGGGTGTAGATGCGCTGGGTGATGGTGGGGCTGGCGTGGCCCATGGCCCGGCTGATCTGGTACATGGGCACCCGGGCGCTGTTGGCCATGCTGGCAAAGGTGTGGCGCAGGCCGTGGAAGGTGATGGGGGCCAGCTCGTGGCTGCGGATGAAGTTGGCGAAGGCGGTGGACATGAGGTTGGGGTGGAGGGGCTGGCCCAGGCTGTCCAGCAGCAGGAAGTTGTCCGGCCCGCAGGGCATACCGTCCCGGATGCGCCGGGCCTGGAGCTCCCGGAGCAGGTCCACCAGCTCGGCCAGGGCGGCGATGGACAAGGTGCGGCAGCTGTCCGAGGTCTTTGGGGTCTTTTCCACCACCCGGGAGCCCACCGTGGTGCGCACCCAGCGCACGCAGAGCTGGCCGGAGCACAGGTCCACGTCCCGCCAGCGCAGGCCCATGATCTCGCTGCGGCGCAGCCCCAAAAAGCAGGCCAGGTGGACGGGGACCTCCAGCGGGTCCCCCCGCACCGCCCGGAGGAGCTGGCCCAGGCGGGTGGGGGTGTAATAGGCCACCTCCACCGCGGTGGCCCGGGGGGGCGTGGTCCGCTGGAGGGGATTGCCGGCCACCACCCCCTGGCGGAAGGCGGACTTCAGGGCGGTGTGGAGCAGGACGTGGTGCTTGCGGATGGTGTTGGCGGACAGCGCCTTTTCGCTGGCCAGCCACTGGTAATAGCCCTCGATCAGCGACGGGGTCAGGTCCGCCAGCCGCACCCGGCCCAGGGCCGGGCGGATGTGGTTGCGGATGATGCTGTCGTAGCCGTTGATGGTGGTGGCCGCCCGGACGGGCTCGATCTCCCGCTCCATCCACAGCTCCAGCCAGCGCGCCAGCGTGACGCCGGAATGGGCGGGCGGGGCGGACCGGGGCAGGGGGAAGCCCAGCGATGGGGCGGGCGCGATGGGGCGCAGGGTGAGGCGGCCGTTGCGGATGTGGGGATTTGACATGGTGACAGCTCCTTTTCTCTATTTTTGGGGCATTTTGATTATAAAACGTCCTGCGGGCGGAGGAAAAGAGGGAAGGGCCTTCCCTCTTGACTTTTTCCCCGTTTGGCAATACAATATGGAGCATCTGTCAAGGATATGGAGCGATCCTCATATTTGAACATAAAAGGATGGAGACGATATGGCACAGGACAAGAATAAGCAGGTGAGCCAGATCACCGACATGGACGAGGACTTCGCCCAGTGGTACACCGACGTGTGCACCAAGGCGGAGCTCATCGACTACTCCAGCATCAAGGGAATGTTCATCTACCGGCCCTACGGCTATGCCATCTGGGAGAACATCCAGCGCACCCTGGACCAGGAGTTCAAAAAGACCGGCCACGAGAACGTGTATCTGCCCATGCTGATCCCCGAGTCCCTGCTCCAGAAGGAGAAGGATCATGTGGAGGGCTTTGCTCCTGAGTGCGCGTGGGTGACTTACGGGGGAAGCGACAAGCTGGAGGAGCGCTACTGCATCCGGCCCACCTCCGAGACCCTGTTCTGTGAGCACTACGCCAACGTCATCCACTCCCACCGGGACCTGCCCAAGCTCTACAATCAGTGGACCTCCGTGCTGCGCTGGGAAAAGACCTCCCGGCCCTTCTTGCGCCACCGGGAGTTCTTGTGGCAGGAGGGCCACACCATGCACGCCACCGCCCAGGAGGCCATCGAGGAGACGGAGCGGATGTTCAACATCTACGCCGATTTTTATAAGGACGTGCTGGCCATCCCGGTGGTGAAGGGGCGCAAGACCGACAAGGAGAAGTTCGCCGGGGCGGAGGCCACCTACACCGTGGAGTGCATGATGCACGACCGGAAGGCCCTCCAGGGCGGCACCAGCCACTACTTCGGGGACGGGTTCGCCCGGGCCTTCGACATCACCTTCACCGGCAAGGACAACCAGCTCCACCACCCCTTCCAGACCTCCTGGGGGGTGTCTACCCGGATGATCGCGGGCATCATCATGGTCCACGGCGACAACAGCGGCCTGGTGCTCCCCCCCAAGGTGGCCCCCATCCAGGTCGTCGTCATCCCCGTGGCCCAGCACAAGGAGGGCGTGATCGCCGCCAACGAGGCGGTCATGGAGCGGCTTTCCAAGGCGGGCTTCCGGGTGAAGATGGACGCCTCCGACAACTCCCCCGGCTGGAAGTTCGCCGAGTACGAGATGAAGGGCGTGCCCCTGCGGCTGGAGCTGGGCCCCAAGGACATGGAGAAAAACCAGTGCGTGCTGGTCCGCCGGGACAGCGGCGAGAAGTCCTTCGTCTCCCTGGACGGCATCGAGGACACCGTGGCCAAGATGCTGGAGGAGATCCACACCGGCCTCTACCAGCGGGCCAAGAAGAACCTGGAGGACAACACCTACCCCTGCGCTACCCTGGCCGAGGTCAAGGAGAAGATGGAGAGCCGGGGCGGCTTCGCCAAGACCATGTGGTGCGGCGATCTGGCCTGCGAGCTGCGGATGAAGGAGGAGGCGGGGGTGTCCTCCCGGTGCATCCCCCTCCAGCAGGAGAAGCTGGGCGACGTGTGCGCCTGCTGCGGCAAGAGCGCCAAGCACATGGTCTACTGGGGCGTGGCGTATTGAGAAAATGGGGGCCTCCCGCCGGCGGCGGGAGGCCCCTTCGTGAAGCTGCACAGACGGTATCCCGCCAAAGGGACGAAAACCGTGAAAAAACTTTTGAAAAAGAACGGAAAAGTTCTTGACTTTCGGGGCTGGATCATTGTATACTAGTCAAGCGCCTGTCAAAGGGCGCACTGCGATGATGCGGGAGATTGCTCGCGTGAGCGAGGTAACTTCCGCGGAGTATGTCCGTAAGATCGGGCGGCTGAGGGGCTCATTCCACGGCGTATATCGCCCTGGGTGGGTAAGACCGGCCTGCTTTGCGCCGGTTTTATTCATGCCTGGGAGTGATACGCACGGAAACGTGGGCTGGATCGCTCCTCACCGTTACGGAGATTGGACGCAGTTCCAAACGTCAACTTCGTATCAAGGAGGAAACACAATGGCAGCAAAAGAAATGATCCGCATCCGGCTGAAGGCTTACGACCACCAGCTCATCGACCAGGCGGCGGAGAAGATCGTGGACACCGCCAAGCGCAGCGGCGCCGAGGTCTCCGGTCCCATCCCCCTGCCCACCAAGCGGGAGATCGTCACCATCCTGCGCTCCCCCCACGTGAACAAGGACTCCCGGGAGCAGTTCGAGCGCCGCACCCACAAGCGGCTGATCGACGTGGTGAAGCCCTCCGCCAAGACCGTGGAGGCCCTGCAGAGCCTGGACCTGCCCGCCGGAGTGGACATCGAGATCAAGCTGTAAGCCCAGAAAATGAGCGCGGCCCAGCCGCGCCCCGGACCGACGCCCGGCAAAGCGGGTCCGGTCTGGACACGAAGAGCAAAGGAGCACGGCGCGGCTTTCGCCGCAGGCGGAAGCGCAGTGCAGCGGACTTTGCGATGAGTGAGTACCGCAGCTTACCGCGTTTTTGAGGTAAGCGGGTCAAGTCGGCCGAGCAATGACGAAGCGTCCGAGCCGCCGTGAGCAGGCAGGGCGTGACGACGCCCCAGCCCAATGGGGACGGTCACCTCGCCCGACCAATAACCTTTCTAAGGAGGAATACACATGGAGAAGGCCATCATCGGCAAGAAGGTGGGCATGACCCAGATCTTCGACGAAGCCGGTAAGGTCATCCCGGTCACCGTCATCCAGGCGGGCCCCTGCACCGTGGTGCAGAAAAAGACCGAGGAAAAGGACGGCTACAGCGCCGTCCAGCTGGGCTTCGATGAAGTCCCGGAGAAGAAGCTGTCCAAGCCCGAGGCGGGCCACAGCAAGAAGGCCGGCAAGTGCCTGCGGGTGCTCAAGGAGTTCAAGCTGGACAAGGCCGCCGAGATGAACGTGGGCGACCAGCTCACCGCCACCGTGTTCGCCCCCGGCGACCGGGTGGACATCACCGGCATCAGCAAGGGCCACGGCTACCAGGGCGCGGTGAAGCGCTGCGGCGGCCACGTGCAGAAGAACACCCACGGCGGCGGCCCCGTCCACCGCCATTCCGGCTCCATGGGCTCCAGCACCGACCCCTCCCGGATCTTCAAGGGGCACAACGGCGCGGGCCAGATGGGCAACGAGCAGGTCACCGTCATGAACCTGGACGTGGTCCAGGTGGACGAGGAGCTGGGCGTCATCGCCGTGCGCGGCGCGGTCCCCGGCCCCCGCGGCGGCGTGGTCGCCCTGCGCTCCAGCGCCAAGAAGCTGGCCGAGAAGCACCTGGTCGAGGGCAGCGGGCGCGTCAATCCCCAGAAGCAGTCCGCCCGTGTCAACCCGCAGAAGGCCTCTGCGCGTAACAAGTGAGAAAGGAGAGAATGACAAATGCCTAAAGCGAACCTTTATGATATGGCCGGTAAGCAGATCGGCGAGGTCGAGCTCTCCGAGGCCGTCTTCGGCATCGAGCCCAACCAGTCCGTGGTCCACGACGTGGTCAAGAACCACCTGGCCAACTGCCGTCAGGGCACCCAGAGCAGCCTGACCCGGGCCGAGGTGTCCGGCGGCGGCAAGAAGCCCTGGCGCCAGAAGGGCACCGGCCACGCCCGTCAGGGCTCCACCCGGGCCCCCCAGTGGACCCACGGCGGCATCGTGTTCGCCCCCAAGCCCCGCTCCTACCGCTACACCCTCAACAAGAAGGTGCGCCGCCTGGCCCTGAAGTCCGCCTTGAGCGCCAAGGCCGCGGCCGGCAACATCCTGGTGGTGGATAAGCTGGAGATGGGCGAGATCAAGACCAAGACCTTCCAGGGCTTCCTCAACGCGGTGGAGTCCAAGAAGGCCGTGGTGGTCACCGGCGACGCCAACGTGGTGCTGTCCGCCCGGAACATCCCCGGCATCGTGACCAGCCCCGCCAGCCTCATCAACGTCTACGACATCGTCAACGCCAACCAGGTCATCATCGACCAGAAGGCGCTGGCCGCCATCGAGGAGGTGTTCGCCTGATGAAGACCGCATACGACATCATCAAGCGCCCCATCATCACCGAGCAGTCCATGGCCGCCGCCACCGAGAAGAAGTACACCTTCGAGGTGGCCCGGGACGCCAACAAGATCGAGATCGCCAAGGCCTGCGAGGAGATCTTCGGCGTGAAGGTGGCCAAGGTCAACACCCTGAACATGCAGGGCAAGGTCAAGCGCATGGGCCGCTACCCCGAGGGGCGCCGCCCCCGGTGGAAGAAGGCCATGGTCACCCTGACCCAGGATTCCAAGTCCATCGAGTTCTTCGAAGGCATGGTGTAAGGAGGAGAAAAGAGAATGGCTATCAAGACTTATAAGCCCACGACGCCCTCCCGCCGCCACATGACCGTGTCCGCCTTCGAGGGCATCGACAAGAAGGCCAAGCCGGAGCGCTCCCTGCTGGAGAGCCTGAAGAAGAACGCCGGGCGCAACAGCTATGGCCGCATCACCGTGCGCCACCGCGGCGGCGGCAACAAGCGCAAGTACCGTGTCATCGACTTCAAGCGGGACAAGGCGGGCAAGGCCACTGTGATCAACCTGCAGTACGACCCCAACCGCTCCGCCAACATCGCCCTCATCGAGTATGAGGACGGCGAGCGCCGCTATATCCTGGCCCCCGTGGGCCTGAAGGCCGGCCACGCCATCATGACCGGCTCCGGCGCGGACATCCTGCCCGGCAACGCCCTGCCCATCGCGGACATCCCCGTGGGCGAGACCATCCACTGCATCGAGCTCTACCCCGGCAAGGGCGCCCAGCTGGTGCGCTCCGCCGGCACCGCCGCCCAGCTCATGGCCAAGGAGAACGGCATGGCCCAGGTCCGCCTGCCCTCCGGCGAGGTCCGGCTGGTCCGGGAGAACTGCATGGCCACCATCGGCCAGGTGGGCAACACCGATTGGGGCAACATCCACATCGGCAAGGCCGGCCGCAAGCGCCACATGGGCTGGCGGCCCACCGTCCGCGGCTCTGTGATGAACCCCAACGACCACCCCCACGGCGGCGGCGAGGGCAAGAGCCCCGTGGGCCGTCCCGGCCCTGTGACCCCCTGGGGCAAGCCCGCCCTGGGTTACAAGACCCGCAAGAAGAAGAACCGCACCGACAAGTTCATCGTCCGGCGCCGCAACGGCAAGTAAGGAGGGAGTGTAACAGATGAGCAGAAGCATCAAGAAAGGCCCGTTTTGCGCTCCCGAGCTGCTGAAGCGCGTGGATGAGCTGAACAAGAAGAACGAGAAGAAGGTCCTCAAGACCTGGAGCCGCGCCTCCACCATCTTCCCCTCCTTCGTGGGCCACACCTTCGCCGTCCACGACGGCCGCAAGCACGTGCCCGTCTACGTCACCGAGGACATGGTGGGCCACAAGCTGGGCGAGTTCGCGCCCACCCGCACCTTCAAGGGCCACGCGGGCAGCAAGACCGGCAAGTAAGGGAGGAGAGAGAATATGGAAGCGAAAGCCACACTGAGATACATCCGTATCTCTCCCCGCAAGGTGGGCATCCTGTGCGACCAGATCCGGGGCAAGAGCGTCAAGAACGCCGAGTCCATCCTGGCCCTGATCCCCAAGGCCGCCTCCGACCCCCTGTCCAAGCTGGTCCACTCCGCCGCGGCCAACGCCGAGAACAACCACGGCATGGACCCGGAGAAGCTCTACGTCGCCGAGACCTACGCCACCCCCGGCCCCATCATCAAGCGCTTCATGCCCCGGGCCAAGGGCCGCGCCTACGGCATCAAGAAGAGAACTTCCCATGTGACCGTCGTGGTCAAAGAGCGCTGAAAAAGGAGGTCGAAAGCAAATGGGACAGAAAGTGAATCCCCACGGCCTGCGCGTGGGCGTCATCAAAGACTGGGACTCCCGCTGGTACGCCCGTGACGAGAAAGTGGGCGACCTCCTGGTGGAGGACTACAACCTCCGTAAGGAGCTGAAGAAGAAGCTGTACGCCGCCGGCGTGCCCAAGATCGAGATCGAGCGCGACAACGCCAAGATCCGCATCTACGTCCACTGCGCCCGGCCGGGCATCGTGATCGGCAAGGGTGGCGAGGACATCGAGAAGCTGCGCGTGGAGCTGGAGAAGCGCCTGGGCAAGAGCGTGGCGCTGAACATCGTCGAGGTCAAGGACGTGGACAAGAACGCCCAGCTGGTGGCCGAGAACATCGCCCAGCAGCTGGAGAAGCGGATCGCCTTCCGCCGGGCCATGAAGAACGCCATGGGCCGCGCCATGCGCATGGGCGCCCTGGGCATCAAGGTCCAGGTGTCCGGCCGCCTCAACGGCGCCGAGATCGCCCGCACCGAGCACTACCACGACGGCACCATCCCCCTGCAGACCATCCGGGCCGACATCGAGTACGGCTTCGCCGAGGCGGCCACCACCTACGGCCGTCTGGGCGTGAAGGTGTGGATCTACAAGGGCGAGGTGCTCACCCAGACCCTGCGCACCACCCCCCGCACCATCGACACCAAGAACTACAAGGAGCGCGAGCAGCGGCCCCGCCGCCGCGACGGCGACCGCAGGGGCGGCTTCAACCGCCAGGGCGGCGGCCGTCCCCAGGGCGGCTTCAACCGCGACCGGCAGGGCGGCCCCCGCCCCGGCGGCAGCGGCCCCCGTCCCAACAACGGCCCCCGCCCCTCCGCTCCCGCTCCTAAGGAAGGAGGCGCCCAGTAATGCTGCTGCCTAAGAGAGTAAAGTACCGCCGCGTCCACCGCGGCCGCATGACCGGCACCGCCAAGCGCGGCAGCAAGGTCGCTTACGGCGAGTGGGGCCTCCAGGCCACCGAGCCCGCCTGGATCACCGGCAACCAGATCGAGGCCGCCCGTGTGGCCATGACCCGCTACACCAAGCGCGGCGGTAAGGTCTGGATCAAGATCTTCCCCGACAAGCCCATCACCAAGAAGGCGCTGGGCACCCGTATGGGCTCCGGTAAGGGCGCGCCCGAGGGCTGGGTGGCCGTGGTCAAGCCCGGCCGGGTCATGTTCGAGATCGCCGGCGTCCCCGAGGAGACCGCCCGGGAGGCCCTGCGCCTGGCCAGCCACAAGCTGCCCATCAAGTGCAAGATCGTCAAGAAAGAGACCGAGGAGAAGGGTGGTGAATGAAGATGAAGGCAGTCGAAGTGCGTAAGATGAGCGCCGCCGAGCTGGACGCCAAGCTGGTGGAGCTGAAGAAGGACCTGTTCAACCTCCGTCTTCAGCACGCCACCAATCAGCTCGACAACCCCATCCGCATCGCGGAGGTCAAGAAGGACATCGCCCGCGTCAAGACCATCCTGCGTGAGCAGCAGGGCCGATAAGGAGGTAAGGAAAGATGAGCGAAGCAAGGACCTCGTCTCGTAAGACCAGAGTCGGCCTGGTGGTTTCGGACAAGATGGACAAGACCGTGGTGGTCGCCATCGCCGACCGCGTGGCCCATCCTCTGTACAAGAAGATCGTGAAGCGGACCTACAAGCTGAAGGCCCACGACGAGAACAACCAGTGCGGCGTGGGCGACCGCGTGCGCGTGATGGAGACCCGCCCCCTGTCCAAGGACAAGCGCTGGCGCGTGGTCGAGATCATTGAGAAGGCGAAGTAAAAGGAGGTGCCAGTATGATCCAAGAAGAAAGCTATCTGAAGGTGGCCGATAATACCGGCGCCAAGGAGATCAAGACCATCCGCGTGCTGGGCGGGTCCCGGCGGCGGTTCGGCAACATCGGCGACGTGATCGTGGCCTCCGTGCGCAAGGCCGCCCCCGGCGGCCAGGTGAAGAAGGGCGAGGTGGTCAAGGCCGTCATCGTCCGCTCCGCCCGGGGCGTGCGCCGCGCCGACGGCAGCTATGTCCGCTTCGACGACAACGCCGCCGTCCTCATCCGCGAGGACAAGAACCCCCGGGGCACCCGCATCTTTGGCCCGGTGGCCCGCGAGCTGCGCGACAAGGATTACATGAAGATCCTGTCCTTGGCTCCCGAAGTGCTGTAAGGGGGTAGCGAGGTATGAGTATGAACGTGAAGAAGAACGACACCGTGCTCGTCCTGTCCGGCAAGGACAAGGGCAAGCAGGGCAAGGTCCTCTCCGTGGACCCCAAGGGCGGCAAGGTGGTCGTGGAGAAGGTCAACGTGGCCTCCAAGCACCAGAAGCCCCGCCAGCAGGGCCAGGAGGGCGGCATCATCCAGAAGGAGACCCCCATCTACGCCTGCAAGGTGATGACCGTGTGCCCCAAGTGCAGCAAGCCCACCCGCCCCGCCCACAAGGTGGAGGACGGCAAGAAGGTCCGCGTGTGCAAGCACTGCGGCGCCGAGATCTGAGAGAGGAGGAGCGCAACACATGGCTGAGAAAAAAGTGCCTAACCTGAAGGCGAAGTACGCCGCCGACGTGGCTCCTGCCCTCATGCAGAAGTTCGGCTACAAGTCCACCATGGAGATCCCCCGGATCGCCAAGATCGTGGTCAACTGCGGCTGCGGCGAGGCCAAGGACAATGTGAAGGTGCTGGACAGCGTGGTGGCCGACCTGACCGCCATCACCGGCCAGAAGCCCATCATCACCAAGACCAAGAAGCCCATCGCCAACTTCAAGATCCGCAAGGATATGCCCATCGGCGCCAAGGTCACCCTGCGCCAGGACAAGATGTGGGAGTTCATGGACCGGCTGTTCAACGTGGCCCTGCCCCGCGTCCGCGACTTCCGGGGCATCAATCCCAACGCCTTCGACGGCCGGGGCAACTACGCCCTGGGCCTGAAGGAGCAGCTGATCTTCCCCGAGATCGATTACGACAAGATCGACAAGATCCGGGGCATGGATGTGGTCATCTGCACCACCGCCAAGACCGACGAGGAGGCCAAGGAGCTGCTGACGCTGCTGGGCGCCCCGTTCACCACCAACGGCTGAGAGAGGAAGGGAACAAGCTATGGCCAAGAAGTCCATGATCAACAAGCAGCAGGCTGAGCCCAAGTTCTCCAGCCGCCGCTACAACCGCTGCAAGATCTGCGGCCGCCCCCACGCCTACCTGCGCAACTACGGCATCTGCCGTATCTGCTTCCGGGAACTGGCCTATAAGGGCGAGATCCCGGGCGTGAAGAAAGCGTCCTGGTAAGGCTCGTTTTGCCGCGGGGCCGGCCCGCCGGCCAGCTTCGTCCGGCGAAACGATACAGTCCGGTAACTCGTCCAGAGGCGGGAGTTTTATGGCTCCCGCCTATGGGCCTGTTATATGGCACTTACAAGATCCGGCAAAAAGTGCCCCATCAAGGACCCCCAGCGAGGGAAAAGGCGGACAACAGGTCGGGAGACGATGCCTAACTCCCGATACCTTTCCGTCTCCACCAGAAGCGTCCGAGCCGTCGTGAACAGGCGGGGCGTGACAACAAAGCGCTCATTTGAATGCTTTCTGGTAATCTTAAAGGAGGTAAAGTCACATGCAGATCACCGATCCCATTGCGGATATGCTCACCCGCATCCGCAACGCGAGCAACGCAAAGCACGACACCGTGGACGTCCCCGCTTCCAACATGAAGAAGGCCATCGCCCAGATCCTGCTGGACGAGGGCTATATCAAGAACTTCCAGACCATCAGCGACGGGACCCAGGGCGTCATCCGCATCACCTTGAAGTATGTCCAGCCCGGCAAGGAGAAGGTCATCACCGGCCTGCGCCGGGTGTCCAAGCCCGGCCTGCGCGTCTACGCCGGCGCCGAGGAGCTGCCCCGGGTGCTGCGCGGCCTGGGCATCGCCATCGTGTCCACGTCCAAGGGCGTCATGACCGACAAGAAGGCCCGCGAAGCCCATGTCGGCGGCGAAGTCCTGGCATTCGTCTGGTAAGGAGGGTCATAGGAATGTCTAGAATTGGCAGAGCTCCTATCGCCGTTCCCGCCGGCGTGGAGATCAAGATCGAGGACAACAACCTCGTCACCGTGAAGGGCCCCAAGGGCACCCTCACCCAGCAGCTGCACCCCAATATGACCATCGAGCAGGAGGGGGCCGAGCTGCGCGTCACCCGTCCCAACGACCTGAAGGAGAACCGCTCCCTGCACGGGCTCACCCGCACCCTGCTGCACAACATGGTGGTGGGCGTCACCGAGGGTTTCAAAAAGACCCTGGACGTCAACGGCGTGGGCTACCGCGTGGCCATGGAGGGCGGCAAGCTGGTGATGAACCTGGGCTTCTCCCATCAGGTCATCATGGAGGCCCCCGCGGGCATCACCGTGGAGACCCCCAGCGCCAACCAGATCGTGGTCTCCGGCTTCGACAAGCAGCTGGTGGGCCAGTTCGCCGCCGAAGTGCGCGAGAAGCGTCCCCCCGAGCCCTATAAGGGCAAGGGCATCAAGTACTCTGACGAGGTCATCCGCCGCAAGGTCGGTAAGACCGGCGTGAAGAAATAAGAAGGAGGTGTGCCGATCATGATCAATCGTCCCAATACCAAGGCCCAGCGCCTGCACCGTCATAAGCGCGTTCGCGGAAAGGTGTCCGGCACCCCCGAGCGTCCCCGCCTGAACGTGTTCCGCAGCGAGACCAACATCTACGCCCAGATCATCGACGATACCCGCGGCGTCACCCTGGTCTCCGCTTCTTCCCAGGAGAAGGGCTTCGAGGGCCCCGGCAGCAATTGCGAAGCGGCCAAGAAGGTGGGCGAGGCCATCGCCCAGCGCGCCAAGGACAAGGGCATCGAGGCCGTGGTCTTTGACCGCGGCGGCTACCTGTACCACGGCCGCGTGAAGGCTCTGGCCGAGGGCGCCCGCGAGGGCGGCCTGCAGTTCTAAGGGAGGAGGAAACAAGAATGGCTCGTTTTGAAAGAGAACCCAAAGAGTTCGTGGAGAAGATGGTATACCTGAACCGCGTTTCCAAGACCGTCAAGGGCGGCCGTGTGGCCAAGTTCTCCGCGCTGATGGTGGTCGGCGATGAGAAGGGCCGGGTGGGCTTCGGCCTGGGCAAGGCCGCCGAGGTGGCCGAGGCCATCCGCAAGGGCATCGAGGACGCCAAGAAGAACATGGTGACCATCACCCTGTCCGGCACCACCATCCCCCACGAGGTCATCGGCGAGTTCGGCGCCGGCCGCGTCCTCCTCAAGCCCGCGTCCAAGGGCACCGGCATCATCGCCGGCGGCCCGGTGCGCGCCGTCATGGAGGCCGTGGGCGTGGCCGATATCCGCGCCAAGTGCCTGCGCACCAACAACCCCCAGAACGTGGTGGCCGCCACCATGGAGGGGCTCAAGTCCCTGCGCAGCCCCGCCCAGGTCGCGAAGATCCGCGGCAAGAGCGTGGACGAGATCTTAGGTTGAGGAGGCTCGAGACAATGGCTAAAACGATCAACATCAAGCTCGTCAAGAGCCTGAACGGCCGCCTGGCCAAGCATAAGGCCACCGCCGAGGCCCTGGGCCTGCGCAAGATCGGCGACACCACCGTGCAGCCCGACAACGAGGCTACCCGGGGCAAGATCGCCCACATCGGCTACCTGCTCCAGGTGTCCGAGGAAAACTAACGAGGAGGCGCACGACATGAATCTGCATGAACTTTCCCCCGCCCCCGGCTCCAACACCAAGGCCTACCGCAAGGGCCGGGGCGCCGGTTCCGGTAACGGCAAGACCGCCGGCCGGGGCCACAAGGGCCAGTGGGCCCGTTCCGGCGGCGGCGTCCGCGTCGGGTTCGAGGGCGGCCAGATGCCTCTGGCCCGCCGCCTGCCCAAGCGGGGCTTCCACAACATCTTCGCCAAGCGGCTGGAGGCCATTAACGTGTCCTCCCTGAACAAGTTCGACGACGGCGCCGTGGTCAATGTTTGCGACCTGCTGGAAAAGGGTATCATTTCCAAGTGTGAGTACGGCGTCAAGATCCTGGGCAACGGGGAGCTGACGAAGAAGCTCACGGTCCGTGCCTCCGCGTTCTCGGCCTCGGCCAAAGAGAAGATCGAAAAGGCGGGCGGCACGGCGGAGGTGATCTGACATGATCCAGACCATCCGCAACGCCTGGAAGGTGGCGGAGCTGCGCAATAAGCTGCTGTTCACCGTGTTCGCCCTGCTGATCTTCCGGGTGGGTTCCGCCATCCCGGTGCCCTTCATCAACACGGATCTGCTCAGTCAGTATATCCAGGGCCAGTCCGCCAGCATCTTCGGGCTGCTCAACGTGATGAGCGGCGACGCCTTCTCCCAAGCCACGGTGTTCGCCCTGTCCATCCAGCCCTATATCAACAGCTCCATCATCATCCAGCTGCTGACCATCGCCATCCCCGCTCTGGAGCGGCTGCAGAAGGAGGGCGGCGAGGAGGGCAAGAAGAAGCTGGCCGCCATCACCCGGTACGCCACCGTGGCCATCGCCCTGATCCAGGCCTTCGGTTACTACACCTTCATCCGGGCCAACAGCTTCGGCGGCCAGGACCTGCTCACCGCCAAGGGCGTGTGGCCCGCGCTGGTGATCATCGCCGCCTTCGTGGCCGGCTCCGCCTTCCTGATGTGGCTGGGCGAGCAGATCACCGAGTTCGGCATCGGCAACGGCATCTCCATCATCCTGTTCGCCGGCATCGTGGGCCGGGTGCCCAACATGGTGTACAGCATCTACCTGGGCGTGCTGGGCTGGATGAACGGCGCCGACCCCAAGAGCGCCATGGTGCTCCACCCCGCCTTCATCCTGCTCATCGTGGGCGGTATGCTGCTGCTGGTGGCCTTCATCGTGTTCATGGACAACTCCGAGCGGCGCATCCCCGTGCAGTACGCCAAGCGGGTGGTGGGCCGGAAGATGTACGGCGGCCAGTCCAGCCACCTGCCCATCAAGGTGAACATGTCCGGCGTGCTGCCCATCATCTTCGCCCAGTCCATCGCGTCCATCCCCGCCACCATCGGCATGTTCGTGCCCTCCGCCCAGACCGAGGGCAGCGGCTGGCACACGTTCCTGAGCATCTTCGACACCAGGGGCCTGCCCTACTGCATCGTCTATTTCCTGCTGATCGTCATGTTCAGCTATTTCTACAACACCATCCAGTTCAACCCCGTTGAGGTGGCCAACAACCTGAAGAAGAACGGCGGGTTCATCCCCGGCTTCCGCCCGGGCAAGCCCACCAGCGACTTCCTCAGCAAGGTGGTGTCCCGCATCACCATGTTCGGCGCGCTGTATCTGGCCGTGGTGGCCCTGCTGCCCACCATCGTGGGCAACATCATGATGGCCGCCAAGAGCAGCGCGGGCCAGAGCCTGGCCATCGGCGGCACCTCCGTGATCATCGTGGTGGGCGTGGCCCTGGAGACCGTCAAGGCCCTGGAGGCCCAGCTCATGATGCGCCACTACAAGGGCTTCCTTGAGTGAACGCGGAGGCAGAGCCATGAGACTGATCATGTTCGGCGCCCCCGGCGCCGGGAAGGGCACCCAGGCCGCCATCCTCAGCGAGCGGCTGGGCGTGCCCACCATTTCCACCGGCAACATCCTGCGCTCGGCGGTGAAGAACCGCACGAGCGTGGGACTCCAGGCTCAGAGCTACATGGACGCGGGCAAGCTGGTGCCCGACGAGGTCATCATCGGCATCATCGCCGAGCGGCTGGAGGAGGCCGACTGCCAGAAGGGCTATATCCTGGACGGGGTGCCCCGCACCATCGCCCAGGCCCAGGCCCTGGAGAAGGCGGGGGTCCGGTTCGACTGCGTGCTGGACATCGAGGTCTCCGACCAGGAGATCTGCCACCGGATGTACGGCCGGCGCTCCTGCCCGGTGTGCGGCGCCACCTACCATGTGGAGGCCGCCCCCCCCAAGCAGGAGGGGGTGTGCGACCACTGCGGCAACACCCTCACCCTGCGGGAGGACGACAAGCCGGAGACCGTGCTCAGCCGCCTGGAGACCTACCACCGCCAGACCGAGCCCCTCAAGGAGTTCTATGAGAGCCGCGGCATCCTGAAGGTCGTCCCCTTCCAGCCCACCATCGAGGCCACCACCCAGGCCATCGCGGACATACTGGGGATCTGAGGCATGGAGCTCATCACGCTGAAGTCCCCCAGGGAGCAGGACGCCATGCGCCGGGCCGGGCGGGTCACCGCCCAGGCAAGGGCGCTGGCGGGCAGCATGGTCCGCCCCGGCGTCACCACCAAGGAGATCGACGACGCGGTGCGCAGGTTCATCCGGGGCAAGGGGGGCCAGCCCTCCTTCCTGGGGTACGGCGGCTTTTCCGGGTCGGCGTGCATCTCGGTGAACCAGGTGGTCATCCACGGCATCCCCTCCCGGCGCATCGTGCTCAGGGAGGGCGACATCGTCAGCATCGATGTGGGGGCCGTCATCGACGGGTTCCACGGCGACTGCGCCGCCACCTACCCCTGCGGGGCCATCTCCGAGGAGGCCCGGCGGCTGATCGACGTCACCCGCCAGAGCTTCTGGGAGGGCTATGAGAAGGCCGTGCCCGGCGGCCGGGTGTCCGACATCTCCCACGCCGTCCAGACCTATGTGGAAAAGCACGGCTGCTCCGTGGTCCGGGACTTCGTGGGTCACGGCGTGGGCGCCAAGCTCCACGAGGCCCCCGAGGTGCCCAACTTCGGCCCCGCCGGCCACGGCGCCCGGCTCCAGCCGGGGATGGCCATCGCGGTGGAGCCCATGGTGTGCGCCGGGGACTGGCACGTGAAGGTGCTCAAGGACGGCTGGACCACCGTGACGGTGGACGGCTCCCTGGCGGCCCACTACGAGAACACCATCCTCATCACCGAGGAGGGGCCCGAGATCACCACCGTCACCGAGGACGGCGCCTATGACTGACCCCACAGGCCAGATCGTCCGGGCGGCCGCCGGACGGGACAAGGGAGAGCTGTTCTATGTGGTGGGCGTGGACGGGGAGGGGCGGCTGCTGCTGTGCGACGGCAAGCGGCGCAAGCTGGCCCGGCCCAAGGCCAAGAAGCCCCGCCATGTGCAGCCCCTGCCCGCGCCCGGCCACCCCGCCGCGGAGAAGCTGAGACAGGGCCGGCCCCTCAGCGACAAACAGCTGAGAAGGGCGCTGGCCGTGTTGCGAGATCAACTGGAGGTATGACGCTTTGGCAAAAGACGACATGATCGAGTTGGAGGGCGTCGTCACCGAGGCCCTGCCTAACACCACGTTCAATGTGGACATTGGAAATGGACACATCATTTTGGCACACATCTCCGGCAAGCTGCGGATGAACTTCATCCGCATCCTGCCCGGCGACAAGGTCACGGTGCAGATGTCGCCCTACGACCTGACCCGAGGCCGCATCACCTGGCGTTCCAAGTAAACATCAACGACCGAGTTGGGAACAGGCTTTTCCCTCAAGGGGCCTTGCCCCCGAAAGGGACCGTAAAGCTCCCGTCCCCCGTAGGGAGGCGGCCGCAGGCCGCCCCAACCGCGAGCCCAGCGAAGCGGGTCGTGGTTGGAGAGGAGGAGCAGCGGAATGAGCGAGCTTTCCCCAATATGGGGTCCCCAAAAGCTGGTCTATAGCTTTTGGGGAGAGGAGGAGCAAGGAAACGTAATGGGGAAGCCCCGAAGGGGATCTCCCATGGAGTGGACTTTGCTCCGACGAAGCGAGGGATATGGAGCTTGCTCCGACGAGGGGCCATCAAGGTCTTAACAGGAGGTTAAACGATATGAAAGTCAGACCGTCTGTCAAGCCCATGTGCGAGAAGTGCAAGATCATCAAGCGCAAGGGCAAAGTCATGGTCATTTGCGAGAACCCCAAGCACAAGCAGAGACAAGGTTAAAGGAGGGGCATAGAGTATGGCACGTATTGCAGGCATCGATCTGCCGAAGGAGAAGCGAGTCGAGATCGGGCTCACCTATATTTACGGCATTGGCCGCACCAGCGCCAAGAAGATCCTGGACGAGGCGGGCATCAGCCCCGACACTCGCGTGAAGGACCTCACCGACGCCGAGGAGGCCAAGCTGCGCGAGATCATCGGCCACGAGTACACCGTGGAGGGCGACCTGCGCCGCAACGTGGCGATGGACATCAAGCGCCTGACCGAGATCGGCTGCTACCGGGGCATCCGCCACCGCAAGGGCCTCCCCGTCCGCGGGCAGCGCTCCAAGACCAACGCCCGCACCCGCAAGGGGCCCAAGCGCACCGTGGCCAACAAGAAGAAGTAAGGAGGGATAAGTCACATGGCTGCTAACAAAAAAGTCATCAAGCGCCGCCGCGAGCGCAAAAACGTGGAGAAGGGTCAGGTGCATATCCGCTCCTCCTTCAACAACACCATGATCACCGTCACCGATATGCAGGGCAACGCCCTGTCCTGGGCTTCCTCCGGCGAGATGGGCTTCCGGGGCTCCCGCAAGTCCACCCCCTACGCCGCCCAGACCGCCGCCGAGACCGCCGCCAACGCCGCCATCGACCAGTGCGGCCTGAAGAGCGTGGAGGTGTACGTCAAGGGTCCCGGCCAGGGCCGCGAGGCCGCCATCCGGGCGCTGCAGGCCGTGGGCCTGGAGGTCACCCTCATCAAAGACGTGACCCCCGTGCCCCACAACGGCTGCCGTCCGCCCAAGCGCCGCCGCGTCTGATCTGGAAGGAGGAAAACCGATATGGCTAAGAATATGCAGCCCTACCTGAAGCGCTGCCGCACGCTGGGCATCTCCCCCGCCGTCATGGGGGTGAACAAGGAGTCCAACCGGAACCCCGGCCCCCAGCGCCGCCCCAAGAAGAGCGAGTACGCGCTCCAGCTCACCGAGAAGCAGAAGGTCAAGTTCGTGTACGGCGTGCTGGAGCGTCAGTTCCGCGCCTACTACGAGAAGGCCGCCCGCATGAAGGGCAACACCGGCGACGAGCTGATGACCCTGCTGGAGCGCCGGCTGGACAACGTGGTGTTCCGCCTGGGCCTGGCCGCCACCCGCCGCGAGGCCCGCCAGCTGGTGAACCACGGGCACTTCACCGTCAACGGCAAGCGGGTGAACATCCCCTCCTACCTGGTGAAGGAGGGCGAGGTCATCGCCGTTTGCGACAAGAGCCGCTCCTCCGCCAAGTTCAAGAAGATGGTGGAGGACGACCGGTTCGTGGCCGCTCCCAAGTGGTTAGAGAAAAATAAGAACGCCCCCCTGGAAGGCCGGGTCATCGCCATGCCCCAGCGGGACGACATCGACTTCGACGTGGCCGTTAACCTCATCGTGGAGTTGTACTCCAAGTAATGCCGCTCCCACGGCAACCGGGCGCTTCGACCCGTGACGCGGCGGGTCCGCCCTGCGACGGGCCCGCTTCGCGGGCGCCCGGCAGCTTTCGCCAATGTTAAAGGAGGGTAACACACGAATGGTAGAAATCCAGAAGCCGCGCATCGAATGTATCGAGAACGTTGGCGACGAGTCCTACGGCAAGTACGTGGTCGAGCCGCTGGAGCGGGGATACGGCACCACCATCGGCAACTCCCTGCGCCGTATCCTGCTGTCCTCCCTGCCCGGCACGGCGGTCACCGGCATCAAGATCGCCGGGGTCCAGCATGAGTTCTCCGTGATCCCCGGGATCAAGGAGGACGTGACGGAGATCGTGCTCAACATCAAGGGCATCGTGGCCAAGCTGTACAGCGAAGGGGTCAAGACGGTCTACATCGAGGCCGCGGGCGAGGGCGAGGTCACCGCCGGCGACATCAAGACCGACAGCGATGTGGACATACTCAATCCTGAGCACCACATCGCCACCCTGGGCCCCGAGGCCAGCCTCAACATGGAGCTGACCCTTGCCCAGGGCCGGGGCTACGTCACCGCCGACCGGAACAAGCCCGCCCAGGCCGTGATCGGCCTGATCCCCGTGGACTCCGTCTACACCCCCGTGCGGAAGGTGAACTACTTTGTGGAGAACACCCGCGTGGGCGACGCCACCGATTACGACAAGCTGACGCTGGAGGTCTGGACCAACGGCACCATCTCCGCCCGGGACGCGGTGTCCCTGGGCGCCCGCATCCTGGTGGACCACTTCACCCTGTTCACCGACCTGTCCGAGACCATGGGCTCCAAGGCCACGGTGGTGGAGAAGGCGGAGGCCCAGCGGGACAAGGTGCTGGAGCTGACCATCGAGGAGCTGGATCTGTCCGTGCGGTCCTTCAACTGCCTGAAGCGGGCCAACATCAACACGGTGGAGGACCTGATCTCCAAGACCGAGGACGAGATGATGAAGGTGCGCAATCTGGGCCGCAAATCCCTGGAGGAAGTCATCAACAAGCTGGCCATGATGGGGCTGTCCCTGGCCAGTGATGAGAATCTGTAGAAGCGCGACGATAGGCGCGCAGGGGAGCTTGGAGTGAAGCGAAGGCAAAAGCCCAAGGCCCACGTAGTGGGGCTGGGTCTTGCCTGAGTCGGAGCGAAAGCGACCCGGCCGCGCGCCCGATCGGAGCGTGACGACGAGGCGGCACAGAAGTATGTAACGTTCCTCTCTGTGCACACGGCGTGGACGCCATGTCCCGGGAAATGCCGGGCGCCTGAACGAATTTCAACTGACTTCGCCAAGCGAGGTCGAAGGAGTGCTTACAAATGGCTAAGAACCGCAAGCTGGGCCGTCCCAGCGACCAGCGCCGCGCGATGCTGCGCGCCATGACCACCTATCTGCTGGAGAACGGGCAGATCAAGACCACCTACGCCCGGGCGAAGGAGGTCGCTCCCATCGCCGAGAAGATGATCACCCTGGGCAAGAAGAACGACCTGGCCGCCTACCGCCAGGCCCTGGCCTTCATCACCAAGGAGAGCGTGGCCAACAAGCTCTTCCACGAGATCGCGCCCAAGTACGCCGACCGTAACGGCGGCTACACCCGGGTGCTGAAGATGGGCCCCCGCCGCGGCGACGCCGCCGAGATGGCCATCATCCAGCTGGTGTGACCTTTGCGCTCCCCCGCCCCCAGGCGGGGGAGTTTTTGCGTCCGGAAGGCGCTAAATGGCGGCTCAATGGCGGTCTGGGCGGAATTGCCCATTGACTTTAGGGGGGAAATGTGATATAGTCAGCACACTTGAAAATCGGTAAATACCGATCTTCCACAGCGGCAGGGCCGCTGTGGGGCAAAGCCCGTGCGCTGACTATGCAGTCTGACGCGAGGCCGCTATGCGGCCTGTGCGGCGAATCATCGCCGCACAAGTTGAAAAGAAGTCTTTACTTCTTTTCAACTGCGTCAACTATACCATCCCCTCATCGACAAGTGGATACCGTTTGATAGAGGCGCGGACGCCATGCGTACCGCGGGACCAAGGCCAGGCAGCCGGTCCCGTGGGAGAGGGACGGCCGCCGAAGGGGAAGGGGCCTGCCTGGGCCCCCAGCCTGGGCCGTGGGAGAACATCCCCCGGACTGTCACGAATGTGGAGCGCTATCAGTCCGCCGGAACACGGCGGGTCATGTCCATTCCGGGCGCTCTCACAGGGAGCGCTCATTTTTTATGGGAAGCATGAGGGCGGCCCCGGGGCCGGTCCCAGCGCGACAATGAGAAGGATAAGGAGAGAGAACAATGAGAACGAGAAGAGACCGCCTGGGCCTGATCGCCCTGCTGGTGCTGATGGTCTTTGCCCTGACCACCACCGCCTTCGCCGCCTCGGACGACCCCACCGAGCTCACCGGCACCAAGTACATCGAGTGCCCCGACTGCGGCGCGCTGGGGGTGGTGCTGTCCGACGAGGGCGCGGCCGTCCCCTGCGAGACCTGCGCCGACAGCGGCTATGTGGGCTATATCCAGTCCCCCAGCCGCTACTTCAACACCCCCTGGTCCCTGCTGCCCCCGGTGATCGCCATCGCCCTGGCCCTGATCACCAAGGAGGTCTACTCCTCTTTGTTCATCGGCATTTTGATGGGCGGGCTGCTCTGGTCCAACTTCAGCTTTGAGGGCACCGTCCTCCACGCCTTCAACGACGGCATCGTGGCCTCCCTGTCCGACGGCTACAACGTGGGCATCCTGATCTTCCTGGTGATCCTGGGGGCCATCGTGTCCATGATGAACAAGGCGGGGGGCTCCGCCGCCTTCGGCCGCTGGGCCCAGAAGAACATCAAGACCCGGGCCGGGGCCCAGCTGTCCTCCATCGTGCTGGGGTGCCTGATCTTCATCGACGACTACTTCAACTGCCTCACCGTGGGCAGCGTCATGCGGCCCATCACCGACAAGCACAATGTCTCCCGGGCCAAGCTGGCCTACCTGATCGACGCAACCGCCGCCCCCATCTGCATCATCGCCCCCATCTCCTCCTGGGCCGCCGCCGTGGCCGCCTTCGCCGAGGACGGCCAGGGCTTGAACCTGTTCATCCGTGCGATCCCCTATAACTTCTACGCCCTGTTCACCATCCTCATGATGGTGGGGCTGGTGGTGCTCAATGTGGACTTCGGCCCCATGGCCAAGTATGAACGCAACGCCGTGGAGAACGGCGATCTGTTCTCCGGCTCCGACCCCTACGCCATGATGCGCAGCGAGGCGGATGAGTCCAAGGGCTCCGTGCTGGACCTGGTGCTGCCCATCGTGGTGCTGGTGGCGTCCTGCGTGGTCGGCATGATCTACTCGGGCAACTTCTTCCTGGCGGGGGATGAGGGCTATCACAACTTCGTCGTGGCCTTCTCCAACTCCGACGCCTCCGTGGGGCTGATGCTGGGCTCCGCCTTCGGGCTGGTGTTCGCCATCATTTACTACCTGATCCGCCGCTCCATGGCCTTCAAAGAGCTGATGGGCTGCATCCCCGAGGGCTTCAAGGCCATGGTCCCCGCCATCATGATCCTCACCTTCGCCTGGTCCCTGAAGGGCATGACCGACTCCCTGGGCGCCAAGTATTTTGTCCGGGACTTCGTCCGCTCCGCCTCCGGCATCCAGGTGCTGCTGCCCGTGATCGTGTTCGTGGTGGGCTGTCTGCTGGCCTTCGCCACCGGCACCTCCTGGGGCACCTTCGGCATCCTGATCCCCATCGTCCAGCGCGTATTTCCCATGGACGACCCCCTGGCCATCATCTGCATCTCTGCGTGCATGGCGGGCGCGGTGTGCGGCGACCACTGCTCCCCCATCTCCGACACCACCATCATGGCCTCCGCGGGCGCCCAGTGCGACCACGTCAACCATGTGTCCACCCAGCTGCCCTACGCCATCGCCTGCGCCGTGATCTCTGGCGTCACCTACATCATCGCCGGTGTGCTGGCCTTCGCGGGCCTGCCCGGGCTGATCGCCCTGCCCGTGGGGGCGGCGCTGATGGCGGGCTTCCTGTTCGTCATGCGCCAGCGCCAGAGCCAGTAAAGGCCGGACCTTGTCCGCCGCGTACAAAAAAGGACGCCTCCCCGCCGGGGAGGCGTCCTTTAGCGTTCAGCCCCGCTTGGCTTTGACGGAGCCCCGCCGCTCCAGCGCCCACAGCAGGGACAAGATCAGCCCGGCCAGGGCCGCCAGCGCCAGAGCGCCGCCCCACCGGCCCTGGCAGGCGCGCAGGTAGAGGGTGACGGGCATCCACCGCACCAGGGGGGCCAGGGCGGGGAAGAGCAGGGACAGGTCCAGCAGCACCGGGGAGAGCAGCAGCGCCGCCGCCGGGGCGAAGGGCATGAGCACAGGCAGGGCGGTCCACAGGGCTCTGTGCCGGGCCAGGGCCAGCGCCGCCGCCCCCAAAAACAGCAGGTAGGGGACCAGGGCGCACAGGCTCCAGACCGGGCGGTCCAGGGCGGGCAGGGCCAGCGCCCCCGCCCACAGGGCGGGGATCAGCGCCGCCGCCAGCCGGGGCAGCAGCAGGGCCAGGGGGGAGCGCAGGGGGAGCAGCCGCCGGGCGAAGGGGGAGTCCAGCCAGCGGCCCAGGTCCATGGCGGCGAACAGGGCGTACACCAGCAGCACCACGGCCAGCAGGCCGGTGAGCAGAGCGTCCGTCCCCCTGTCCGCCAGGGCCAGGGGGTCCAGGGGCCGTCCGTCCACCGTCTCCAGGGAGACGTGGACCCGGTCCTGGTCCGCCAGGGTCTCCCGGAGGCGGGGGCGCAGGGCGGCGATGGAGGTCTCGTCCGCGATCCCACGCTCCAGCAGGTAGTCCTCGGCGATGGCGGGGGCGGCCAGCTCGGCCACGCAGGCCGCCGCCGTCTCCCGCACCAGGGGGTAGGCGGTGGAGCCGGGGCCGATGAGCAGATCGATCAGCTCATAGGTGTCCAGCGCCGCCAGCCGCTGTTCCAGATCGTCGGGGAGCACCAGGGCGCAGTCCCAGCGGCCCGCCGCCACCTGCCGTCGGGCCTCCTCCTCGTCCGCCAGGAGGAAGGACACCGCCAGCCCGCTGCGCCGCTCCAGCTTGTCCCAGAACGCCTGTCCCCCCTGACGGGGGAGCACCACCCCCACCTGGACGGGGGCAGCGGCCTCCTGCGCCGGGAGCAGGGCCTTGGCCCCAAAGACCGCCAGGGGCAGGAGGAGCAGCAGCCAGGTCTGCGTCTCCCTCAGCCGGGCCCGGAGGGCGGCGGCGAGGCAGGAGAGGAAAAAGCTCATGATCCGGCCTCCTCCCGATCCGCCCTGCGCCGGTACAGGGCCAGGGACGCGGCGGCCATGGCGGCCATGCCCAGCCCCAGGCAGACCCAGGCGGAGGCGTCCGCGTCATAGCCCAGGGGCCAGGCGGCGATCTGCCGCAGCCAGCTCACCGGGGACAGCCAGGACAGCCGCCGGACGGCGGGGGGCAGCAGGACCGGGGGGATCACGCCCCCCGCCGGCAGCAGGGACAACAGGGAGATGGCGAAGGCCGCGCCGCCGCACCCGGCGGCGGTGCGGAAGGCCAGAGCGCACAAAGCGGCGAAGAGGGAGCAGAACGCCGCCATCAGCAGGGCCGACCCGGTCAGGGCCAGGGGGGACGCGCCCCCGCCCGCCAGCATCAGGGAGGGGAGCAGCAGGATCAGCAGCGCCCCCGCGCCCACCGCCGCCGCGCTGAAAAAGCCAGGGGCACAGCCGCGGCCCGCGGCGCGCAGCCTGCGCTGGAAAGCCAGCCAGCCCCCGGTATACAGCGGCAGGAACAGCGGGGCGGCGGACAGGGCGAAATAGCACAGCAGGGACAGGGCGTAGTGCAGGGGGATGGGCAGGGCCCCGGTGGCGGACACCTCCCGGGTCCGGAAGATCCCGGCCCGGTCCAGGGCCAGGGTGATGTAACGCAGGTTGATGTCGAACACCACCTGGTCCCGGTCCAGGCCGGGGGGCGGGGCCCGGTCGTAGAGGTCCAGTACGGCGTACACCCCGCCCTGGAAGGCGGACAGGATGTCCGAGGCGCTCTGCCCCACCCACAAAAGCAGCAGGGACTCCAGCGGCTGGTCCCCGGCCACCACCAGGCGCAGGTCCGGGTCCTCCCCCCACATCACCCCCTGGATGAACCGCTCGGGCAGGATCAGCGCCGCCGTCACCTGGCCCGACTCCAGCGCCGCCAGGGCCTCGCCCTCCTCCATGGCCGTCACGCGGCAGTACTGGGCGATGTCCTCCATGCCGCCCATGTAGCGCTCCAGCAGGGCGGGGGCATCGTCCCCCTCCGGGGCGGCGATGGCCAGGGTGACGCCGTGGAAGCCCACCCCCTGGGAGAGAAGGCTCTCCGCCGCCCGCCCCGCCCCCAGGGGGAGCAGGAGACACAGCAGGGCAAGCCCCGCCAGCAGCCACAGCTGCCGGCGGAGCCTGCCCAGAGATAGGACGGCACAGGCCGCGAAAAATCGAAGGGAGCCCATGGGCGCGTCACCACTCGATCTGGTCCAGAACTTCCTGGGGCAGTTTGTCCAGCACGTCGTAGGCCCAGTCCTCGGCGTTGGCCTGGATGTCGTAGGCCAGATCCATCAGATCCTCCTCGTCCATGTCGGCCAGCATCCTGGCGTCGGGGAAGGACAGTTCCACGCCCCGGCAGGGGCCCAGATAGTAGGCCGCCTGGAAGGAGATCAGCTTGACGCCCGCCGCCTTGACGGACAGATCGTCCAGCTTCAGCTCGATGGAGTCCTTGGTGGCGGTCAGCTGTCCTTCCAGGGAGACAGCGGCGGTGTTGCCCACCCGGAATCCCCACTGGAAGTTGTCCCGGTCCGCCTTGGGCTCGTAGCGCAGCTGGAAGGTGACGCGCTGGGGGCCCATGCGGAGCACGGTCTCGTCGGTGAATGTACCGCTCTTCGCGGCGTGGTCGCCGGTGGACTGGACGGTCAGCTTCTGGCCGTTGGCGGCGATCTCCAGGCTCAGATCGTCCACATAGTTCTCGCCGCCGCCCAGGTACAGCCCGACCTTCACCCCGGAGCCGCCGGTCCGCTCAGACCACTCCACCGCGGACACATAGCCGCCGCTGACGTATACGTCCAGCTCCAGATCGCCCAGGGCCCGGATCGCCTGCTCCATGGTGTCGGCCATCTGGCCGTAGAGACCGCCGGTGTCCACGCCGGAGAGCAGCTCATCGGCGTCGGCCGGGTCAAAGCCCATGGCCAGCAGGATCTCCCGGTAGGTCCCCTGGGTGTCCGCCAGGGCCATGGCGTCCTCCCAGGCGGCGACGCAGTCCATCATGGCCTGCTGGGGCACCACCACGCGATAGAAGCCGGCGTCCAGCCGGGCGCCGTTGACCTCCACGCTCTGCCTGCCGCCCTCGTCCACCTGGACGGCGTCGAAGAGCTGCCGGTAGGCCTCCGCCATGGCGGCTTGGGCCTGCTTGGTCCGCTCCCCGTCGGGGATGGCCAGCTCCATCAGCTCGAAGAGGTCGAAGCCGATCTTCTCCAGGTCGATCTCATCGTCCCAGGCCCCCAGCCGGATCAGGTCCTTGCCCAGGGTCTTGGTGTTCAGGCCGTAGGCCGTCCCCTTGGTGAACTCCGGAGAGGCGAAGAGCATCCGCTCGCCGTCCACCAGGAGCTGGAAGGCGGCCAGGTCCTGGTCGTTCCAGACAAGGGCCGCCTCGCCCCCCAGTTTCCGACCCTTCTGGTCACAGTCGGCGCCGATCCGCAGCCCCAGCCCCTTGAGGTAGGACAGGTCCTCCCCGCCCGTGAGCTGGGGATCGATGCCGTTCAAAGCGTAGCTCAGGCGCTGGCTGTAGGAGCGGCCCTGGATCAGCTCGCCCAGATCGGGCAGGTCCAGCCCGCTCCCGGCGGCGGCGTAGGCCGCGGCGGTCTTGGCGAAGGCCTGCTCCACCTGCCCCTTGGGGGAGGAGAACAGCCCGGCGACCGCCCACACGATCAGCGCCACCACCAGTACCGCCGCCGCGATGCCGCCGAAGAGCAGCGGCGCCCTCCGGCGCCCGCCTGCGTCCCCTTCCGGGATGGACCAGGCGGCGGCGCCCTCCGGCATGGTGTAGACCGGGGGCTTGGGCGGGGTGGGGGCGGAGGGCCCGCCCGCCGGGCCCCCCGCCGCCGCGCCGCAGTAGGGGCAGGAGCTGGCGCTGGGGGGGATCTCTTTTCCGCATTTCAGACAAAACATGATAGATACCTCCGTCCTTCCGTCATAGTGTTCCGGTCAGATGGCGGGGCGGCCCGCCTCCAGGCGCAGCACCGCGCCGCACAGCCGCTCCAGCTCCTGGGGGTGGTGGCTGCACCAGATCAGGCTCCCCCCCGCCGCCAAAAAGGACTCCAGATAGTCCAGCAGCCGGGGCACATAGTCCTGGTCCAGCCCGGCGGTGGCCTCGTCCATCAGCAGCACCTGGGGCCGGGACAGCAGGGCCAGAGCGATGCTCACCCGCTGGGCCATGCCGCCGGACAGGGCGCGGATGGGGCGGCGCAGCAGCTCCTCCAGCCCCAGCAGCTCCAGCACCTCCCCGGGCACAGGCCCGGTGAGGCCGCAGGCCCTCTGCCACAGCTTGAGCTGGCCCTCTACCGTCAGCCCGACCGCCAGCTCGGCGCTCTGGGGGGCGTAGCCCAGGGTGCGGCGGAGGAACTGCCGGTCGCCCAGCACGCTCCTCCCCCGGTAGAGCACGTCGCCGCTGTCCGGCCGCTGGACCTGGGCCAGCAGCCGCAGCAGGGTGGATTTTCCCGAGCCGTTGCTCCCCGCCAGGCCCAGGCACCGGCCCGGAGGGAGCACGAAGCTGACGGGGGCGAGGACCTGCCGCCCGCCGTAGCTCTTGCACAGTTCCCGTACCTCCAGCATGTCAGGCTCCCGGAAGGCCCCGCACGCCGCAAAGGGGACGCCCGGCGGGCAGGGCCCCGTTCCATGTGTTGCATGATGCCATCGTCGATCTCTCCCTTGTGTGCTCAAAAATGCGTGCTCGCCAATAAGAACCTGTATTCACAGCCGAGAGCGCCGGATGGCCGAGGGATTTTCCCGTCAGGCAAGGCGAATTTTCGCAGGAATAACTGTGTTGATTGCAAGAAGATCCAACGCAGCATGATGGGAAAAGACCCGGCGAGATGGTGAATCGAGGCTGTGAATACAGGTCCTAAGGAACAGTATGACACAGCTGCCCCCAAAAGACAATCTTTTTTGCCATTTTTTGACGCGATCTGAGAAAAACGGCGGGGATACGCTTCGCACCTGGGGTCAGTCCGGGTCCATCCCGTGCTCCAGGACGGCGCCGGTGGCGGCATCGATCTTGAACTCGTACTCCACGCGGCCCTGGCGGAATTCGATCTCGTACACCATCCTGCCGTCGTCCCGGTCCATGGAGACGTGGGTAAAGATCACTTGGGCGGCGCTCAGTCCCGCCCGCTCCAGGGCGGCGGCCTTGGCCCGGTCCATGCCGATGTACATGCCGCCGGGGGACGGGCTGGGCAGGGCGGCCTGGAAGGCCTCGGCCTCCCGGCTGTACACCGCGCCGGTGGCGGCGTCGATCTTATAGTCGTATTCGTGGGTGGCGGTGTGGAACTCCAGCTCGTACACCAGCGTCCCGTTCTCATAGTCTTGTTCCACCTGGGTGAACACGGCCAGGGCGGCGGACACCCCCGCGTCCGCCAGGGCGGCGGCCTTGGCTCCCTCCACCCCCACGCCGGCGGGCGACGCGCTGTGCAAAGGCGCGGACTGGGCGGGCCGTGCGGACTGGGCCGGTGGGGCGGACTGGGCCGGGGGATCGGACGGGGCGGGCGGCGCGGACTGGGCGGGCGGCGCGGACTGGGTGGGCGGCGCGCTCTCCGCCGGGGCGCTCGCCTGGGGGACGGAGGGAACGAGGACCTCCTTCACCTTGCCCCGCACCTCCCCGGTGTTGGCGTTGAGCTTGTACTCGTACCGGGTGTCGGCGGTGTGGAAGCGGAACTCATACACCCACAGGCCGTTGTCCTCGGCCAGGGCCTCCCGGGCGATCTCCGCATCCCCCTCGGACACCCCGGCGTCGGCCAGGGCCAGCGCCCGGGCCTGGTCGATGGTCAGGGCGGGGACCAGCCCCACCGGCGGGCTGGGGGGGCCGGACTGCTCCGGGGCGGCGGAGGCCGGGGCGCTCTGCTCCGGCGGGGCAGATCCCTCCCGGGGGCCCGCGAGGGCCCAGACGGCGTATGCGACGATGGCGGCGAGGGTGGCCAGGGCCACCAGGCCGCACAGGATAGCGGTGCGGACTTTCTTCGGGGTGTCCAGCATGGTCTTGAGGTCGGGCATGGTGAGGTCTCCTTTCAGAAGCTGTGCCAATAGCCTCCGGTGCAGCTTCTCAATCCGGATGTTGGAAAGGTACTGATTCCATTATAGCACAGTCTGTGGGAAAATGGGGATCCAAAATGTGGCCCAAAGTCTGTTAAACTATTGACAAATTCCCCGTGGTCGGGTAGACTTTACCACAGTGCGTGAGACCGGCGGCGTTTTCTGCTGGAAACGCCGAAACTGTGAAAAAAAGTTTTTACCATGCTGAAAAACAAAACGGCCGTCGTCACCGGCGGCACCCGGGGCATCGGTTTTTCCATCGTCAAGACCTTCCTGGACAACGGGGCCAACGTGGTGGTGTGCGGCTCCCGCCAGGAGACCGTGGACAAGGCCCTGGCCCAGCTGTCCGCCTACGAGGGCCGGGTGATGGGCGCCTGCCCCGACCTGTGCGACCCCCAGGCGGTGGGGGCGGCCTTCGCCGCGGCGAAGGAGAAGTTCGGCGGTGTGGACATCCTGGTGAACAACGCGGGGGTGTCCTCCCGGACCAGCCTGTACGACTACACCGTGGAGGAGTTCGGCAAGATCCTGGACCTGAACGTGAAGGCGCTGTTCGTGTGTGCCCAGGCGGCGGCCCGGATCATGAAGGAGCAGGGGGGCGGCGTGATCCTGAACACCAGCTCCATGGTGTCCGAGTACGGCCAGCCCTCGGGCAGTGCCTACCCCACCACCAAATTTGCCGTCAACGGCTTCACCAAGTCCCTGGCCCGGGAGCTGGCGAAGGACCAGATCCGCGTCAACGCGGTGGCCCCTGGCGTCACCGCCACCGACATGGTGGCGGCCCTGCCCAAGGAGATGGTGGACCGGATCTCCGCCGGGATCCCCCTGGGCCGGGTGGGCCAGCCCGAGGACGTGGCCAACGCCTTCCTGTATCTGGCCAGCGACCAGGCAAGCTACGTCACCGGCACCGTGCTGAAGGTGGACGGCGCGGCCATGACCTGAGAGAAGCGCGGAGCCGTCGTGAGCAGCGCGGATGGAGCGGAGCGAAGGCAAGAGCCCAGCCGCCGCGAAGCGGGGGCGGGTCTTGGCCGAGTCGGAGGGAAAGCGACCGAACGTCCTGACCGCTTCGCAGCGTGACAACAGCGAAGCGCGGAGAAGCGGACAGCGAGGAAGCTTGGAGCGGAGCGAGGGCAAGAGCCCAGCCGCCGCGCAGCGGGAGCGGGTCTTGGCCGAGTCGGAGGGAAAGCGACCGAGCGCCCTGGCCGCTTCACAGCGTGACAACAGCGAAGAAAAGGGCCCCTCCGCTCGCCGGAGGGGCCCTTTTTCCCGGATGCAACCGCTGGTTGCTAAAATTTCCAAGCCGGATCGGTTGCGTTTCGGCCGGGGGACCGCTAAAATGAGCCCCAGAAAGGAGGCCGATGATATGAACTTATCGGAAAAGATCCTGGCCCTGCGCACCCAGCTGGGCCTGTCCCAGGGGGAGCTGGCGGAGAAACTGGAGGTGTCCCGGCAGTCGGTGAGCAAGTGGGAGACGGCCCAGTCGGTGCCCGAGCTGGACAAGCTGATCCGGCTGGCGGACCTGTTCGGGGTGAGTGTGGACGAGCTGGTCCGGGAGGGGGAGCCGCCCCGGCCGGAGGCGGAGACCGGCGGGGCGGAGCCAGAGCCCAAGCTGGTCTATGTGGAGCGGAAGGGACTGAGGCCCGCCCAGATCTTGGGGATCGTCCTGACGGTGGTCGGAATGGTGCTGATGCTGGCCATGCTCTTCAATGCCTCGACGTGATGTTTTTATCGGGGGGGGGGCGGCGCTCATCCTCGGCCTGCCCCTGCTGTTGGCGAAAAGGCATCCCTATCTCATCCAGGGCTGGACGGCGCTGGCGCTGGGCTATCTCACCCTGTGCAACCCGTATCTGAGCGGCGCGGGCTGGTCCCCGCTGGCGGGCCTGCTGGAAACATGGCGGCTGATAAGGTCCCCCGACGGGCCCTGCGGCCCCGCGGTGTGGCTGATGTTCCTGGCCTATCTGGGGCTGAGCGCGCTGACGGCGGCGCTGCCCGTCCTCACCGCCCGGCTGGCCTGGCGAAGGTGGAAGGGCCGGAAGGAGGCGGGGCAGGATCTGCCGCGATAGATGAGATCCCCACATCAAGGGTGGTTTTTTGTCCTTTTGCCAAATAAGGCTTGCAATTTTTGGGGGTTTGCCGTAGAATTGACCATACGGGGCAAAACGCCCGGTAAAAGAAGAAGAAATCAAGGAGAGAAGAGCATGAAAAAACGTTTTTCAGCACTGTTCCTGGCCCTGGTCATGTGCCTGGGGCTGGCCGTTCCCGCCTTCGCGGCGGACAGCGAAGTTCCTGAGGGCAGCTACACCGTGGACCTGGACAAGCCGGACCCCACCGAGATGGGAGTGGACGGCGAGTACATGGTCCGGTATCTCAACACCAGCCGCAGCTATGACGAGGCGACGTCCCGCGTGGATGCCACCCGCATCCTTCCCCAGGGCTCCGAGTTCACCTGGACGGGACTGCGGTCCTCCCACAACGTCTATTTCCGCTTTTTCACCGACCTGGACAAGGACGGCACCTATGATGAGCGGCTGGTGGTGAAGGAGTCCGGGAAGAATGTCCTGGCCCCCTACGAGGAGAAATACGCCTCCTCCCTGACCCAGGTCAGCGGCAAGAGCCAGTCCGCCGGCACCTTTGCCACCATGGTGGAGGAGATGGGCGGTAAGCTGGAGAAGGACAGCTCCGGCGTCATGACCCTCAGCATTTCCAGCGACAGCCTGTGCGAGTTCTTTGGCGGCGCCACCCTGTTCGAGTGGGGCGTTATGAAGAATGGGAGCACTGTGGTGATCAAGGGCACCATGCTCTTTACCGCCGAAGCCAAGCCTGAGGAGACCGACAAGCCTGATGAGACCGACAAGCCCGATGATCCCGAGCCCACCGCTCCCGCCTTCACCGACGTGGAGGAGGGCGCGTACTACGAGGACGCCGTGAAGTGGGCGGTGGCCCACACCCCCGCCGTCACCAACGGCACCAGCGAGACCACCTTTGAGCCGGACGCCACCTGCACCCAGCTCCAGATCCTGACCTTCCTGTACCGGGCCGCCCAGGACAAGGGCGAGGCCTCCGCTATCGACCTGATCTCCGCCGGCAAGTGGGCCATGGGTAAGGGCATCATCGGCGAGGACTTTGACGAGAACAAGGACTGCACCCGCGCCACCGCCGTCAGCTACATCTGGCAGGCCTTCGACAAGCCCGAGGCCGACAAGAGCGAGTTCAAGGACGTGGCGGAGGACGCCGACTACGCCGCCGCCGTGGACTGGGCGGTGGCCAACGGCATCACCAACGGCACCGACCTGGAGGCCGGCGAGTTCAGCCCCGACGACACCTGCACCCGGGGCCAGATCGTCACCTTCCTCCACCGGGCCTATGTGGAAGAGGCCCGCCTGAACGCGGAGAAATAAGAGAGACCACAAACAGCGCCCCCGCCGTGAGCGGGGGCGCTTTTCGTGTCCCGGTCAGAGCCTGCCGTAGCGCTCCAGGATGATGGCCAGCTGGTCCTGGGTGGCGTAGTCCCCGGGGTGGAGGGTATCGTCCGAGGTGCCCTGGATCAGCCCGCCGCCCACCGCCCAGCGCATGGCCGGGACGGCGTAGGTATGTATCTGGGCGCTGTCGGCGAAGCGGGCCAGGGAGCCGGAGGGCTGGGGGCCGCCGCAGGCCGTTTCGAACCGGTAGAGCATGGCGATCAGCTCCTGCCGGGTGATGGGGGCGCCGGGGTCGAAGCCCTGCCCGGCGATATCGTCCAGCAGGCGGCGCTGGGCGGCCCAGGCGACGAACTCCGAGGGGGTCTCCAGCCCGGTCTCGCCGGACAGGCCGTAGAGGGTCTGGGCCATGTGGGCGCAGGACACCGCCTGTCCCTCCGGGGGCGGGACGGGGGCGGCGTCCCCCAGGATGTGGTGCCAGGGGTTGTCCGGCCTGGGATCGGTGGGGTCCCAGCCGTTGGCCATGTCCTCCGAGATGTGGTCCACAAGCTTGTCCGGCCTGCCCAGGGGGCCGGGCTCTTCGCCGTCGAAAATCGTGACCTTGGTGCCCCGGGGGCAGTTGTCATAGATCCACTTGGCGTCGGCGGTCTGGAGGCGGACGCAGCCCAGGGAGGCCGGGGCCCCCAGGCCGTTGTATTCCTCCGTCATCAGGGTGGAGGGGTCCTTTTCGGTGTAGCACACCGAGTGGAACAGGATGTTGCCGGAGATCTGGGTGGCGTACTGGCCGTAGGAGCCGTCGATCATGTGCAGCCAGCTCCACCGCCCGCCGATGGCAAAGGTGCCGGTGGGGGTGGCGTGGCCCTTCCGGCCGGTGGAGCACACCATGGCCTTCACCGGGACGGTGTACTGGCCGTGTTCGTCCGGCTCGTAGACGGTGACGGTGCTCTGGGCCCGATCGACCTCGATGTAATAGGGCTTGCCGCCCGCCGCGGGCCCGGCGGCCCAGACCGCCGATATGCCCGCGCCGAGGAGCAGGGCGGCGGCGAGCAGGGCCGGGAAAAGGCTGGGGATTCGTTTCAAAGGGATACCTCCTACCATATCTGGTGTATAAATGAAATGGCCTCCACAAGGAAGCCATTTCATTATATATGGGCTGGAAGGAAAATGCAAGGGAAAACGGGGAGGTCAACAGAGGAACACGACCACCAGGAGCAGCCCCAGCAAGAGCATGAGGGCGGCGATGTCGCCGGATGGGTCATCCGTTTCGCGCGGGCCGCCGCCGCGGACGGGGCGCTGGGTCTCCTGGGTGTCGAAATCTTTGCCGCAATTGCCGCAGTGCTTCATCATGTTCACCTCACACGTCTTTCGAGCCATAAAAGTGCCGGGACAGCAGGAAGGACACCGCCAGCAGGGCCAGCCCCGCAAGGGCCGCCGCAACGGGGACGAGGACCGCCTGCGCAAAGGTGGGCTCGGCGATCTCCAGGGACTTGAGCCATTCCAGGCCCCCCAGGGGGAACAGGAGCAGCGCCCCCGCCAGCACGAACAGCCCCAAAACGCCATAGAACATCATCCTCGCCCGTTCCGGGCCGAATTTGTACAGGAAGGGCAGCATCATGGCGTTGACCAGCATGGCGACCACGACGCAGATGGCGCAGGAGAGCATGTACTCTCCCAGGCTCTCCTCCATGCGGCCCGCAATGCTCATCGCTACGCCCAACACGGTGGTGAGGACCGCGGAGGCCGCGAACATGATCAGCACCGCCAGATACCGTGCCGCCACCGTTTTGGTGCGGCCCACTGGCAGGGATAGGCCGTACACGTCCCACCTGGCCTGCTTGTCATAGGCAAATACGTTCATGGGCAGCAAGGCCACCATCACCATCATGAAGCCGCCCACGAAGGAGGACGACCAATATCCCGCGAAGGCCACCGCCACATAGATGGCGAGGATCAGCAGATAGCTGCGCAGGGTCTTGCGCAGGATGAGAAAATCCTTTAGGATCAGGCCGGTCATGCTTTCTCCCCCTTTACCACGAATACCATCAGCTCGTCCAGCGTCACCGGTTCCACCGCCAGCCGGGGATAGAGCCGCTTGAAGTCGCCCCTGCGGCGGATTAGGGCCTCGGTGGAATACTGGCTCCTCCGGGTGGCCACCACATAGCCCCGGTCTACCTGGGCCAGCTCCTCCCGGGTGCACACCAGCCGCCCGTAGCTTTCCAGCAGGCGGTCCTTCTCGTCGCACAGCAGCAGTTTCCCCTGGTGGAGGTAGGCGATGTAGTCCGCCACCTTCTCCAGGTCCGACGTGATGT
>CAJUPU010000014.1 GCA_910588495.1 uncultured Oscillospiraceae bacterium | reverse complement strand
GTGCGCTGGAGCAGAAAGGGGTCGTTTCTGACCGCTGTGAACTGAACCGGCAGATCAAGGCAGACAACGCCTTTCTGTGGGAGCTAAAATCGCTGGTTAAGAAACTGATAGACGCAGCGAAAAACGCTGTTCCGGCGATTGCGGAGGCGATGGAAACCGTTCGACAAAAGTTGATAATCTTTCGGTATCATCTTTTGCATATTGGGGCTGGGAAAAAGAATTTCACCAGCCCCCTCAGAGTTGTCAAGCCTGATCTCAGAAGGTATGAGAATATCGTTAGACATCTCAAAGATAAGATTCGGGAGCGCCGAATATTGCTGGATGAGAAAAAAGCTGTCCCGGCAATCCAGGTATTCCGGCATCGGGAATTGACTCAGAAAATCGCTGGTCTGACGGAAGATATTGAGGAATTGAAAAACGAGAAGGCCCTGCTGCTCAATCAGTTTAATTGTGCGGATGATCACGGTATGGCTAAAGTCAAAAAACGTGTTGCTTCTATGGAATCCTCTTTAGAAACGCTGAACCAGCAGGAGACAAAGTGTTCTGGCGAGTTGGGGGCAGCGTTGCCAGAATTTTCAGAACTGCGCCAGCAGGCGTTTGATTTCGATGACGCAGAACTGGCCGAGGCCCGTCGGACCATCCGGCCTGATAAGGAGCACGAAGCAATTCAGCAGTTACAAGCCGCCTATGGCAAGAAATTTGATTCCAGGACGCTTGCACAGAGCCAAATGGATGTTGCCGAGATGTTGGATGAAACTGTGGAACCGGTATCTATCCGTCAGAAACTGCAACAGTTGCAGAGGCAGCAGAATAGGCAAAATCATGGAAAAGAGCGCGGCCAGGAGCGGTGATGCTCCTGGCCCGCTACTTTATCTCAGGATCAAGATTTTCAAACAGTGGATCATCGAAAAATTCGCGGATACTGATTTCAAGACCGTCACAAATTTTTTGAATGGAAACGATTCCCGGATTCTTGCTTTTGGTGTTCAACATACTGTAAATCGTGGAGGGCGCAACACCGCATTGGTTGGCAAGGGCATTGATTGCAATATTCCGTTCCAGGCAAAGTGCCTGGATACGACGCGCAACCGCTGTCTTGGCATTCATTGCGGCACCACTCCTTCCATAGTAGTACCGTTATTTTAGCCAATTTTGCGATTTATCGTGCAGGATATATCCCAAACGCAAAATTCGTGCTATAATAGGTTTGCGATATATCGCATATGTTTTGGGAGGGATACTATGCCAACCTGTTTCTTTATTGGACACCGTGAGGCACCGGACACTCTATTAGACGAACTATCTGCTGTGGTTGAACGCCACATCACCGAATACGATGTGACTGAGTTCGTCGTAGGCAGATATGGCCGATTCGATGCACTGGCGGCAAAATGCGTCAAAGCAGCAAAGAAGCGCCACCCGGAGGTGACGCTTACTTTGTTGCTGCCCTATCATCCCTATGACCGCCCTACTCCAACACCGCCCGGCTTCGACGGTACGTTCTACCCGCTGGGGATGGAGACTGTTCCGAAACGGGCCGCTATCGTCCGGGCCAATCGGTATATGGTGGAGCACAGCGATTACCTGATTGCCTACGCATGGCATCCAGCCAGCAATGCGCGAGAGTTGGTGGAGTATGCCCAAAAATGTGAAAAGCAAGGTAAAATTTCCATAACAATTCTACCGAGACAGCAATCAATGTATTGAGTTTATTGTTTCTTTTGCCCACGCAACATCAAAGACTCTTTTGAATTGTGCCCCAGTCCGACAATGTTCACGTATTCACCATTTCAAGATAGTTGTGGCAACATCGTCCCCCCAACTTCCTCTGGTACACTCATACAACTGAATTCCCGGATTGCTCCGAACCAGCCATTTCGTTGGATCAGCCTCAGAAAAGTCAAGCTGGCTCTGCTTTTTCTGGATTGCTTTGTATGCCGCTGTCCCTGGCGGAATCTGCATCATTGACATAATCCGCCCTCTGGCAGCGGATGACGCTCCTTTATTCGTTATCTCAAAGCCTCTTGTATGGATGATGATACACGCTTCTCTGGTAAATTCCAAAATACGGCTACCACAGGCGTGCTTGGACACAACAAAGTTCCTGGCGAGGGAATTGATTAAGGTATAGTCCAGCGGCGCACCACTCATCATTGGGCGGAACTGAGTGGCAGGCATCAGCAATTCCGTCGCAAAGCGATTTGCAGCAATTTCCTGTGGCCTATGGGTATCCTTCATATCTTTTGGGGAACAGCGAAATCCCATTTCGCCGCGTTGCTGAAAATCGGGTTTGTGCTGCAAAAAGTAGTGGCCTAACTCATGAGCAAAGGTAAAATTCTGCCGTCCTGCATTGGAGATAGCTGTGTTCAGCAGGATTGCCCGTTTGTCGCCCCGAAACAGTAAAGCGCCGCTGAAATCCTTATCGTTAGTCAGTGGACATCGCCCGATTTTGATCTTCTGTGATGCCGCTATTTCATCCAGGTGGAAAGCAGGGGTATCAAGAATACTCATTGTTTCCAATACCCATTTGGCCTTGGCTTCTGGAGCACAATCAAAGCTCATTCCTCGTCCTCCGCAAACAGATCGTCAATGGCTCTCAATGCTTCCGAAGACAGATTTTCCGCATCACCACGAGCGGCCAACAACAACGGTTCTTCTAGTTCTTCCGTATGCTCACTAGCTACTGAGGTTGAAAACGGGATAATCTCAGCAACCTCATCGAACTCTACCGGTTCGGTGTAGGAGGCTTTCATTTCGTTGCAAAGAGCAAGCAATTCTTCAACCTTAGTAACAATACGTTGTTGTTCGACAAGGGGAGGGAGAGGGATGGTTTCGGATTCCATAAACTTCCCCGAAACTTCTTTAAATGTTGTTCCTGATGCTCTGCTTTGAATGTCATCCACTTTACTTTTGAGCGCATAGAAAATCCAGGGAGTAACAGCTGTCATATAGGGTACGACCGACTTAAAACCTTGATTTGTGCAAACTTCTTTACTGGAAAAAGCAATGTGTCCAATAGGCGCTCTACTTGAAAAAATAATACTGCCAGGTGGCATAAGCATGGTTGAGCAAGAATTGTATCCAGCTTGTGTTATATCTTTTGCCCCATGACTGATATAATTGTTTTGGGTATACTTTGTCATGTCAGCAGGAGTAAGCCAGGAGATACCTTGTCCGGGTTTTGTATAGTAGCTGCTCTCATGTGAGTCTGGTGTTGCCCCACCGATTATTTGCCCGATATCACGGAGTCTACACCACTCCCATCCCTCCGGCAAATCGTAGGGAATTTCATCTTCCGAGATAGGAGGCAGCGGTTTCTCCCTCTTGATTTTGCCCTCTTTAATAAGCTGGGCTTTTTCCCGGTGGATACGTTTTAGCAATTCAGATGCAGGTTCGTCATGGGAATTTTGTGCCACCAGCTTGCCTTGTACTGCCGCTTGCAAAATTGCTTTAGGTAGATACTCAGTGAAGTGTTCCTCAAGGGCAGTTAGCCTCTTTTCTGCGATTTCCAACTTGTCACAGAGAGCAAACAATTCATCTATTTTGGAAACAATACGGTGTTGTTCTCCAAGTGGCGGAAGAGGGACGGGTAATAATGCGATTGTGTCTAATCGAAAACTATTCTTGATTCCATGCTGGTTTCCGTTATAAAATTTTTGAGCGTAGTCAGACAAAAGCACATAAGGGTAAAATTTACTTTTCTCACTTGTCATAAAGCGGATAATTGCTGTGTGCTGATTAATATAAGCGGTTCCGAAATTATCAGGAATCAAGCCAAGTGTACCAATTTCCCCAGTAATTGAAAATAGTAAATCTCCAGCTTGTACTGAAGTCCGCATACCTTCAATATTTTTGGGTAGTTTTACATATTGTATTTTATCAAGTCGCAGGTCAAATCTGTTTCTGGATAAGTTTCCCATACGAAGAAAAATATCGCCTGTGGATGTATAATATTTTGCCCAGTCTCTTGAGCCACTTGTAATAAGTTCTGTTAATTGACCCAATCGCACCCAGCACCAGTTCTCTGGAATTTCGAACGGCATCTCATTCGCTGCAATCTCTGGCAAGGGAGGGGCTTTTTTAATCTTTCCCTCTTTAATCAGATGAGCTTTTTCATTCTGAATTCTTTCAAACAACTCGCAAGCCGGTTTGTCCTGTAAATTTTGTGGCACTAACTTTCCTTGTACTGCCGCCTGTAGGATAGACTGGCGAAGTTCTGCGGCTTTCATCCCATATCCTCCTGCTTCATGGCGTCTGCAATACGGCCCAAGATCGACTCAATGTGCGCGGATATAACCGCTTTCTCCTGCAAATAGTTGGCGATAAACTCGTCCGGTGGTAAAATCTCCTGTGTTTCATGGGGAAACCCGCAGAAATCCAAGTTGTAGTCGGCGGCTATAATATCTTCAATCGGAACGTACTGAGATACCGCGCTTTCAGTCCTGTTTGTCCACCATGCCTCTACAGGGGCGAAGTGATCGTCCAGCATGGGTCGCGTCTTGGAAAAATGTTTGTATCCCTCTGGCATTTCCAAACGGTAGAACCACACGCCTTTGGTTGGCATTCCTTTCTTGAAAAACAGAAGATTGGTGTTGATGTTGGTGTATGGGGCAAATACGTCTTTAGGCAAACGGACTATGGTATGCAGATTGCAGTCCGCCAACAGTTTCTGCTTGATAGCGGATTTGACACCTCCACCAAACAGGAAACCGTCCGGGAGAACCATGCCGCAGCGTCCACCATCATTTAGAAGAGCCATAATATGGACAAGAAACAAATCAGCAGTCTCTGTGTTACGTAAGTCTGCCGGAACGGACTGGGAAATGGCTTTTTCCTCCGCTCCACCGAAAGGGGGATTGGTGACGATGACTTCGACCTTGTCTTTGAGCGTATATTCCGCAGTAGGTTTTCGCAACGTGTTATCGTGCCGGATGTCGGGTACGTCAATACCGTGGGCAATCAGATTGGTGACGCAGAGAAGATAGGGAAACGGCTTTTTCTCAATGCCCCGGATGGATTGCTGAAGTTTACGGTAATCCTTCGCAGACTGGATGCTGCCTTTGTAACTGTCAATAACACTGGTAAGAAATCCGCCAGTCCCACAGGCCGGGTCCAATATGGACTCCCCCAGTTTTGGCGCGACCATTTTGACAATGAACCGTGTCACAGGGCGCGGAGTATAAAATTCGCCAGCCTTTCCTGCACTCTGCAAATCTTTGAGCATATTTTCGTAGATGCCATTGAACAGGTGTCCGGAGGGCATAGAAAAAAAGTCAATATCATCATTGATCTTGTTAATGACCTGACGGAGCAGAGTACCAGACTTCATGAAGTTGTTGACACCTTCCATGATGCTCCGAATTAACCACTTGCGCTTTTTAGGATCTTCAGAAGTATCCAGTTTGCGAAGTCCCTTGAACATAGCGTCTATATGGGCTAACAATGCATCGCCAGTAATACCCTCTGCATCGTCTGCCCAGTTTCGCCATCTGTACGGTTCGGGAACAACGGCGTAGTAGTCATTCTCTGTGCTTTCCCATTCCTGTTCCTTAAAATCAAAAGCTTTAAGAAACAGCATCCATGTAATCTGCTCAATATACTGTGCATCGCCGTTGATTCCGGCATCAATCCGCATAATATCTTTTAGTGCTTTTGTTGTTCCCGATACTGCCATAGCGAGGTCCTCCTATTATTTATGCAGCGTAAAGAGCGGCCTCAAGTTCCCGAACCGCTTGTTCAAAGTCCTTTTTACCCTTAAAAATACGGTTAACAATGTACACAGGGTTGCCAAAGCTGGAAATTGGCTCAACCTTTAATACGTCCATGTTCTCCAAATCGGACACACCAGCATCAGCGTATTTATCCAAAAGGGCGTTCAGAACCGCTTGGGCCTGTTCTCCATATTTGGCAAAGTAATTACGCTTCCTGACGTTATTTGCCCGTTCCCGCCTTGTCAGCGGAGGCATATCAAAAGCAACATGACACAAGAGGTCAAAGGGATCAAATTCTTGACCGATCTGCTCTTGCAATTCCTCAATCAAAACACCTTGTTTTTCCAGTTCATCCAAGATAGCCTGTTTGCGGTCAGCCGCAGACCATGCGCTCAAAAAATCATCCAGTGTTGCATACTGATCTCGAACATTGCGGCGTGTATAGTCGGTCAGAGATTCTGTGATGAGTTTTCCGTTCTTGCCAATATATTGTACCCGTTGCTTTAGAACTGTGACCTCCACATTCTGGACATAATACTTTACCCTCCTGCCAGGCAGTGTCTCATCCCATGGTCCCTTTGAATCCACGCCTTTTTGTTCATCCAAGTCATCTTCCGAATTATCTACGGGATCATCCGGGGCATCTGGAATATCGCCGTTTTCATCTGGGGTAAACGCATCGTCCTGTTCGCAGGGGCCATCAAAGTCTGGATCGGCAAAGTGCCGCGTGTCATTACGAAAATCGAAGATAGTAAAGAACATTTTACCCAGGTCTTCCATAACCCGTGTTCCGCGTCCAATAATCTGTTTGAACTCTGTCATGCTGTTGATATTGGAGTCCAACACAATGAACTTGACCATCTTTGTATCCACTCCGGTGGTAAGCAACTTGGAGGTGGTTACAAGAACCGGGTACTTGCTTCCAACATCTCGGAACCCATCGAGATGTTTTTTCCCGATTTCATCATCGCCGGTAATGCGCATGACGTAACGTTCATCTTGGTTGACCATATCCTGGTTCTCATTTACCAAAGCCTGTCGCATTCGGTCAGCGTGTTCTCTGTCCACACAGAAGAATATGGTCTTATCAAATCGCAGGTTATGCTTTTTTAGGTAGTTAGAAACGACTCTTGCAACAACTTTGGTTCGTTGCTCCAGTACAAGCTCACGGTCAAAGTCGGTTTGTCCGTACTCTCGATCTTCTATGACATTGCCATAGCGATCCTTTTGGCCTTCGTAGGGCCGCCATCCCTCAGCATCCTTGTCCAGCACTACTCGAATCACACGATAGGGAGCTAAGAAGCCATCTTCAATTCCCTGCCGGAGCGTATAGGTATAGATTGGATTGCCAAAGTAATCTATATTTGAAATATCCTTAGTTTCCTTGGGTGTAGCCGTCATACCAATTTGTGTTGCATTGGAGAAGTATTCTAAAACCTCCCTCCATGCACTGTCAGCCTTTGCACTGCCACGATGGCATTCGTCAACAATAACAAGGTCGAAGAAGGATGGACTGAACTGCTTAAATATCTCCTTGTCGCCTTCCCCGGTCAATCCTTGATATAGTGCAAGGAAAATTTCATATGACTTATCAACCTTCCGATTGCGAACGATAGTCATTTTATCTTTGAAGGGAGAAAAATCATTGCTGTAGGTCTGGTCAATGAGAGCGTTCCTGTCAGCAAGGAACAGGATACGCTTCTTGACACCGGCTTTCCACAACCGCCAGATGATTTGAAATGCCGTAAAAGTTTTCCCAGTTCCGGTTGCCATAACCAGAAGGATGCGATTTTGACCACGCATCACTGCTTCAACAGTGAGGTTGATTGCATTGCGCTGGTAATAATAAGGGGTTCGATCCTCACGGTCTGCATAGTAGGGTTCTTTGATAATAGTTTCCTGCTCGGTGGTCAGGCCAGTTCCATTTTTGTACATTTCCCAAAGGACTTCGGGAGAAGGAAATTCATCCAAAGCTATCGTCTGCTCTTTTTCGCCGTCTGTTATCATACGGTTATGGAATGAAAAAGCATCTCCATTGGATGAAAAAACAAAGGGGATCATCAGGAGCCCAGCATACTCCATAGCTTGCTGCATCCCCTCAGATACACTATGGTTATTGTCCTTCGCCTCAATAATTGCCAGCGGAATGTGGGGCTTAAAAAATAGGACATAATCAGCCCTTTTACCCTCGTCTCGCTTGGATGTGCCGCCTCTAGCAACAATGCGCCCCTTTGTGATAACATATTCCTCACGGATTTGAGAAGCAGTCCATCCTGCATTTCGGATAGCGGGGCGAATGAATATTGACCGGATTTCTTGCTCATTAAGGCTTTTCTTATCCATGCTACGCCCCCCATTCACGATATATAGCAAATTATAACACGCCTCATTCCTGTGTTCAATAGGGCTTTTGTCGAAAACCTCAGAATTTTAGGATTTCATATACAGCTACTTAAGCAAAAAGCGCCATTGAAAGCGAGAATATCGCTATCAATGGTGAATTTATCCTTGACAAATCGCTTCTCAAAAGAAGATTTTGGAGAAGTATTGCCGCGACCACGGCTACACCGCCATCCGGCACTACGACGAGGACGACGGGTATTCCGGGACAAATTTCAACCGCCCTGGCTTTCAGCGGATGCTTGCCGACATCAAGGCGGGCAAGATCAAGCGGGTGGTCGTCAAGGATATGTCCCGCCTGGGCCGCAACTATCTCCAAGTGGGGATGTATACCGAAATGGTGTTCCCGGAGTATGGTGTTCACTTCATCGCCGTGAATGACGGGGTGGACAGCATAAAGGGAGATAGTGAGTTCACCGCAATCCGCAACGTATTTAATGAGATGTTCGCCAAGGACACCAGCAAGAAGATCAAGGCGACCTGGCAATCCAAGGGACGCTCCGGCGAACACCTTTGCACCATCCCGCCCTATGGGTACATGAAAGACCCGGAGGACAAGAAACGCTGGATTGTGGACGAGGAAGCGGCGGCTATCGTGCAAAAGATTTTCTCCCTGTGCGTGGACGGCCTGGGGCCGACGCAGATCGCCAAGTGGCTGCAACAGAACAACGTCCTGAACCCCACGGCCTACGCCCACGAAAAGGGCTTGCCGGTCTGCAACGCTCCTACGGCTAATCCCTGCAAGTGGACAAACGAAACGGTTTCCCGCATTTTGGAGCGTGTCGAGTACCTGGGCCATACGGTCAATTTCAAGACCTGCAAGCCGTCGTTCAAGAGCAAGAAAAAGGTCTGGAATAACCCGTCCGAGTGGGTGATCTTCGAGAATACCCAGGAGGCGATTATTGAGGAAAGTGTGTTCCTGGTCGTACAGAACATCCGGCAGGCCAGACGCCGCCCGACCAAAATGGGGGACATGGGTATGTTCTCCGGGCTTGTGTACTGCGCCGATTGCGGCGGTAAGATGTACCTTTGCCGGGCCAACCACTTCAAGCCGGAACAGGAATATTACATCTGCTCCACCTATCGGAAAGACCGTACCCTGTGCAAGACGCACTCCATCCGCCGTGTAGTGCTGGAAGAAATCGTACTGCGGAACCTGCGGGAAGCAATCTCCTATGTGACGCAGTACGAGGACGACTTTATCCAGCGGGCGGCGGAACGGAGCCTGCGGGAGCGTGACAAGGCGCTGGCACAGAAAAAGGCTGTGCTGGCACAGTCTGAAAAGCGCATCGCGGAGCTGGATGTGATCTTCAAGAGAATTTACGAGGACAACATTTCCGGCAAGCTGTCCGATGATCGGTTTATCAAGCTGTCCCGTGACTATGAACAGGAGCAGGAACAGTTAAAGGCCGTCGTGGAAACCCTGGGGCGGGAAGTGAAACAGCAGGAGCAGAAGAAAACCAACGTCAGGAAGTTCATTTCTGTGGTGAAGAAGTACACGGACATGACCCAGCTTGACGCCACCATCCTGCGTGAGTTCGTGGAACAGATCAGGGTGTCCGACACCTACACGACCGACGAACAGCAGAAGCGGGTGAAAATCCGGGAAATTGAGATCGTCTATAACTTCATTGGTGCGTTTGATTTTGAGGGAGCGCGGGAGCAATCCCAAACTGCCCAAGACAAAAATAATGCGAAAGTCGGCGCAGCTTGACGCTACGCCGACCCTCGCTTAAAATGTTTTCTTACGTCACCGCCCCGTCTGGACGGGTCTTTTTCCGCCATACTGCGTTGCGCTTTCTTGAAATGCACCAAGCATTCCTGCGAAAACGCGCCTTGCCTGGCGAAAAAAAAACCTCGCCCATCCGGCGGTTTCGGCTGCGAATGCAGGTTCTTACAGTTTCCCTTTACAGCGGCCCCGGGGTATGATACAATATCACCAATTCGATAACGTGCCAGCTGCAAGCCGCCCCGGCGGCCCATGGAATAGGGTGAGAGTCCCTGCGAGTCGGTCACTGTGATGCCTCCGCCGCCCCGGCGGCCGGGAGGATAAGTCAGATACATGGCAGCTGGGTCATTCTGCCGAAACCGGAAGCATCTCGATCTGATCGGGCCCCTCCATAGGGTGCGTCATGCGTTCCTGCTTGGGCGGGGGCGCTTTTTTGTTTCACGAAGGGAGGCGGAGGCCACGGGGAGCTTCGAACACTACGTCCGCAGCGGCCGGTCCATGCTGCGCTGCGGCTACACCACGGGCACCTGCGCGGCCCTGGCGGCGGGGGGGGCGGCCCAGCTGCTGCTGACGGGACAGGCCCCGGAGACGGTCCGCCTCATCACCCCAAAGGGGTGGGAGGTCAGCGCGGCGCCGGCGCAGGCCAGGCTGGCGGACGAGGGGCGGACCGCCCTGTGCGCCGTGCGCAAGGACGCCGGGGACGACTACGACGTGACCGACGGGATGCTGGTCTGGGCCGCGGTGCGGAAAACGGACGCCCCCGGCGTGTCCATCGACGGCGGCGAGGGGGTGGGCCGGGTGACCCGCCCCGGCCTGGACCAGCCGGTGGGGGCTGCGGCCATCAACCGGGTGCCCCGGCGGATGATCGGCGAACAGGTGGAGCAGGTCTGCGCCAGGCTGGGCTATGCGGGCGGCATGGAGGTGGCGATCTCCATCCCCGGCGGGGAGCAGGCCGCGGCCCGCACCTTCAACCCGGCCCTGGGGGTGGAGGGGGGGCTGTCCATCCTGGGCACCTCCGGCATCGTGGAGCCCATGAGCGAGGGGGCCATCGTGGACACCATCGCGGTCCAGACCCATCAGGCGGCGCTGGAGTCCAAGGACCTGATCCTCACCCCCGGCAACTACGGGGAGGAGTTTCTGCGCGCCTCCGGGCTGGACGGCCTGGGCGTCCCGGTGGTGAAGTGCTCCAACTTCCTGGGGGAGGCGCTGGACATCGCCGCCGCGGAGGGCTTCCGGCGGGTGCTGCTGGTGGGCCACGCGGGCAAGCTGGTGAAGGCGGCGGGGGGGATCATGAACACCCACTCCAAATACGCCGACTGCCGCGTGGAGCTGTTCTGCGCCCACGCCGCCCTGTGCGGCGCAGGCGTCGAGGTGTGCCGGGATCTGATGAGCGCGGCCACCACCGACGCCTGCGTCGAGCTGCTGGACGGGGCCGGGCTGCGCCGGGCGGTCATGGACAGCCTGCTCAGGGCCGTCCAGCTCCACCTGGACCGGCGCTCGGCGGGGGCCTATCAGACCGGCGCGGTGATGTTTTCCAACGTATACGGCCCCCTGGGCCACACTGACGGAGCAAAGGAGATATTGGCGCAATGGAAGTGAACAAAGGCGTGTGCTATGGGGTGGGGGTGGGCCCCGGCGACCCGGAGCTGATCACCCTGAAGGCGGTCCGCGTTTTGACGCGGTGCCCGGTGATCGCCGCCCCCCAGACCAAGAGCGGCGAGATGCTGGCCCTGGACATCGTCCGGGGGGCGGTGGACCTGGCGGGCAAGACCATCCTGCCCCTGAGCTTCACCATGTCCCAGGACAAAGGGGTGCTCCAAGCCGCGCACGAGGCGGCGGCGGACGCCGTCCAGGCCCATCTGGACCGGGGGGAGGACGTGGCCATGCCCAACCTGGGGGACGTGTCCATCTACGCCACCTGGGGGTATGTGATGGAGGTCTTGAACCGCCGGGGGTACGAGACGGTGATGATCCCCGGCGTGCCCAGCTTCTGCGCGGCGGCGGCGCGGCTCAGCGCCACCCTGGTGAGCTGGGGGTCCCCCCTGCACATCATCCCGGTGGGCAAGGGGCCGGTGGCCCCCCTGGTGGAGCAGCCCGGCGGCAAGGTGCTGATGAAGGCGGGCCGGGGGCTGAGCGAGATCGCCCAGGCGCTGGGCAGGACGGGCCAGCTGGATCGGGCGGCGCTGGTGGAGGACTGCGGCCTGCCCACCGAGCGGGTGTGGACCGATTGGGACCGCCTGCCCCAGGACGTGGGCTATTTCGCCACCGTGATCGTAAAGGAGGAGAGCTGACATGGTGCATTTTGTGGGCGCGGGCCCCGGGGCCCCGGATCTGATCACGCTGCGGGGAGCGGAGCTGCTGAAAAAGACCGACGTCGTCATCTATGCCGGGAGCCTGGTGAACCCCGCCCTGCTGGGGCTGACGAAAGAGGGCTGCGCCGTCTACAACAGCGCGGAGATGACATTGGAGCAGGTGCTGGATGTGATGAAGGACGCCCGGGAGAGGGGGCTGGACCTGGTGCGGCTGCACACCGGGGACCCCTGCCTCTACGGGGCCGTCCGGGAGCAGATGGACGCGCTGGACGCGCTGGGCATCCCCTGGGACGACACGCCGGGGGTGTCCAGCTTCTGCGGGGCGGCGGCGGCCCTGGGGGCGGAGTACACCCTGCCCGGGGTGAGCCAGACCGCGATCGTCACCCGCATGGCGGGCCGCACCCCGGTGCCCGAGGGGGAGGCGCTGGAAAAGCTGGCCTCCCACGGGGCGTCCATGGCCATCTTCCTGTCCGCCGGGATGCAGGACAAGGTCCAGGCGGCCCTTCTGGCGGGGGGCGCCTATACGGAGAACACCCCCGCCGCCATCGTGTACAAGGCCACCTGGCCGGAGGAGAAGATCGTCCGGTGCACCGTGGGCACCCTGGCGGCGGCGGGGGACGCGGCGGGGATCTGGAAGACCGCCATCATCCTGGTGGGGGGCTTTTTGGGTCAGAGCTATGAGCGCAGCAAGCTCTACGACCCCGGATTCACCACCGAATTCCGGCGGGGGACGGACGCCCCCGCCCAGGGAGGGTGACGTCATGGCGAAGCGGCTGTATGTGGTGGGGCTGGGCCCCGGCGACCCCAAGTATTTCACCGCCCAGGCCAGGGCGGCCCTGGAGGACGCCCAGGTTCTGTGCGGCTACACGGTGTACGTGGAGCTGGTGAAGGGTCTGTACCCGGACAAGGAGACCTACACCACTCCCATGACAAAGGAGATCGACCGGTGCCGCTGGGCGCTGGAAACGGCGGAGGGCGGAAGGACCGTGGCCCTGGTGTGCAGCGGGGACGCGGGGGTGTACGGCATGGCGGGCCCCGTTTTGCAGCTGGCCCCCCAGTTCCCGGAGGTGGAGGTGGAGGTGGTGCCCGGCGTCACCTCCGCCTTGTCCGGCGGGGCGCTGCTGGGGGCGCCCGTGGGCCACGACTTCTGCGTCATCTCCCTGTCCGACCTGCTCACCCCCTGGGAGGTCATCGAAAACCGCCTGCGGTGCGCCGCGGCGGGGGACTTCTCCATGGCCATCTACAACCCCGCCTCCCACAAGCGGCCGGACTACCTGCGGCGGGCCTGCGACATCCTGCTGGACGCGGGCGTGAGCCCCGATACCGTGTGCGGCTACGTGCGCAGCACCGGCCGGGCGGGGGAGGAGGCCCATGTGACGACCCTGGCCCAGCTGCGGGACGCGTCCCTGGACATGTTCTGCACCGCCTTCATCGGCTCGTCCTCCACCCTGGCGGACCACGGCCGGATGATCGCCCCCCGGGGCTACGAGAAGAAGCGGGCGCTATGAGGTGCGTGATCTTCAGCGGCACCACCGAGGGGCGGCGGCTGTCCCTGGAGCTGGCCCGGCTGGGCTGGGCGGTCGCCGTGTGCGTGGCCACCGGATACGGCCGGGAGGAGCAGGGGGAGATCCCCGGCGTGGCGGTGCTGGCCGGGCGGATGGACGAGGAGGAGATGGCCCGGACCCTCCGGGGGGCGGACCTGTGCGTGGACGCCACCCACCCCTACGCCGTCCGGGCCAGCCAGAGCGTCCGGGCCGCCTGCGCGGGGGAGCGCGTCCCCCTGCTGCGCCTGCTGCGGGAGGAGAGCCCGGTGCCGGAGGGGGCGGCGGTGTTCTCCACCGCCCAGGAGGCGGCCCAGTGGCTGAAAACCACTCAGGGGAACATTTTGCTCACCACCGGGGCCAAGGAGCTGGACGCCTTCGCCCCCCTGGGCGGGGAGCGGCTGTACCCCCGAGTGCTGCCCCTGGCGTCCAGCCTGGAGGCGTGCCGGGGGGCGGGGGTGCCCTCCAGCCACATCCTGGCCCTGCAAGGGCCGTTCTCCCAGGAGCTGAACGAGGCGCTGATCCGCCAATACCATATCGAATACCTGGTCACCAAGGACGGCGGCCCCGCCGGGGGCTTTGCGGAAAAGGCGGCGGCGGCCAAGGCCGCGGGGATCGACCTGGTGCTCCTCCGCCGCCCCCGGGAGGACGGGCTGGACTACGACACGGTCCTGAAAAAATGCGGGGAGATGATGGGATGCAAGTGACGCTGGCCTCTCTGGGGGGAGGCAGGCCGGAGACCATGACGGCGGAGTGCGCCGCCGCCTTGAAGGACGCGCAGTGTATCCTGGGGGCCAGGCGCCTGCTGGAGCACCTGCCCCAGGGGTGCACGGAGCGGCGGATCGCCGCCGTCAAACCCCAGGAGCTGCTGGACGCGGTCCTGGCCCAGGGCGGCCGGTGCGTGGTGGTGTACAGCGGCGACGCCGGGTTCTACTCCGGGGCCCGGGGCCTTCTGCCCCTGCTGGCCGAGCGGGACATCCCCACCCGGGTGCTTCCGGGGATCTCCAGCGTGCAGCTGCTGTCCGCCCGGCTGGGCCTGCCCTGGCAGGACTGGGAGCTGGTGTCCGCCCACGGGGTGGACTGCGACGTGGCGGCGGCGGTGTCCAAGGGCAAGCCCGCCTTCTTCCTCACCGGCGGGGCCCTGGGGCCGGGAGAGATCTGCCATAGTCTGACCCAGGCCGGGCTGGGCGGCCTGTCCGTCACGGTGGGGCAGGACCTGTCCGCCCCAGAGGAGAAGATCGTCTTTGGCACGGCGGCGGAGCTGGCCGGCCGGTCCTTCCCCTCCCTGTCGGTGATGCTGGCCGAGGCCGCGCCCCGGCCCCCGGCCCGCTGCCCCGGCCTGCCCGACGGCAGCTTTCTCCGGGGCGATGTGCCCATGACCAAGCAGGAGGTCCGCGCCGCCGCCCTGGCCAAGCTGGGGGTGCGGCCCGCCGACACCCTGTGGGACGTGGGGGCGGGCACCGGCAGCGTCAGCGTGGAGCTGGCCCTGGCCGCGCCCCAGGGCCGTGTGTACGCCGTGGAGTGCGAGGCGGCGGCCTGCGCCCTCATCCGTGAAAACAAAGAGCGGTTTTCCGCCTGGAATCTACAGCTGGTAGAGGGCAGGGCCCCCCAGGCCCTCCGGGACCTGCCCGCCCCCGACGCCGTGTTCATCGGCGGCACCAAGGGGAGCATGGAGGAGATCGTGGAGCTGGCGCTGTCCAAAAACCGGTCGGCCCGGGTGTGCATCTCCGCCATCGCGGTGGAGACCCTGTCCGCCGCCGTCGCCGCCCTCACCGGCCGCGGGCTGGAGGTCCAGGTGACCCAGATCGCCGTCAGCCGGACCAGACCGGCGGGCGGTCTCCACCTGCTCATGGCCAACAACCCCACTTTCCTGATCGCGGGCAATTGCCATGGTTGAGCTGATGGTGTCCGCCCCCGCCTCGGGGAGCGGCAAGACGGTGCTCACCTGCGCCCTGCTCTCGGCGCTGAAGCACAAGGGGCTGGACCCCTGCGCCTTCAAGTGCGGCCCGGACTACATCGACCCCATGTTCCACCGCTCCGCCCTGGGGGTGGACAGCCGCAATCTGGACCTGTTCCTCTCCGGCGAGGACACCGTCCGGGCCCTGTACCGCCGCTGCGGCGGGGGCCGGGGCGCGGCGGTGGTGGAGGGGGCCATGGGCTTCTACGACGGCCTGGGGGGGACCACGGACCGGGCCGGCGCCTGGCACGCGGCCCACACCCTGGACCTGCCCGTCCTGCTGGCGGTGCGGCCAAAGGGGGCCAGCCTGACCCTGGCGGCCCAGATCAAGGGGCTGCTGGAGTTTCGCACCCCCAGCCACATCGCGGGGCTGTTCCTCACCGACTGCTCCCCCATGCTGGCCAAGACCCTGAAGCCTATGCTGGAGGGGGAGACGGGCCTGCCCGTGCTGGGCCATCTGCCCCACATGGCGGAGGCGGTGCTGGAGAGCCGCCACCTGGGCCTGCGCACCGCCGGGGAGATCGAGGATCTGACCGCCCGCATCGGCCGGGCGGCCCAGGTCCTGGACGAGGCCATGGACTGGGAGCGGTTCTTCGCCCTCTTCGACCGCCGCCCGGGGTGGGAGGCGCCCCCGCCCCGCCATACTGCGGAAACGGTCCCCCTGGCGGTGGCCCGGGACGAGGCGTTCTGCTTCACCTACGCCGAGACCCTGGACGCCCTGCGGGACGCCGGGGCGGAGCTGGTGTTTTTCAGCCCCCTCCGGGACGAAGCACTGCCCGAAAACGCCTGCGGACTGTATCTTCCCGGGGGCTACCCCGAGCTGTACGCCGCCCGGCTGGCGGAAAACCAACCCATGAAGGATTCCATCAAAGGGGCGGTGGCGGGGGGCATCCCCACGGTGGCGGAGTGCGGCGGGTTTTTGTACCTGGGGCAGTCGCTGGAGGGGACGGACGGCCGGACCTGGCCCATGGCCGGATATCTGCCCGGCGCGGGGGTCAAACAGGACCGGCTGGTGCGCTTCGGCTACGCCAGCTTGAGCGCCCCGGCGGACAGCCTCCTGTTCAAGGCGGGGGAGTCCGTCCCCGTCCACGAGTTCCACTACTGGGACTCCACCCGCAACGGGGAGGACCTGACCGCGTCAAAGCCCCTGACGGGGCGGAGCTGGACGTGCGGCTTCGTCAACGACCGGCTGTACGCCGCCTTCCCCCACCTGTACTTCCCCGGCAGACCCCACATGGCCCATCGCTTCGTCCAAGGGGCAAAGCGCTATAGAAAGGAACGGTCCCGCCATGAGTAACACATTGAACCAGGTCCTGGGGGCCATCGCCCCCGACCCCAGAGAGGAACAGGCCCGCCGGGCCGCCCACGCCCAGTGGGCCTCCATCGCCAAGCCCCTGGACAGCCTGGGCCTGCTGGAAAAAGCGGTGGAGGACATGGCCGCCCTTACCCTCGACCATAAGATCCACATATCCAGCCGTGCCCTGCTGCTGCTGTGCGCCGACAACGGCGTGGTGGACCAGGGCGTCACCCAGACCGACTACACCGTGACGGCGGCGGTGGCCCGCAACGCCGGGGCCAACCGCTCCTCGGTGTGCAAAATGGCCCTGGTGGCCGGCTGTGACGTGGTGCCGGTGGACATGGGGATGCGGGACTCCGGCCAGATCCCCGGCGTGCTGGACCGGAGGATCGGCAACGGCACCCAGGATATCACCCAGGGCCCCGCCATGAGCCGGGGGGAGGCGGAGCAGGCCGTCCTCACCGGGGTGGAGCTGGTGCGGGCGCTGAAGGACCGGGGGGCGGGCCTCATCGCCACCGGGGAGATGGGCATCGGCAACACCACCACCTCCTCCGCCGTGGCCTGCGTGCTGCTCAACCGCCCCGTGGCCGAGATGACGGGCCGTGGGGCGGGGCTGTCCGACCAGGGGCTGGAGCGCAAGCTCTGGGCCATCGAGACGGCGCTGGAGCGCAACCGCCCCGACCCCCTGGACCCCCTGGACGTGCTGTCTAAAGTGGGTGGTTTTGACATCGCCGGTATGTGCGGCGTCTACCTGGGCGGGGCGCTGTACCGGGTGCCCGTGCTCATGGACGGCTTCATCAGCACGGTGGCGGCGCTGTGCGCCGCGCGGCTGTGCCCGGAGGCGGGCAAGGCCATGTTCGCCAGCCACGTGTCCGCCGAGCCCGCCGGACGGCTGGTCCTGGACGCCCTGGGCAAGCAGCCCCTTATCACCGCCGGGATGCGGCTGGGGGAGGGCACCGGGGCGGTGTGCGCCATCCCCATGCTGGACATGGCCCTGTCCCTGTACCAGGACGGCACCACCTTCGACGGCACGGGCATCGAGGCGTATACGCCCCAGGGGGGCTGAGGTGTTTACCTTAGTCATTGGCGGGGCGGCCAGCGGCAAGAGCGAGTACGCCGAGAGCTTGGTCCTGCGCTCTCCCCACCGGCCCCGCTATTACATCGCCACCATGGAGCCCTTTGACGAAGAGGGGCGGCGGCGGGTGGAAAAGCACCGCCGTATGCGGGCGGACAAGGAATTTGAGACGGTGGAGCGTTACACCGATCTGTCCTCGGTGCGCCTGCCGGGGCGGGGCGCCGTGTTGCTGGAGTGCGTGGGCAATCTGGCCGCCAACGAGCTGTACAGCCCCGCCGGGGCGGGGAGCGTGGAGGGCGCGGTCTCCGCCATCGTGGGCGGGGTGGACGCCCTGCTGGAGCAGTGCAAGGACCTGGTGGTGGTGAGCAACGAGGTGTTTACCGGCGGGGCGGACTACGCCGGGGGAACGGAGGACTACCTGCGGCTGGTGGCCGATGTCAACCGGGCGCTGGCCAAACGGGCGGACCGGGTGTGCGAGGTGGTGTGCGGCCTGCCGCGGTACTACAAGGGGGCGGCGGAATGATCCTCATCGAGACGGTGCTGGTGGCCTTCGCCATGTTCTCCGCCCTGCCCCTGCCCTGCCCTGAGTGGAACGCCAAAAACATGCGCTACGCCCTGTGCGCCTTCCCCCTCGTGGGGCTGGTGTGCGGCGGGCTGTGGCTGGGCTGGGGGGCGCTGTGCGCCTATCTCAGCGCCCCCTCTCTGCTGCGGGGGGCGGGCCTCTGCCTGATCCCGGTGCTGGTCACCGGGGGCGTCCACCTGGACGGCTACGCCGACACCTGCGACGCCCTGGCCAGCCACGCCCCCCCGGAGAAAAAGCAGGAGATCCTGAAGGACCCCCGGTGCGGGGCCTTCGCCGCGATCAAGCTGTGCGCCTATTTCGCGGCCCACCTGGCCCTGTGCGCCGCCCTTGTGCCCACCCGGGAGGCCCTGGGGGCCATGGCGCTGGCCTTCGTGCTGGAGCGGGGGCTGTCCGGGCTGTCGGTGACCCGGTTCGCCCTGGCCAGGGATACGGGGCTGGCCCACACCTTCGCCACCGGGGCGGACCGCCGCATGGCGGGCCGGATCTTGATGCTGGAGTGCGCCCTGGCCGCCTCCGGGATGATCGTCCTGGGGGGGATCGCCGGGGGGGCCATGGCCCTCACCGCGCTGATCGTGTTCCGGCGCTACCGGGTGGCGGCGGACCGGGCGTTCGGCGGGCTGTCCGGCGATCTTGCCGGGTGGTTCTTGCAGCGGTGCGAGCTTTGGATGCTGGGGGCGCTGGCCGCCTGCCAGCTGTTGGAGGCGAAATTCTTATGATCTTCATCACGGGGCCGCTGTACAGCGGAAAAAGGGACTATGCCCAGGCGCTTTTGGACTGTACCGAGGAAGAGCTGCGTGCCCAGGCCGTCTGGGACGTGCAGGACCGGGCGGCGGACTGCGCCGATCTGAACGCCCTGGCCGATGAATTGGCTCGATTCGAGGTGGTCATCGCCACCGAGGTGGGGGGCGGCGTGGTGCCGGTCGATCCCGCCCAGCGGGCCGCCCGGGAGGCGGCGGGGCGGTTGAGCTGCCTGCTGGCCCAGCGGGCCCAGCGGGTGGTCCGGGTGCTGTGCGGCCTGCCCCTGGTGCTGAAGTGAGGGTCTATCTCCTGCGCCACGGCCAGACGGCCTGGAACGCCCAGGGCCGCTATCTGGGCCGCACCGACCTGCCCCTCACCGAGGCGGGGCGGGCGGCGCTGAGGGAGGCGGATCTCGGGATGGAGACCGTGTTCGTCTCCCCCCTGGGCCGGACGGCGGAGACGGCGGCGGTCCTGTTCCCCCAGGCCCGGCAGATCGTGGTCCCAGACCTTCGGGAAATGGACTTCGGCGTTTTCGAGGGCCGGAGCTGGCGGGACATGGAGGACTTCGCCCCCTATCGGGCATGGGTGGACGGCCATTGCCGGGGCCCCGTGCCGGAGGGAGAGTCCATGGAGGCGTTCTGCGCCCGGACCTGCGCCGCCTTCGGGGCGCTGATGGACCAGGCCGCGGCGTCCGGCGCGAAGCGCCTGGCGGTGGTGGCCCACGGCGGCACTCAGATGGCGGTGCTGGAGCGGTTCGCCCTGCCCCGGCGGGACTACTTCTCCTGGCGGGGCCCCCTGGGGGGCGGCTTTGTGCTGGACGGCTCCCGGTGGAGCACAGACCGAATTTTGACCGTGCTGGAGACAGTGCGGTACACGAGAGGCGAGAAGCGATGAAGTTTGACCCTGCCATCCCCTGCGGCTTTGTGCTGGACCTTCTTTTGGGCGACCCGGACTGGATGCCCCACCCCGTGGTGTACATGGGGCGGGCGATCTCGGCCCTGGAGGACGTTCTGCGCCCCCGCCTGCCCCAGACCCCGGAAGGGGAGCTGCTGGGCGGAGCTATCTTGGCGGCCGCCCTCCCGGCGGGGACCTATGTTCTCACGTCGGGGGCCTGTGCCCTGGCGAAAAAAATACACCCGGCCCTGGGTGTGGGCCTGGAGACGGTGTGGTGCTGGCAGGCCCTGGCCCTGAAGGGGCTGGCCCAGGAGAGCGCCCGGGTCCAGCGGGAGCTGGAGCGGGGCGACCTGCCCGCCGCCCGGCGGGCGGTGGGCCGCATCGTGGGCCGGGACACGGAAAACCTGAGCGCCGAGGGGGTGGCCAAAGCCGCCGTGGAGACCGTGGCGGAGAACTTTTCCGACGGGGTGGCCGCGCCCCTGTTCTACATGCTGGCCGGCGGTGCGCCCCTGGCCCTGACCTACAAGGCGGTGAACACCATGGACAGCATGGTGGGCTATAAAAACCACCGCTACCTCTACTTCGGCCGGGCGGCGGCACGCCTGGACGATCTGGCCAACCTGGCGCCCTCCCGGCTGGCGGCGCTGTGCTGGGTGGGGGCGGCGCATCTCACCGGCCAGGACGGCCCAAGCGCCTGGAGGATCTGGCGGCGGGACCGCCGGAACCACGCAAGCCCCAACTCCGCCCAGACGGAGTCCGCCTGCGCCGGGGCGCTGGGGGTGCAATTGGCGGGGCCCGCCTCCTATTTTGGAAAAACGGTGGACAAGCCCGCCATCGGGGACCCCAAACGGCCCGTGGAGCCCGCGGACATTGGCCGGGCCAACAAAATGCTGTACGCGGCGGCGGGGCTGGCCCTGGGGGCGGGGCTGCTGGGGCGGGCGCTGGCCCGCCGGAAGAAATGAGGGCGGATATGGAGGCAAAACTGACCCACGGCGGCGACTGGGCGGGCTATCAGGCGGAGCGGGGCGGCCAGCCCCTGGACTTTTCCGCCAACATCAGCCCCCTGGGCCTGCCGGAGGGGGTGCGCAGGGCCGCGGTCCGCGCCCTGGACACGGCGGAGCGCTACCCGGACCCCCTGTGCCGGGCCCTGCGGGCCGCCATCGGCAAAGCGGAGGGGGTGGACCCGGCCTGGGTGTTGTGCGGCAACGGGGCAGCGGAGCTGATCTACCGCGCCGTGCTGGCCAGACGCCCGAAGCGGGGGCTGGTCACCGCCCCCGCCTTCTCGGAGTACGAGGCGGCGCTGGAGCTGGCCGGGTGCAGCACGGACCGCTTTTTGCTGAAGGAGGGGGACGGCTTCGCCCTGAATGAGGACTTTTTGGAGGCCATCACGCCGGATATGGACCTGGTGTTCCTGTGCCAGCCCAACAACCCCACCGGGCGGACCGTCCCCCGCGCCCTGCTGGCGGCGGCGGCGGAGCGATGCCGGGCGGCGGGGGCCCTGCTGGTGCTGGACGAGTGCTTCTGCGGCTTTTTGGACGATCCGGACGCCTTTTCCCTGAAAGACCTGGTGGGCAGGTACGAAAACCTGCTGATCTTGAAAGCGTTCACCAAGCTGTACGCCATGGCGGGGCTGCGGCTGGGGTACTGTCTGTGCTCGGACGCCGCCCTGCTGGCCGCCATGGGGGGCGCGGGCCAGCCCTGGGGGGTGTCCGGCCCGGCCCAGGCGGCGGGGATCGCCGCGCTGGAAGAGACGAACTACGTGGAGGCCGTGAGGGCGCAGATCCAGGCCCAGCGGCCCCGGCTGGCGGGGGAGCTGTCCCGGCTGGGCCTCCGGGTGGTGCCCGGGGAGGCCAACTATCTGCTGTTTTGGTCCCCCGTGCCCCTGGTGGGGCCCCTGCGGGAGCGGGGGATCCTCCTCCGGGACTGCGCCAACTACCACGGCCTGTGTGAGGGCTGGTATCGAACGGCGGTGCGCACGGCGGAGGAGAACAGCCGCCTGCTGGCCGCGCTGGAGGAGATCTTGAGGGAGGGGAGCCTATGAGCCGAGCCAAACGCATCATGGTCCAGGGCACCATGTCCGGGGCGGGCAAGAGCCTGCTGTGCGCCGCGCTGTGCCGGATCTTCGCCCAGGACGGATACCGGGTGGCCCCGTTCAAGAGCCAGAACATGGCGCTGAACAGCTACGTCACCCGGGACGGCCTGGAGATGGGCCGGGCCCAGGTGGTCCAGGCCCAGGCGGCGGGGGCGGAGCCCGACGTGCGGATGAACCCCGTGCTGCTCAAGCCCAGCAGCGACACGGGCAGTCAGGTGATCGTCCTGGGGGAGATCCGGGGGCAGATGTCGGCGGCGGAGTATTTCCGCTATAAAAAGCAGCTCTTCCCCGAGGTGCTGGACGCCTTTGACAGCCTGGCCGCCGAGCACGACATCATCGTGATCGAGGGGGCGGGCAGTCCGGCGGAGATCAATCTGCGCGCCGATGACATCGTGAACATGGGGCTGGCCCTCAAGGTGGACGCCCCGGTGCTGCTGGCCGGGGACATCGACCGGGGGGGCGTGTTCGCCCAGCTCTACGGCACGGTGGCCCTGCTCCAGCGGCCGGAACAGGAGCGGATCGCGGGGCTGATCGTCAACAAGTTCCGGGGGGACCCGGACATCCTCCGCCCCGGCCTTGCCATGCTGGAGGAAAAGACGGGCAAGCCGGTGCTGGGGGTGGTGCCCTATCTGAAGGTGGACGTGGACGACGAGGACTCCCTGGCCCCCTGCCTGGGCCGGGAGGAGGCCCACAAGCCCCTGGACGCGGCGGTGGTCCGCCTGCCCCGGATCTCCAACTTCACCGACTTCGCCCCCCTGGAGGAGCACCCCCAGATCGGGGTGCGCTATGTGGACGATCCCCGGAAGCTGGGCGCGCCGGATCTGGTGATCCTGCCCGGCACCAAGAGCACCGTGGGCGACCTTTTGTGGCTGCGCCAGACCGGGCTGGAGGCGGCGGTCCTCAAGCTGGCGGCCCAGGGCGTGCCGGTGCTTGGGGTGTGCGGCGGCTATCAGATGCTGGGGGAGCTCATCCACGACCCCCAGGGGGTGGAGCATGGCAACACCGGCAGCGTCCGAGGGCTGGGCCTTCTGCCCATGGAGACCACGTTCCTGCCCGAGAAGTCCCGCACCCGGGTGGGGGCCGCGGTGCTGGCCGGGCCGCTGGCGGGGGCCCGCCTGGACGGGTACGAGATCCACATGGGGACCACCCAGGTGCGGGGGGCGCCCTTCTGCCGCCTGGAAAACGGCCGGGAGGACGGCTGCGCCCAGGGAAACGTGTGGGGCACCTACCTCCACGGGCTGTTCGACAGCGGGGAACTGACCCAGAAGCTGGCGGAGCTGCTGTGCGCCCGGAAGGGGCTGGCGGTGGAGGCCGCCCAGGCGGTGTCCCACGCCGCCTATCAGCAGGGGCAGCTGGACCTGCTGGCCCAGGGGGTCCGGGAGGCCCTGGATATGGACAAGATCTATGGCGTGATGGAGGGGAACTGAATGGACGCGACCTATACCACGCCCTCCGCCATCGAGGCGGAGAGCATGAGGATCATCGGGGAAGAGCTGGCCCGGCGGGGCATCGCCCTGCTCCCGGAGCACGAGGCGGTGGTGAAGCGGGTGATCCACACCACGGCGGACTTCGACTACGCCGAAGCCCTGCGCTTCACGGAGAATGCGGTGGAGCGGGCGGTGGAGGCCCTCCGGGCGGGGGCGTCCATCGTCACCGACACCAACATGGCCAGGTCCGGAGTGAGCAAGGCGGCGCTGTCCAAGCTGGGGGGGGAGGTCCGCTGCTACATGGCGGACTCCGACGTGGCCGCCGCCGCAAAGGCCCGGGGCACCACCCGGGCGGTGGTGTGCATGGACAAAGCGGCAAAAGAGCACCCCGTCGGGGTGCTGGCGGTGGGCAACGCCCCCACCGCCCTGCTGAAGATCTGTGAGCTGATGGAGGCGGGCCTGCGCCCCGCCCTGGTGATCGGGGCTCCGGTGGGCTTCGTCAACGTGGTGGAGAGCAAGGAGCGGGTGTTCGACGCCTGTGAGCGCTTCGGCGTGCCCTGCATCGCCGCCATGGGCCGCAAGGGGGGCAGCAACGTGTGCGCCGCCATCTGCAACGCCCTGCTGTACACCGCTCTGGACGCGGTGGACCCCGTCAGGCGCCAGGAGGCGCTGAAATGACGGGGCTGGTCCACCTCTACTGGGGGGCGGGCAAGGGCAAGACCACCGCCGCCATGGGGCTGGCCCTGCGGGCGCTGGGCACGGGGCGGCGGGTGGCCGTCGTCCAGTTCCTCAAGGGGAGGGACAGCGGGGAGATCCCCCTGCTGGAGGGGCTGGGCGCCCAGGTGTTCCGGGGCAAGGCGGGAACCAAATTCTCCTTTCAGATGACCGGGGCAGAGAAGGCGGAGACCCGCGCCCTCCAGACGGACCACCTGCGCCGGGCCCTGGCGCTGGACGCGGAGCTGCTGGTGCTGGACGAGGCCTGCGCCGCCTGGCAAACGGATCTAATTGACCGGGATCTGCTGAGAGCGGCGGTGCTGGACCGGCCGGAGGGCCGGGAGGTAGTGCTCACCGGCCGGGAGCCGCCGGAGTGGATGCGGGAGGCGGCGGACTATGTCACCGAGATGAGGTGCCACCGCCATCCCTTCGAACAGGGCGTCCCCGCCCGGAGGGGCGTGGAATTTTGAGATAGAAAAGGACCGCCGGAAGGCGGTCCTTTTCGCGTTTTTGTATTCACGCCTCGCCTGTTCGCGACGCGCGGCTTCCCGGCTGCTCGGACAAAACCCGCCTCCACTTTGCGGCGGCGGGGCTTTTGCCCTCGCGCCGGTCCATCCGCGCTGCTCACGACGGCTCGGACGCTATAGCTTTTTGATGTACTGCACGCTGGTCTTGAGCATCAGCCGCTTGGACCCCACCCCGTCGAAGGCGATCTCCAGCAGCACGTCGCCCCCCATCTTCTGGGCGGACAGCACCATCCCCCGGCCAAAGGCTTTGTGCTCCAGCATGTCCCCCTTCTGGTACTCGGGCAGGGCGGGGCCGGAGTCCGCCACAGCGGACCGGAACACGGGGCGGGCGGCGCTTTTCTGAGGCCGGGGCGGGGTATAGGTCCGCCGCTCCCCACCGCCGTAGGCGGGGCGGTAGGGCTCCCGGTAGGTGGAGACCCTGGGCGTCTGGTCGAACTCGTCCCAGTCCCCCCCGGTGGGGGCGGGGTCCAGGTAGGACCGCCCGGACTGGTCCAGCAGCTCCGCCGGGATCTCCCCGGCGAACCGGGAGGGCCGGTTGGTGCTGGTGCGGCCAAAGAGCATCCGCTGGCCCGCGCAGGTGAGGTAGAGCCGTTCCTTGGCACGGGTCAGGGCCACGTAGCACAGCCGCCGCTCCTCCTCCATCTCCTCCGCCTCGCCGATGGCCCGGATGCCGGGGAAGATCCCCTCCTCCATGCCCACCACGAACACCGAGGGGAACTCCAGACCCTTGGCGGAGTGCATGGTCATCATCACCACCGCGTCCTCATCGGGGTCGTGGCTGTCCAGGTCTGTGTACAGGGCGATCTCCTCCAGAAAGCCCGCCAGGGACGCCTCCTCCCCGGCATTCTCCACATAGCCCTTGATGGAGGTGAGCAGCTCCCGCACGTTCTCCAGCCGGGTGCGGCTCTCGATGTCGCGCTTGGCCTGGAGCATGGCGGCGTAGCCGGTGCGGGCCGCCGCCTCCTCGTAAAAATTTTCCAGGTCCAGGGTGTGGGACAGCTCCGTCAGCTCCTGGATCATGGCGGTGAACTGCCCCAGCTTTGCCGCCGCCCGCTGGAGCTCCGGGTGGTCCCCGGCGTGGGACACCACGTCCCACAGGGACAGGCCGTTTTGGGCGGCGATGGCCCTGGCCCGCTCTATGGTGGCGCTGCCGATGCCCCGGGGGGGATTGTTGACGATCCGGGCCAGCCGCAGGTCGTCGGCGGGGTTGTGGACCACGCACAGATAGGCCAGCATGTCCTTCACCTCCGCCCGGTCGAAGAACCGGGTGCCGCCGATCACCTTGTAGGGGATGCCGCTGCGCTTGAAGGCCACCTCCAGCTGGTTGGACTGGGCGTTCATCCGGTAGAGTACGGCGTGGGTGTTCCACTTCACCCCCGCCCGGTAGTCGGACATCAGCTTGTCCGCCACGAACCGGGCCTCGTCGTTCTCGTTCATGGCGGTGTAGAGCTGGACCTTGTCCCCCGACGGCCCGGCAGTCCACAGCTCCTTGCCCTTGCGGCCCTGGTTGTGGCGGATCACGGCGTTGGCGGCGTCCAGGATGTTCTTGGTGGAGCGGTAGTTCTGCTCCAGCCGGATGGTGCGGCAGCCCTTGTACTGGTCCTCGAAGGACAGGATGTTTTCGATGGTGGCCCCCCGGAAGCGGTAGATGGACTGGTCGTCGTCCCCAACCACGCAGATGTTCTTCCACCCCCCGGCCAGCAGGGAGGCCAGCAGATACTGCAGATTGTTGGTGTCCTGGTACTCGTCGATGAGCACATAGCGGAATTTTTTCTGGTAATATGCCAGAACGTCGTCGTGCTCCTGGAGCAGCCGGACGGTGTGGAGGATGATGTCGTCGAAGTCCAGCGCTCCGGCCTCCCACAGCCGCTTCTCGTACTCGGCGTACAGCCGGGCGATCTTCTGCAGCCGGAGGTCGCCGGACTTGTCCGCCTCCCCGGCGAAGTCCCGGGCCAGCTGGAGCTTGTCCTTGGCCCGGGAGATGTCGCCCAGCACCGCGCGGGGGGGGAACTGCTTGTCATCGAAGGACAGCTCCCGGACGCAGTCCTTCATCACCCGCAGGGAATCGTCGGTGTCGTAGATGGTGAAGGAGGAGGGGAAGCCCAACTTCTCGATGTCCCGGCGGAGGATGCGCACACAGGCGGAGTGGAAGGTGGAGGCCCACACGTCCCGGGCGGCGGGGCCCAGCATCTTTTCCAGCCGGGCTTTCAGCTCCCCGGCGGCCTTGTTGGTGAAGGTGATGGCGATGATGGTCCAGGGGGGGGCGGGGTCCAGGGCGCACAGCCGGTCGGCCTGGAGGCGGCCTTCCTTGGCGGGGGCGGCGGCGTAGGCGCGCAGAAAGTCCAGATCCTGCTGCGTCGCCCACCCCGGCGCCTCATCGCTGTCCGACCCCCGGCCGTAGCGGATCAGGTTCGCCACCCGGTGGATGAGCACCGTGGTCTTGCCCGACCCCGCCCCCGCCAGCAGCAGCAGGGGCCCTTCGGTGGCCAGCACGGCCTTTCGCTGCTCGGGGTTGAGCTGTTGATAGGTTTGGCCGATGACCTCCCGGCGGAGGCGGCAGAACTCCAGTTCCTGTGACCGCGTCAGCATATCGATCAGTCCTTTTCGTGAGATGCGATGGGGCCGTCCGCCAAAGCGGACAGCCCCATTATATCAGAATGCCGGGAAAAAGTACAGCTCATAAGTAGCGTCTCAGCCCACGCCCTGCTCCAGCAGGGCCCGCAGCCTCCGGCAGCGCTGCTGGCAGGCGTCGGCCAGCTCCCCGTACAGCGCCAGCATCTCCTGGTCCTCCCAGTCGTCCGCGGCCAGGCGGAAGGCGGTCTCCTGGCGCTGCTCCGCCTGGTGGCGGGCGCGCAGCGCCCCCCAGTAGGACGGGATGGCCGGGGCCCCCAGCACCTCCGTGGGCCAATAGCGCAGCCCGGTGAGCAAAAAGTAGGCCGCCGACAGCTTCCGGGCGTGCTTGTGCAGTTCCCCGGCCAGGGCGTTCAGCGCCCGGGCGTCGGTGCCCCTGGCCCGGCGGGCCAGATGGCGGTAGAACTGCCACCCCTCCAGGGCGTCCATCACGTGGCTCCGCAGCCGGACGGTGCGGTCGTCGCCGCCCTGGGGCTCCTCCCACCCGGAGGGCAGGTCGCCGCCCCAGCCGCTGCCCTCCTGGGGGGGCAGGCCGCCGGCGGGGGGCACGGGGGCCTCCTCCACCGGGGGGCGCTCCGCCGCCGGAGGCTGGGGCTCCTCCTCCTGGGGCAGGCAGACCGGGGGCAGCCCGTCCTGCTCCTGACGAACCAGGGCCTTGAGGCACGCGCAGGACACGTCCCCCCCGTCGGCGGGGCCGGGCCGGATGGGGCTGCTGGCCTCCCCGCGCCCGGCCATCACCCGCTGCCACACCCGCTGGAATACCTCCTGGTCCTTCAGCGAGCATGGGATCATATCTTCCATGTTCACACCTCCTTTGCCCCACATCCTATGCGGGCGGGGAGGTTTTTGCCGATCTGTCACGGGAGCAATTCTTCAAACGAGCGGATGTACTGGGCGCACACCGCCTTCAGTTCCTCCTGCCGGGGGGCGTAGTAGGCGTCGTACACCCCCACGGCGGTCATGCCCGCCCGCTGGGCGGTGGCGCAGTTGTCCGGGCTGTCGTCGAACAGGGTGCACGCCTCCATCGGCGCGCCCAAGAGCTCGGTGAGCCGGACGAAGCACCGGGGGTCCCGCTTCTCCAGGCCGATCTCCTCGGCGTACACGATCTGGCCGAACAGCTCCAGCAGGCGAAAGCGTTCCAGCGCCGCCCGGCACAGGGCGGGGCGGCAGGCGGTGAACAGGGCCAGGGGGATCTTCTGGGCGGCGCATTGGCGCAGGAATCCCTCCGCCCCCGGCTTCAGGGGGGCCAGCTCCCGGTAGTGGCGGTCCGCCAGCGCGTCCCACTCCGCCATGATCTCCTCCGGGGATTCGGGCAGATGGTAGTAGTCCTTGGTGAACCGGGCCGCGATGGGGTAGATGGAGCGGGACACCACCCGCTCGTATTCCGGGGTATTGGCCAGCCCCCGGCGGGACAGGAATTCCCGGTCCACCTCGGCCCACAGGCCGTTGGTGTCGGTGATGGTGCCGTCCAAATCAAATATGTACATGAGATCCACTCCTCACAGTGCCTCCCAGCATACCAGACCGGGGCGGTTTTGGCAAGGCTCGGCACAAATTTCCCCCGCCGCGTTGACTTGTCCCCCCGTTGCGGATACAATAGGGGGGAGCGTTTGGAGGGGGGCGGCGGACATGCGGAAACTGGCCTGGTTTGCGGCGGGCTTCGCCGCCGCCTGCCTGTGGGCGTGCTATGATCTGAGCCCCGTGTACCTGCTGGGGCCGCTGCTGCCGGCCCTGGGCGGGTGGCTGTCCACCCGGCCTCGGGGGAGCGGGGAGGCGGTCCTCCTGCGCCGCCCCGCGGGCAGGGGCCCGCGGCCCCGGTACAGGCTGTATCAGCTCTCCCGGCGGGCATTGGCATTCTGCCTGGGCGGGGTGGCGGCCTTCAGCTGGGCCGGTGTGTACTCTGCCCTGTTCCGGGCCCCGGCGGAGGGCCTGGTGGGGGAGGAGGTGTCCATCTCCGGCCAGGTGTCCTCCTACCCGGTGCCCACCTCCATCGGCGGGTGGTCCGTCACCCTGGGCCTGGACGGCGGCTTTTTCGCCCCGGACGTTCTGGCCTACGGCCCGGAGGAGTGGGGGACGCTGAAGCCCGGCGACAGGCTCACCGGCACGGCCCGGGTGAAGAGCTCCCGGCGCGCCCACGGGGATGAGACCACCTATTACACCGCCAAAGGGGTGTATCTGCTGGCCTACTGCGGGGATGATGTGGAGATCGCGGCGGCGCCCCGGGTCCCGGCCCGCCACTGGCCCGCCCTGTGCGCCCACGCCCTGAAAAAGGGCATATACGCCGCCTTTGACGATACCGCCGCCCCCATCGCCGCCGCCGTCACCCTGGGGGACAAGCGGGGGCTGGACGGCATGCTGCGCTCCGCCTTCGACCGGGCGGGGCTAATGCACGCGGCGGTGGTGTCCGGCCTCCACATCAGCTTTCTGGTCCAGATGGCGCTGGCGCTGTGCGGGCGGCGGCGCAGGACCGCCCTGGCCCTGGCGCCCCTGCTGGTGTTCTACGCCCTCATGGCCGGGGGCTCCCCGTCGGCCTTCCGGGCGGTCATCATGCAGACCGCCCTGCTGGCCGCGCCCCTGGCCCGGCGGGAGGGGGACGGCCCCTCCGCCCTGGCCGCGGCTTTGCTGATCCTGCTGGTCCAGAACCCCTTCGCCGCCGCCAGCGTGGGGCTGCAGCTGTCCTTCGCCTCGGTGGCGGGCATCCTCCTGATCTCCGAGCCCCTGTTCCAGCGGATGTACCGCCCCCTGAAGAAAAAGCGCCCGCCCAAGGAGAACAAAATCCTCTTCCCGCTGTGGAGGGCAGGCCGGACGGTGCTCACCGGCGTGTCCGCCTCCCTGGGAGCCATGCTGTTCACCGTTCCCCTCATCGCGCTGTACTTCGGCCAGATCTCGATCCTGTCGCCCCTGTCCAACGCGCTGGCCCTGTGGGCCCTGTCCCTGCTGATGATGTGCGCCCTGGCTTTGGGGACGCTGGCGGTGTTTCTCCCCGGCCTGGCCGCGGTGCTGGGGAGCGCCGCGGGGCTGCTGGGCCACTACGCCCGGTGGACCGCCCTGCTCCTGGGCCGGTTCCCCTTCGCCTCCCTCAGCGCTCACAGCCCGTACTGCCTGATCTGGCTGGCGGGGGCGTATCTGGTCCTGCCGGCGGCGTTTTGGGGACGGGAGCGGCCCCGGAGGCCGCTGACGGCCGTGGGGGCGCTGGCCCTGCTGCTGTGCGCCGCCATCGGCCTGGGGCGGCTGGAGGTGGAGCGGGCCGACCTCACCGTGGCCGCCCTGGACGTGGGGCAGGGCTCGTCCACCGCCCTGCTGTCCGGGGGCCGGGCGGCTTTGGTGGACTGCGGCGGGGACGGCTCCCGCAGCGCCGGGGACACCGCCGCCGACTACTTCGCCGCCATGGGCCGCACCCGGCTGGATGTGCTGGTGCTCACCCACTTCGACGCCGACCACTGCAACGGAGTGGAACAGCTCTTCTACCGGATGGAGGTGGACAAGGTGGCCGTCCCGGCGGGGAGCGCCGATCCGGAGGGCCTGGCCCGCCTGCTGGCCCTGGCCGCGCGGGAGGGCGCGCAGGTCCTTCCGGTGGAGCAGCCCCAGGTGGTGGAGCTGGGCGAGGGGTCGCTGGCCCTGTTCCCGCCCCTGGGAAGCGGCGCCTCCAACGAGTCCGGGCTGTTCGCTCTGTGCTCCCACGGGGACTTCGATGTGCTGATCACCGGCGACGCCGACGCCTTCGTGGAGAAGATGCTGGTGAAATACTGCCCCATCCCCGACATCGAGGTGCTGGTGGCGGGCCACCACGGCTCCAAGAGCTCCAGCTGCCAGGAGCTGCTGGACGCCGCCGCCCCCGAGATCGCCCTGATCTCCGCCGGGGCGGGCAACTCCTACGGCCACCCCGCGCCGGAGACCCTGGAGCGCTTCGCCGCCCTGGGGACCCAGGTCCGCCGCACCGACCTGGAGGGGACGATCGTCCTCTTCGTCCGGGACGGGGCCGTGGGGATACACTAGAGGAAAGGGGGCGCGGTCATGCCGCCCAAACGGAAAAAAGCGGACAACTCCGCCATGCGGGAGCTGAAGGGGGACCTGAAGGCGGGCACGCCCAAGCCGGTCTACCTGTTCTATGGGGAGGAGGCGTTTTTGCGGGACTACTACCTGGACAAGCTGAAGGCGCTGATCCTGCCCGACGGGCTGGAGGACTTCAACCTCCACGCCGCCCGGGGGAAGGAGTGCTCCCTGGACTGGATCGAGCAGGCGGTGGACTGCCTGCCCATGATGAGCCGGCGCACCCTGGTCACCGTCACCGATTTCGACCTCTTCGCCCAGGGGGAAAAGGGCCGGGACCGGCTGATGGAGCTGCTGGGCGCCCTGCCGGAGTACTGCACCCTGGTGTTCGTGTACGACCTGCTCTCCCCCAGGCTGGACGGCCGGTCCAAGCTGCTCGCCCTGCTGAAAAAGCTGGGGGGGGTGGTAGACTTCCAGCGCCAGGACGGGGAGCAGCTCACCGACTGGATCTGCCGCCAGTTCAAAAAGGCGGGCAAGTCCATCGACACCCGGGACGCGGGCTATCTGGTGTTTTTGTGCGGGGATCTGATGCACGACCTGTCCTCCGAGATCGGCAAGATCGCCGCCTACTGCCCCCACGACAGGGTGACCCGGGAGGACATCGACGCCCTGGCGGTGCCCAAGGTGGACGCGGTGGCCTTCAAGATGACCGACGCCCTGGCGGGCAAGGACTTCGACCGGGCGGCCTCGGTGCTGGCCGACCTGCTCCACGCGCGGGAGTCCCCGGTGATGATCCTGTCCGTCATGGGCAAGTATTTCCGCCAGCTCTACACCGCCCGGCTGTATCTGGACGCGGGCCGGACCAAGGGGGAGTATATGGAGCTGTGGGGGATGCGGGGGGGCTATATGGAGCAGCAGGCCCAGCGGCTGCTGGACGCCGCCCGGCGGTTCTCCCCCGCCTGGTGCCGGTACGCCGTGCGCCGGTGCGCCGAGGCGGACGCCGCCGTGAAATCCGCCCCCCGGGGCCAGGACGGCGAGGTGCTCACCGCCCTGCTGGTGGAGCTGGCCTCCGGCCGGAGGGCCGCGGTATGAGCGCCCCTTTGCGGATCCGGGAGGCCATCGTGGTGGAGGGCCGGTACGACAAGGCCGCCCTGGCCGGGGTGGTGGACACCCTCATTTTGGAGACCGCGGGTTTCGGCGTGTTCAAGGATGCCGAGCGGCTGGCCTTTCTGCGCAGGCTGGCGGCGGTACGGGGGCTGATCGTCCTCACCGACTCCGACGGGGCGGGGTTCGTCATCCGCAACCACCTCAAAGGGGCCATCCCCAAGGACCAGCTCAAGCACGCCTACATCCCCGACGTGTACGGCAAGGAGCGGCGCAAAAAAGCCCCCGGCAAGGAGGGCAAGCTGGGGGTGGAGGGGATGCCCAGACCGGTGCTGCGCGCCGCCCTGCTCCGGGCGGGGGCCACCGTACTGGGGGAGGACGCCCCGGCCCGCCCGGCGGGGGGGCTGACCATGGCGGACCTGTTCGCCCTGGGGCTGTCGGGGGCGCCGGACGCGGCGGCGCGGCGGGGGGCGCTGCTGGAGCGGCTGGACCTGCCCCAGCACATGGGCGCCAAGGCCCTGCTGGCGGCGCTCAACGCGCTGTATACCCCCCAGGAGCTGGACGGGCTGCTGGGCGGAGGATAGGAATAGGCAAGGGGCGTCTCCCAGGGAGACGCCCCTTAGAACCTGTATTCACAACCTCGATTCACCGTCTCGCCGGGTCTTTTCCCATCATGCTTCGTTGAATTTTCTTGAAATAAACACCATTATTCCTGCGAAAATTCGCCTTGCCTGACGGGAAGATCCCTCAGCCATCCGGCGATTTCGGCTGTGAATACAAGTTCTTATTTCATTCCCGCTCCATGGCGGCGAGCTTGTCCACCCGGCGCTGGTGGCGGCCCCCCTCGAAGTCTGTGGACAAAAACACGTCCAGGATCCGCTCCGCCAGGTTGCCTCCGGTGACCCCCGCCCCCATGGCCAGCATGTTGGCGTCGTTGTGGCGGCGGGTCATCTCGGCGGACAGGGGCTCGTGGCACAAAGCGCACCGGATCCCCTTCACCTTGTTGGCCGCGATGGACATGCCGATGCCGGTGGTGCACAGCACCACCCCCCGCTCACAGCTCCCCTCCGCCACCAGGCGGGCGGCAGGGGCGGCAAAGTCGGGGTAGTCGCAGCTCTGGGCGCTATCGGCGCCGCAGTCCACGACCTGGTGGCCCTGGCCGGTGAGATAGGTCTTGAGGCGCTCCTTCAGCTGGAACGCGCCGTGGTCGCAGGCGATGGAGATCTTCATCTCATCAGATCCTCTCTTTCAAAGTTTGTGGAGCACCGGCCTGCGGCGCTCATAGGTGGTCACGTAGTCGAATCCCGCCGCCTTCAGCATGTCCAGGGCCTGGGGGATGCCCTTGGCCACGTCCTCGGGACAGTGGGCGTCCGCCCCCAGGGTGACCAGCTCCCCCCCGCACTGTTTGAACCAGGATAGCAAAAGGGGCCAGCAGGCCAGGTCCCGCCCCCGGCAGGTGTTGACCTCGATGGCGTGGCCCGTGTCCGCCACCTGGGTGAAGATGGCCCGGACCTGCTCCTCGAAGTCCGCCAGGGTCATGTCCACCCCGTCCCGGTGGATGTACCGCAGGGGGTAGACGATGTGGGCCAGGCTGTCGTAGCAGTCGGGCAGCTGGGTCACCAGGGTCCAGGTGTGCTCCAGGGTGGACTCCATCGCCTTTCGGGCCAGCCCCGGCGTCTTGCCGTAGTCGGAGAAGTACAGGTCGATCTCCCCCTCCAGGCCGATCCAGTTGTGGAGGGAACCCAGCACGAAGTCCAGTTCCTCCCCGCCCTGGGCCAGGATCTCCCGGGCTGCGGCGGGGTCCCGGGGGGCGGAACCCAGCTCGATGCCCAGGCGCAGCCGGAGCCCGTCCCCCGATCCCTCCCGGACGGCCCGGTACTGTTCCCAGGCGGCGGGCCAGGGGAAGGCCCCCCAGGGCCTGCCGTCCAGATCCAGCAGGTCGCAGTGGTCGGTGACGCAGAACTCTTGAAGCCCCGCCGCCTGGGCCGCGTGGACCATGCCGCTCAATGGCGCCTGGCTGTCGTGGGAGATCAGGGTGTGGCTGTGGATGTCGCATCGATACATGTCGTATCACCTCGCAGTTGAAGATCCCATGGGCGTGTCCCCGGGGGAAGGCCCCTTACAAGGGCCAGCTGGGGAACCACCGCAGGAGGTACTGGCTGTACCAGGTGGGCATGTAGAGCCCGATGAGCGCCGGGTAGAAGAGCGCGTACAGCGTAGCGGCGCAGCCGGTGAAGCCGTACACCGCCAGCCGGCAACCCCGCCGCCTGCGCTCCATCATGCCGTCCATCAGATAGGCGATGGCAAAGCACAGGAAGAGGACCGTGGGGAAGTAGTGGTAGGCGAACAAGATCCGGCCGATGGGCAGCCAGGGGACGAACTGGGACAGGATGGCGATGAGGATGAACAGCCCCCGCCCGCACTTGCGCCGCACCGTCTGCACGGCCACGCCGAAAAAGGCCAGCAGCCCCATCCAGGACACCAGGGGGTTGTTGAAGGAGGCGAACAGGCTCTTCACTCCGGGCACGTCCAGGTCCCGGTAATACAGGATGGGCCGCCCGTCGAAGATCCACTGATACCAGTAGGAGGCGTAGGGATGGGGGGTGTGCACCCCCTGGTGGTAGGTGAACATGAAATACTGGTTGTGCAGCATGATGTCCACCGGGTGGGCGCTGCCGCCGATCGCGTCGAAAAAGCCCAGCTTGGCCCCGTCCGCCCCAGTCTGGCCCGCCGCGGCCAGGTGCTGGGGGAGCTGCTGGAAGGGCCAGGTGAGGCACTGCCGGACCAGGCCCAGGAAGCCCGGGTCGTTCCCCCGGGCCACGGCGTAGGGGAAATAGGACAGGGTGTAGACGCACACCGGGATGAGCACGAAGAACACCACCGACAGCCCCACGGTCCCCCACACGTGGACGGTGAAGGAGGGGAGCTTCGGCCGCTCCCAGGGGGGGGCGGTCTCCAGGAACATGGCCTGGGCCACGCCCTCCTTCACCTCCGGCGGGGCGGCCTGGAGCCGGGCCCGGTCGTCCGCCTCCCGCCAGTCCCCGGCCTTGAAGATCATGCCCAGCAGCCACAGCAGGGCCAGCCCCGCCCCGGCGTACACCACCGTCCACTTGGCGGCGCAGCCGATGCCCCAGAACAGGCCGCTCAAAAACAGGGGCAGGATATACCAGCGCAGCTTTTTTCCCGCGGGGACCGCCAGCCAGCGGTACATGAAATAATAGGACACCAGGATGAAGAACACGCCGTAGGTGTCGATGGTGGCGATGCGGGTCTGCACCAGGTGCATGAAGTCGAAGGTGAACAGGGCCGCGCCGCACAGGGCCACCGAGGTCTTGCCGAACAGGTTCTTCAGGAAGATATACAGCACCGGCACCATCAGCACCCCGAACAGGGTGCCCATGAACCGCCAGCCGAAGGGGACCATGCCGAAGATGGCGATGCCCACGGACAAGATCAGCTTGCCCAGGGGCGGGTGGGACACCTCGTAGGGATAGACGTTGTTCAGGTGCTCCAGGGCGGTGCGGGGGTGGTAGATCTCGTCGAAATAGGAGGAGTTCAGATAGGTGGACTTGGCGGTCCACTCCTCCCCCTCGTCGAACAGGGCCCGGGCCCCCTCGTCGGCCAGGCTGGGATGGAGGGGGGCGCCCATGTTCCACAGGGCCAGCTCCGCCAGCCACAGCCCCTCCGGCCGGGGGGCGCTGACGGCGGTGAGGCGGAACACCTGGGCGGTGATCGCCCCCAGCGGGGGCTGGCCCTGGTTGTTGTTGGCCTCGCCGATCTCGACGCCGTTCTGGTCCACCCCGTTTTGGAGGTCCAGCACCTTCCATTTGAACAGCGCGTTATAGGGCTGCTCCAGCCTCACCTTCCCCTGCCAGTTCCCCTCCGCGTCCAGCCACTCCAGCTCATAGGAGCCGGTGCCCAGGGAGGTGAAGAAGGAGATCTTGTCCACCGTCACCGGCTGCTCGTAGGAAAAGGCCAGGCTGTCCCCCTGCTGGAGCTTCACCACGCTCTGGGGGCCGGTCATGTTCCCCAGCCGGAAGAAGGCCGTGGCGGCGTATACCGCCGTCAGCAGCAGCACGGGCAGGATGTCGCTGCGCTCCATGGGGTGGCGGGGCAGGGTGAGGGTCATGCGGGTGCGCTTGGAGCGCTCCTCCGCCATGGCGATCCACTCCAGGCTGTGGGGCCGGGGGCGCAGGCACAGCCAGTAGTACACGAAAAAGCCGATGCACACCGCCAGCGCCGGGATGCACCATGCGAAGGCGGGAGACAGGTTGGTGAAGAACCAGTATACGCCGTCCGCCGCCGCCTCCAAGACTCCCCGGAGGGTCATCGGGGCGCCCTCCGGCGGGGCGGTCAGAGCCAGTACAGTCATCATCATATCCTCCAGTCAAACACGCCGGGCGTGGGTCGATCGATCAAAAGATGGGCAAAATGCTCATACATCGATATGATACTACGAACCGGCGGGAAAGAAAAGCCTTTTTTTCATTTTGCACCCGATCGGGCAACAGCGGCCAGCAGTCCCAGGGCACGTGTGCGAAAATCAGGCAGATCTTTGGCATTGGGCCGCATTCACATTTAATTTACAACTGGACTATTGACATTTCAGGGGGGTGGTGGTAGATTATCTTTAGCACTCAGGATAAAGGAGTGCTAAACTCCGGGAGAGGAGGCCGGGCGTTGGAGCTGTCCGAGCGAAAAAAGAAGATCCTTCGCGCCGTGGTGGAGAGCTATATCCAGACGGCGGAGCCGGTGGGGTCCAAGGCGCTGGCCCAGCTGGCGGGGCTGAAGGTCTCCTCCGCCACCATCCGCAACGAGCTGGCGGACCTGACGGAGCTGGGCTTTTTGGAGCAGCCCCACACCTCCGCCGGGCGGGTGCCCTCCCCCCAGGGCTACCGGCTGTACGTCAACGAGCTGATGGAGGAGCAGCGGTTGAGCCTGGAGGAGACGAAACAGATCAACGAGGCCCTCCACCTGAAGATGCGGGAGCTGGACAAGGTGATCGACCAGGCGGGCCGCATGGTGTCCCAGCTCACCAACTACCCCGCCTTCGCCCTCACCGAGGGGGCGCGGCGGCTGACCATCAAGCGGTTCGATCTGATCTTGGTGGACGCCGCCTCCTTCATCGCCGTGGTGATGACGGATTCCAGCGTGGTGAAGAACAAGCTCTTCCGCCTGCCCGCCGAGCTGAGTGAACCACAATTGCAGCTGCTCACCACCCTGCTCAACACCGCCTTCGTGGGCAAGACCCTGGACCAGCTCACCCCCGAGCTCATGCGGGTAGCAGAGCACGCGGCGGGAAGCTCCTACGGGCTGATCTCCCTGGTGGTGTCCTTCGCCATGGAGGTGCTGGACGCCCTGGAGAGCGGCGCGGTGTACACCGCCGGGGCCAGCCACATCCTGGACCACCCCGAGTACCAGGACGTGGGCAAGGCCCAGAAGCTGATGAGCTATCTGTCTGAGGACCACTCCCTGGCCCAGGCGCTGGCCCTGCCCGCCCTGAACGGGGACGACACCAAGATCCTGATCGGCCCGGAGAACGTGGCCGACGAATTGAAGGACACCAGCGTGGTGCTGGCAAGCTATGACATCGGGGACGGCATGAAGGGGGTCATCGGCGTGGTGGGCCCCACCCGCATGGATTACGCCAAGGTGGCCGCCAAGCTGTCCTATGTGGCGGACGGGCTGTCCAAGCTGTTCGGGCAGCCGGAGCTGCCCCCCGGTACGCCGGAAAAGGAGGAATAAAGGCCAATGGCTGAAGAGAAGAAACAGGAAAACCCCATCCCCGAGGAGGAGCTGGACGAGACCGCGGAGGCCCCCGGGCAGGAGGCTGTCGAGGAGACCGCCGAGGCCCCTGGGGCCGGGGACGCCCCCGAGGCCGCTGAGGAGACCTCAGAGCCCAAGGCAAAGGGGTTCTTTGGGAAGGGCAAAAAGGAGCCCAAGAAGGACCAGGGCCAGCTTTTGGCCGAGGCGGCGGACAAATACCTGCGCCTGGCGGCGGAGTACGACAACTACCGCAAGCGCACCGCCAAGGAGAAGGACCACGCTTGGTCCGAGGCCAAGGCCCAGACCGTGGCGGCGTTCCTGCCCGTGTACGACAACCTGGAGCGGGCCCTCAAACAGGAGACCTGCGACGAGGCGTACAAGAAGGGCGTGGAGATGACCATGAAGGGCCTCCAGGACGCCCTGACCGCCCTGGGGGTGGAGACGATCCCCGCCCTGGGCGAGAGCTTCGACCCCAACCGGCACAACGCCGTCATGCACTGCGACGATCCGGAGGCCGGGGAGAGCACCATCGTGGAGGTGTTCCAGCAGGGCTTCCTCTGCGGGGACAAGGTCATCCGGTTCTCCATGGTCAAAGTGGCCAATTAGAAGCGCGGAGCCGTCGTGAGCAGCGCGGATGGACTGGAGCGAGGGGAAAAGCCCAAGGAGGGCCAAAGGCCCGGATGGGTTTCCCCCGAGTCGGAAGGAAGCCGCGCGTCGCGAACAGGCGCAGCGTGACAACAAAGCGGTTCTCGATCTCACATCGTTAAAAATACACGTTTCATATAGGAGGAATTTCATCATGAGCAAGATCATCGGTATCGACTTAGGCACGACCAACAGCTGCGTATCCGTCATGGAGGGCGGCGAGGCCGTGGTCATCCCCAACGCCGAGGGCAACCGCACCACCCCGTCCGTGGTGGCCTTCTCCAAGGACGGCGAGCGCATGGTGGGCCAGGTGGCCAAGCGCCAGGCCATCACCAACCCCGACCGAACCATCGCCTCCATCAAGCGGGAGATGGGCTCGGACTACCGGGTGCCCATCGACGGCAAGAAATACACCCCCCAGGAGATCTCCGCCATGATCCTCCAGAAGCTGAAGGCGGACGCCGAGGCCTACCTGGGCCAGACCGTCACCGAGGCGGTGATCACCGTCCCCGCCTACTTCACCGACGCCCAGCGCCAGGCCACCAAGGACGCGGGCAAGATCGCCGGCCTGGAGGTCAAGCGCATCATCAACGAGCCCACCGCCGCGGCCCTGGCCTACGGGGTGGATAAGGAGTCCGACCAGAAAATTATGGTGTACGACCTGGGCGGCGGCACCTTCGACGTGTCCGTGCTGGAGGTGGGCGACGGCGTCATCGAGGTGCTGGCCACCGCGGGCAACAACCGCCTGGGCGGCGACGACTTCGACAAGTGCGTCATGGACTGGATGGCCGCCGAGTTCAAGAAGGCGGAGGGCATCGACCTCACCGGAGACAAGGTCGCCATGCAGCGCCTGAAGGAGGCCGCCGAGAAGGCCAAGATCGAGCTGTCCGGCGTCACCACCACCACCATCAATCTGCCCTATATCACCGCCGACGCCACCGGGCCCAAGCACCTGGACCTGTCCCTGTCCCGGGCCAAGTTCGACCAGCTCACCGGCCATCTGGTGGAGGCCACCGCCGGTCCTGTGCGCCAGGCCATGAGCGACGCGGGCCTGTCCGGCAATGACATCCAGAAGGTGCTGATGGTGGGCGGCTCCAGCCGCATCCCCGCCGTCCAGGACATGGTGAAGAAGCTCACCGGCAAGGAGGGCTTCAAGGGCATCAACCCCGACGAGTGCGTGGCCATGGGCGCGGCCCTCCAGGGCGGCGTGTTCACCGGCGACACCAAGGGCCTGCTGCTGCTGGACGTGACCCCCCTGTCCCTGGGCATCGAGACCATGGGCGGCGTCATGACCAAGCTCATCGACCGCAACACCACCATCCCCGCCAAGAAGTCCCAGACCTTCACCACCGCCGCCGACAACCAGACCAGCGTGGAGGTCCACGTCCTCCAGGGCGAGCGGGAGATGGCCCAGTATAACAAGACCCTGGGCCGGTTCCACCTGGACGGCATCGCCCCCGCCCGCCGGGGGGTTCCCCAGATCGAGGTGACCTTCGACATCGACGCCAACGGCATTGTGAACGTGTCCGCCAAGGACCTGGGCACCGGCACCGAGCAGCACATCACCATCACCTCCTCCACCAACATGTCCAAGGAGGACGTGGATAAGGCCGTGCGGGAGGCGGAGCAGTTCGCCGCCGAGGACGCCAAGCGCAAGGAGGAGGTGGACACCCGCAACCAGGCCGACCAGATGGTGTACCAGACGGAAAAGACCCTGGAGGAGATGGGCGATAAGCTGGACTCCAGCGACAAGGCCAGCGTCCAGGGCCCCCTGGAGAAGCTGAAGGAGACCCTGAAGGGCAGCGACACCCAGGCCATCAAGAACGCCACCGAGGAGCTCACCAAGGCATTCTACGCCGTCAGCGAGAAGCTCTACAGCCAGGCGGGCGGCCAGGCCGGCCCCGGCCCCGACATGGGCGGCGCGGGCTTCACCGGCGGCCAGCCCCAGGGCGGCGATGACAATGTGGTGGATGCGGACTACGAAGTTGTCGATGATGATAACAAGTAAGAAACCTAACAACGGGAGACAGCGGGGCGCTTTGCCCCGCCGTTCCCGCGTCAAGAGGTGAGACCATTTGGCAGACCAAAAACGAGATTATTACGAAGTGCTGGGCGTGGGCAAGTCCGCCTCCGACGATGAGCTGAAAAAAGCCTACCGCAAGCTGGCCAAGCAGTACCACCCGGACATGAACCCCGGCAACAAGGAGGCCGAGGCCAAGTTCAAGGAGGTCAACGAGGCTTACGAGGTGCTGTCCGACAAGGACAAGCGGGCCAAGTACGACCAGTTCGGCCACGCCGGGGTGGACCCCAACTTCGGCGCGGGGGGCTTTGGCGGCGGGTTCGGCGGCTTCGACATGGGGGACATCGACCTGGGCGACATCTTCGGCTCCTTCTTCGGCGGAGGCTTCGGCGGCCAGCGCAAGGCCGACCCCAACGCCCCCCAGCGGGGGGCCTCCCTCCGGGCCAGCATCACCATCAAGTTCGCCGAGGCTATGACGGGCTGTGAAAAGGAGATCAGCCTGAACCGCATGGAGTCCTGTGATACCTGCCACGGCACCGGCTGCGCCTCCGGCACCACCGCCGAGGTGTGCCCCGACTGCCGGGGCGCCGGCCAGGTGCGCATCCAGCGGGGGGGCGGCGGCTTCGCCTTCTCCACCACCGCCCCCTGCTCCAAGTGCCGGGGCACGGGCAAGATCGTCCACCAGCCCTGCCCCGACTGCCGGGGAGAGGGCCAGGTGCGGCGCCAGCGCAACATCAAGGTCCGCATTCCCGCGGGCATCGATGACGGCCAGACCATCTCCATGCGGGGCCAGGGCAGCGGCGGCCTCAACGGCGGCCCCGCCGGGGACCTGCTGGTGAACGTGGCGGTGCTCCCGGACCGGCGCTTCCAGCGGGATGGGAACAACATCTACACAGAGCAGCCGGTATCCTTCACCCAGGCGGCCCTGGGGGCGTCGCTGGAGATCGAGACCATCGACGGCAAGGTGAAGTACGACCTGCCCGCCGGCACCCAGCCGGGCACCGTGTTCCGCCTGCGGGGCAAGGGCGCCCCCAGCGTCAACGGCCGGGGACGGGGCGACCAGTACGTCACCGTCCAGGTCCAGGTACCTACCAACCTGACCGGACAGCAGAGGGACGCGCTGCTGGAATACGCCAAGACCATGGGGGAGGGCTCCCCCGCCCCGGCCACGCCGGTGAAGGACTTCTTCTCCGGGAAAAAGAAGAAAAAATAAAAGCGGAGGACGAAAGCCGGGTGCTTTCGTCCTCTGTGTTTATTCCCTCGGCTCGTCCAGCGCCCAGGGCAGTTCAATGAAAAAATTCAGGTCAAAATGCGGCTTTGGAAAACCGGGCGCGCCGTAAGGGTAGGGTTCGTGGAGGCACGAGGCCTCTCCCCAACCCTGGGAGTTCCCGGACTTTTCGCCTCCGCCGAGGATGTTTCCCGCGATACGCCAGCTGAACTGGTAGACGTGCCCGCCTTCGGCGGGGTACATCTCGCATACATAGGTGGCCTTCTCCGGCGGGATGCCCAGCTTGTCCAGAAGCTCCAGCACCGGGGCGGGCAAGGCTCTCTCATGGGCCAGCTTCAAAAAGTTCCGGCAGTCGCCGCAGTCACAGCCCCACTCGTCCGCCTGGGCGTACCAGGCCCGGGTCGCCTCCTCGTCTATTTCCACCCGAAAGCCGAACAGATCGCGTTCTGTCATGGCCGTTTCTCCTCTCTTGTCAAAAACCAGGGCCGCACTCCGGCGGGCACGGCCCTGTGCTGTCGTGTTCCTGCTTGTCACGCTGCGAAGCGGCCAGGGCGTTCGGTCGCTTTCCCGACGACTCGGGCTGGTCTGCGGGCGGCTATGCCGCCCTGCGCTCGCCCTCGCTCTGGTCCAAGCTCCCTCACTGTCCGCTTCTCCGCGCTTCTTTTCAGCAATCCACGGTGATGTTGTCCGTCCCGTGGGCCTCGAACTCGTCGATGTAGGCGTCGATGCGCTGGGTCAGCTCATCGTAGTTGGTCTCGTCGATGGGCACGTCGTCCATATCCCGCCGGGCCAGGTCCTCCGCCAATATCTCGAAGAACACGTTGTTCTCATACTCCATGATCGCCTCGTGGATGCCCCCCTCGGCAAAGGCTCGGGAGGGGATGATCTCCCCCTGATAGCTCTCGGCCAGGCTGGGCATCCCCTCCTGGGCGGCCCGGGCGAACAGCAGGCTCTCCACCTCGTCATAGTCCTTGAACCGGTCCTCCCCCCGGGTGGAGTTCAAGATCCAGTTGCCAATGTACACCATGTCCAGCAGCCGCCGCAGCTGCTTGCGCGTCAGTTCCAGTTCCATTTGAAAGCCCTCCTTCGGCCTGGTGGATGGGGCGGCGCGCCGCCGCGCATACTCGTCCTTATATTATACGATCCCCGCGCCGCTTGTCAATGGTCATACTTGCCCCGCCTGCCTCATATAGTCAGGTCAGGAAACCATTTGACATACGGAGCGTGATACCGATGGAAGAGTACAAAGGGGAAAACAAGATCGTCCTGCGGGGCCAGGCGGCGGGGGCCCCCGCCCTGTCCCACCACAACCACGGGGTGGACTACTACCTGGTCCCCCTGCGGGTGCCCCGGCTGTCCGGCACAGACGACGTGCTCAACGTGCTCACGGCGGACCCGGACCCCGCGGTCTGGTCGCCGGGGCTGTGGGCGGAGGTCCAGGGGGAGGTGCGGTCCTACAACAACCGCACGGGGACGGGGAGCAAGCTGGTGATCACCGTGCTGGCCCGGTCCGCCCAGCCCGCCGGGCTGGAGGAGGGGGAGAACCGGCTGACGCTGGCCGGGGCGCTGTGCCGCCGCCCCACCGTCAGGCGCACCCCCCTGGGCCGGGAGATCTGCGACCTGCTGCTGGCGGTCAACCGGCCCTACGGCCGGGCGGACTACCTGCCCTGCATCGCCTGGGGTTCCCTGGCCGCCCACTGCGGCGCGCTGGAGGTGGGGGACCGGCTGTGGCTGGAGGGGCGGCTCCAGAGCCGCCGCTACCACAAGATGATCGACGGGGAACAGGTGGAGCGCACCGCCTTTGAGGTGTCCGTGATGAACCTGATGGACGGCGCGGAGCCGTCATGAGCGCGTCGCGAACAGGCGCGGCGCGGATGGGAGGACCAGCCTCAGCCGTAGACCTCCGGGCACACCTCCCGGATCTTGGAGCGGATCGAGCGCAGGTCGGCGAAGGTGTCCGGCTTCTTGGTGGGGTCCCGCAGCAGGGCGGCGGGGTGGTAGATGGCGGTGTAGTACGCCCCGTCCTTTTCCATCCACTGGCCGTGCTCCCGGGTGATCCGGTAGCTGGGGGAGATCAGCCGCATGGCGGCGATCCGCCCCAGGCACACCACGATCCTGGGCCGGATCAGCGCCATCTGGTCCCACAGGTAGCCGATGCAGGCGTCCTGCTCGGTGTTCAGCGGGTCCCGGTTCTTGGGCGGGCGGCATTTGACGATGTTGGTGATGTAAAAATTCTTCTCCCGGCTCAGGCCCACCAGGGAGAGCATCTCGTCCAGCAGCTGGCCGCCCCGGCCCACGAAGGGCTCCCCCTGGAGGTCCTCGTTCTCCCCGGGGCCCTCGCCGATGAACATGACCCGGGCGTCCTTCGGCCCCTTGCCGAACACCACGTTGGTGCGGGTGTCCGCCAGGGCGCACTTCTGACAGGACATACAGCGGCGGTGTAATTCTTCCCAGTTTGTCATGGGTCCATCCCTCCGATCTGTCTTTCTTTGTGCATTGTACCACATCCGGCGCCGCCGGACCAGAGCGTATGCGTAAAATTTTCTGTTGACAACGAGAAACGATCGGTGTATGATTCCCTCAACAAGCGAAGATCGTAAAGGCATCGACGAAGACCGCCCCTCACGGCGTCCGACAGAGAACGCGGGCCACCGACTGAAAGCCCGCCCCGGAAAGACGAGATGGCGCAACACTTCCGAGCCGGCGGTTCGAACCCCCAGGGCGGGGCGTAGGGCCGCCCGTCCTCCCCACGTTACCGGGGCTCGAGAGAGGCCCCTTGCTGGAGGGGCAACGCGGGTGGTACCGCGGGATTTTGATGATTCCGTCCCGGACTGTACTTTTGTACGGTCCGGGATTTTTATATATAGATCCCCCACTTGGGGACATCCAAAACAAAAAGGAGCTGAATGGTCATGAAGTTCGTCACTGGCGCAAGCCAAAAAACAACTGCCTGGCAGGATCTCGCGGGGGGCGGGCTGAATGGCCCCGTCACCGTCCACGGCGCGGTCCACGCCCTGCGGGACATGGGGGGCGTGGCCTTCCTCACCCTGCGGCTGGCCCGGGGGACGGTCCAGTGCGTGTGCGCCCCAGAGGTCCTGCCCGGCGGGCTGCGGGAGGGGTGCTGGGTGGAGCTGTCCGGCGCCGTGCGCCCCGAGCCCCGGGCCCCCGGCGGGTGGGAGATCGCCGCGGAGGGGGTGGAGATGCTGTCCGCCCCCGCCGCGCCCCTGCCGGTCCCCCTGGGCAGGGGGCCGCTGAGGCTGAACCTGGACACCCAGCTGGCCCTGCGCCCCGCCGTGCTGCGCCACCCCAGGGAGCGGGCGGTGTTCAAGCTCCAGGAGGGGCTGGTCCGGGCCTTCCGGGACCACCTGGCCGGACAGGGCTTCACCGAGATCCACACCCCCAAGATCGTCCGCGCCGGGGCGGAGGGCGGCTCCAACATCTTCAGGCTGGACTACTTCGGCAAAAAGGCCTATCTGGCCCAGTCCCCCCAGTTCTACAAGCAGACCATGGTGGGGGCCTTCGAGCGGGTCTTTGAGGTAGGCCCCGTGTTCCGGGCGGAGAAGCACGCCACCCCCCGGCACCTCAACGAGTACACCGGGCTGGACTTGGAGATGGGCCATATCCGCTCCTTTTACGACATCATGGAGATGGAGACGGGCTATCTCCGCCGGGCGGCGGCGCTGCTGGCGGCGGAGTACCGCCCGGAGCTGGAGCTGCTGGAGGTGGATCTGCCCGACGTGTCCAAGATCCCCTGCCTGCGGTTCCAACAGGCCAAACAAATGGCGGCGGAGAAGTACGGCTGTCCGATCCGGGACCCCTACGACCTGGAGCCGGAGGAGGAGGCCCGGATCGGCCGGTACGTCAAAGAGGAGCTGGGCAGCGACCTGGTGTTCATCACCCACTACCCGTCGAAAAAGCGGCCCTTCTACGCCATGGACGATCCGGAGGACCCGCAGTATACCCTGTCCTTCGACCTGCTGTTCCGGGGGATGGAGGTGACCACCGGGGGCCAGCGGATCCACGACTGGGCCGCCCAGACGGCCAAAATGGAGGCGCGGGGGATGGACCCGGCGGACTTCGACAGTTATCTGATGATTCACAAGCACGGTATGCCCCCTCACGGGGGGCTGGGCATCGGGCTGGAGCGGCTGACCATGCAGCTGTGCGGCCTGGACAACATCCGCCGCGCCAGCCTGTTCCCCAGGGACCGGACCCGGATGGACCCGTGACCCACTTTTTTGGAAGGAGAGAGCGTTATGAAGATCGACACCGACATGGTGGACTATATCGCGCATCTGTCCCGGCTGGAGCTTCAGCCCGGGGAGAAGCGGGCCATGACCGAGGAGCTGGAGCGGATCGTGGCCTATATGGACGTGCTGGACCGGCTGGACACCCAGGGCGTGGAGCCCATGAGCCACGTGTTCCCGGTGAAAAACGTGCTGCGGGAGGACGAGGCGGCCCCCTCCCAGCACCGGGAGGAGCTGCTGGCCGGCTCGCCCGGCGGGGACCAGGAGGCGTTTTTGGCGCCCAGAGCGGTGGAGTGAGGAGGTGGGACGATGGAGCTGACCAAACTGACCGCCCTGGAGCTGGGCGGGGCCATCAAACGGGGGGAGGTCTCCGTCCGGGAGGCCGCCGAGGCGGCGCTGGCCGCCATCGCCGCCCGGAACGGGGCGCTGAACGCCTACATCACCGTGACGGGGGAACGGACCCTGGACCGGGCGCAGGCCCTCCAGGCCGGGGCGGGGACCGCCCGGAGCCCCCTCTACGGCGTGCCCATGGCCCTCAAGGACAACATCTGCACCCGAGGGGTCAAGACCTCCTGCGCGTCCAAGATCCTGGGGGACTTCGCGCCCCCCTATGACGCCACGGTGGTGGACAGGCTGCGGGAGGCGGGGGCGGTGTCCCTGGGCAAGCTGAACATGGACGAGTTCGCCATGGGCTCCACCTCCGAGACCTCCTTCTACGGCCCGGTGCGCAGCCCCTGGGACCTGGAGAGGGTCCCGGGGGGGTCCTCCGGCGGCGGGGCTGCGGCGGTGGCGGCGGGCATGGGCTGGTACGCCATCGGGTCGGACACCGGCGGGTCGATCCGCCAGCCCGCCGCCCACTGCGGCGTCACCGGGATCAAGCCCACCTACGGCACGGTGAGCCGGTATGGGCTGATCGCCTACGCCTCGTCGCTGGACCAGATCGGCCCGCTGTGCAGGGACGCGGCGGACTGCGCCGCCGTGCTGGACGCGGTCATGGCCCGGGACCCCAGGGACGCCACCAGCCTGGACGGGGACTATGGACGGCTGCTGGAAGGGCTCACCGGCGATATCCGGGGGGTGAAGATCGGCCTGCCGGGGGAGTGCTTCGGGGCGGGGCTGGACGGAGAGGTCCGCGACGCCGTGCTGGGCGCCGCCCAGGTGCTGAAGGACCGGGGGGCGGAGGTGGTGGAGCTGTCCTTCCCGGTGCTGGAATACGCCGTCCCCGCCTACTACATCATCGCCGCCGCCGAGGCGTCCTCCAACCTGTCCCGGTTCGACGGGGTGAAGTACGGCTGGCGGGCCCAGGAGTACGGCGGGCTGGAGGACCTCTACCGCAAGACCCGGACCCAGGGCTTCGGGGCGGAGGTGAAACGGCGGATCCTGCTGGGCGCCTTCGTGCTGTTCTCCGGCTACTACGACGCCTATTACAAAAAGGCCCTCCAGGTGAAAGCGATGATTAAGAGCGCCTTCGACCAGGCGTTCCGGCGGTGCGACCTGCTCCTCACCCCCGCCGCACCCGCCGCCGCCCCCAGGCTGGGGGACAGCCTGGGCGACCCGCTGAGGATGTACCTGAGCGATATCTACACCGTGTCCGTCAACCTGGCGGGACTGCCGGGGCTGTCCATGCCCTGCGGCTTCGACTGCCGGGGCCTGCCCATCGGGGCCCAGCTCATCGCGCCCCATTTCGGGGAGGGGCGGCTGCTCAACGCCGCCCACGCCTTCCAGCTGGATACGGACCATCACAGACGCGCACCAAAAGGAGGGGACCCGGCATGACCTGGGAGACCGTGATCGGCCTGGAGACCCACGTGGAGCTGGCCACCAAGACCAAGATATTCTGCTCCTGCACCACCGCCTTCGGCGGCGCGCCCAACACCCACTGCTGCCCGGTGTGCACCGGGATGCCCGGGACCCTGCCCGTGCTGAACCGCAGGGTGCTGGAGTTCGCCGTCAAGGCCGCTCTGGCCCTGAACTGCCAGATCGCCCGGCACAGCAGGTTCGACCGGAAGAACTACTTCTACCCCGACCTGCCCAAGGCGTACCAGATCTCCCAGCTCTATCTCCCCATCGCCCGGGACGGCGCGGTGGACATACGCACCGGCGCGGGGGACAAGACCATCCATATCCACGAGCTGCACATGGAGGAGGACGCGGGCAAGCTGGTCCACGACCCCTGGCTGGGCCAGACCCGGGCGGACTACAACCGCTGCGGGGTGCCCCTGATCGAGATCGTCACCCGGCCGGACTTCCGCACGGCGGAGGAAGTCATCGCTTACCTGGAGAAGCTGAAGGAGACGCTGGTGTACCTGGGGGTGTCCGACTGCAAGATGCAGGAGGGGTCTTTGCGGTGCGACGTGAACCTGTCCGTGCGGCCCCTGGGCAGCGGGCGGCTGGGCACCCGGACGGAGATGAAGAACCTGAACTCTTTCAAGGCTATCGCCCGGGCCATCCGGTATGAGGCCCGACGGCAGATCGAGCTGATCGAGGAGGGCGGGCGGGTGATCCAGGAGACCCGCCGCTGGGACGAGAACAAGGACGCCTCCTATGCCATGCGCTCCAAGGAGGACGCCCAGGACTACCGCTACTTCCCCGAGCCGGACCTGCCGCCCATCCAGCTGTCTGAGGACTATCTGGACGCCCTGCGCGCCGCCCGGCCCGAGCTGGGGGAGGAGAAGCGGGCGCGGTATCAGGCGGACTACGGACTGCCTCGCTGCGACTGCGAGACGATCACCTCGGACCGGGCGCTGGCGGCGCTGTTCGAGGAGGTGACGGCCCTGGGCGCGCCCCCCAAGCAGGGGGCCAACTGGATCATGGGGGAGGTGCTGGGGGCCCTGTCCCAGCGCGGCATGGAGCCCCGGGATATGCCCCTCACCGCCCCCACCCTGGCCCGGCTGATCGCCCTGGTGGGGGCGGGGAAGCTCAACCGCAACACCGCCGTCAAGGTGTTCGAGGCCGTGTTCGACACCGACGGCGACGTGGACGGCTATGTGGCGGAGCACGGCCTGGAGCAGATCGGCGACGACGGCCTGGTGCGGGAGGCGTGCGCCCGGGCGCTGGCGGCCAACCCCCGGTCCGCGGCGGACTATAGGGGCGGCAAGGAGAAGGCCCTCGGCTTCCTGGTGGGCCAGGTCATGAGAGAGCTGAAGGGCCGGGCCGACCCCCAGGCGGTGAACGCGGCGCTGCGGGAGCTCCTGGCCCCATAAAAAGTCCCCAATGTCCCGCCCTCCCCACATTTTCCTTGCGTTTTGCGCCGTGTTATTATATACTGCTGGGGAGAAACGAGAAAAGAGGGGAACCTATGTCTGAATTCTTCCGTGCGCTGTCCATCGCCGGGGCCGCCCAGCCCGCCCCCCGGCCCGACCTCGGCCCCGGCCCCATGGAGCGGGCGCTGGAGGTGGTGGGGGAGGTCAACAGCTTCCTGAACAACATCGTCTGGGGCTGGCCCGCGCTGATCCTGCTGGCTTTCGTGGGCGTGTTCATGACCTGCCGGGCCAGGTTCTTCCAGGTCAGCCACTTCGGCCACTGGATCCGGGAGACCATCGGGGCCGTGCTGCGCAAGGACGTGTCCGGCCACACCCAGGACAAGTCCATCTCCCAGTTCCAGGCCCTGTGCACCGCCCTGGCCGCCACCGTGGGCACCGGCAACATCGTGGGCGTGGCCGGGGCCATCATGGTGGGCGGCCCCGGGGCCGTGTTCTGGATGTGGCTGATCGCCTTCTTCGGCATGATGACCAGCTACGCGGAGAACGTACTGGGCATCTTCTACCGCCGGAAGAACTCCGCCGGGGAGTGGTCCGGCGGGGCCATGTACTACCTCCGGGACGGCCTGGGAGCCAAAAAGGGCTGCCGGGCCGTGGGCACGGCGCTGGCGGTGCTGTTCTCCCTGTTCTGCTTCCTGGCCTCCTTCGGCATCGGCAACATGACCCAGATCAACTCCATCTCCGGCAACATGAAGGACGTGTTCGGCGTGCCCACCTGGGCCACCGGCGTCGCCATCGTGTTCCTGGCAGGGCTGGTGATCCTGGGGGGGCTGAAGCGGATCGCTTCCGTCACCGAGAAGATCGTCCCCTTCATGGTGATCTTGTATATCATCGGCTCCGCGGCCATCTTCTGCCTCAACATCTCCATGGTGGGCCCGGTGTTTGCCGCCATTTTCTCCAGCGCCTTCTCCTTGGAGGCCGCCGCCGGCGGCGCGGCCGGCTCCGTGATGAAGCTGGCCATCGAGCAGGGCATGAAGCGGGGGGTGTTCTCCAACGAGGCGGGCCTGGGCTCCTCCGTCATGGCCAACTCCAGCTCCAACGTGAAGGAGCCCGCCCGCCAGGGCATGTGGGGCATCTTCGAGGTGTTCGCCGACACCATCGTCGTGTGCACCCTCACCGCCTTCTCCGTGCTGTCCTCGGGGCTGGTGGACCTGGAGAGCGGCGTCACCGCCGCCGAGCACGCCGGCACCGTCCTCACCAAGGCCAACCTGGTGAGCACCGTGTTCTCCATCCACTTCGGCTTCGCCGGGGCGGCCTTCGTGGCTGTCTCCGTCATGCTCTTCGCCTTTTCCACCTGCCTGGGGTGGAGCCACTACGGCGGCAAAGCCTGTGAGTTTTTGTTCGGGGAGAAGATCGCGCGGGTGTATCAGGCGGCCTTCGTGCTGGCCACCTTCGGCGGCGCGGTGATGGGGGAGAACCTGGCCTGGGAGATCGCCGACACCCTCAACGGCATGATGATGCTCCCCAACCTGGTGGGCGTGCTGGCCCTGTCCCCGGTGGTGATCGCCGTCACCAAGAACTACGTGGACCGCAGGCTCCGGGGGAAAGATATCGAGCCCATGCTGTCCAATTTCCCGGACATCCAGGCGGAGGCCGCCGCGGCGGTGAAGGCCGGGGAGCAGTAGATACTTCGGATACATGGCAGAGCCCCCGCAGGCTAATGGCCTGCGGGGGCTCTTTATAAGTTGCCCGAACGATCGCGGGGCAGGGTCAATCTAAAAGCGTCCTCCATGCCTCTCCCGCGCGATAGGCCTGGAAGCACATCCGGAGCTGTTCCCCGTTGTTCTTTTCCTCCGCCAGCTCCGGAAGATCGTTCTCCGCAAAATATCCATATCCTATCGTTTCGATGTTCTCCTGGAACTGCCCGCCTGTCACCGAGCACAGGACGAATATTTTGCACACGCCATAGGCATATGGGGGAAGGTTGTGCTTTGCCCGGTCCTGGATGGCGATCACCAGCTCTGCCGCCGCCTCCAGCCCCGACTCCTCCCGCACCTCCTTCACCGTATTCTCACCCACCGATATGTCCACGTCGCACCAGCCGCCGGGCAGGGACCAGCGTTTGTCGTTCTCCTGGACCAAAAGGATCTTCCCATCCTGGAAGATCGCCGCGCGGGTGTCGATCTTCGGTGTCTGGTATCCGGTCTCGCTGCAGAAAAGGTCCCGCACCGTTCCCACGGGCAGATCCGACATATGGGACAAGATCTCCGCCGAGATCTCCCGGATACGCTCATAGCGCGCCCGGTCATAGGCGTCCCGCCCATAGGTCAGCCCCGCCTGGGCCAGGCTTTGCAGTTCGACGGCCCACTTCAGCCACCGCTGGTCTCGTTCCATCCGCCATTCCCCTTCCTCAGCGCCTGCCGTCCAGCCACCCCCGCAGACCGCCCCGGGGGCGGGCCCATTCCTGCTCAGGCTTGTCCGGCAGCTCGATAAAATATTTGCCCGAGGCATTGACCACCGTGGTGGCCCCGTACTCCCGCACCCGGGGCCAGGTGGGCACGTATTGCAGGTGGACATGGCCGTGGAGGTGGTATTGGGGCTTGAATCGGTCCATCAGGTCCTTGAAACAGGCGAAGCCCTGGTGGCAGCCGTCCTCCAGGTCGCCCATCCCCTCGGCGGGGGCGTGGGTCACCAGGATGTCCACCCCGCCCCTGTTCAGGGAGCGGCCCATCTTGGCGATGCGCCGCTCCATCTGGCGCTCGGTGTACTGGTGGACGCTGCTGTTGTACTTCATGCACCCCCCCAGCCCCAGGATGCGGTAGCCCTTGAAATCCACCACCTGGCCGTCGATGCAGTCGCAGCCCTCGGGGGGCTGGTGCTCGTATTTGGTGTCGTGATTGCCGTGGACGTAGAACAACGGCCGGTTGGCCATGGTCACCAGGAAGGAGAGGTAGGAGGCGGGCAGATCCCCACAGGAGATGATGGCGTCCGCCCCCTGGAGCTTGTCTTTGGAGAAATAGTCCCACAGCCCCGGGTCCGGGGCGTCGGAGATCACCAGCAGCTTCACGCGTCCCCCTCCTCCGGCGGGATCTTGTCCCGGTCCACCCCCAGCCGCCGCACCGTGGGCCTGGCCACGTTCAACAGCTCGTCGAAGGCGGGCAGGGAGCCATCGATGCGGTCGCACAGCCAGTCCATCTTCAAGATCTCCTCCATGCTCAGGTCCCGGGAGCCGTCGTTGACCACATTGCCCGCCTGGTCCCGGATCAGCCGCTGGAAGGGGTGGATGGTCCCCGCCCGGATGCCCTGGCGCAGGATCTCCGCCAGGGAGCGCACCCCCTCGGGCAGCTCGGGGCTGAAGTGCAGGTCGATGACCCCGCTGTTCATCCCCCACCAGTAGTTGATGGCCTTGCTGCTGTCCTCCGCCAGGGGGATGGTCTTGGGGTCGCGGAGCATCTCCCGGACCATGCGCACATAGAACTCCCCCCAGTGCCAGCTGGGAGAGGCCAGCCGCACCAGCTCGCCGTCCGCCTCCAGCCGGGCCAGGCCCTGGGCGCCGTCGGGCTGCTCGGAGATGAAGTCCCGGTCGCTGACGATCTGGATGCTCTGGCGCTGGAACTCGCCCATATAGTTCCCCGGCAGGCAGTGCCAGCGCAGGTCGATCCGGGCCTCCGGATTGGTCAGCGCCGCCCCCAGGGCAAAGGCGTTGATGCTGGCGGGCACCCCCATGATGGGATAGCTGCCCACATAGCCGATCCGCCCGCTCTGGCTCATGGCCCCGGCGATGGCGCCGGTGATGAACTTGCCCTCGTACACCCGGCAGTAGTACGCCTTCACGTTGACGTAGGGCTGGTCGATGGAGCAGTTCATGAAGCGCACCTTGGGGTATCTCACCGCCACCCGCAGCGTGGCGTCGATCAGGCTCACCGAGGTGGTGAAGATGAGCTCCGCCCCCTCCCCCAGCGCCTCGGCGATCACCGCGTCCGCCCCCTGGGGGGACACCCCGTAGTAGCACCGCACGCTGACGCTGTCCCCCAGGGTCTCCTCCAGGTACTCCCGGCCCCGGTCGTGGGCGGCGGTCCAGCCGCTGGTCTGGGGGGTGCCCTGGAACAAAAAGGCGATCCTCAGCCGTTTTTTCGTCCCCAGGAGGGTGGACATGACGCTCTTTTTCTCCTCGCCGTCGGCGGCGGGGGCCAGGCTCACCGCGATGGGCTGGGTGGAGCAGTGGACGCACAGCTCCTTCCAGATGGCGGTCAGCGTCCGGCGGTAGTCCCCCTCGCCGATGGAGGCCCAGAACTCCCCGCTGTCGTGGAACTCCAGCCACCGCAGCAGCGCGTCCCCGGCGGTGAGCCCCAGACTGCCGCCCCCCAGGCGGTAGAAGCTCTCCCGGAAGCTGAAGTACCGGGCCTTGAACTTCTTTTGCAGCTCCTCCGGCCAGTCCTCGTCCCGGGCGAAGCCCAGCGCCGCCTGGAGCTTGGCGTATCCCCCCAGCTCGCTGAAGTGCACCCCCCAACACCGGCTGTGCCGGAAGAATTCCAGAAACTCCAGGTAGATCTGGGTGGTGATGTCGTCGCTGCGCTCCGGCATGAGCCGGGTCACGTCCGCCTGGATGGTGGCCGAGCCCATGGAACGCAGCACGCTCACCCGCTTGTTCCCCTCCTGGATATAGAACCGGCCCAGGTACTCATAGCACTTGACGGCGTCGTGGATGCCCTCGCTGAGCTGGGCGGCGCACAGGTTGGTCCACTTCATGGCGAACTCGGTGTCCGTCCCCATCAGGGGGAAGAAGCTGGGGGAGAACGAATTGCAGCGGGACTCCTCCGTGGACCCCACCACCAGATAGATGGGCACCTCCATCACCCCCAGCTTGGTCTGGGAGAGCTGGAGCTTGGACCCGCCCAGGGCCTGGATGTTGGGGTTGAGCCCCCGGTGGACGCAGTTCTTATATTCCTTCTGGCCCTGCCTCAGGGCCTGCTGATAGTATTGGACCGCTTCGGTGTTCGGCATCGAGTGCGCCTCCTTATGCAACGTTGTATTTGACTTATAGGGTCGAATGTTGTAAAATAAGCGCGAGGAGTTCCGTGGGAAGGAACCTGGGATAAGGGTCCCCGCAAAGCCGTCTTTTGGCTTTGTGGGGAGAGGAGCCGCAGCGAAATGAGCGAGCTTTCGCCGTCAGGCGGAAGCGAGGGATATGGAGCTTGCGGCGACGAGGCGGCTTGGCTGCACCACCCGGAAGGGGGTGAAGCGTGTGCCTATTACGATCACATTCCACCCGTTCGATTTGACGGTGACGATTCGGATCGCAAAAAGGGACAGCCGCCACTCGGCCAAGTGACGGCTGTCTGCGCTTTGCGTAGCATGACCAAAACTTAGTTGAGCCAAGCCGCTTACCCAGGGGAGAGTTCACGGGACTCTTCACGTTTATTATAACCCTTCGCCGCGCATTTGTCAACACGCAAGACGCGGTCCCCTCAAAGCCGCTCACTGGCTTTGTACCGGCGTCGTCGCACCAAAACGTCCAACCCCGCCCCCGTTATCCCTCCCCGTTGGGAGGGATAAAACATGCAACACACAGAAAAGTACCGATTCGATCTCATCGAGAAGGAGGACGTGTTCTCGCCGGACGCGCTGAACGAGAACATGGAGAAGGTGGAGGGGGCGCTGAAGGCCGAGACCGGCGCCCGGCAGGCCGCAGACGCCGCCGAGGCCCGGGCCCGGGCCGACGCCGACGCCGCCCTGGACCGGCGTCTCCAGGTAGTCGAGGCCCGCCACATCGCTTACGGCACCTACAGGCCCCAGTCGGGGGGCCTCGACATCACCCTGGGCTTTCAGCCCGCTATCGTGCTCATCCAGGCGTTTGAGACATTCCTCGCCGGAGCCTTGACGCTGGACGTGAAAAGCTCCAGCGGGCACATCACCGAGAACGGCTTCCACATAAATCCGGCGACCAGCAGCGGCACCATTACCTGCGGCGGTTATACGTTTGCCTACTTCGCGTTCGCCTGAGAGCACGCAAAAGAACGGCCCCCGGGAAAATTCCCGGGGGCCGTTTTTCGTGCTTGTTCGTCCCTTGCGCTAAGTCAGATCAGGGAGTAGTAGTCTGATCGTAGCAGACATAGATGCAGGTGACGACCAGCGGGTTGCTGGGATCCACCACGGCGGACACCTTCAGGGCGCGTCCGGTGACGGGATCGATGGAGCCGGCCTGGTTCAGGGTCTGCAGGTCGGTGATGCCCGGCCAGATGTAGCCGCTGGCAGGCGTCTTGATGCAGTTCTCCTGGGCGTTCAGGTTCACGACCTTGGCCTCGGCCACGCGCTCGAGGATATCGTCGTTGCCGGTGCCGACCACGCCGTCCGCGCCGCCGAAGGTGGCGGTCTGGGCGTCACGGGTCACGGCGGAGTAGGTCACGCCCGCCATGTAGCCCAGGTTCGGACGATGGGTGGTAGCGTTGTACACGGGGGTGTCACTAGCAGCAGCGTTATCCACCGCAGTGGTGTTGTCGAAGTACACGCCAGCCTCCCAGGAGCCGTTCGGGTTGTAGATACCGGCGGTGTAGATCTTCTCGCCGTCGTTGGCGGTCTTGCCGGTGTCCTTCAGGTTCAGGAACACGTCGTTGGTCAGCTGAGTGGTAGCCGTAGAGGGGGTAGCATCGTTAGGATCGTTGGTCAGCCACACCTGCTCCAGCTCGCCGTCCTGATACAGGTTGTACTTCCAGGCGTCGGTGCCCCAGCTGTTGATGGAGGTGTAGTTGGGATCGCCCACGTAGTACAGGCCGGAACCGCCGCTCCAGGACACCGCGGCCTTGGGCAGGATGATGGTGTCGATCTTCATGGCGGTGTCGCCGCTCTGGGCGTAGGTGTAGGGGCTCTCGGTGTAGTAGGTCATGGCGTTCACCGCGGTGTTGTCCGTGATGTGGGCGATCTTCACATCGCCGGTCGGAGCCGCCGTGCCGTCCATGTTCAGCACCACCTGGCTGGAGGAGCCCTTCAGCTCGCTGATGCCGTTGTAGACCTCAGCCTTCACGCTGTCGGTGCCGTAGCCGGACACCAGGATGAACTTGGTGGCCTCGGTGAAGTACTTGTCGCTGGCGCCGGTGGTCTGCTTCGCGCCCAGGGTCACGTCGGTGCCGGTGATGGCGATGTCGGCGCTGAACGCGGTCTCGGCGTCGCCGGCGGCGTTGCCCTGATAGGCGCCGTTGTGGATGCCCAGGCGGTTCATGTTGTTCAGGTACTCGTTGCGGTTCTTGTTGGGATCGTTGACGATGGAGTCAGCGGTCTCGCCGGTGATGGCGAAGCCCATGTACACGCCCTCGCCGATGCCGTTGGCCACGCCGGCGCCCTGCCCATAGGTGTCACGGAAGGGCACGCCCAGGTTGTCGGTGCCGGTAATGTTCACCTCAGTGGTGCTGGTGGTCTCGGGGCCGATCGCGGCGGTAGTATTACCATCGCCCTGCCAGTACTTCTTCAGCTGAACGGTCTTGATCTCGCCGTCCAGAGTGACGCCGGTCAGGAAGTAGTTGAAGGCGCTGGTGCTGGTCTCCTGGCTGTAATCCTGGTAGGTGCCGTACAGGAAGCTGGCGCCGTAGGAGCGCTCAGCGCCCAGGTACTTGCCCTCGTGGTCCAGATAGAACTTGTAGCCCACGTTGGCGTAGCCCTCTTCCCAGTTGGTCGCGCCCTGGATCCAGCCCTGGGGAATGGCGGTGTTGGGGGCGGGCTTGTTCTTGGCCTGGCCGTCGGACCAGCCGGTCACGGTGTGGTAGTACTTGGAACGCTCCAGCACGGTGCCGTCGTCCAGGGTGACGGTGCCCTTGTTCACGTTGTAGGCCACCACGGTGCCCTCCACGGGGGCGGTCACCTTGTTCAGCAGGAAGTAGGCGGTCTCCAGCTGGTTGGCGGTGCCGTTGTTGATGGCGGTGGCCTCAGCGGAGGAGACGGTGCGCGGGGTGGTGCCGGTGATGTGGATGCCGAACTCGTAGTCGCCCAGAGCCTTGGTGGAGTTGCCCACCAGGGCGTCCTGCGCGATCACGCCGGTCAGGACACCGTTCACGTCCTTCACGTTCAGAGCCGCAGTGGTGACCTTGGCGACAGTCGAGTCGGTGTCGGTGGCGCCCACGCCGCCGGAAGCCAGACCGCCGCCGGTGTTGGTGGTGATGAACATGGTCTCAAGCTGACGCTTATCCGTAGTGGAAGCATTAGTCGTCCCGACATTCACAGTGCCGTTGTCCATCACGGGGATACCCAGGGTGGGCACCCGGTTGACGTTGTTGGACTCGGTGATCTGAGAGGACTCGATGTTCAGCGCGATGACCGCGTCCAGCTGCTTGTTGCTGCTGTTGGAAATCAGCTTATACATGCGCACGGGGCTGGCGATCGCGTCGGTGTCGGTCGCGGCGACGGCCACACCGTTGCCCACGGCGCCGTTGGCGGAGAAGTCAGAGCCGAACCGGCCGAAGCTGTTGTTGAACACGGCGGTGGTGGTGACGCCGGGGGCTTTGAAGCCCGCGCCCTCGATCAGGTCGAACAGGTTCCGGTCGCCAGCGGCATACTGATCGGAGGTGGCGTTCACCGCCGTGGCGTTGTCCTGGCTGTTGGCGTCCACGGTGGTCACCACATTGGTGTGGGTGGCCTTGTCGAAGTAGGCGTACACGTGCTTCTTGTTGTTGGACACCACGCCGTTGCCGTTGTCGTACCACAGCTTCAGGTTGTGGCCGATCAGGTCGATGCCGGTCTCCAGCTCGAACTTCACGTTGGTGCCCACCACGGCGTTGGCCGCATCATCGTTGGCCGCGGTGCCCGTGGCGGAGGCGACACCGATGGTGCCCGCAGTGTTCACGTCATATTTCTGTTCCCAGGTGTAGGCGCTGTAAGGCACGCCGGCGGGCCAGACGGCGCTGACGGTAGAGCCATCAACATGCCGGGTCACAGGGGCGGCGTCAAACTCCTTGCTGTTGCTGGCGTAACCCATGACGGAGCCGGTCTCGCCGGTCTGCTGGTTGCCCAGCAGGACGCCCTTCTCGCTCAGGGCCAGGCCGAAGATCTTCTCGCCCAGGGTGGGGTTCTTCTCGGAGCCGGTCACGCCGCCCTCATCGCCGTAGGGCTGATAGCCGAAGGCGGGGGTGTAGTTGACCATGTTCACCTTGGCGTCGGCCTGGAACAGCAGCTCGGCCACCACGTCCCGGCGGCTGGCCAGATACAGGGTGTTGCCGTAGTGGGTGGTCTTGATGTTGGTCAGGATCCCCAGCTGGGTGGCCAGGGCGGACACGTTGGTCTCCCAGGTGGCCCCGGTGAACTCCCCGTTCTTGTCGTAGCCGATGGCCCGCAGGATCATGGCCAGGGCCTCATAGCCGGTGACGGAGGCGTAGGGGTCGAAGGTGGTGGGGGTCTTGCCCTTGATGTAGCCCGCGTTGGCGCAGTAGCCCACGTAGCCCGCGAACCAGTCGCTCTCGGCCACGTCGGCGAAGTTGCCGTAGTTGGCGTAAGCGCCGGAGCGCACGTCGTCCACGTCGCCGGTGGCCAGACGGTAGATCAGGGCCGCCACCTCGGCGCGGGTGATGGTGTCGGCGGGACGGAAGCCGCCCTCGTCGCCCTGGAAGACCTTCATGCCGGTCAGCACGTCGGTGGCTTCCACGAACGCTTCGGTGATCTGGTCGGCGTCGTCGAAATCCTTGGCGGTGTTGGCGGCGCTGGCGGACAGCATGAGGCTGAACGCCATGACCATCGCCATGACCAGCGCGAGGAACTTCTTCAAGTTTCTCATTGGATTGTTTCCTCCTTGTGTTATTTTGCCGTTTTTTCGCAACTTTTCGAAGGTGCTGCAGAGGATGAGCCATCCTCTCCGCCGATCGGTCGCGTCCATCAGGCTGAGTGCATGATAACACCCGCCTGGGACAAAGTCAATGGTTCTGCGCCAAGTGTAACACAACTGTAATATTGGCTGGAGTTGCCTGATTTGGGACAACAAAGGCGGACACAACATAGACGTTTTCACCCTCGCGCGCCCGCGATATATAGTGGTGTCGGCCTGTCCCGGGGGGGTGGTCCGCCTGTTGCGAAGATCGTCATGATCGGACGGCGGCGGCCCGTTTTGCGGCGTTTTTTTGCGCGTTTTTCGCGGCCCGGCGCGGCCGAAAAAGCGGTTGGCCCGGCGCTCTTGTCCCCACCCCCCTTCCCCGGCCCAGGGGATAAGACTTCCTCTCGCCGCGCCCCCCAACGGCCCCCTTTTTGCACGCTCCGATGCAAGAAAAAGATCCCCCGGACGGGGGATCTTCAAGAGCCTGTTCGATATCTCGAAGAATGCCAGCTGACGAAAGATCTTCCCGTCAGGCGAGGCGGGATCTCGCAGGAATAATTGTGTTTATTTCAAGAGATCCCAACGAAGCATGGCGGGAAAAGATTCGGCAGATGGCGTTTTGAGGGATATCGAACAGGCTCTTACACGGTGCACCCTTCTGCGGCCCACGCCTCCAGCTTCCCGGCCTGCCGTGCCATGTCCCGGAGGGTCCGGTTCCCCTCGTTCATCTCGCCGAAGTCCGTCAGCGGGCACAGCACCCGGGAGCACCCTTCCATCAGCGCCTCGGCCCGCCGGAACGCCTCCTCGCCGATGGGGCGGAAGGGCCGTTCCGCCACGGTCTCCGCCGCCAGGGCCAGCGCCACGGGATAGTCCAGGTCGTTCTCCCCCAGCACCCCGGCGGCGAAGGGCGTCCCCTCCCGCTGGAGCCTGCGGTACACCGGGATCCCCGCCCCGCCTCCGCCGATCACGAACACCTCCGGCGCGCCTGGGGGGGCCTCCAGCTCCAGCGAGCCGAACAGGGCGTTATAGCTCCCCCTGGCCGCGCCGTAGAGCCGGGCGATGTGCTCTGCGGTGAAGATCTCCTCGGTGGGGCCCTGCCGGGCGATGGTGTCCCCCTGGACGCACACCACCCAGTCGCTGATCTTCTGGGCCAGGTCCAGCTCGTGGAGGGACATGACCACCGCCAGCTCCCGGGAGCGGACCATATCTTTCAAGATGGCCAGCAGCTCCAGCTTGTGGCGGATGTCTAAAAAGGATGTGGGCTCGTCCAGCACCAGCACCTGCGGCTCCTGGTTGAGGGCCCGGGCCAGCAGCACCCGCTGGCGCTGGCCGTCGCTGATCCGGGCGAAGTCCCGGTCTCCCAGGTCGGCGGCGTGGACCAGCTCCAAACTCTGCCTGGTTTTCTCCCGGTCCTCCTGGGACAAGATCCCCAGCCGCCCGGTATAGGGGTAGCGCCCGGTGGCGGCCACGTCGAAGCAGGTCATGAGCTCCGGGTGGAGCCGGGCGGTCATGAGCACGCTGAGCTTTTGGGCCACGTCCCGCTCGCCCAGCGCGGCCATGTCCCTTCCGTCCAGGTAGACGGTCCCCCCGGTGGGGGGGAGCTGACGGATGAGGCTCTTCAAGATGGTGGATTTTCCCGCCCCGTTGGGGCCGATCAGGGTCATGATCTGGCCCTGGCGGAGGGTGAGCTCGATGCCGCCGATCAGGGTCTTTTTGTTGTAGCCCACGCTGAGGCCCTGGGTGTGGAGCCGGATCTGGTTCATTGGTCCCCTCCTCTCCCGCCCCGGCGGGACGCCATGAGATAGAGCACCACCGGCGCGCCGAACACGGCGGTGACGGAGCTGATAGACATGTCTCTGGGGGCGAAAGCGGTCCGGGCGATCAGGTCGCAGAACAGGCAGAAGGCCGCTCCCCCCAGAAAGCAGCCGGGTATGATCACGATGGGCTTGGCGGTGCGGAACAGGCCCTTCACCAGGTGGGGCACGGCGATGCCCACGAAGGAGATGGGCCCGGCGAAGGCGGTGACGGTGGCGGACAGCAGGCTGGACAGCAAGATCAGCTGGGCCCGGAAGCGTTTGATATCGACCCCCATGTTCTGGGCGTACACCTCCCCCATCTGATAGGCGCCGATGGGCTTGGACAACAGAAAGGACAGCAGCAGGGCGGCGCCCACGATCCAGGCCATGAGGCCCACGTCCTCCCAGGAGGTGCCCGAGAAGCTGCCCAGGGACCAGTTGTGGAGATTGACGATGTTGGAGTCGTCGCTGAAGGTGATCACGAAGTCGGTGATCGCGGAGCAGATGTTGCCGATCATGATGCCGCACACCACCAGCATGGACATGCTGCGCACCCTGCGGGACATGAGCAGCACGAAGCCCATGGACAGCATGGACCCCGCGAAGGCCCCGGCCACCATGGCCATGGAGCTGAGGACGATGCCGTGGCTGAGGAAGACCACCATCACCAGGGCCACCGTCAGCTTGGCCCCGGAGGAGATGCCCAGCACGAAGGGCCCGGCGATGGGGTTGGCGAAAAAGGTCTGGAGCAGGAAGCCGGACACCGACAGCGCCCCGCCCAGGATGGCGGCGGCCAGCAGCCGGGGCAGGCGCATCCCCCAGACGATCCCCCCCTCCTCCGGGGAGAGCAGGGCGCGGAGCACCTCCCCCAGCGGGATGGACACGCTGCCGGCGCACACGTTCCACACCAGCAACCCCAGGGCCAGCGCCGCCAGCAGGAGCAGCCCCCCGGCGTAGCGCGCACGGTCGTCTCTCATGGTCGTCCCTCCGTCATTTCAGCCGGTACAGGTAGCTCAGCGACCCGTCCGCCCCATGGCCCTGGGTGAGGATCTTGTTGATGTCCAAGATCGTCTCGCCCACCGACTGGGACTCCTGGAACATGCTCTTGCCGGTGCACCACACGTTCCCCTCCCGCACCGCCTTGAACTCCGCCAGGGGAGCGCTCTTGTCCACCAGCTGGTCCAGGGTCTCCAGGGTGGACTCGATGGCGCTGTTGTAGATCAGGATATCCGCGTCCTTGGCCATGTCGTAGAAGCTCTCCATCTGGATGTTCATGGTGGACAGGGCGTTCTCCTCCCCGCTCAGGCCCTTCAGGGCGTACACCCCTCCGGCCAGGTCGATGGCCTTGGCGATGTAGTCCCCCGGCTTGCGCACCGTCACCATGCCGTTGGCGTTGACGGCGAAGAAGGCCACCGTTTTCCCGGTGCTCTCCCGCTCCAGCACCGGCTCCAGCCTGGCCAGCTGCTCATTGTAATAGGCCCGGGCCTCCTCCTCCCGGTCGAAGAGGACGCCGTACAGCTTCACCCACTCCATCCGGCCCAGGGGGTGGCTCTCATAGCTGGAGCGCTCCACCAGCACCGGCACGCCCATGCGCTCCAGCTGCTCCTTCACCTCCGGGTTGTGGTAGATCATGGTGGAGGTGAGGGCCAGACCGCAGTTTTTGGACTGGATCAGCTCATAGTCCGGGGCGGAGTACTTCCCGGCGTACACCATCCTGCCGGACTCCATGGCCGCCCTGGCCTCGGGGATGTACCAGCCCGGCGCGTCGGTGCCCGTCATGGTGACGGCGTCCATCACGTCCAGCTTCCGGAAGCAGTCCATGGCGGAGGTGGCCTGTAAGTAGACGTTCTCCAGGGGCTGGCGCAGGACGGTCACGTCCTCGGGGATGCCCTCCGGCACCGGGTCCAGCTCCGGGACCACCAGATAGGTCTCCTGGTCGATGGCGATCCGCTTATAGCCCTCCTGGGAGTAGTCCACGGCAAAGCTCTGGGCGTAGTCCAGCTCCAGGTGTCCGCTCCAATCCAATTCGCTCCAAGGCGGGACCGTCCGCTGTGTATTCTCAGGCGCTGTCCCTTGAGAGGACTCCGCCGAAGGCGGCGCAGAGGCCCCCTCCCCAACCGGGGCGCAGGCGCACAGGGCCAGGGCCAAGATCAGGGCGGGCAGAAAAAAGTTCCAGCGTTTCATGGGCCTCTCCTCACTGTTTCGTCAGGCTGGCGGAGTCGAAGGTGATGGCGTACTCCACCTCGTGGGGCTCGCTCATGGCTATGGTGTCGGCGATCACCGGCAGGGGCGTGTCGAAGGCGGCCACGGGGATCTCGAAGGCGGAATCGGCCCCCGGGGCGCTGATGAGGTCGTACCGGGTCCCGTTCACCTTCATGTAGTCAAAATTGGGGCTGCTCCATTGAATGGTGGCGGTGAACTGTCCTCGGTACACCGCAGCTTGGCCGGGGACTGGATGGAGGCCCGGCCGGTGCCCCCGGACAGGGTGACATTGGCGGTATAGTTCCCGTCCTCCGGGCCCTGGGGGGCCGGGGCGGAGGTGGGCTCCGCAGAGGGCGCGGGAGTGGGCGTGGGCTCCGCGGAGGGCGCGGGGGTGGGCGCGGGCTCCGCAGAGGGCATGGGGGTGGGCGTGGGCTCCGCAGAGGGCGCGGGGGTGGGAGTGGGCTCCGCAGAGGGCGCGGGGGTGGACGCGGGCTCCGGCGTGGGCGTGGGCTGCGCCGCCTGGGACTGGGCCGGGGGGGCGCTGGGGGGCGCGGACGGCTCCGGCGCCTTCTCCCCGGCGCACCCGGCCAGCAGGGCCAGCGCCAGCCCCGCCGTCAGGCACAAGATCGAACTCTTTTTCATTCTGGGTCCCTCCTTGCAGAAGTGAGGCGGCACGCTGTCCGCCGCCTCAAAAGAGAGCGCCGCGAAGCGCTTGGGCTCCGCGGCGCTCAGGGAAAGGGGATGTCCTTTTTACTTTGCCTGGGCGCTGGCGGCGTCGAAGGTGAGGGTGCGGTCGTACCAGTCGTCCTTGCGCACGCTGTGGGCGGCGTAGTCCAGGGGCTTGTCCAGCTCGGCCACGCTCAGGGTGAAGGCGGTCTTGCCGTCGGCGGTCTCGCCGTCCACCGCCCCCTCCTGGGCCAGCTTGGCCGCGGCGGCGGTGCCCGGGAACATCTTGTCGAAGCTATCGCTGCCCAGCACCAGCCGGGCGGTCATCTCCCCGTCCTTCACGGTGAGGGTGCAGCTGTCGATCTTGAACATGGACTGCTCGCACTCCACCTCAATGGCATAGGTGCCGTCGGCCAGGGCCTTGGGCTCGTCCCCGGCGCCGGGGTCGTTGGGGTTGGGCTCCACGTCGATGCCGGTGTCCTTCAGGTCCTTGGCGTTCTTGGCGTGGTCGGCCAGCAGGGCCTGGATCTCGGCCAGCTCGCCCAGCCCCTTGATCTCGCACTGGACCTCCAGCCCGGCGGCGGTGAACACGGACCACCAGGACTCGGGGTCCTTCTCATCCGCCATGTCGTTGTTGGCGTGGTCCCCCGCCACGATCATCATGGGGCGCAGCACCACCTTGGTGTACCCGGCCTCCTTCACCAGCTGGGCCAGGTCCCGGGCGGTGGGCTCGGCCTCCACGGTGCCCACGAAGTGGTTGTCCGCCCCGGCGTCGGCGAACCACTTCTGCATCTTGGCGTAGATCCCGTTGGAGGCGGCCTCGGTGCCGTGGCCCATCCAGCACACGGCGGTCTCGTCGTCGGCGGTCAGCTCCTCGGTGGCCTCGATCATGGCCTCGCCCACTCTGGCGAAGTCGTCGTCGGTGGTGAGCAGGGGCGCGCCGATCTTGATGGACGCGAAGTCGCCCTCATACTTCTCCAGGGCCTTCACCAGATCGCCGTACTCCCAGCCGTTCATCAGGTGGGTGGGCTGCACCAGCAGCTCCTCCACCCCGTTTTTCTTGGCCCGCTCCAGGGCCTGCTTCACGTTGTCGATGCTCTCGCCGTCCCGGCGGTAGATGTGCTCGATGATGGTGTCGGCGGTGAACGCCCTTCGCACGTCATAGCCGGGGAACGCCTTGTCCATGGCGTCCTCCACCGCCTTGATGGTGACCGTCCGGTTGTCGTTGAAGCTGGTGCCGAAGCTCACCACCAGCAGCTCCTTTTTGCCGATGCCGTCCTGGTTGCGGGGATCGTCCTTGGAGGCGTCGCCGGTGGCGGCGTCAGCCAGATAGCGGCACAGGATGGCGGACACCTCCGCCCGGGTGGCGGTGCCGTGGGGGAGCAGCCTTCCGTCGCTGCCGGTGATGAACTGGCTGGCCACCGCCCAGTTCATGCAGTCCCTGGCCCACTCGTCCACGTCGGCGGCGTCGGGATAGGCGGACATCTCGTCCTTGCGGCTGTCCAGGCTCTCCCGGCCCACCTGAAAGGCGGCGAACCGGCACACGATCTTGGCGATCTCCTGGCGCTGGGCGCTGCCCTCGGGGTCGAAGGTGTCGGCGCTCTTGCCGTTGACGATCTTGTGGTCATAGGCCCAGACCACGGCGTCCCGATAGGCCGCGTCCGCCGCCACGTCCTGGAAGGGGTCCTCCTTGTCCTTCACATCGGGGGAGCCGTCCAGGCGGTACAGGGCGGTCACCAGGTCGGCCCGGGTCATGGGGTCGCCGGCCCCGAAGGTGGTGTCGGTCTTGCCGTCGATCAGGCCCTTCTCCGTCATCTCATCCACATACTCCTTGGCCCAGCCGGGCACGTCGGTGTAGGCCCCGCCGTCCTCCCCGGCGGCAAAGGCCGCGCCGGTCAGCCCGAAGGCCATCACCAGCGCCAGCAGCATGGCCAGCGCCCTGTTCCGTTTTCTCATGGGTCCATCTCCTCCTTGACAGTCGTTTTTATCTCCCTGCGCGGCCTGTCCGCGCCGATTGGGGGTACGCGGCCACCGGGGCGGATAAAAACGCGCCCCGTGCCGGATACACGGAGCGCAATGAACAAAGCCCCATCCATGTGACGATCGAGACAGGATGAGGCCGGACGAGAAGCGCACTTCCGGTACCGGCAGAATGCTTCCAACTGCCACATACCTGACTCATCCCCTCGGGCGGGGGCTTCACAGTGACCGACTCGCAGGGCTTTTCACCCTATTCATGTGGGGCGCAGCTGGTTTCCATATTTTGTTGTAGTCATACAGTATCATAACGGGCGAAATTTGTCAAGAGCTTTCCGCGGGACAAGGAGCCGGAAGGAGGCAGGGGCGTCCGGCCCGATCTTATGAAAAATGGAGATCGACAGCGGGGCGGACATCAGGTATGATGGAACATGCAAAGGGAGTAGCCTGCACGGACCTGTCCGTGTTCACCGCGCCGTCAATACGATCGTACGATCCGGCTGGAGATGAAATGGCGAGACTTTGCCGCCTCCGGCGGCAAAGTCTCGTTTTTTATAGATACGCCTCAAAAACATTGTGAAAAGGGGAGAGCCAATGACCATCGCGCAGATCTCGCTGTTCCTGGCCCGGCTGCTGGCCGGCACCGGGACCTTCCTGGTGGGGGTGCACCTGCTCACCGCCAACATCGAGCAGCTGGCCACCGGCCGTCTCAAAGAACTGTTCGGCCGCGCCGCCCACAAACGGCTGGTGAACGTGGGGGTGGGCGCCGCCGCCACCGCCCTCATCCAGAGCTCCGGCGTGACCACCGTGCTGATCGTGGGCTTCGTCAACGTGGGGGCCATGGACCTCTACCAGGCGGCGGCCATGATCATGGGGGCCAACATCGGCACCACCGTCACCGCCCAGATCGCCGCCCTCAGCGCCTTTCCCATCACCACCTATGTCCAGATCCTGGCCTTCGCGGGCATCATGATGTTCATGGTGTGCAAGAGGGACGGGATGAAAAAGACGGGCATGATCTTGGCGGGCCTGGGGCTGATCTTCGTCGGCCTTGCCCTCATGTCCGACGCCATGAAGGCCAGCCGGGACGCCATCCAGGGCATATTCGAGACGGTGTCCGATCCCTTCCTGCTGCTGCTGGCGGGGGTGCTGCTCACCGCCCTGGTCCAGTCCAGCTCGGCCACCACCTCCATCATCATCGCCATGTCGGTGGCGGGGCTCACCATCGGCACCGGGGGCAACGAGGCGCTCTACATCATCCTGGGCACCAACATCGGCTCCTGCGTCACCGCCCTGATGTCCTCCGCCACCGCTGGGACCGGCGCCCGCCGGGCGGGGCTGATCCACCTGCTGTTCAACACCCTGGGCAGCGCCCTCTTTTTCGCGGCGCTGCTGTGCTGGCCGGGGGCCATGGACGCCACCTTCCGCCGGTGGTTCCCCGCCCCCGCCACCCAGATCGCCATGTTCCACACCTTCTTCAACGTGGCCTGCACCGCCCTGTTCCTGCCCTTCTGCGGCTGGTTCGTGAAGATGTCGGAGCTGCTGGTCAAGGACCGGCGGGCCCCGGCCTCCGCTCCGGCCACCTTCCTGGACGAGCGTATGCTGTCCTCCGCGTCCCTGGCCATCTCCCAGCTGGAAAAGGAGCTGATCCGGCTGTCCGACACCGCCATGGACGCCTTCCGCACCGGCTACCGCGCCTTCGCGGACAGGGACCGGGAGCTCATCCAGCCCACCCACCACCTTATCGGCCAGGCGGGAGAGATCTCCCAGGGGATGGTGAACTACCTCATCCGGCTGTCCGCCCAGAGCAAGCTGGCGGACGAGCGGGCCATCTCCCACCTGCACAGCAGCCTGGGGGACATCATGCGCATCGCGGAGATCGCCGATAACCTCACCAAATACGCCCGGCGGTCCCTGGACGGGGGCCTGGACTTCTCCCCCAGCGTGGGGGAGGAGCTGGACGGCATGGTGGCCCGGGTGGAAGAGCTGTACGGCCTCACCAAGCGGGCGGTACTGGAGCGAGATCCCATGCTGCTGCCCCAGATCGACCGGGTGGAGGAGGAGGTGGACGGCCTGCGCAAGGCCCTGATCGACCGGCACATCCAGCGGCTCAACGCCGGGGAGTGCCGGGCGGAGTCCAGCGGGGTGTTCATCAACCTGGTCTCCAACCTGGAGCGCCTGGGCGACCACCTCACCTACATCGCCCACACCACCGGCGCCTGAGCGCCGCCCCCTCCGGGCCGGGCGCCCGGAGGGGGCCTCGACGGCCCGCGACAAAAAATAGGGGTTGACAGGGCCTTGTAAACGTGCTATTATGATTGAGCCTTGACAAGCCGGAGTGGCGGAATTGGCAGACGCCCGGGACTTAAAATCCCGTGGGAGCGATCCCGTGCCGGTTCGACCCCGGTCTCCGGCACCAATTTCATATCGCGGGGTGGAGCAGTCTGGTAGCTCATCGGGCTCATAACCCGAAGGTCGTCGGTTCAAATCCGGCCCCCGCAACCAAAAAAGCCCTGAAATCGCAAGATTTCAGGGCTTTTTCTCTGCTTTTGTTGGAAAATAATCTGGGTTAAAAAATGGGTCAGCGCTTTGACCCATGCGCTGACCCATACGGCGAAATGTTCAGAAAGGATTAGATGGCACCGGAGAGGATATTCGCCATGGTATCCGCGGTATCCGCCGCTTGCCGCTGCGCCTGGGTGGTGACGTGGGCGTAGGTATCCAGGGTGAACCCGGCGCTGTAGTGACCCAGCATCCCGG
>CAJUPU010000013.1 GCA_910588495.1 uncultured Oscillospiraceae bacterium | reverse complement strand
CGGCGCGGAGGACGGCTTCTCCGGCCGGGAGGTGATGGCGGAGTTCCGCAAGGCCGCCATGATGCCCACCGCCACCAACATGATCAACACCGACTGGCGGCAGATGTGCCACGCCATCGCCCTGCAGAGCGTGGACATCCCCCTGGCCGACCCCCACTTCTGGACCATGGAGGGCTCCGTCCGGGTGGGCCAGCTGTGCAATGACTTCGGCCTGATGTGGGGCTGCCACTCCAACAACCATTTCGACATCTCCCTGGCCATGGTGGTGCAGTGCGCCGCCGCCATCCCCGGCAAGATGAACGGCATCGACACCCACTGGATCTGGCAGGAGGGCCGGGAGCGGCTCACCAAGCGGCCCATGGAGATCGTGGGCGGCTGCATCGACCTGCCCCGCAAGGGGGGCCTGGGCATCGAGGTGGACCGGGACCAGGTGATGCGCGCCCACCAGCTCTATCTGGACAAGTGCTTCGGCAAGGGCGCCCGGAACGACGCCGTGGGGATGCAGTACCTGATCCCCGGCTGGAAGTTCGACAACAAGAAGCCCTGCATGGTGCGCTGAACGGTGGAAAGAGGGGGCCGGCGGGATGCCGGCCCCTTTCTCAAGGAGGAGAAAAATCATGGATTGTCCCGTCATTACCAAGATGCAGGTCATCCCGGTGGCCGGGTATGACAGTATGCTCATGACCCTGTCCGGGGCCCACGCCCCCTGCTTCACCCGCAATCTGGTCCTCCTCACCGACAGCGCCGGGCACACCGGCGTGGGCGAGATCCACGGGGGGGACTATACCTGCGGCTGTCTGAACGCCGTCCGCCCCCTGGTGGAGGGCCGTCCGGTGAGCGAGTACCGCCAGGTGCTCCAGACCATCCACAGGCTGTCCAAGTCCGGCCCGGGGGAGGGGGGCGACATCCAGACCCTGGACATCTCCAAGCTGAAATTCGTGGTGAAGAGCGAGTGGGCCATCGAGTGCGCCATGCTGGACCTGCTGGGCCAGCATTTGGGGGTGCCCATGTGCCAGCTTTTGGGGGAGGGCCGGCAGCGGGGGGAAGTGGAGGTGCTGGGCTACCTCTTCTACGTGTCCGACAAGGGCAAGGTCCCCGCCGGGGAGATGCAGTACCTGGACGAGAGCGGCAGCCCCGACCCCTGGTTCCGGCTGCGCCGGGAGGAGATCCTCACCCCGGAGCGCATCGTGGAGGAGGCCGAGGCCCTTCATGAGAAGTACGGCTTCCGCAATTTCAAGCTGAAAGGCGGCGTGCTGGCCGGGGCGGAGGAGATGGAGGCCGTCCGGGCACTGAAAAAGCGCTTCCCCGGCGCCCGGGTGAACATCGACCCAAACGGGGCCTGGAGCCTCAACGAGGCCGTCGAGCTGTGCAAGGACATGCACGGGATCGTCACCTACGTGGAGGACCCCTGCGGGCCGGAGGGAGGCTACTCCGGCCGGGAGATCATGCGGGAGTTCAAAAACGCCACCCAGTTCCAGGTGGCCACCAACATGATCGCCACCGACTGGCGGCAGTTCTACCACACCGTCAGCCTGAACGCCTGCGACATCATCCTGGCCGACCCCCACTTCTGGGGCTTCGACGGGGCGGTGCGCATGAGCCAGCTGCTGGACAGCTGGGGGCTCACCTGGGGGATCCACTCCAACAACCACTTCGACATCACCCTGGCCGCCTTCGCCCAGGTGGGGGCCGCGGCGGTGGGCGAGCCCGCCCCCCTGGACACCCACTGGATCTGGCAGGACGGCCAGGACCTGCTGGAGGACGCCCCCAAGATCGTGGACGGAAAGCTCCAGGTGCCCCAGGGCCCGGGCCTGGGGGTCCGCCTCAACATGGAGCGGGTGATGGAGGCAAACGCCCTGTACGGCAAACTGCCCAGCCACGACCGGGACGACGCCGCGGGGATGCGGTATCTGATCCCCGGCTGGAAATACGACCACAAAAGGCCCTGCCTGGTCCGGTAAAAGGGGAAAAGCAGAGGAAGTCCGGCATTTTTCCACTTGACAGCGGAAATGAAAGGTATAGAATAGATAGGGTACGAACGAAATGACGAAACGCAGATGAAAGAGAAACGAGGCACAGAAAAGTGGAAGAGAACAGACAGACGAAGCGGGAGACCCTCATGGCGGAGGCTCCCATCCCCGGCCTTATCCTGAAGATGGCGGTGCCCACCATCGTGGCCTTCCTCATCAACTCCATCTACAGCCTGACGGACACCTATTTCGTCCATTTCCTGGGCACCAACGCCACCGCGGCGGTGAGCGTCAACGCCTCCCTGGACCAGCTGATCATGATGGCGGGGTCCATGCTGGCGGTGGGGGCGGCCAGCTACAGCTCCCGGCTGCTGGGGGCCAGGGACGGGAAGAAGGCCAGCCAGGTGCTGTCCACCTCCTTCTTCGGGGCCTTCACCTTCGGCCTCGTCGTGGGGGTGCTGGGCTTGAGCTTCACCCGGCCCCTGGTGTATCTGCTGGGGGCCACCCCCACCTGTGAGGCGTTCGCCATCCAGTACGCCGATTATGTGCTGCTGGTGGCCCCCTTCATGGCCTGCAACTTCGTGATGAACCAGTGCCTCCGGGCGGAGGGCAGCGCCATGCTGTCCATGTTCGGCATGGGCTTCGGCGGGATCCTCAACTGCGTGCTGGACCCCATCTTCATCTTCCAGTTCGACATGGGGGTGGCGGGGGCGTCTCTGGCCACCGCCATCTCCAAGCTGGTGAGCTTCGCCATCCTGATCTTCCCCTATCTGACCCGGCGCAGCGTCCTCCACCTCAGCGTCCGCAACGTGCGCATCGTGAAGGACATCCTCTACCAGGTGGTGAGCGTGGGCTCCTCCTCCATGTTCCGCTCCGGGCTGGCGGTGGTGTCCGCCATCATCCTGAACAACATCGCCGGGAGCATCTCCGACTCGGTGCTGGCGGGGGTGGGGGTGTCCACCAAGATCATGATGTTCCCCTTCGGCATCATCCTGGGCTTCGGCACCGGGTTCCAGCCGGTGGCGGGCTTCAACTGGGGGGCCAAGCGGTACGACCGGGTGCGGGAGAGCTTCCGCTTCGCCACCAAGGCGTCCATCGCCATCGGGCTGGTCATCGGGGTGGCCCTGGCCCTGGGGGCCGACGGGCTGATCGCCCTGTTCGCCGAGCGGGATCCGGAGATGGTGGCGGTGGGGGCGCTGTGCGTCCGGCTGCAGTGCCTCGTCATGCCCATCCACGGCTGGGTGGCGGTGGCCAACATGTTCTGCGCCGGGCTGGGCGAGGCCCGCGGGGCCCTCATCCTGTCCAGCGCCCGGCAGGGCACCTGCTTCATCCCGGTGGTCTACCCCCTGGCCTGGGCCTTCGGGGCCACGGGGGTGGCGTCGGTGCAGGCGGTGGCCGATGTGCTCAGCCTGGCGCTGGCGGTGCCCATCATCCGAAGGGTGCTGGGCAAGGTGAGGCGGGCGGAGGAGGCCCTGGCCGCCCAGGGCGCCCCGTCCCGGCCGGTGTGACAAAAAATGACGCCCCCGCCTGGGCGGGGGAGAAAAGGTGATAGTATGAACGAGACATTGCGGCGGCACGCCCAACAGATCGTGTCCGCCAGCCTGAAGGCCGTCCTCCCCGACGAGGCGGTGCAGCGGGCGCTGAAGGGATTTGTCCCCGGCGCGGGAAAGACCCTGCTGGTGGCGGCGGGCAAAGCGGGCTGGCAGATGGCAAAGGCCGCGGCGGACGCCCTGGGCCGGGTGGACGGCGGCGTGGTGGTCACCAAGTACGGCCATGTGAAGGGGGATATCTCCGGGGTGGAGTGCTGCGAGGCGGGCCACCCGGTGCCCGATGAGAACAGCTTTTCCGCCACCCAGAAGGCGCTGGACCTGGTGAGCGGCCTGGGAGCGGAGGACACGGTGGTGTTTTTGCTGTCCGGCGGGGGCTCCGCCCTCTTCGAGAAGCCCCTGATCCCCGGGGAGGAGCTCCAGGATATCACCAAGCAGCTGCTGGCCTGCGGGGCGGACATCGTGGAGATGAACACCATCCGCAAGCGGCTGAGCGGGGTGAAGGGGGGCCGGTTCGCCCAAGCCTGCGCCCCGGCGAGGGTGTTCAGCATCGTGCTCAGCGATATCCTGGGCGACCCCCTGGACATGATCGCCAGCGGCCCGGCCTGCCCCGACGGGTCCACCTGTGAGCAGGCCCTGGCGATCGTGGAGAAATACGGGCTGGAGCTTAGTCCCCAGGCCAGGGACCTGCTGGGCCGGGAGACCCCCAAGGAGCTGGACAACGTCACCACCCTGATCACCGGCAGTGTGCGGGAACTTTGCGCCGCGGCGGCCAAGGAGTGCGAGGCTTTGGGCTATCAGCCGGTGTACCTCACCGACCAGCTCTCCTGCCAGGCGCGGGAGGCGGGGGCCTTCCTGGCCGGCATCCTGCGCACCCACGCCGCCGACGGCAGGCCCCTGGCCTACATCGCCGGGGGGGAGACGGTGGTCCACCTGACGGGCAAGGGCCTGGGGGGGCGCAATCAGGAGCTGGCCCTGGCCGCCGCCCCCGGCATCGCGGGGCTGGACGCCGCCGTGTTCTCCGTGGGCAGCGACGGCACCGACGGCCCCACCGACGCGGCGGGGGGCTATGTGGACGGCGGCACCCTGGCCGAACTGAAGGCCAAGGGGCTGGACGTGTTCGCGGTGCTCTCGGACAACGACGCCTACCACGCCCTGAAGGCGGTGGACGGCCTGATCGTGACCGGGCCCACCGGCACCAACGTCAACGACGTGGCGGTGGCGCTGCTGGGCTGAGGAGGACGGCACGGACGGAACGGGGCGGCCGGAAGGGCCGCCCCTTTTTGCGCCATGACGCCGATCCGCACTTGCAAAACCGGGCCGGGATCACTATAATAGAGGGGAGTACGAAAAGGAGAGTCGAGGCCGTGAAGAAACAAACTGTCAGACTGTCCCCCAACCGGGTGATCGCCCTGGGCTTTCTGGCCATCATCCTGGGGGGCGCGCTGCTACTCATGCTGCCCTTCGCCAACCGGACGGGCCGGGGACTGTCCTTTCTGGACAGCCTGTTCACCGCCACCTCCGCCACCTGCGTGACCGGCCTGGTGGTGGCGGACACCTGGACCCAGTTCAACCTGCTGGGCCAGATCGTCCTGCTGGCGCTCATCCAGGTGGGCGGGCTGGGCTATATGACCATGATGCTCCAGGCGTCCCTGCTGCTGGGGAAAAAGGTGGGCCTCCGGCAGCGCTCCATGATGATGGAGAGCGTCAGCGCCCAGCGGTTGAGCGATGTGCTGGCCCTGCTGCGGTATATCCTGTGGGGCACCGCCGCCATCGAGGGGGCGGGGGCGGCGCTGCTGGCCCTCCGGTTCGTGCCCGAGCTGGGGTGGGCCCGGGGGATCTGGTACGCCGTGTTCCACAGCGTGTCCGCCTTCTGCAACGCGGGCTTTGACCTGATGGGCTTCCGGGAGCCCTACAGCTCCCTGACCCACTACGTGTTCGACCCCCTGGTGAACCTCACCGCCGTGGCCCTGATCCTGCTGGGGGGGCTGGGCTTCCTGGTGTGGCGGGACGTGATGGAAAAGGGGCTGCGCTTCCGCCTCTACTCCCTGCACTCCAAGCTCATCCTCACCGCCACCCTGGTTTTGACCCTGGGGGGCACCGCCCTGTTCTGGTGGGCGGAAAACGGAAACCTGCTGGCGGGGATGGACGGGGGGCAGAAGCTGCTGGTGTCCCTGTTCCAGGCGGTGTCCCCCCGGACGGCGGGGTTCAACACGGTGGACCTGGCCCAGCTCACCAGCGGGGGCGGGCTTTTGACCATCGTGCTGATGTTCATCGGCGCGGGCCCCGGCTCCACCGGCGGCGGCGTGAAGATCACCACCGTGGTGGTGTGCCTGCTCACCCTGGGGGGCTACATCCGGGGCAGGCGGGAGGTGGGGGCTTTCAACCGGCGGCTGGACGAGGAGCAGATCCACCGCTCGGCGGCGGGGGTCACCCTGTATATCACCATGGCCATGGCGGGGGGGTTCCTCATCCTGGCCACCCAGCCCTTCCCCCTCCAGGACGCCCTGTTCGAGGTGTTCTCCGCCATGAGCACCGTGGGGCTGTCCACCGGCATCACCCGGGAGCTGTCCGCGGTGAACCGGGCGGTGGTGATCGTGATGATGTACTGCGGGCGCATCGGCAGCCTGTCCATGATGATGGCGCTGGCCCAGCGCACCCCGCCCCGGGTGAAGGACCCGGTGGAGCAGATCACCATCGGCTGAGGGGGAGCGCCCCGCGCCCCGCCCGGCCCCTGTCCCCGGGGGGAAGGCGGGAGACATAGTTATATACTCAGGAAAGGTGTGCATGGATATGGCGTCCACATTTCTGGTGATCGGCCTGGGCCGGTTCGGCAACAACCTGGCACTGCATCTCATGGAGTCGGGCAGCGAGGTGATGGTGATCGACACCGACGAGGAGGCGGTCAACCGCATCGCCCCCCACGTCACCCAGGCCAAGATCGGCGACTGCATGGACGAGGAGGTGCTGCGCTCGCTGGACCCGGCCAGCTTCGACTTCTGCTTCGTGTGCATCAGCGACAACTTCCAGTCCTCCCTGGAGATCACGTCCCTGCTCAAGGAGATGGGGGCGCCCGTGGTGGTGTCCAAGGCGGACAAGGACCTCCACGCCCGGCTGCTGCTGAAGATCGGCGCGGACGAGGTGGTGTTCCCCGAGCGGGACATGGCCCGGCGCACCGCCGTGCGCTTCAGCGTCAACGGGGCGCTGGAGTACATCGAGCTGGCCCCGGGCTACGCCATCTTCGAGCTGGACGTGCCCGACCACTGGGCGGGCCACACCATTTTGGACCTGGATATCCGGAAAAAATTCAACGTGAACGTGATCGGCCGGAAGGAGAGCGGCACTATCCTGCCCATCGACACCAGCTTCGTCTTTGCGGCGGACACCCATATCATGGTGGCCGGCCGCCCGGACGACGTGGACAGGATGGTGAAGTGAGAAGCTGTGCCGATCGCCGAAGCTGGGTGCTGAGGCTGTTGGCACAGCTTGTGAGGGCCGGTCCCCCCCGGAGGAACGCGCCCCGCCTTCCCACGCGGAACGGCGGGGCGTTTTGTCTATACCAGAGTGAAAGGAGCGTTTTTCCATGGAGTGGACGGAGCAGGCGATCCTCCTCCAGGCCCCCAACCCGGCGGCGGCGGAGAACGGCCGGAAGCTGTCCAGGAAGGGCAGCTTCTCCGCCCGATGCAAAACGGCGGACGGCGCCCTCTACTGGGCCCAGTGCGCGGGCAGCGGCAAGGACCCCTACCGGGTGTCCATCGACCTGGCCAAGGACGGCCGGCCGGTGTGCCGGTGCTCCTGCCCCAGCCGCCAGTTCCCCTGCAAGCACGCGTTGGGGCTGATGTTCGAGCTTTTGGAGGCCAAGCCCTTCCAGGTGGCCGAGATCCCTGGGGACATCGCGGACAAGCGGGCGAAGCAGGCCGCCCGGGCGGCGAAAAAGGAGGGGGCGGAGGGGGAGGACAAACCCGCCAAGCCCAAAAAGCCCAACGCCGCCGCCCGGAAAAAGAAGCTGACCAAGCAGCTGGAGGGACTGGACATGGCCCAGCGGATGGTAGACGAGCTGCTCCGCTCCGGCCTGGGCACCCTGGCGGGCAGCTCCGCCCAGACCTTCGAAAAGCTGGCAAAGGACCTGGGCAGCTGCTACCTCACCGGGCCCCAGACCGCCTTCGCCCGGATCGCCCTGGCGGTGCGCGCGGTGCAGCGGGACCCCGCCCAGGCGGAAGCGGCCTATGCCGAGGCGCTGCGGCTGCTGGTGGCCCTGCGCTCCACCATCAGGAAGGGCCGGGCGTTTTTGGAGGGCAAGCTGGAGGCGGGGGACTTCTCCGCGGAGGACTCCGCCCTGTTCGAGGCCCTGGGGGGCGTGTGGAAGCTGGAGGACCTGCGCGCCATCGGCTCCTTCAAGGAGAACGCCCGGCTGGTCCAGCTGTCCTTCGACGTGTCCTACGACGGGGCGAAAAGGGAGCAGGTGGAGCGGGGCTGGTGGCTGGATGTGGATGGCGGCGGGCTGTATCAGACCCTGAACCTGCGGCCGCTGAAGGCGCTGAAGTACGTGAAGGGGGACGACAGCCGGTTCGGGCTGCTGGAGGTCCCTGCGCTGTACGTCTACCCCGGCGAGGGGGACCGCCGGGTGCGGTGGGAGAGCGCCGCCTCCCGCCCCCTGACGGCGGCGGAGAGGGAGGAGCTGCCCAAGCTGGCCCAGCCCGGCCTGGCCCAGGCCGTCAAGCTGGTGAAGGGGAAGATCAAGAACACCCTGGCCCCCAAATTTTTGGCGGTGCTGCTCCCCATCGGGCGGCTGGGGAAGGTGGGGGCGGACTTCGTGCTGGAGGACCCGGCCGGGGAGCGGATCTGCCTGCGGGACCGGCCCGGGGACGGGGCGGACCACGCCTGTGTGGACCGGCTGGGGACGCTCCCCCGAAAGATCCCGGCGGGAAGCGCCCTGTTTGGGCTGATGTTCTACGACGGGCGGGACAGGACCCTGTGCGTCCACCCCTGCAGCGTGGTCACGCCGGACGATGTGATTCGGCTGCAATACTAAAGGAGGTGCCGTGGTGGAGCTAAAGCCTCTTTTCGACGTGAAGGAGCGGCTGGAATACGCCGCCGTCGCCGGGGCGGCCCTGCTGGGGGAGGACTTCCGCCTCCAGCGGGCGGCGGAGGAGCTGAAGCCTTTGGCCGGGGCCAGCCCTGTGCTGGCCAAGATCGGCGCGGGACTGGCCAAGCTGCTGTCCGCGCCCCCGGAGGAGCGCCCCGGGCTGCTGCTGGACGTGCTGGCCCTGGTAGACGCGGTGGCCTACACCCAGGCCGGGACCGGGGCGGAGGGGGAGCTGGAGCCCCTGCCCCTGGGCGGGGGCGTGTACCATCAGATCTCCTACGGGCAGATCCAGCCCCTGCTCACCGCCCTGACCACCACCGGCGGCGGGCGGGTGGAGGCGGTCAAGTCCGCCTGGGACAGCCACCCCGAATTCTTTGAGGACTATCGGGTGCTGCCCGCTGTGGTGGCCGCTTTGGGGGACGGGTACGGCGAGATGGCGGATCTGTGCGCCGCGCTGCTGAAAAAGCTGGGGCCCCGGGTGGTCCCGGCGCTGAAGCAGGGCTTCGACCCCGGCGGGAAAAAGGAGATGGCCCGCCGGGTGGAGACGATCGCCGCCATCCAGGGGAAGGATGCCTTCCCCTGGCTCAGGGAGATCCTGGGGCACACGAAAAAGGAGGTGCGGGTGGCCGCCATCACCGCCCTGGGCGGGGACAGCGGGAACACCGCCCTCCTGCTGGGCCTGGCCAAGTACGAGCGGGGCAAAAACCTGGAGGCGGTGATGGCCGGACTGGCCCTTCAGGACGGGGAGGAGGTGGCCTCCTTCTGGGAGCAGAGGCTGCAAAAGGACCACCTGTCCGTCAAGTTTTTGGGTGTTGCCCGGACGGACTGGGCATCGGATCTGGTGGCAAAGGGCCTGTGGGGGCTGATGGAGCGGCTGCTGGCCGGGGAGCGGGAGATATCCAAGGAGATCCACGCCTTGCTGCGGCTCTGGTGGAGCGCTGCCCAGGGCAAGTCCTCCCCCTCCATGCTGGATCTGTGGCGGTGGACGGACGCCAAATGGGCGGACCTTGACCAGGTCCGGGGAGAGAAGGGCCAGCGCCTGGGGTTTGGGGCCGAGCTGACCGCCCTGCTGCTGGACAGCCTGTGCGCCGCCGGGCCGGGGCCGCTGTGCTCCCTGTGCCTGGAGCTGTGGGAAAAGCACCCGAAGGAGGCCCGGTATCTGCCCCACGCCGTGGCGGCGTCCCTGCTCATCCGCCCGGCGGCGGAGGTGTACGATACCTTCTCTCCCTATGTGCCCACCGTCAAGCCCCTGCTGGGCGGGGAGCAGAAGCGGGCGTTCCACAACGGAGTGCTGGCGGGCCTGGCCCAGACGCGGTGGAACGCCGCCGGGGGCCGCTATGAGGTGGGGGCGGGCTGGAGCGCCGCCCAGCCCCTGGACCCGAGATGGGCGAAACGGCTCACCCATGCCGTGTGGAGGACCACCATGCACGATTTCAAAATGCCCTCGCCGGTGGGGCGTGGGGAGCATCTGGACGAATACGACCTCATCCTCACAAGGATCTTCGACCTCACCAGCCCGGAGGTCCGGCAGGAGCTGGCCCCCTACCTGCGCCAGCGCATGAAGCTGCTGGGAAATTATCAGACCTACAGCCGCTGGCTGTTTGCCATGGGGAGCAGCCCCCAGGGGGCGCTCAAGGACAGCATCCTGAAAAGCGGCAGGCCCGCCTACCTGTATTACATCTGGGGACTGCTCAACGATGCCGCCAAAGCCCTCACCCTGGACGAGACGGCCCAGCTGTGCCAGCAGGTGCTGGACGCCGGCGGCGTGCGCAAGGAGGACGCCGCCATGGCCCAAAAGGTCCTGCCCTGGACGGTGGAGCAGCTCCGGGCGGGCCGCCCCTTCCCGGAGTGGGACGACTGGTGGAACATGCGGCAATAGGAGGTTGTTGGATATGGCAGACAAAAACGTACAGCGGCTCCCGGCGGAGGAGCTCTACCAGCGGGAGCTGGACGCCCTCATCGCGGCGGAGCAGGACCCCGTCCCCACCGGGTGGAAGATGTCCCCCCGGTCGGTGCTCACCTACCTCACCGGAAACAGGAAGGTGAAGGGGGTGGAGATCATCCCCAAGTACATGGGCAGCCGGAGGCTGGTGGAGATCGCCATCGCCACCCTGGTCACCGACCGGGCCCTGCTGCTGATCGGCGAGCCGGGGACGGCGAAATCCTGGCTCTCCGAGCACCTGGCCGCCGCCGTCAACGGGGACTCCACCAAGGTGGTCCAGGGGACGGCGGGCACCACCGAGGAGCACATCCGCTACTCCTGGAACTACGCCATGCTGATCGCCAGGGGACCCTGCCCCGAGGCCATGGTGAAGAGCCCCGTCTACCGGGCCATGGAGACGGGCTCCATCGCCCGGGTGGAGGAGATCTCCCGGTGCGCCAGCGAGGTGCAGGACGCGCTGATCTCCATTTTGTCGGAAAAGCGGCTGAGTGTGCCGGAATTGGGGCTGGAGGTGCCCGCCGCCAAGGGCTTCTCGGTGATCGCCACCGCCAACACCCGGGACAAGGGGGTGAACGACATGTCGGCGGCGCTGAAGCGGCGGTTCAACATCGTGGTCCTGCCCACCCCCGCCGACATGGCCACCGAGATGGACATCGTGCGCACCCGGGTGGCCCAGCTCTCCGGCGGGCTGGACCTGAACGCCCGCCAGCCGGAGGAGGACACGGTGGAGAAGGTGGTCACCATCTTCCGGGAGCTGCGGGGCGGCGCCACCCTGGACGGCAAGCAGAAGCTCAAGACTACCTCCGGGGTGCTGTCCACCGCCGAGGCCATCTCCCTGCTGGCCAACTCCATGGCTTTGGCGGGGAGCTTCGGGGACGGGCGCATCTCCGACGGCGATCTGGCCGCCGCCCTCCAGGGGGCGGTGGTGAAGGACGAGGAGCACGACAAGCTCACCTGGAAGGAGTACCTGGAGAACGTGATGAAGAAGCGGGGCCATGAATGGCTCCCCCTCTACCGGGCCTGCCGGGAGCTGAACGGGTGATGAAGGGGCCGGTATTGTTCGGCGTGCGCCACCTGTCCCCGGCGGCGGCCTTCCAGCTGCGAAAGGCCCTGGACCAGGCGGAGCCGGAGCTGGTGCTGGTGGAGGGCCCCAGCGACCTGAACAGCCAGATGGAGTGGCTGTGCCACCCCGGCACCCAGTTCCCCGCCGCTATCCTGGCCTATACCCGGCAGCCCCCGGTGCGCACCGTCCTGTGGCCCTTCGCCGTCTATTCCCCGGAGATCCAGGCCATTTTGTGGGCGAATGAGCACGGGGTGGAGTGCCGGTTCATGGACCTGCCCTCCTCGGTGTTCCTGGCGCTGAGGCCCTGGCCCGCGCCGGTCCGGGAGGAGGACGGGGAGGCGGAGGAGACCCCCACCACCGAATCGGTCTATCAGCGGCTGGAGACGGCGGCGGGGGAGGACCACGACACCTTCTGGGAGCGGAATTTCGAGCAGCTGGGGGACGGAGAGGACTTCCGGACGGTGAACAATACCTTTGGGCGGCAGCTGCGGGCGGCGGCCGGGGAGAGCGGCCGGGACCAGGCGGAGACGGTGGTGCGGGAGGCGTATATGAAGCGGGCCATCGCCCAGGCCATAGCCTCCGGTATTTCCCCGGAAAAGATCTTCTGCGTGTGCGGCTCCTTCCACGTGGCGGGGCTGGAGGAGAACGCCCCCATGACCGATGAGGAGGAGCGCTCCCTGCCCCGGGCGGACAGCCGGGCCACCCTCATGCCCTACTCCTACTACCGCCTGTCCTCCCGGTCGGGCTACGGGGCGGGGAACAGGGCCCCGGCCTATTTCGAGCTGCTGTGGGACGCGCTGAACGGCGGGGGGATACGGGAGACAGCCTATCTCTACCTCACCCGCCTGGCCGCCGCCCAGCGGAAGGCGGGAGATCTGGTGTCCTCCGCCGAGGTGATCGAGGCGGCGCGGCTGGCGGACGCCCTGGCGGCCCTGCGGGGGAGCCGGTATCCCACCCTGTCCGACCTGCGGGACGCCTCGGTGGCCACCATGGGCCGCGGGTCCTTCTCCCAGCTGGCTCTGGCCGCGGCGGACACCGAGATCGGCAAAACCATCGGCTTTCTGCCCGAGGGGGTGGCCCGGACCAGCGTGCAGGAGGACTTCTACCGCCAGCTCAAGGAGCTGCGGCTGGAGCGCTTCCGCACCGCGCAGGGGCAGCGGCTGGATCTGGACCTGCGGGAGAAGCTGAACGTGAGCTCGCAAGCGGCGGCGCTGGGGGACCTGCGGCGGTCCTTCTTCCTCCACCGACTGCGGGTGCTGGGGATAACCTTCGCAAGCCTGCTCCCCTCCCGGCAGGAGGGGGCGGGCTGGGGGGAGTACTGGGAGCTGCGCTGGACGGCGGAGGTGGAGATCCAGGTGGTGGAGTCCGCCCTGCTGGGGGACACCATCGAGGGGGCGGCGGCCTTTGCCCTGAAGGAGCGCTCGGACGAAAGCACCACCATCGCCCAGGCCGCCGCCATCTTCCAGGACGCCTTTTTGTGCGGGATGCCCGCCGCGGCCGCCCACGCCCTGGCGGTCTTGCAGGGGCTGAGCGTGGACTCCGCCGCCATCGGCCAGGTGGCGGACACCGCCGCCCACCTCAGCCTGGTGGTGCGCTACGGCGATCTGCGCCGGTTCGACCCGGCCCCGGTGGTGCCGCTGATCGAGCAGCTCTACCTGCGGGCATGTCTGACCCTGGCGGACGCCTGCGTGTGCGACGCCAAGGCCGCACCCGCCGTCACCCAGGCCATGGACAGGCTGAACACCTTACAGCTCAGTCACGATTTCCTGGAGGAGGGGCGCTGGCTGGACCTGCTGGCCGGTCTCTCCGACCGGGACGATCTGAACACCCGGTGCTCCGGTTTCGCCATGGCCATCCTGCTGGAGCGGGGGAAGGCGGACGAGGAGCTGCTGGCCCGGGAGGTGTCCCGGCGGCTGTCCCCCGGGGTGCCCGCCGAGCTGGGGGCGGGGTGGTTCGAGGGGCTGGCGGGGAAGAACCGCTATGCCCTGATCGCCCGGCTGTCCCTGTGGCGGCATCTGGACGATTATCTCAGCGGGCTGGACGAGGACGCCTTCCGCCGGGCGCTGGTGTTCTTGCGCCGGGCCTTCGCCGACTTCTCCCCCGGGGAGAAAAACGACATCGCGGAGAACCTGGGGGAGATCTGGGGGGTGGACCCCCGGCAGGCGGCGGAGGTGCTGAGAAACGACATCACCCAGGCGGAACAGGCGGTGCTGGACAGCTTGGACGAATTCGATTTCGACGATATCTAGGGGGTGGAGCTGTGGCGCGGACCGAACGATCTTCCCGCTGGCGGCTGATCCTGGGCAGTGAGACGCAGAAGTCCTTCCAGAGCATGGGAGGCGGCGGGCTGTCCCAGGAGGAGCTGCTGATGGACGCCGCCTTGGGAGCGATCTACGGCGGCCCCGGCGAGGGCTTCGGCGGCGGCCCCGGCCCCAGCGGCGGGGCGGGGAGGGGGCCGTCCTCCCCGGCGGTCTCCAAGTGGCTGGGGGACCTGCGTACCCTCTTCGACCCGGAGATGGTGGCGGTGGTGCAGAACGACGCCATCGAGCGCAAGGGCCTCAAGCAGCTGCTGCTGGAGCCCGAGCTGCTGGAGGGGCTGGAGCCGGACCTGAACATGGCCTCCACCCTGCTGATGCTCAAGGACCAGATCCCGAAAAAGTCTAAGCAGGCCGCCCGGGCGTACATCCGCAGGATCGTGGAGCAGCTGAACAAGCTGCTGGAGCACGACGTGCGCCGGGCGGTGACGGCGGCGCTGGACCGCCGGGCCCACTCTCCCCTCCCATCGGCGTCCGCCCTGGACTTTCCCTATACAATACGGCGGAACCTGAAAAATTATAACGCGGAGTTGAAAACGATCGTCCCCGAACGGGTGTGGTTCTTCGACCGGTCCAGCAAGGTGAACCGCTGGCACATCATCCTGGACATCGACCAGAGCGGCTCCATGGGCCAGTCCATCCTCTACTCGTCGGTGATGGCCTGCGTGCTGGCGTCCATGTCCGCAGTCAAGACCAGCGTGGTGACCTTCGACACCCAGATCATGGACCTGACCCCTCTGTGCGCCGACCCGGTGGACCTGCTGTTCGGCTTCCAGATGGGGGGCGGCACCGACATCGCCAAGTCCGTCGCCTACTGCCAGGGGCTGGTCGAGGCTCCGGCCAAGACCCTGTTCTTCCTGATCTCCGACCTGTACGAGGGGGGCAACCGGGCGGCGCTGCTGCGCCGGGTGGAGGAGCTGAAGGAGTCGGGGGCAAGGGTGGTGGTGCTGCTGGCCATCGCCGATGGGGGAAAGCCCTTCTACGACCCGGAGACCGCCCGGCGGATCGCGGCCATGGGCATCCCCTGCTTCGCCTGCGCGCCGGAGCGTCTGCCCGAGCTGCTGGAGCGGTGCCTGAAGGGGCAGAGCCTGGAGGGGCTGATGAAGGAGAAAAACAGTTGAGCGGGAGAAAGGAGGGCAGCATGGACCATCTGCGCCGAAGGATCCTATATCACTACACCGATTTCCAGGCTCTGGACGGCATCCTGCGCTGCGCCCAGCTCCGGGTGAACAACGTACTGCGGATGAACGACTCGGCGGAGATGAAGCACTTTATGAACCGGCTGTGCGCCGCCGCCGTGGACCGGCTGGAGGGGGAGGGGAACGGGGAACAGGCCCGGCGGCTCCAGGCCCTGTTCCGGGAGGAGCTGAAAAAGGAGTATTCCGCCTTCGCCGCCTGCTTCTCTTTCCACCGGGACGACGCCGCCCAGTGGGAGCGGTACGGCAACCGGGGCCGGGGGGTGTGCATCGCCCTGCACCGGGACTATCTGGAGCGGATGGCCCGGGGGGCGCTGTCCCTCCAGCTGGTGTTCTACCGGGACGACATGGCGGACCACCCCATGGTGGAGGAGTTCTGCGCCCTGGCCCGGCGGGGCGGGCCGATCTCCCCGGAGGATCCGGCGGTGAAGCGGGCCGTCCGGGAGGCGTGGGCCTGCTCGGTGTCCTACAAGCACCCCTCCTTCTCCTCGGAGTACGAGATGCGGCTGGTGGTGTCCCCCTTCGAGAAGGCGGAGTTCGACGTGCGGCCCTGCTATCACGTCACCCGGGAGCGGATCAAGAAATACTACCCCCTGGACCTGAAGGCCATGTGCCGGGAGGCGGGGGTGGGGCTGGAGGACCTGGTGGCCGAGATCATCATCGGGCCGGACTCCACCCAGTCCGCGGCCATCTTCCAGGACTACCTCCGGGACAACGCTCTGGGCGGCCTGGTGGACCGGGTGTCCCTGTCCGACTGCCCCCTGCGGGGGCTGTCGGGATGAACATCGCAAAAGGCCCCCAGGCCGGTAAGCCTGGGGACCTTTTTTTACTGTCACGTCTCGCCTGTTCGAAACGGCTGGGACGCTTCTCAATACATGCCCATGTCGGGAGCGGGAGCCGCCGCGGGAGCGGGAGGCTCGGGCTTGTCGGCCACCAGGGACTCGGTGGTCAGCAGCACGGCGGCCACGGAGGCGGCGTTCTCCAGGGCGGAGCGGGTCACCTTGGTGGGATCGACGATGCCGGAGGCGATCATGTCGCAGTACTCCTCCTTGTAGGCGTCGAAGCCGTAGCCGGTCTTGCCGGCGGACTTCACCCGCTCCAGCACCACGGAGCCGTCGATGCCCGCGTTGGCGGCGATCTGCTTCATGGGCTCGGCCAGGGCCTTGGCCACGATGTTGGCGCCGGTCTTTTCATCGCCCTCCAGGCCGTCCACCAGCTTCTCCACGGCGGGGATCGCGTCCACGTAGGCGGCGCCGCCGCCGGCCACGATGCCCTCTTCCACCGCCGCGCGGGTGGCGTTCAGCGCGTCCTCGATGCGCAGCTTCTTTTCCTTCATCTCGGCCTCGGTGGCCGCGCCCACGCGGATGATGGCCACACCGCCGGCCAGCTTGGCCAGGCGCTCCTGGAGCTTCTCCTTGTCGTAGTCGGAGGTGGTGGTCTCGATGGCCTTGCGGATCTGGCCCACCCGGGCGGAGATGGCGTCGGAGGAGCCCTCGCCGTCCACGATGATGGTGTTCTCCTTCTGGACCTTCACCTGACGGGCGCGGCCCAGCATGTCCATGGTGGCCTCCTTGACCTCCATGCCCAGGTCGGAGGAGATGACCTGGCCGCCAGTGAGCACAGCGATGTCCTCCAGCATCTCCTTGCGGCGGTCGCCGAAGCCGGGGGCCTTGATGCAGCACACGTTCAGGGTGCCGCGCAGCTTGTTGACCAGCAGAGTGGACAGCGCGTCGCCCTCCACGTCCTCGGCCACGATCAGCAGACGGCGGCCGGACTGGGCCACCTGCTCCAGGATGGGCAGCAGGTCCTGGATGGAGGAGATCTTCTTGTCGGTGAGCAGGATGAGGGCGTCGTCCAGCACGGCCTCCATCTTCTCGGTGTCGGTGACCATATAGGGGGTGATGTAGCCCCGGTCCAGCTGCATGCCCTCCACCACTTCGCTGTAGGTCTCGGCGGTCTTGGACTCCTCCACGGTGATCACGCCGTCGTGGGAGACCTTCTCCATGGCCTCGGCAATCAGAGTGCCGATGGCCTCGTCGGAGGAGGAGATGGCGCCCACCCGGGCGATGTCGGAGGTGCCGGACACCGGCTTGGAGTGATCCTTGATGGCCTCGATGGCGGCGTCGGTGGCCTTGGAGATGCCCTTCTTCATGACCATGGGGTTGGCCCCGGCGGCCAGGTTCTTCAGGCCCTCGCGGATGATGGCCTGGGCCAGCAGGGTGGCGGTGGTGGTGCCGTCGCCGGCCACGTCGTTGGTCTTGGTGGAGACCTCCTTCACGATCTGGGCGCCCATGTTCTCAAAGGGGTCGGCCAGCTCGATCTCCTTGGCGATGGTCACGCCGTCGTTGGTGATCAGGGGGGTGCCGAACTTCTTGTCCAGCACCACGTTGCGGCCCTTGGGGCCCATGGTGATCTTGACGGTGTCGGCCAGCTGGTTGACGCCCCGCTCCAGGGCGTGGCGGGCCTCCTCGCCATAGCAGATGATCTTAGACATATCGCATTACCTCCAGATAGTTGAGATGTGTTGACATTGCTGTCACGCTTCGCCTGTTCGCGGCGCGCTGCTCACGACGGCTCCGCGCTTCTTACTCCACGATGGCCAGGATGTCGTTCTGACGGACGATGGTGTACTCCTCGCCGTCCACCTTGACCTCGGTGCCGGAATACTTGCTGGTGAGCACCTTGTCGCCCACCTTCACGGTCATCACGACCTCCTTGCCGTCCACCGTGCCGCCGGGGCCCACCGCCACCACTTCCGCCATCTCGGGCTTCTCCTTGGCGTTGGCGGTGAGGATGATGCCGCCCTTGGTCTTTTCCTCGGCCTCCAGAGCCTTGAGGATCACGCGGTCGGACAGGGGTTTGAGATTCATGATAAGTGCCTCCTTATTTATAGTTTACGTATCAACTGTATCCACGCTTCGCCGGTCCGCGGCCCGCGGCTTCGCTGTAGCTCGGGCAAAGGCCGGCCCCGCTGTGCGGGCCTTGGGCCGTTGCGTTCGCTCCGCTCCATCCGCGCGGCTCACGGCGGTTTCGCGCCGTGGGGTTAGCACTCCATTTACCTGAGTGCTAACCACGCGTATGATGATACCCTCTTTTCCGGAAAAAATCAACCCCTAATTTCAAAAAATTTGGGCCGAGCGGCAAAAATTCACTCTCCGTTCACATTCTGCCCGCCGAGCGGCTTTCACAAAGGGCCCCGGACTGCTAGATCTCGACGAAAAAAGGCCCCCGGCGCGGATGCGCCGGGGCCGGTATCACTTTTCTTCCAGCAGCTTGGTCAGCTCCGCCATGAAGGTGTTGATGTCCTTGAACTGGCGGTAGACCGAGGCGAAGCGGACGTAGGACACCTCGTCCACGTCCTTCAGCCGCTCCATCACCAGCTCGCCGATCTCGGTGCTGGGGACCTCCCGCTCCATCTCGTTCTGCAGGGACTGCTCGATCTCCCCCGCCAGCCGCTCCAGGGTGGACATGGACACCGAGCGCTTCTCGCAGGCTTTGAGCATACTGCCCAGCAGCTTGTTCTTGTCGAAGGCCTGACGGTTCCCGTCCCGCTTGATGACCATCAGGGGCAGGCTCTCCATGATCTCGTAGGTGGTGAACCGCTTCCGGCAGGCCAGGCATTCCCGGCGGCGGCGGATGCTGCTCCCCTCGTCCGCAGGGCGGGAGTCCACCACCTTGCTTTCTAAATGTGCGCAATACGGGCATTTCATAACAGCATCCTTCCTTTCGATTGAGATCGACGGGCTCAGATCCGATACGACTAAAAATATTATAACACAGCGTATCACGGATGGGTACTATTTTTTAAAAAATTTTTCCATTCCGTATAACCGCAGGGATAGGGTGGCATACTGTCCTGCGTGAGGTGATGATCATGGATAACCGCAATTACAATGGTCCCGAAAACAAGGACCAGCCCAGCACCCAGAACAAGAAGCAGCCCAGCGGCCAGAACAAGAAGGAGCAGGATCCCGCGAACAAGAGGAACTCCAACGGCCCTGAGAACAAGGGCGGCGGCCGGGGCTACTGAGCCGGAGGCGGGCGGAGGGCGGCGATGCCCTCCGCCTTCCCCCTCCAAGGAGGAAACGCCATGGAGCGCAAAAAGCCCGATGAGCGGGAGCTGGCGGCCCGAGATCCCCGGTATCGCAAGCCCCCCTACGAGGATCTGTCCAGCCTGGTGGCCGGGCGGATGCAGGCCGGGCCCCAGTCCACGCCCCCCAGAGCGGGGTTCGAGCTGGACGACTGGCAGGACCCGGAGCTGTTCCACTCCCCTGAGCTTTGACCGGCGCGCCCCCGCAGGAGCGGGGGCGCGTTTCTATCTTTTTCCAGAGGAGGTTGGGAGAAGGAGACATAAAAAGGATTGACGAACGGGGGCAAAGCGTGTAGAATAAAAAGGCATATGACAAGCTTCGAGCCGTTCTGTCAAGGAGGGATCCCATCATGGCTGCCAAGCCTTCTCACGATACACTGATCCACTGCGATGCCTGCGGCGAGGATTACAGCGCCACCTACCGGCGCTGTCCCTTCTGCGGGGCCCGCAATGACCCCCGGCGCACGTCCGGGCGGGACGATCCCAAATCCAGCTCCCGCTACATACCCACGCCCCCTCCGGCCAAGCCCTCCCCCCGGCGGGACAGCCGGGAGGAGCTGGACGACACCTACGTGTTCGACGGACAGGACGCGTTCGACGAGGAGCCGGAGGAGGAGTACTACGCCCCCCGGCCCAAGGGGGGCAAGCGGCTGGCCCCCAAGGAGGGCGGCTTCGAGCTGCCCCCGGTGAACTGGCCCCGGCTGATCACCTTCCTGTGCTCCCTGGTGATCATCGTGGCGGCGCTGGTGATCGTGTTCACCTTCATCTATCCCCAGCTCCACAAGGATCAGGACGGCAAGCCCAGCGCGCCGGTGGCGGTGTCCGCCGCGCCCAGCCCCGTTCCCGGCTCCAGCGCCCCGGCCATCCCCTCCTCCGACCCCGTGGTCAGCCCCGACCTGGAGCAGCCCTCCGCGCCGGTGGAGCCCACTGTGCCTCCCAGCGCCCCCGTCACCACCCCGCCTCCCACCGGCGGCCAGCGGGCCACCATCGTCAACGCCAGCGGCGGGCTGCGGGTGCGCCCCGACCCCAGCACGTCCAACCCCCCGATCGCCACCCTGCTCAACGGTAATTCCATCTCCGTGCTGTCCTCGGCGGGGAACGGCTGGTATAACATCAGCTTTACGGGCTCCGGCGGGCAGACCTTGACGGGCTATATCATGGGCGATTACATCTCCACCATCGCCGGAAGCGGCACCACCGCCACCCCGCCCCCGTCCACCCAGGCGCCCACCACCGGCGGGCCTACCGTGGGCCGGTCCGGCACCATCGTGGGGGCGTCCGGCGGCCTGAACGTGCGCGCCGACCCCAGCACGTCCAATCCCCCGATCGCCACCCTGCTCAACGGCAACACCGTCCAGGTGGTGGCCGACGCGGGCAACGGCTGGTATCAGATCACCTTCTCCGGCCAGGGCGGCGTCGCCACGCCCGGCTATATCAAGGGCGAGTACATTTCGAGCAACTGAATGTCCCAGGAGCGCCGCCCGGCGGGCGGCGCTCCTGCCGTAAGGAGGAGCTTTTATGCTGAAGGTGGAGCGCGTCAGCGTCATGAATCTGGAAAACGCCATCCGGGGGGCCCGCAACCCCATGAACAGCTGGGGGCGGATGGACAGCGGCTATGACGGGGCCGGGGCCTATGTGCTGGGGGAGAACGACCTGGCCCTGGCGGTGCGGCTGTGCGCCGCGGGCAGCGACCACCGGAAGTTCCTCCGGCAGATCCTGGTGTCCATGGACATCACCGCCCCCCTGTACTGGTGGAAGGAGTTCGATACCTATAAGGTGGGCACCGTGGCCAACTCCACCTCCACCATGCACAAGCTCCACGCCAAGCCTTTGGAGGTGGGGGACTTCTCCACCGACCACCTGACCCCCGCCTCCCTGGCGCAGTTCACGCAGTACGTGGGCTATCTGGAGGGGGTGCGCCGCCGCTTCGTGGAGGGCAAGGACAAGGCGGACTGGTACGACCTGATCCAGCTGCTCCCCGCCAGCTACGACCAGCTGCGCACGGTGACGCTGAACTATGAGGTGCTGGTCAACCTGTACTACGCCCGGCGGGGCCACAAGCTGGACGAATGGCACACGCTGTGCGATGAGATCTTAAAGCTGCCCTACGCCCGGGAGCTGCTGGGTGCGGCGGGAGGAGAGGCGTTATAAGCGAGAGAGTCCTGGGACCCGGAGGGGTCCCGGGATCTTTTTTTCGCCACCCCTTGACATTCTCGAATATCGAGAGTATACTATGGTCAGATGCTCGATATTCGAGTTTGCTGTTTGCGCTATATCCTCGATATTCGAGAAAGGAGGGACGGCAGATGCCCAGGGCAAAATTTCAGACCCTCACCGAGCAGATGTTCTACATCCTGCTGTGCCTGCGGGAGGAGTGCTGCGGCATCGACATCCTGGACCGGGTGTCCGCCATGACCGGGGGGCGGGTGAACGTGGGGTCCGGGACGCTGTACGACCTGCTGGAGCGGTTCTGCCAGGCGGGGATGATCCGGGAGACCCGGGTGGAGGGGCGCAGGCGCAGCTACCTGCTGACGGACAAGGGCCGGGAGACGCTGGACAAGGAGTACCGGCGCATCCAGGCCCAGGCGGAGGACTACCGCCGCCATATGGGAGAGGAGCGATACCCATGAAAGAGACAAAGCGCAGACTGGAGACCTTTTCCTTCTACGACCGCACCGGGCTGGAGGAGCACCTGGCCCAGATGGCGGAGGAGGGCTGGCTGCTGGACAAGATCGGCCAGTTCCTCTGGCATTACCGCAGGATCGAGCCGAAAAAGCTCACCTTTTCCGTGGCCTATTTCCCCAAGGCGTCGGCCTTCGACCCGGGGCCCTCGGAGGAGCAGGAGACCTTCTATGACTTCTGCCGGCACACCGGCTGGGTGCTGGCGGCGTCCAGCGCCCAGCTCCAGGTGTTCTACAACGAGGGGCCTGACCCGGTGCCTATCGAGACCGACCCGGTGCTGGAGGTGGAGTCCATCCACCGCACCATGAAGCGCAGCTTCCTGCCCTCCCAGCTCATGCTGCTGGCGGTGGCGGTGCTGGACGTGGGCTTGCTGGTGTGGCGGCTGATCGACGACCCCATCGGGCTGCTGGCCAGCCCCGCCAGCGTGCTCACCGCCATGTGCTGGGTGCTGGTGTTTGTGCTGGCCGGGGTGGAGCTGGGCGGCTACTTCTGGTGGCACCGGAAGGCGGTAAAGGCGGCGGAACAGGGGGAGTTTTTGGACTCCAGGAGCCACCGGAAGCTCCAGATCGGGGCTCTGGTCCTGATGGGGCTGGGGGTGGTGTATTATATGCTGTCGGTGGCCCTGTCCGGGAGCCGGATGATGATAGTGGTGGCGGTGCTCATGTTCTGCGTGTATATGCCGGGGCTGTTTTTGCTGGTCCGGGGCGTCATGGGGTGGCTCAAACGGAAAAAGGTGTCCGCCAGGGTGAACCGGGTAGTGACCATCGTCTCCGGCCTTGTCGCGGCCTACCTCTTTGTGGGGGCCATCACCTTCGGCGTCCTGTTTGGAAGCACCCACGGCTGGTTTGCCGAGCAGGACGAGGAGACCTATGAATACCACGGGAACACCTTCACCGCCGCGCAGGACCGGCTCCCCCTGACGGTGGAGGACCTGCTGGACGTGGAGTATGAGGGCTACAGCCGGGAGCACCGGGGGAGCGAGTCCATCTTCCTGGCCCAGTACCAGGGCTATCAGCGCGCCCGGTTCGACGCGGAGCGGTATAAGGAGATGCCCCGGCTGGAGTACACGGTGACGGTGGTGAAGGCCCCCTTCCTCTACGGCCTGTGCCGGGAGCATCTGCTCCTGGACCGGACGGAGCGGTGGAACCGGGACATGCCGGAGAGCGCCTGGTATTTTTATGAGCCCACGGACCCCGCCCCCTGGGGGGCGGAGGCGGCCTACCGCTGGACCGACCGGGAGTACGGCCCCAGGAACACCTTCCTGCTGTGCTGGCCGGACCGCTTTGTGGAGATCACATTCGACCAGGAGTGGGAGGTGACCCCTGCCCAGATGGCTGTGGTGGGAGAGAAGCTGGGCGGATGAGTGGAGGCAGATAGGGGGCGGGGCGTGGAGTGGGCCGCGCGCGCGTCAAAGCCGATCGGCCGCCAGGACCTCATCGAGAGGTCCTGGCGGCCGATCGTTTTGGCATCCTGCCGGATCAGCGCCGGCGAGGGACGGGGTGGGCGGCGGCGCCCGCCTCCAGCATAGCCTTGATTTGATCGCCGGTGTAGCCCAGGGAGGCCAAGATCTCCTCGGTGTGCTCGCCGCAGTAGGGGCCCCGTTTGTACTCGGGCAGCGGGGTGTCCATGAACATGACGGGGGGGCGCACCAGAGTCCGCTTGGCCCCGGTGGGGTACTCCATCTCATAGAAGCAGTCGGCGGCCCACGCCTGCTCATCCTTCATCAGCTCGTCCCAGGTCTGGGCCACGGCGTAGGGGATGTCGGCGGCCTTGAACCGCTCGCACCACTCGGCCAGGTCTTTTTGGGCAGCGGCCTCCACCAGGATGGAGTAGAACTCCTCCAAATTGTTCTGGAGGTTGGCCTGTGGGTAGAAGCGGGAATCGCCCACCAGGTCCGCCCGGTCCATGGCGGTGACGAAGCGGTCGTACATGGCGTCGTAGGCCGGGGCGGAGAACTGTACCCAGCGGCCATCCCGGGTCTTCTGGGGCAGGTTGAAGGGGTTGGCCACGCTCTTGCGGGTGATGGGGTACTGGGTGGATTTGTCGCCATATTGGGAAGCCTGGAGCATGATGGCCACATCCCAGATGGCGGAGTGGAACAGGCTGACAGTGACCTTATCGCCCTTCCCGGTGCGGGAGGCGCGGTAGAGAGCCGCCAGCAGGCCGCTGGCCAGGTTCATGGCCACTTGGTGGTCGCCCACGCCGGGGATGGTCATCATGGGCACATGGTCCTTGTCGAACAGGGTGCCCAGCATACCGCCACGGGCGAAGAAAGCGGTGAAATCGAAGCCAGGCAGGTCCTTATCCGGACCCTTCTCGCCGTAGCCGGTGACGTAGCCGTACACCAGCTTGGGGAATTTCACCTTGATGCTCTCATAGTCCAGCCCCTGCTTTTTCAGGGATTTCTCCCGGACGTTGGTGATAAAGATATCGGCGGTTCCGATGAGCTTGAGCAGGGCTTCCAGGCCCTGGGGGGACTTGGTGTTCAGGCAGACGCAGCGCTTGTTGGCGTTGTCCAGGTCGAAGCTGGTGTTCTCATAGTCGCCCAGGGGACGACCCTCGTTGATAGCGGTGCCCCGGAGGGGGTCCCGGCTGGGGGCTTCTACCTTGATAACGTCGGCGCCCAGGTCAGCCAGATAGCGGGCGCAGGAGGGGGCTGCGATAAAGTTGGCCAGCTCGACCACTTTGACGCCCTCTAAGGGGCGGGGGAGTTGGGTCATGACAATCTCTCCTTTTAGAAGCAACGGACTTGGCCATAAAGGCAGGCAGCCAATGCACACATAAGCCCCATAAGGAAGGCTCCTAGCCAGACATTACCAGTTTTGCGGAAGCAATATGTGTTTCCGCCAGCGCCGATAACCATGCCTACAGGCATGCCCCAAAGGCGGGTGATATCGGTGCCCCAGTTGGATAGCGCGACAGCAGAAGAACCCAAGCTAATCTGAACAGCATTTTCTACAAAAACCATAGCTGTAATCGTGCCAGCGGCCAAAACGATATTGACCACCATTGCAATCAGCGTATCTTTAGCTTCGTTGCCGGTAGACGGCAGGCGCCGTTCCACGTTCATGCCAATAGCGGCAACAACAAACGAGAGCATCCAAAGAATTAGATATGGAATATAGTATTTGAATTTCAATGTGGCAATAGGTTTGAAGCCAAAGAACAGGCAGTAAAAATCAGTGCCAAATACTGCACCTTGAAGTGCCAAATATGTCCATCCAACGATGATAGCCAATACAGCTAGTAGCAAAGACTTGCCAATGAGTACCCAATCAATTTTTGTGCTACCTTCACTGGTGAGGCCCAGTTCACGAATGTTAGAACCATGCTTTTTTGCATCGGTGAACCAGTAGACAAACAGCATAATGAAGCCAAAAATATTTAGCGCTAACACAGTAGCCAGAGCAATATTAGTAAAACGCAAGCTAAAAATCGGCTTTAGGTTCTCAGCTCTGGATCCAAAAAGATCTACCAGTCCAAAGCCACCAAAACGCAGACACAACACGGGAAATACAGTAGCGCACACGACGCTGATAGCAAGGCCAGGACCCCGCAAACCAAGATTTTGGGGCAAGGGTTGTTTAATGGACGCAAAGAAAGGGATTTGCTCAACAAGCATTAGTGCGAATAGCACCACAGCAGAAGCAAAAATCAACATACCCAGTAAGCCTAGCACATCTTTATACTGCCAAATCTGATTTCCTGAATCAATAGGGTTAGGTGCTGAAATCGATTTTTGTGCAAAATCCAAATGAGCGGCAATATGGTCGTGATTGATAAAAGCAGCTTCATGAATTTGTCCTTGAATCAAGTCATACTGCATGGCATTGCCTTCTTCAAAACTGCCGTAAAGCTTTCCAATTTCCAGACCTGAAATTTCTCCGCCATTAAGATTGAAAAGTTCTTCTGCTTTTTCAAGGGAACTGACGTTTTCATTCATTTTATCAGCAGTTCCATTTATAATCAGCATATTCCCATCGAAACCGCCTTCATTGGGACCCCCCATGCCCGAAGTCGGATTCATCCCGTTCACGGCATTAGAACTGATGACAGTGGGTACGTTTTCGGGGAAGTTAAGCGCAAGCGCATACGCCATTCCCCCACCCATAGAGTGCCCAGAAGCTAAAATATTTTCTTTGTCTACATAATTAAGCGTTAACATATAATTCATGAACGCTGTGGGAATACCCATACTACCATAGGCATTGCGGAATTCGCCGTCAGCAGCGCCTAAATTGTCAACGGAAATAACCACAAATCCCCGACGAGCATATTCCACAGCCCAAGATTCATGGTTGCGGGCATTACCCGAATTTCCGTGTAAAAACAGAGCACCGGGGGCAGGTGTGGCATTGGTTGCACTTTTAGGGATATACATTAACCCGGTATACGTCAAACCATCATCACCGGAAATTTTGAGCTTTGTAATTTTTACATTCCCCCATCCCGTGATAACGCCCCAGTTCACCACCGAGCACAAAATCAGCGCTGCCAGCGAGATCAAAAACGCCCTTGTGGTCCAGCTTTTTTTCGCGGTTTTTTCCATTTTCTTTTCTCCTCTCTTTACTCCAATACGTCGCGGAAGGTCTCCAACAGGGTCCTGGCTTGCTCAAAGTTCACCATCTGCCGGTCTATCTCCACAAGCGCCACGGGCAGACCGGCGGCCTGGCATGCGCGCTTGATAAACGGAACGTCGAACTCCTCCGGATCGCAGAACTTGGTGAGCACCACCACCACGCCCTGGGCCCCCCGGGCCTTTGCCTGCTCTACGATGGTGCGGGGCCGCTTCTTGTCCGGGTCGTACAGCACCGAGCAGTTGCCCATGGCGGCAAACTTCTCAGCCAGGGCGTCCAGGGGGTCGCCATCCTCAGCGCAGTCAACGCGATACTGGCGGCTCTGGGCGGCCACGTCGTCCGCCGCGATGTGCAGGCCCAGATCGTCGAAGATATCCAGCAGGGCGGGGCTGTCGCACAGGATGCCGGTGGTCATCACCTTGAGCTTGCCCGCGGCGGGCTCCTGCCCCTCCAGGGCGGCCAGCAGCTCCTCCACCAGGGCGGTGTGCTCCTCCTTTTTCATAAAGAAAGCGCTCTTGAACAGGTCGGACCGCTGGGCGGCGGTGATCTCCGGGTGGTGGGCCAGGGCCTCGTCCACCTTCCGCATGGCGGCGTTGTGGGCGTTGTAGACCTTGATCGACTGGGTGAGCTTGGCCGGGTCGAATTCGGCCCCCGTGGCCTTCTCCAGGTCGGCGATGACCCGCTCATAGCCCGCCCGGGTGAAGCTGGTCCCCACCGTGCCCCAGCGGTTCTGGGGGTAGGTCATGGGGATGAAGGGGATAGAGGGGACGGCGTATTTCCAGTTCTGCCCCAGGCACTTCAAAGAGTCGCACAGGGAGGGAATGACGATGGCGGACGCGCCCTCGTAGCCCCCCTTCATGCCCAGCTCCAGAATGGACTGCATGACGGAGCAGATGAAGGAGGGGAAATACTCCTTGGAGCCCTCCAGAGGCACGTCGGCCCCCCAGGCCCCCATGGGCACCAGCCCCATGGAATGGATGATCTCTTCAGGTGTGTACACCGGAGCGGTGAGCACCACCTTTTCCCCGGCCTCCAGATATTGCTTCATCTGACCCTTGGGGTCGGCCGCCGCCGTGTGGAACCGGCGCAAAAGCTCTTGAGCGGTCATGCGCGCTCCCCTCCTTTCCTGGAATCCATGATCTCGGTGAGGCCCTGGACCCGGGTGTCGTACTGGGCCTCGGAGAAGTTGCGGGGGTCGGCCTGGTCGCCGTCGAAGGACACCACAGGGATATCACAGGCCGCGCCGATCTGACGGCTCATCTCAGGCATGAACCCGCTCCACAGCTTGCAGGAGCGGTTGGTATGTACCAGCAGACCCTCTACGCTGTTGTCCTTGCACAGCTTCACCCGCTTGTCCCGGGCGGTCTCCAGGTTGATGGCGTTGGGCACCTTGCAGTAGGCCCGGATCATGTTGTCGAAGCTGTCGTAGTCAAAGCCGAAGGCGTCGGCGTAGATGGTGGTCACCATGTTGATGCCCCGGCCCTTCAGCCCGGTGGAGGTGGCCCGCAGCCAGGGCCAGCAGGCGATGCCCTCGAACATGATGCGGTATTTTTCCTCGGCCCGGAAGGTGGACTTGCCGGTGTCGTGGTTCTCCTGGTACTCCTTCAAAAGGGTCTCCATGGCCTCGGCGGCCTCGGGCTTGCCCCGGGCAGTGACCATGACGGCCATGTGGTTCAAGAGGTCGAAGCCGTTGAAGGGGCTGGGGGTGTACCGCGCCATGGCGGTGGCGGCCAGCCAGGCCCGGCTGGTGCGGCAGGAGTTGTTCATGACCTGCTGGAATTTCTCGTCGCTCCACTTCTTGCCGCAGATCTCCTCCAGCCGTTTGATGGCGTCCAGGAACTGGCCCTTGACGTAGGCCACCTGAGCGTCGGACACCTCGTCGTCCGGGTTGAAGGGGATGTCCAGCATGATCATGGGGATGTTCAGGTCCTGGGCCAGGTTCTCATACCACTTGATCATGCAATTGCAGATGTTGTTGCAGCATAGCAGCACGTCGGGCATGGCCACGTCCTGCTCCGGACAGGACTTCAGCTTGGCGTAGGCCAGGCTGATCCGGGCATAGGCGCAGATGTCGTTGGAATAGCCGTCGGCCTCCGCCTCCTCGCACATCCGGGTGCCCGCGCCACGGGCGGCGATTCCCGCCGCCTGGTTCTCCGGGTAGACGGTGGCGATGCCCATGGTCTCCGGGATCTCCACGGGGAAGTTGCTGGACACCCAGGCCACCTTCTCCCCACGGGCCTTGGCGGCGATGGCGTCCTTGTAGGCGTCCGCCGCGATCTTGCCCAGCTTGTATTTCGCCGAGTTGGGATCGGGGGGCGTACGCTGTTTTTTGACTTCTTCAGCCATGTTTGACCTCTCCTCTCTCACCTTCGATGGAATCTTTGACACGCGTGCAGGGCCGCGCCCAAAGCGCCCGCCATCTGGGCCTGGGGCGAATAGGCGATGGACACCCCCAGCGCCTGCTCCAGAGCCCGCCGGACGCCGCCGTTCTGGGCCACGCCGCCGCTCATACATACCTGTTCCTTCACGCCTGACCGCTTGGCCAGCGCCGCCACACGGGAGGCCACCGAGGCGCAGATACCCGCCACCACGTCGGCCACGGGGGTGCCCGACGCCAGCTGGGAGATGACTTCCGACTCGGCGAATACCGTGCAGGTGCTGGAGATGGGAGCGGTGTGCTCCGCTTGGGCGGCCAGCACCTCCAGATCTCCAATCGGGATGCGCAGTACGTTGGCCATCACCTCCAGGAACCGGCCCGTCCCGGCGGCGCACTTGTCGTTCATGACGAAGTTGGCCATCCGCCCGTCCGCATCCAGCTGGATCACCTTGGCGTCCTGCCCGCCGATGTCGATCACGGTGCGGGCATCAGGAAACAGGAAGTGGTTCCCCAAGCCGTGGGCGGTGAGTTCACTGATGGTGAGGTCCGCCCCTTTCCAGGTGGCCCGGCCATAGCCTGTGGCGGCGCAGCAGGCGATGTCCTCCGGTCCGGCTCCCGCCGCAGTCAACGTCTGAGAATAAGCTTCCTCCGGTCCGGCAGTGCCGATGCCCATATCCACCAGGGCGCTGCCCACGATCTCGCCGTCCCGCAGGAGTATACATTTCGACGTGGTGGACCCCACGTCTATCCCCGCAAAGAGCAAGTGGTCTCCCCTCCTCTTCAAACAAATCTTAGTATTCTGGTAAGACCAGATATCTAGGATTTATTATAGAGGCGGCAGCGGCCTCTGTCCATACACAGATCGTTAAAAATTTGTCCGTTTGATTTGTGCATCTTTTCTAAAATGGCGCCATTATTGCGGAAAAATGCGGCCAGGGCAGTTTGTTCCCTTGAGATTCAGAAAAATTTGTGCTAAACTAAATCAAAAATATTTTGTTTTTGACTGGAGATGGAATAAGCTCATGCAGAAAAAGGCAGACAGCAGCCAGGCCGCCCAGCTCCTGCGCCCGGTGGAGACCCAGCGGGCCAGCGCGGCGATCTACGAACAGGTCAAAGGGCTGATCCTCGACGGACAGCTCAAGCCGGGGGACCGGCTCCCCTCCGAGCGCGCCCTGATGGACCTGATGGGCCGCAGCCGGCCCACCATCCGGGAGGCCCTGCGGATGCTGGAGCGGGACGGCTTTATCCACACCGTCCCCGGTGGCAGCGGTGCGGTGGTCCAGCAGCCCTCCACCGACCTGGTGGTGCAGTCTCTGGACGCCATGCTCCAGGTGGGCAAGGTATCGTTGATGGAGCTGGGAGAGTTTCGGATGCAGAATGATGTGACGGTGGCCCGCTGGGCCGCCCAGCGCCGGACCCAATCCGATATCGACGCGCTGAAGTCCATCTTGGACCAAATGGAGCAGTGCATCCAGGCGAAAGATTGGGAGGGCTTCCTGGCGCTGGACCCGGAGTTCCACTGCCAGCTGGCCTACGCCGGGAAGAATACCGTAGCCGCCATCATGAGCCGGGTGCTCAGTCAGCTCAGCGACCCCGTCACCCGGGGCACCTTTCGGACCCAGCGGGAGGGGGACAGCGAACAGCAGGCCAAGAGCATCCTGGACATGCACCACCGGATCTTCGACGCGGTGTGCCAGGGCTGCCCCCAGAGGGCGGAGGAGGAGATGGCGGTCCACATCCAGACCTTCGTGGACGATAACCGGTGAGGCAGGCCCCAAAACGATTCGATATCCCGGGAAACGGGGCCCGCAGAGCCCAAAACAAAGCGCTCCGCCTGTCCATCGGACAGGCGGAGCGCTTGTTTTCTTGTTTCGATCGAAGGGCGGCGCCCCTCCTCATCGATCCAGGTGCCAGATATCCTTGTTATACTGGGCGATAGTCCGGTCGCTGGAGAAGAAGCCGCTCCGGGCGGTGTTCACCAGCATCTTCCGGGCCCAGAAGGGCTTGTCGCCGTAGTCGTGGATCGCCCGGTCCCGGGCGGAGATATAGCTCTCCACATCCAGCAGGGACATGAACCAGTCCTTGCCGGTGATGTCGGTCCACAACGCCTTCAGCGCGTCGGCGTCGCCGTAACGGGTGAGGGCCGGGTCCAGCAGGAAGTCCACCAGGGGCTTCACATCCGGGCGCTGGTAGTAGACGGCGGACTGGTAGCCCAGCTTGGGGTCCCGGGCTTTCTGGTCATACAGCTCGATGATCCAGTTGCTGCTCGCGCCGAAGCTGTAGATGTTGTCCGGCCCCACAAGATCTGCGATCTCCACATTGGCCCCGTCCCGGGTGCCCAGGGTCACCGCGCCGTTGGCCATGAACTTCATGTTGCCGGTGCCGCTGGCCTCCTTGGAGGCCAGGGAGATCTGTTCGGAGATGTCGCAGGCGGGGATCAGCCGCTCCGCCCAGGACACGTTGTAGTTCTCCACCATCACCACCCGCAGCCAGGGGCGGACCTGGGGGTCCTCCTCGATCAGCTGGCGCAGGCAGAGGATCAGGTGGATGATGTGCTTTGCCATCACATAGGCAGGGGCGGCCTTGGCGCCGAAGATGACGGTGACGGGCCGCTCGGGCACCTTGCCCGCCTTGATGTCCAGATACTTGCGGATGACGTACAAGGCGTTCATCTGCTGGCGCTTGTACTCGTGGAGGCGCTTGACCTGGATGTCGAACACGGATTCGGGATCCATCTCGATGCCCTGGGTCCGCAGCAGCTCCCCGGCCAGCTTCCGCTTGTTGTCCGCCTTGATGGCCACCATTTTGTCCAGCACGGCGGTGTCGTTGTAGAAGTCCATCAGCTCGTTGAGCCGGCTGGGGTCGCGGCGCCACTCCACGCCCACGCACTCGTCCAGCAGGGCGGCCAGCTGGGGATTGCACACCTCCAGCCAGCGCCGCAGGGTGACGCCGTTGGTCTTGTTGTTGAATTTCTCCGGGTAGATGTCGCAGAAGGGCTTCAGCTCGGAGCTCTTGAGAATGTCGGTGTGCAGGGCGGCCACGCCGTTGACGGAGTAGCCGTAGTGGATGTCCAGGTGGGCCATGTGGACGGTCTCGCTCACCGTCTTTTTGCCCTCCTTATCGGTGTGCTCCTGGGTCTGGAGGATGCCGACGGCGGGGTCGGGATGGGCGGCGCGGGAGCGTTTGTCCAGCTCCCGGAGGATGGGCACCAGCTGGGGGGCCACCTTCTCGATGAAGGGCAGGGGCCATTTCTCCAGGGCCTCGGCCAGGATGGTGTGGTTGGTGTAGGCGCAGGTCTTGGCCACCTGCTCCACCGCCTGGTCCATGGTGAGGCCCCGGTCCACCAGCAGGCGCACCAGCTCGGGGATGACCATGGAGGGGTGGGTGTCGTTGATCTGGATCACCACGTGCTCGCTGATGGAATGGGGATCGAAGCCCCGCTCCTCCAGCTCCTTGAGCACCAGCTGGGCCCCGGCGGACACCATGAAATACTGCTGGTATACCCGCAGCAGCCGCCCCTTCTCGTCGCTGTCGTCGGGGTAGAGGAAGGAGGTGAGCCGGGCGGGCAGGTCGGTCTTGTCGAAGTCGATGCCCTCCTCCGGGGCGGGGGCGGGATGCTCCACATCGAAGAGGTGGAGGCGGTTGGCGATCTCGGTGTGGGCGCCGGGGACGGCGATGTCGAAGAGCTTGGCCTTCACGCCGCCGAAGCCGAAGGGCACCTGGAACTCCACGCCGGTGGGGATCAGCCAGCTCTCGTCCTCGATCCAGGGGTTGGGCCGCTCGCTCTGCTTGTTGTGGTCAAACTTCTGCTGGAACAGGCCGTAGTGATAGTTGAGGCCCACGCCGTCGCCGGGCAGGCCCAGGGCGGCGATGGAGTCCAGGAAGCAGGCGGCCAGGCGGCCCAGGCCGCCGTTGCCCAGGGAGGGCTCGGGCTCCATCTCCTCCAGGTCGGACAGGGACCTGCCCCATCCGGCCAGGGCGTCCTTCACCTGGTCAAAGACGCCCAGGGCCAGCAGATCGTTGCTCAGCAGCTTACCGATGAGGAACTCGGCGGAGAAGTAGTACAGCTTCCGCGCCCCGGCGGGGGCGGGGCGGGCCTGGGCCAGCTCCTGACTGAGCTGGAGCAGCACACGGTAGAGCTCCCCATTGGTGCACTGTTCGGGTCCCTTGCGGTACTTGGCCTGGGCCAGCTCCACCATCCGTTGTTTCACGTCCATGTATAAGTTCTCCTTTCTGATCCGCGGTCACCGCCCGGGGGCGGCGGGTCTGAAAACGTTTCCGATCAAGAGGCGGAGAGGGGCGGCCCCCTCTGCCGATCCACAGGGAAAGTATATCCCGCTTTGCCTGCTGAGTCAAAGGTTTTCTCCACAAAAATGAACGATTTTTTCCGCCTGTTTCGGGCACAACTTATGAAAAAGGGGGGCAAATGCCCCCCTGCCGTCACGGTTTTCCGTTTTCTGCCTGGGGGAGGGCCGCCTCCACCGCCAGCGCCCCGCCGCAGGGGCAGCGGTAGCGCTCCGGATGGTCCACCAGGGGGGAGCGCTTCATCCTGGGGATGCGCCGCCCGCACCGGGCGCACACCACCCACCAGCGCACAGGCCGGTCATCCTCCAGCCCCAGGCCGTCGAAGCTGTCGGTGCGCCGGATATCCAGGCCGTAGGCGGTGTTCATCCGCTGGGCGTAGCCCCTCCACCGGGGCCCGTGGTTGGCGCAGCCCGGGCAGGTGTGGAGCACCTCGTGGGCCAGCACCCGAAAGACGGCCTCCTCGCTGCCCTGGCGGGCCAGCTGGGCGGACAGCTCGATGGTGCAGCCGCCGTCCCCCCGCACGCAGCAGCCGAACCGGGTCCTGGCCCGGCGGTTGAGCCGGACCTGGGGGCAGATGTCCGGCGAGACGGGGATCCGCACCGCCCGGGCCAGGGCGATGGCCCGGGCCAGCAGGCCGTCGATGTGCGCCTGGGTCATGGCTCCCTCCTTGACAGATCCACGGGGACGGGCCTGGTCATGGTCAGGGAGCAGGGCGCGGCGGCGCACTCCACCGCCAGCACCTTCACCCCGGCGGCGGCCGCCTCCCGCAGGGCGGCGCCGAATTCCGGGTGGGTGCGGTCGTTGGGGGAGAAGGCGGTCATCCCCGTCATCTGGATCACCACGCACACCGCCGCCTCATATCCCGCCGCCCGGCAGGCCATGAGCTCCCGAAGGTGCTTCACCCCCCGCTGGGTAGGGGCGTCGGGGAAGAGGGCCAGCCCATTTTCCTCCAGGGTGCAGCCTTTGACCTCCACGAAGCCCTGGCGGCTGCGGCCCGCCTCCGACAACTCCCAGTAGAAATCGAATCGAGAATTTCCCCAAGTTTTCTCCGGCCGCAGCAGGGTGGGCCGGGGCAGGCCCAGCGCCTCCCCCTGTCCCGCCTCCATCCATTGGGCGAACACCTTGTTGGGGGCCTGGGCGTCCATGTTGATGAAGAGGGGCGGCAGGCCGGGCCGGACCTTCTCCACCGCCACCAGGTCGTATCTCGTCTTGCGGGCGGGATTGGCTCTGCCCTCCAGGTAGACGGTGCACCCGGGAAGCAGCAGCTCCCTGCACCGCCCGGTGTTCTTCACGTGGACCGTCTCCACCCGGCCGTCCAGCTCCACCTGGGCGATGAAGCGGTTGGGCCGGGCGAGGAACCGGGCGGGGTGGATGTCGTGGTAGATCATGCCTTGTCCTCCCCCTTGTCCGGCGTGTCCTGGGGCAGGGGCTGGTGGGGCAGCAGCACGTCGATGCCGCAGGCCAGCAGCACGCCCACCGACGTCTCGAAGAGCCGCTCGATGGAGTAAACGGCGGGCTTGTCGCCGGGGTCCACCACCAGGCACATGACCACCATGCAGGCCATGCCCGCGATGTCCGGCTTTTTCATGACCAGGCACAGCTCGATCACCGGGATCAGCAGCAAGGACAGCAGCAGATAGCGCAAAAGGTCGATGTGCAGGATGCCCAGCGTGTCCATGGCGTAGACGGTCGGCACGCCCACGACGCCCCCCACCAGGGTGCCCAGCACCCGGTTGATGGACGATTCGATGGTCTTGCCCGCCGACTTTTGGACGCAGAACAGGGCGGCGAACATGGAGTACAGGGCGGACTTGTCCCGCAAAAAGGCCAGCAGCCCGCACAGGAACACCGCCACCACCGTTTTGATGATACGCATCCCAACGCGCCGCCGGTGCTCCGGGGCCATGGGCTGAGTCGTGTGCTGGTCCATTGGGACACCTCCGCGTTTGAGATCCTTTTTATCATATCACAATACAGGCCCCCCCGCAAGCGGCGTTTGCCCTCAAAACAGCCTTTCCTTTCCGCGGATCTTGTGCTAAACTGTCGTTTGAGGTGATCATATGCACATTCCAAGCGGTGATACCGCCCTGCTGGACCTGGTCCGGTTCGACGACGCCCTGGAGGAGGCGCTGGCCCCCTCCCCGGACTACGACGTCACGAAATGGCTCTATGTGCCCAACCGCTACGGGGAGTACCGGTACATCCTGGGCACCCGGGGGGACCGGCCCCTGATCTGCATCGGGGTGAACCCCTCCACCGCCGCCCCCGGCGAGCTGGACCCCACGTTGAGATCGGTGGAGCGGGTGGCCCACCACAACGGCTACGACAGCTTCATCATGTTCAACGTCTACGCCCAGCGGGCCACCCGGCCGGAGGACATGGAGCGCAGCTGCAACGCCGCCCTCCACGCGGAGAACATGCGGGCCTTCGACTACGCCTTGTCCCTGGACAAGGGGGGCGCCCCGGCGGTGTGGGCCGCCTGGGGGGCGGTGATCGAGAAGCGGGACTACCTGCCCCGGTGCGTTCGGGACATGATCGCGGTGGGGGAGACGCGCGGCGCCCAGTGGTTCTCCGCCGGAAAGCGGACCAAGGCGGGGCACCCCCACCACCCGCTGTATCTGAGGAAGGACAGCGCCCTGGAGCCCTTCGACGTGGCGGCGTATCTGGACAGCCTGGACTGACCGGTCCAGATCCCGCGATGCCGCTTCGGGACAGGACCGTTCGACTCCACCGCCAAGCTGGCGCTGATCCTGTGCGTGGCCCTGGACAAGAAGTTCGAGGACCTGTTCTATTTCTGAGCGGGACGGAAAAAGGAGCGCTGGGTGTCCAGCGCTCCTTTGCTCATTCCGCTCGGCCCAGCCGCTCCCGTTCGGCCTGGCTCAGTCTGTGGTAGCTGGGGGCCATGGCGGCGGCGGACACCAGCCCGCCCGCTCGGGCCAGCTCCAGGGCGCACCGGGCCACTCCCCAGGCGGTCTGGTACAGCAGATGGGGGGGCATGAGGGCGCAGGGCAGGCCCTGGGCCTCCAGCGCCGCCTGGACCAGATGGGCCCCGTCCCCCACCAGGAGCTGCGGCCTCCCGGAGGCCCGGACCTCCTCCGCCAGCTCCGCCAGTCCTATGGCCCGGTCCTCGGTGATCCGCTTCAGCTCCCCCTTTTCCGCCCAGAACCGGGCGCAATAGACCTGATCGCGCCGGGCGTCCATGGCGGCGCAGATCTCTCCCCCCGCATGGGCGCACTGCCAGGCCATGGACTCCAGGGTGGAGCAGGGGGCACAGGGCTTGTCCCCCGGCCAGGCCAGCCCCTTGGCGGCGGCCACGCCGATGCGCACGCCGGTAAAGGACCCCGGCCCCGCCGCCACCGCCACCACATCCATCTCGTCCAGGGTGAGGCCGGTGTTCTTCAGCAGGCCGGCCACCATGGGCATCAGGGTGGCGGAGTGGGTCAGCCCGCTGTTCTGGAAGGACTGGGCCAGCAGCCGCTCGTCCTCGGTGACCGCCGCGCTGGCGGTGACGGCGGAGGTCTCCAGCGCCACGATCTTCACAGGTCCACCCCCTCGATGGCGATGACGCGGTCATCGTCCCCGTCCCCCCGGCGGATGGATACCCGGACGGCGTCCGGCTCGATGGCCCCGGCCACGTTCTCGCTCCACTCCACGGCGCACACGCCTCCTCGGGCCAGGTAGTCCTCCCAGCCGATGTGGAACAGCTCGTCGGCGCTGCCCAGCCGGTACATGTCGAAGTGGAACAGGGGCAGCCGCCTCCCCTCGTACTCGTTGACGATGGTGAAGGTAGGGCTGGTCACCCGCTCCTCCACCCCCAGCGAGCGGGCCATGCCGGACACGAAGGCGGTCTTGCCCGCCCCCAGGTCCCCGGTGAAGGCCACCACCCGGCCTGTTTTCAAGGCGTCTGCCAGCCGCGCCCCCAGCGCCTCTGTCTCCGCCCGGCTGTGGGTGACAAATTCCATACGCGATCGCTCCTCCGGCGCCGGATCGGGGGCGGTGCCCCGGTCCAGTGTTAAGATTTCAAAAACTCTTGCAAATGAGTATAGCATATTCGGGCCGATCGTGCTATACTATTTTGCAGTTTTTTAGAAGGGGGGCCCCGCCTTGCATCCGACCCGCACACTCAAGGAATTCTTCAAAAAGGGCGATGTGCTCCTGCTGGTCCTGTGTATCATCGCCAGCCTCATGGGGCTGGTGCTCATCTACTCCGCCACCCGCTATATGGAAGCGCTGCACAGCTTTCCCAAAAAACAGGCCATGTTCCTGTGTATGGGGGTGGTGGCCTACGTCTGGGTCACCTTCATCGACATCGAATACCTGCTGGAAAAGTGGTGGTGGGCGTTCCTGCTGCTGGGGCTGTTTGTGATCGCCCTGATCTATCCCTTCGGCGAGGGGGGCAACAGCGGCAACAAGAGCTGGGTCTACCTGCCCATCCCCGGCTTCCCCGGCTTCCAGCCCGGAGAGATCGCCAAGCTGGCCTTCATCGTGGTGCTGGCCTGGATGATCGACAAGGCGCGGCCCCGGGGGCTGGGCCGGTTCACGGCGCTGGTCAGGTATGTGGTGCTGACCGGGGTCTTTGCCGGGTCGCTGGCGGTGCTGTCCAAGGACTGGGGCATGGTCATCGTCTACCTGTTCATCTTCGTGGTCATGGCCTGGGTGGCCGGGGTGAGCAGGTGGTGGTTCATCGGGGTGGGCGCGCCCCTGGTGGGGATGCTGGTGTTTTTGTGGCAGTTCATCCTGCCCCGCACCGAATATTGGACGGACTACCGCATCATGCGCTTCCGGGTGGTGGTGGAGCACTGGAAGGGCAATAACCTGGACCCCCGGGGCCAGGGCTGGCAGCAGAACCAGTCCCTGGCGGCCATCGGCTCGGGCCAGCTCACCGGCATGGGCTATCTCCACGGCACCCGCACCCAGACCCCCAGCAAGGAGACCCTGCCCGCCCGGCACACCGACAACATTTTCGCCGTGTGCGGCGAGGAGTTCGGGCTGGTGGGGTGCTGCGCGGTGCTGCTGGTGCTGCTGCTGATCATACTGCGGTGCGTGTGGGTGTCCCGCCGGGCCAAGAGCCACATGTCCGCCTATATCGCCATGGGCATCGCCGGGATGCTCATGATCCAGACCATCATCAATGTGGCCATGACGCTGTACGTGGGCCCGGTGATCGGCCTGACCCTGCCCTTCATCAGCTACGGCGGCTCGTCCACCCTGACCCTGTTCATCGCCATGGGCATCGTGTCGGGGATCAAGATGCGGCCCCTGCCCAGCTGGCTCAAGGACCGCAGCCAGCTGTGACCGGCGTTTGCGCGGCCTGAAATTTCCATATGCGGCCGGCCCCGATGTTGGGGCGCGGCCGCATATTTTTTTCTTTTTTGGCATATGCTTGTCCCACAACCATACAAAGGAGGCTTTCCCTTTGAAAAAACGGATCGTGATACTATCTCTGTGCCTGGCGGGGGCGCTCACCGCCCCCGCCCTGGCCCTGACCACCTCCACCGCCGAGGTGGACAACGCCGCCCCCATCGCCGAGGACCTGGAGCTCAAGACCTACAAGGGCGTGGCCATCTCCAGCCGGTTCGCCGCCGTGGACCCGGAGGGGGACCTGGTCACCTTCCAGGTGGTGGACAGCCCCGCCCGGGGCCAGGTGGCCATGGACGAGAAGGATCCCGCCGCCTTCACCTACACCCCCTATGAGGGGAAGAAGGGCAAGGACAGCTTCACCTATGTGGCCATCGACGCCAAGGGCAACACCTCCAAGCCCGCCACGGTGAAGGTGGTCATCCAGAAGCAGACCACCGCCGTCAGCTATTCCGACCTGGCCGGCGACCCGGCCCACTACGCCGCGCTGCGCCTGGCGGAGGCGGGGGTGTACACCGGGCGGCAGGTGGGCAGCTTGTACTGCTTCGACCCGGACAATACCTTCACCCGGGAGGAATTCTTGACCATGGCCATGACGGCGGCGGGGGAGGAGCCCCTGTCCGGCGTGTCCCTCACCGGCTTCTATGACGACGGCGACATCTCCGCCTGGGCCAAGGGCTATGTGTCCGCCGCCCTGGTGGTGGGCACGGTGGAGGGCTCCCGCAACGGGGAGGGCCAGACCGTGTTCGACCCCGCCAGCCCCATCACCCAGGCGGAGGCGGCGGTGATCGTGGACCGGCTGCTGGCAGGGGGCGACGTGGCGGGGACGGCCTCCGCCTTCTCCGCCGAGACCGCCCCCGCCTGGGCCTACCAGTCGGTGGTGAACATGGAGGCGGTGTCGGTGCTCTCCAGCGGCGCGGACCTGTACGAGCCCCTCACCCGGGCGCAGTCGGCGGAGATGCTGTGCGCCATGCTGGACGTGCTGGACAGTCGGGACAGCGGCAATTGGCTGTGGTGAGAAGCGCGGAGCCGTCGAGAGCAGCGCGGATGGAGCGCAGCGAGGGCAAGAGCCCAGCCGCCGAGAGCAGCTCAAACACAGTCACACCAAACGGGCCGCGATCGTGCGATCGCGGCCCGTTCCATTTTCCCAAGCGGGCGGGCCCGTCAGGTGCCCCGTTTCCAATACCCGGTGAGGTCCTCCTCCTGGGGGGGCGTGCCGATCTCCACCGTGTCCAGATCGGACCGGCCCGCCGGAGCCTGCCCGGCCCGGGCTTCCGGGGCGGCAGGGGACAGTACCGCCAGCCGCTCCCGGGCGGCCAGATAGGCATCGCTCAGCCTGCGCCGCTCCTGTAGGTAGCACTCCATATCATAGGGCGTCAGGCCGTGCCCTTCGCAGTAGGAGGACACCCGCTCCCCCCACTGCCGGACCCCCGCCTCCATACGGCCGATGGCGGCGGATGTCTCTTCGGCGAAATTCTCCCGGGTGAGCCGGGTCTGACCCCGGTACTCGAAGGCAGCGTAGCCGTCCTGTCCGGTCCGCTCCAGGTAGTCCGCGTACTTCCGCTGGCCGGCGGCGTGAGCGTTTGCCTGGTCCACGAGCTGGGAGATCTCCCGCTCCACCCCCGCCAGCTCCCGCTCCAGCGCGTCCGCCCGGGGGGAGGGAGGGGCGGGGAGAGCGTCCGCCGGGGCCTGGGCGGCCTGCTCCTCCCTGGCCCCGGCCAGCTGGGCCGAGAGCTGGTCCCGGCGGTCCGTCAGCCCTTGGAAGTCCTCCAGCTGCCGCCGCTGGGCGTCCAGCCCGTTCTCATAGGAGGTCCGGCGGGAGCGCAGGGACAGATAGCCGTCCAGCGCGCCCTCGATCTTCTCATCGTAGTGCTCTTCCAGCCGGGCCTTCGCGTCCAGCACGGCCTTTCGGGCGGTCTCCAGGGGGGAGGCCGCCTTTTCGTTCATCATGGCGGCCAGCCGGTCCGCGGGAAAGGCCCGCCGGGCGGCGTCCGGCCGGACACCGAAGGGGGTGGGGAAGTGTGCCGCGTTCATACCAGTTCCTCCTGTTCCAGCTTATTCGTCGAAGGGGGGCGGGGCCTGGGGGACGGCGTCCCCCTCGAAGGGGAGCTCGTCGGGCACGGCGGGGACCATGTCCTGCTTGTACTGCATCTCCGCCCACTGCTCCTTGGTGATGAGGAGCTGACGGGGCTTGGAGCCCTCGAAGGGGCCCACCACGCCCTTTTCCTCCATCTGGTCCACCAGGCGGGCCGCCCGGCCGTAGCCCAGCTTCAGCCTGCGCTGGAGCATGGACACCGACGCCTGGCCCACCTCCAGCACCACGTCGATGGCGGCGGGGAGCAGCTCGTCGTAGTCGCCGCCCTCCGGGTCGGACCCGCCCACTCCCTTCTCCGCCTTGGTCTTGTCCTCGGCGTTCTTCTCGATCTCGTGCATGACCTGCTCGTCGTACTGGGCGCAGGCCCCCTCTTTGATGAAGTCCACCACATTGGCCACCTCTTCCTCGGTGATGAAGCAGCCCTGGACCCGCAGCTTGTCCTGACCCAGCGGGGCGTAGAGCATGTCGCCCTTGCCCACCAGCTTCTCCGCCCCCACGTTGTCCAGGATGATCCGGGATTCCAGGCTGGAGGCCACCGCGAAGGCGATCCGGCTGGGGATGTTGGCCTTCATCAATCCGGTGATCACGTCGGCCCGGGGGCTCTGGGTGGCGATCACCAGGTGCATCCCCGAGGCCCGGCCCATCTGGGCCACCCGGCAGATGGACTCCTCCACCTCCTTGGCGGCCACCAGCATCAGGTCGGCCAGCTCGTCGATCACCACCACGATCTGGGGCATGGGTTCCAGGCCGTCCCGCCGGGCGTGGTTGTTGTAGGAGGCCAGGTCCTTGGCCCCCACCTCGGAAAAGCGCTGATAGCGCTTCATCATCTCGCTCACCGCCCACTGGAGGGCCCCGGCGGCCTTCTTGGGGTCGGTGACCACCGGGATCAGCAGGTGGGGGATGCCGTTGTAGACGCTCAGTTCCACCATCTTGGGGTCCACCATGATCAGGCGGACCTCCTCCGGGGTGGCCTTGTACAGCAGGGAGACGATCAGGGAGTTGGTGCACACCGATTTGCCCGAGCCGGTGGTGCCCGCGATGAGCATATGGGGCAGCTTGGCGATATTGCCCACGATGGGGCGGCCGCTGATGTCCTTGCCCACGGCGAAGGACACCTTGGAGGGGCTGTCGGTGAAGGCGGTGGAGCCCAGCACGTCCCGGATGCACACCGGGCTGACCTGGCGGTTGGGCACCTCGATGCCCACGGTGGAGATCTTATCGGGGATGGGGGCCACCCGGACGGCGGACGCCCCCAGAGCCAGGGCGATGTCGCCGGACAGGTTGGTGATCTTGTTCAGCTTCACCCCCTGGTCCAGCTCCAGCTCGTACCGGGTGACGGCGGGACCCCGGATGACGTTGACGATATGGGCGCTGACGCCGAAGGAGGACAGCGCGTCCTGGAGGCGCTGCTGGTTGGCGTGGAGCTCCCCGTCCGCGGCGGAGGCGCCGCCGCCCCGGCCCTCGTTGAGCAGGGACACCGGGGGATAGCGGTAGGCGGGGGCGTCCTGCTCCATGCCCGCCTCGATCTCCCGGGCCATCTCCTCCCGGACCTGGGCCCGCTCCTCCTCCTTGGACAGCTTGACGGGGGCGGGCTCCCGGATCACCGGGGGGGGCACCGGATCCTCCCGGACCTCCGGCGGAGGGGGGGCCTCCGAGGGGAGGGGGGTGGGGGCGGGGGGCGGCAGCAGATCGTCCGCCGACTCCGGGGGCGGCGCGGCGGGGCCGGGCTTTGGCGTGCGGGGGGGCTCCTTCATGGGGCGCAGCTCGGCCACGTCCTCGTATTCCGGCGGCTCCTCCTCGAAGGCGGGCCGGGCCTCCTGCCCCGGCGGGGCCACCCCGGCCACCTTGTCGAAAAAGCCCTTTTTGCGCACGGTGGTCACCGGGGTGGTGGGCTTTTTGGCCAGCAGCGGCCCGTCGTCCACCGGGATGTCGATGGCGGAGGGCTTGGCGCGCCGGGCGGGGGCGGGCTCCGGCTCCCGGCGGGCAGGCTTCCGGGGGCGCTCCTCCGGCTGGGGGTAGTCCTCCGGGTCGTACTCCACCCGCCGCTCCCGCCGGTCCTGCAGATAGTCCAGGATATCCGCCGGGCCCAGGTGGAGCGCGCACAGCGCCGCCGCCGCGGTGAGCAGAAGCAGCACCACCACGGCCCCCACGGTGGTGAAGGCGAAGCGGAAGGCCATGGCCAGTGTGCCGCTCACTGCGCCGCCGCAGGCCATGGCCCGGCCGTCCTTCCACAGCTGGGGGAGCAGGGTCCAGCCCCACTCATACTCCCCCTTGCTCAGCAGCAGGTGGAGCAGCGCGCCGGCGAGCACCGGCAGGGCCAGCGCCCCCGCCGTCCGCAGCCGGACGGGGCGGCCCCGGTGGAAGGCCAGGATCGCGGCGGCGGCCAGCAGCATGGGGGGGGCCAGATAGAAGCCGTAGCCCACCAGCCCCTTCAGCAGGTCGCAGAACAGGGCAATCACCGCCCCCTCCCCGGTCTTGAAATAGCCGATCGCGCCGAACAGGGCCAGCAGCAGGCACACCGCCCCCCCCAGCTCCCGGCGGTAGGGCTTTTTCTGGGGGGCGGACCTGCGGGCGCGGCCCTTGGACCCGGACGAGGTCCGCCCCCGGGATTGGGAGGAGCCGGAGGCCCGCGTTCCGCCGCTTTTCGAGGGCGTGGAGGCGGGGCGGCGCTGGCCGCTTGGATTTGAAGTTCTCTTTTGTGTGGATGCCATGGGGAGATCCCTCCTGTGTACGTTAGGCCGCGGGGGACAGCAGCGGCAGGATCAGACTGAGCGCCAGCGCCGCGGTCCCCGCCAGCCAGCAGTAATAGGCGAACATGCCGAACTTGCCCTTGCTGGCCAGCAGCTTCACCAGGGAGATGGAGAAATAGCCCACCACCCCGGCCACCGCCATGCCCGCCAGATACATGGGCAGCAGGGCCGTGTCGACCTCTCCCGCGCCCATCACCTTGACCACCTTCAGCAGGGTGGCCCCCAGCACGGCGGGCAGGGACAGCAGGAAGGAGAAACGCACGGCGAAATTCCGCTCGAAGCCCAGGGCCATCCCGGCGGAGATGGTGGTGCCCGACCGGGACAGGCCGGGGATGGTGGCCAGCCCCTGGGCCAGGCCCACCAGGGCCACGTCCCGCAAGGTGGCGGTGCGGCCGGTCTTGCGCCCGCCGCCGTACCGGTCGGACAGGAAGAGGATGCACCCCGTCACCAGCAGCATGGCGGACACGAACACCGGCTGGGCGCCCAGCCCCTCCACCGCGTCCTCGATGGGCAGCACCAGAAACAGGGGCAGGGTGCCCACGATGAGCAGCAGGATCATCCGCCGGGCCTCGGGGGGGCCTCCCGCCTCCCGCCGCCCGGTCCTGGAGAACAGGGCGGCCAGCAGCCGGAAGAATTCCACGATCATGCCGGCGATGTCCCGCCGGTAGACCACGCACACCGCCACCAGGGTGGCGAAGTGGAGCAGGATGTTATACAGCTGGTCCGGCTCCGGCATACCGAAGAAATATTGCAGCAGGGACAGGTGCCCGGAGCTGGAGATGGGCAGGAACTCCGCCACGCCCTGCACCACGCCCAAAACGATCGCCATCCAGAAAGTCAATACACTCACCTCGTTCAAGATCCGCCCCCCGGGCGGTCGTAAGCTCAACATAATATACTACCATACTTCCATGGAAAATTCCAGTCATGATCGAAGATCTGTCCTTTAAGATTTTCCTCTTTCGTCAAAAAAGGGCGGCCGCCGGAAAAAAGCCGCCCTGTACTTGACACCCCCCGGCGGGTGTGATAGTATACTGGAACGGTATGAAAACCAAATAGCGCGATGAACGCCATGAGTAGTCCGGCCCGGCGCCGTCAGAGAGGGGTGGCCCAGGCTGAAAGCCGCCCTCGGGGAAGGTCCGGATGAAATGCGGGCGGGAGCGCGGGGGATCTGGATGCCCCCCGTTCGGAAGGACAGATCCGATCGGCAAGAGCGATCTGCGAGAGATTTTGCGTCACAAAGAGGCGCGGGTTCGCGGCCATACTTGTGTGTATGGCAAGAAGCCGCAACGAATTTGTGGCGGAAAATATCCGCAAAGCGCCGCAGACGCATTGGATCGGTGCTTCCGTTAGGCCGCGTCATGGCCTTGGAGCGAAAAACGAGAGTGGAACCGCGGCGCCGCCGCCTCTCATGCCTTGATCGAGGCATGAGATCTTTTGTTTTTAAGGAGGCATTTTTCTATGACCCGACTGGGCGAGACCCTGCGGGCCTATCAGGCCCGGGACCCGGCGGCGAGGAGCAGGCTGGAGATCTTCCTGCTCTACCCCGGCGTGCACGCCACCCTTTACCACCGGCTGGCCCACTTTTTGTACCGCCACAGGCTGAAGTTCCTGGCCCGGCTGGTGTCCCAGTGGAGCCGGTTCTGGACGGGGATCGAGATCCACCCCGGGGCCAAGATCGGCCGCAGGCTGGTGATCGACCACGGCATGGGCATCGTGATCGGCGAGACCGCCGAGGTGGGGGACGACTGCCTGATCTACCACGGGGTGACCCTGGGGGGCACCGGCAAGGACCAGGGCAAACGCCATCCCACCATCGGCAACAACGTGCTCATCTCCACCGGGGCCAAGGTGCTGGGTCCCTTCAAGGTGGGGGACAATTCCCGCATCGCCGCCAACGCGGTGGTGCTCACCGAGGTGCCCGCCGACGCCACCGCCGTGGGCATCCCGGCCCAGGTGGTGCGAATCGCGGGCAAGACCACCCACTACGCCGACGAGGTGGACCAGACCAGCGTGAAGAGCCCCACCCTGGAGCGGGTGGCAGCCCTGTCCGACCGGGTGGAGGCGCTGGAAAAGCTGCTGGATCAGTGCCACCTGGAGGGCAGGTGCGGACAGGCGGCAGAGAAGGAGGCCCGTCAAAATGCTGTTTGACCGGATACACCACGTGGCCGTCATCGTTTCGGACTACCAGCGCTCCAGGGAATTCTACGTGGAAAAGCTGGGCCTTCCCGTCCTGCGGGAGAACTACCGGGAGGACCGGGGGGACTGGAAGCTGGACCTGAGGCTGGGGGACGGAGAGCTGGAGCTGTTCGCCATCCCCGGCGCGCCGCCCCGGCCCAGCTATCCCGAGGCCCAGGGCCTGCGCCACCTGGCCTTCCGGGTGGAGGACATCCACGCCGCCGTGGAGGAGCTGGAGGCCCGGGGCATCCAGTGCGAGCCCATCCGCTGGGACCCCTACACCCAGAAGCCCATGACCTTTTTCCACGACCCCGACGGCCTGCCGTTAGAGCTGCACGAATGAACAAAGAGGAGGATGACGCCATGTATCTCTACAATTCCGCCACCCACAAGAAGGAAGCCTTCAAGACCCACACCCCCGGCCGGGTGGAGATGTACACCTGCGGCCCCACCGTCTACCATTTCGCCCACATCGGCAACCTGCGCTCCTACATCATGGAGGACGTGCTGGAAAAGTTCCTGCGGTATGAGGGCTACGAGGTGAACCGGGTGATGAACATCACCGACGTGGGCCATCTGGCCTCCGACGCCGACACCGGCGAGGACAAGATGCTCAAGGGGGCCAAGCGGGAGAACAAGTCGGTGATGGACATCGCGAGATTTTACACCGACGCCTTTTTCGACGACTGCGCCAAGCTGAACATCAAGACCCCCGAGGTGGTCCAGCCCGCCACCGGGCTCATCGACGAGTTCATCCAGGTGGTGTCCGCCCTGATCGACAAAGGGTACGCCTACGAGGCGGGGGGGAACGTGTATTTCGACACCTCCAAGCTGGAACGCTACTACGTGTTCAACGCCCACGACGAGGAGGACCTGGCCGTGGGCGTCCGGGAGGGGGTGGAGGAGGACGCCAACAAGCGCAACAAGAACGACTTCGTCCTCTGGTTCACCAAGTCCAAATTCGAGGACCAGGCGCTGAAGTGGGACTCCCCCTGGGGGGTGGGCTACCCCGGCTGGCACATCGAGTGCTCCTGCATCTCCATGAAGTTCAACGGGGAGCATCTGGACCTCCACTGCGGCGGGGTGGACAACGCCTTCCCCCACCACACCAACGAGATCGCCCAGTCGGAGGCCTATCTGGGCCATCCCTGGTGCGAGCAGTGGTTCCACGTCCACCACCTGAACACCAACAGCGGCAAGATGTCCAAGTCCAAGGGGGAATTCCTCACCGTCTCCCTGCTGGAGGAAAAGGGGTACGACCCCCTGGCCTACCGTTTCTTCTGCCTCCAGAGCCACTACCGCAAGGGGCTGGTGTTCTCCTGGGAGAACCTGGACAACGCGGCGGGGGCCTATCACAAATTGATCAAGCGCATCGCCGCCCTCACCGAGCTGGACGGGGCGGTGGATCAGGAGGCCGCCGCACAGCTCAAGGAAAAGTTCCTCACCCAGGTGGGCAACGATCTGAACACCTCCATGGGCATCACCTGCCTGTACGACGTGCTGAAGGCCCCGGTGAACGACGTGACCAAGCGGGCGGTGCTGGCCGGCTTTGACCAGGTGCTGTCCCTGTCCCTGCTGGAAAAGGCGGCGGAGCTGCGGGAGAGGGAGGCGGCCCAGGCCAAGAAGCAGAGCGCTCCCGGCGGCTTCACCATCCAGGGGGAGGGGGACCCGGAGATCGACGCTCTGGTGCTCCAGCGGGCCCAGGCCAAGAAGGAGAAAAATTTTGCCCAGGCCGACCGCATCCGGGACGAGCTGAAGGCCCGGGGGGTGGAGGTCACCGACGTGCCCGGCGGGGCGGTGTGGAAACGGATCTGAATGGCAAAAAGGCTTCCACCAGCTAAATAGCTGGTGGAAGCCTTTTTGATGTCGGTCTTATCGGCTCATTTTCTTTTTTGCCAAAACGTGCTGAACGCGGCAGGAAATCACCCCCGCTCCTCCAGCGGCACGAAGGACCGCTTGGGCATGACCGCCTTGTAGGCCGGGCGGATGATCCGGCCGTAGGGGTTGTAGACCTCCTCCACCCGGTGGGCGCACCAGCCCACGATGCGGGCGATGGCGAACAGGGGGGTGTACAGCTCCGGGGGGATGCCCATCATCTTGTACACCAGGCCGGAATACATGTCCACGTTGGCGCACATGGCCTTCTCCTGGCCGGTGACGGCGTGGAACAGGTCGGGGGTGAGCCGCTCCACCGTCTCGAACAGCTCGAACTCGTCCAGCATCCCCTTGTCCGCCGCCATTTTTTTGGCGAACCGCTTCAGGATCACCGCCCGGGGGTCGGACAGGGTGTAGACGGCGTGGCCCATGCCGTAGATCAGGCCGGAGCCGTCCCCCGCCTCCTTCTTCAAGATCCTGGTCAGGTAGGCCGACACCTCCTCGTCGTCCTTCCAGTCCTTCACGTTGGCCCCGATCTCGTCGAACATCTTCATCACCCGCGTGTTGGCGCCGCCGTGCTTGGGGCCCTTCAGCGAGCCCACCGCCGCGGCGATGGCGGAGTAGATGTCCGTGCCCGAGGAGGACAGCACCCGGCAGGCGAAGGCGGAGTTGTTGCCGCCGCCGTGCTCCATGTGGAGCACCAGGCACAGGTCCAGCAGGTGGGCCTCCTCGGCGGTGAACTGGTTGTCGTGGCGCACGGAGTAGAGGAAATTCTCCGCCACCGACAGCTCGGGCTGGGGCCGGTGTAAGTAGAGGGAGCCCCGGTCGAAATAGTGCTGCTTGGCGGCGAAGGCGTGGGCCACGATCACCGGGAACCGGGCGATGAGCCGCAGGGCCTGGAGCATCTCGATGGGCAGGGAGTTGTTGTCCGGGTCGGGGTCGTAGGAGTACAGCGCCAGCACCGACCGGGCCAGCTTGTTCATCACGTCGTGGCTGGGGGCGGTGAGGATCATGTCCTCGGTGAAGTTGGGGGGCAGCTCCCGATAGAAGGCCAGGATCTCCTGGAACCTGGCCAGCTCCTCCCGGGTGGGCAGGCCGCCGAACATCAGCAGATAGGCGGTCTCCTCAAAGCCGAACCGGCCCGCCGCGGTGAAGCCGTCGATCAGCTCCTCCACGTTGATGCCCCGGTAGTACAGGCGGCCGGGGGCGGGGACCTTCTCGCCGTCCTCCACCACATAGCCCTTCACGTTGCCGATCAGAGTGACGCCCGCCATGACGCCGGTGCCGTCGTGGTTGCGCAGGCCCCGCTTCACGTCGTATTTCTCATAATACTTGGGAGAGATCTGGGTATACCGCTGGAACTCTCCGCATATCCCTTGAATGAAGTCCACCGAGCTGGTGTACTGCTCCATGGCCCTTTTGCGCGCTTCGATCAAGTTCTCGATGATGTTCAGATTCATGATGTTCCGCCTCCTTCGGGGGTGTCCGCAATGCCTTGTTCCATTGACTATACCGTTTATTATAACGCAATTTCCACTTTCCGTCAATGCAGATCTGCCGAAGCCCTTCTTGAAAAATCAGAGATCTTACCATCTATCCTCCCGAATTTTGAATAAACGAGGTGTTTGACTTGCGAAATATGGAGGCCTGGCGGGCCCTGCGGACCCCCTTCCTCACGGGGCTTGCCCTGGGCATGGCCCTGCTGCTGCTCCCCCTGGCCGCCCTGGGGGACGCCCCCGCCGGGGCCCGGCCCCAGCCCACGCCGGACCTGCTCACCCTCCCCGCGGTACCCACGCCCGCCCCTCAGCCCATCCCCTCGCCGGGGGAGTGGGACGCCGCCCAGACGTTGGATGTGCTGGGCCGGGACGGCCAGGTGGTCCAGATGACCATGGCCGACTACCTGTGGGGGGTGGTGGCGGCGGAGATGCCCGCCTCCTTCGAGCCGGAGGCCCTGCGCTCACAGGCGGTGTGCGCCCGGACCTACTCCCTGTGGAAGCTGCGGGCCAAGAGCCACGAGGCGGACGGGGCGGACATCTGCGCCGACTCCTCCTGCTGCCAGGCGTACCTGTCCCAGCAGGACGCCGCCCAGCGCTGGGGAGAGGGGACCGCCCCGGCCTACACCGCCAAGATCGCCGCCGCCGTGGCGGACACCGACGGCCAGGTACTCACCTATGGCGGGGCGCCCATCCAGGCGGTGTTCTTCTCCTCCGCCGCCGGGGCCACCGAGGACGCGTCGGCGGTGTGGGGCAAGTCCCTGCCCTACCTGGTGTCGGTGGACAGCCCCGAGGGGGAGGAGGTGCCCAACTACCGCTCCACCGTCACCCTGACGGCGGACCAGGTGAAAAAGACCGTTGTCGAGGCGGGGCTGGACTGCGATCTGTCCGGCGGGCCGTCAGGCTGGTTCCAGGACCTCACCCGCACCGCCTCCGGCCGGGTGGCGGCGGTGAAACTGGGGGGCGTGGAGCTGTCCGGCGGCGCGTGCCGGTCGCTGTTCGCCCTGCGCTCGGCCTGCTTCGACGTGACCGAACAGGACGGGACCTTCACCTTCACCGTCACCGGCTACGGCCACGGGGTGGGGATGAGCCAGTACGGGGCCAACGCCATGGCGAAAGCGGGCGCGGGCTGGCGGGAGATCCTGGCCCACTATTACACCGGGGCCCAGCTCCAGACCGGGCTGTGAGCCGGGGGTCCTTGAAGTATTCCTTAAATTTTGACGCGGGCGTTGCAATTTCCCCCTTCCTATGATATGATGAATGACATCTCAAAGCGGGTGGAAACCGGTGGAAAACCGTCCTTTTCCGCCCATATGCCATAGGAAGTGACCTGTCATGAATCGACCCTATTCCGGCTACACCGGCAGGCGGAACACGGGCGGTCCGGCGCTGCCCGCCCTGTTTTTCCCCGCCGCCATTTTCTACCACGAGCTGCTCCTGCGCGCCTTCGACCGGGACACCCCCTTTCTCGACCTGGCCCTGCTGCGCACCGCCCTGTTCTCCATCGCCGCCGGGCTGCTCATCGGCCTCATTTTGGACCTGCTGCCCTGGAAGCGGGCCGCCCGGATCGCCGGGGGAGTGGCGCTGGGGCTGGGCACGGTGCTGTTCTGCGTGGAGCGGGGGTGCCGCGCCACCTTCAACCTCTACTACGGCATCGGCTTCATAGGGGGCATGGCCGGGGACGTGGCCGGGGACTTCGGCTCCACCGTGGTGGAGGTGGTGCTGGCCATGATCCCCTTCATCCTGCTGTCCTTCGCGCCGCTGGCGGCGTTCCTCTTCCTGCGCAGGAGCGTCGTCCCCGACGAGGGGAGCGAGACGCCCCTGCGGATCGTCCTGGCCGCCGCGCTGGTGGCCTGCCAGCTCACCGCATACCTGCTGTCCGTCCTGGGACCGGCAAAGAGCTATTATACCTACGACTTCACCGTCAACGCCGCCGTCCCCCACTTTGGGCTGCTCACCGCTGCCCGGCTGGAAGTGGAGTACACTGTGGCGGGCGTCCCCGCGCCGCCGCTGGGCGAGTTCCTTGACGACCCGGTGAACACCCCCGCCATCGCCCCCTCGGAGAGCGCCCAGCCGTCCCAGGAGCCGGATCCGGAGAGCTCCAAGCGGCCCGTCCCCACTGGACCCAACGTGCTGGACATCGACTTCGAGGCTCTGGCGGAGGCGGAGACCAACGAGACCTTGAAAAATATGCACGAGTATTTTGGAAGCCGCACCCCCACGGAGAAGAACGAGTACACCGGCATGTTCGAGGACAAGAACCTGATCCTCCTCACCGCCGAGGGCTTCTCCCCCTACGCCATTGACAAGGAGCTGACCCCCACCCTGTACAAGCTCACCCACGAGGGGTTTGTGTTCAACAACTTCTACCAGCCGGACTGGACCCAGTCCACCTGCGGCGGCGAGTTCGCCGTCACCACCGGCCTCATCCCCAACTGGGTGAACGGCGGACTGGCCGCCAACGCCAGCGCGAGCATCGCTATGCCCAACACCCTGGCCAAGCTGTTCGCCGCCCAGGGGTACGTAGTCCCCGCGTGGCACAACCACACGTACACCTACTACGGTCGGGACAAGTACCTGGGCAATTATGGCTATGACTATAAGGGCATCGGCAACGGCCTGGAGATGACGGAGAGCGTCACAAAAAAATACTGGCCCGAGTCCGACCTGGAGATGATGGAGGAGACGGTGGACGGCTATATCGACGATTACGTCCAAAACGGCCAGCGCTTCCACGCCTACTATATGACGGTGAGCGGCCACGGATATTACTCCTGGGGAGGCAACGACATGTCCCAGAAGCACCGGGAGGCGGTGGAGGCCAAGTATCCCGACCTGTCCGAGACCTCCCAGGCGTACCTGGCCTGCAACATCGAGCTGGATCTGGCGCTGGAGCACCTGGTGGACAGGCTGGAGGCGGCGGGCATCGCCGACGATACCCTCATCGTCATGGCCGCCGACCACTACCCCTATATGATGATCGCCAAGGATGGGACCGACTACTACAATGAACTGCGGGGCTTCGAGGACACGGAGAGCGACACCTCCCGCTACCGCAACACCCTGCTCATGTGGTCCGGGGCCATCGAGGAGCCCATCGAGGTGGACACTCCCTGCTCCACCATCGACATCGTGCCCACCATCTGCAACCTGTTCGGCCTGGACTACGACTCCCGGCTCTATTCCGGGCGGGACATCTTCGCCGCCAACTACAAGGCGGACCAGTACTCCAACAGTATGCCTCTGGTGGTGTTCGCCAACAAGGGCAAGGGCAACGCCTGGATCACGGCGGCGGGGACCTATGAGTGCTCCACCAAGACCTTCACCCCCAACGAGGGGGTGGAGCTGGAGGACCAAGAGGACTATGTGAAGCGGGTCCACCGGCTGGTGGCCGCCAAGGTGAACTACTCCAAGCTGATCCTCCAGGAAGACTATTACGCCCACGTCCCCCTCCCGGAATGAGAAAAGCGGCCCGGCGGAATCCTCCGCCGGGCCGCTTCCGCTGTGTTTTCGCGCTGCTCACCACGGCTGCGCGCCTCCTGCGCCGCACGCGATCGTCAGCGCCCGGCGCAGGTTCCTCACCCGGGTCACCGCCTGCTCTCCGCCGAACTCGCCGTCCACCGTCCATGCCGCGGGGACATCGCATTGGAAGGTGATGTCCCCGGCGGCGAAGCCGGTGACTGCCCCGTCCTCCACCAGCTCCAGGGTGGTGAGGGCGGTGAGGATGGACTGCCAGTCCTTGCCGTTCTCCGGGCGGCGGATCAAAAGGACCTCGAACCGGCCGTCATCCAGCAGCACCTTGTCCCGGGGCAGGCTCACCAGCCCCCCCACCGACACCGTGTTGCCCACCATGCCGTAGATGTAGTCGCCCTCTATGATCTGCCCGCCAGCGGACACCCGCATGTGATAGCTGGGGATGTTGGACAGCTTGCCCATCCCCTCCAGCACATAGGCGAAATGGCCCAGCAGGTTCTTGCTGGCCTGGGAAGTGGAGTAGGACACGTCGGTGAACAGCCCGAAGGCCGCCACATAGGTGAAGAGGCTGTCCTGGGCCTGGCCCACGTCGATCGCCCGGGGGACGCCCGCCCCCGCCGTCTCCGCCAGCTCGGGCACGGTCTTGGGCAGCTCCAGCGTGCGGGAAAAGTCGTTGGTGGTGCCCGCCGGGATGTAGCCCAGCACGGGCCGGACGGCCTCCGGCAGGGCCAGGATGCCCCGGACGGTCTCGTTCAGGGTGCCGTCCCCGCCGCAGCACACCACCCGGTCGCAGCCGGGGCCCAGCTCCCGGGCGGTCTCGGCGGCGTCCCCCCGGGCCTGGGTGGGGTGGACGGTGATCTCATAGCCCTGGCGGGCGAACACCTCCAGCACGTCGGACAGGCTGGCCTTGGCGGTCTTGCGCCCGGCGGCGGGGTTGTAGATGTACAGCAGCTTTTTCATGGCGGGTCACGCTCCATCTGCGCCCGGCCGGCAGGGGCTGGGCATACTTTACAGCTCATATTATAGCCAGATCCCGCCGGGAATACAATGAACGATCTGTAAAACCCTGCCCTTGCCAGACAGGAGAGTTGACAGTATAATAAAAGTGTCTATTTAGCGCTTTAGCGCGCTTTTACGCGAGGATGTGACAAAGATGGACCGAAAGACCCTGGCCGCCGCCTTCCCCCACACAGTGCCGGTGCTCATGGGCTACCTATCCATCGGGGTGGTGTTCGGCTGGATGCTGTCGGCGGCGGGCTTCGCCCCCACCTGGGCGGCGGTCATGTCCACCGCCATCTACGCGGGCAGCGGCCAGTATCTGGGGGTGGACTTGCTGAAGAACGCATCCCCCCTGGGGGACGCCGCTTTCCTGACCCTGATCATCAATTTCCGCCATCTGGTCTACGGCCTGTCCATGCTGGAGAAGTTCCAGGGCATGGGCTGGCGGAAGCTGTACATGATCTTCTCCCTCACCGACGAGACCTACGCTCTGCTGGCCGGGGTGGAGGCCCCGGAGGGGGTGGACGAAAAGGAGTTCTACTGCACCATCGCCGTGCTGGACCACCTGTATTGGATCGCAGGGTCCATCCTGGGGGCGGTGGCGGGGGCGCTGATCGCCATCGACACCGAGGGCATCGACTTTGCCATGACGGCGCTGTTCCTGGTGATCGCGGTGGAGCAGTGGCAGTCCAGCCAGGGCCACGGCCCGGTGTTCCTGGGGGCGGCGGGCACCTTGGCCTGCCTGCTGCTGTTTGGGCCGGACAACGGGCGGTTCCTTATCCCGGCGCTGGTCATTTTGGTGGCGGGACTGCTGCTGATGCGGCCCCGGCTGGAAGGGGGGGAGAGGTCATGACCACCCTTCAGATCGCCGCGCTGGTGGCGGTGATGGCCGTGGTGACCTTCCTCACCCGGGCGCTGCCCTTCCTGCTGTTCGGCCGGGGCGGGGAGCCGCCCAAGGTGGTGCTCTATCTGGGCCGGTTTTTGCCGCCGGCGGTGATCGCCATACTGATCGTGTACTGCTACCGGGGCACCAGCTTCGCGGAGTTCAGCGGCTGGGCCCCCGGCTTCATCGCCGGAGCGGCGGTGGTCCTGCTCCATGTCTGGAAGAGGAACAACATGCTGTCCATCGTGGGGGGGACGATCTTATATATGGTGCTGGTCCAGGCGGTGTTTTGAAGCGTCCGTCTGATAGATACGAAAAAACCAGCCGTCTGCGGACGGCTGGTTTTTGATCTGAGTCGGAGGCAGATCGCGCGGCCGCGTCGATGGCGGCGGCCGCACGCAAAAGGGCAGTCACCAGACGGTGACTGCCCTTTGAAAAACGAGGGAAGTGGAATTACTCGGCCACGTCGATGACAACGCCGGAACCCACGGTGCGGCCGCCCTCGCGGATGGCGAAGCGCAGGCCCTTTTCGATGGCGATCGGGGTGATCAGCTCCACGTTCATGTCCACGTTATCGCCGGGCATGCACATCTCGGTGCCCTCGGGCAGGGTGATGACGCCGGTCACGTCGGTGGTACGGAAGTAGAACTGGGGACGGTAGTTGTTGAAGAAGGGGGTGTGACGGCCGCCCTCGTCCTTGGACAGGACGTACACCTGGCCCACGAACTTGGTGTGGGGGTGGATGGAGTTGGGCTTGCACAGCACCTGGCCACGCTCGATCTCGTCCTTGTTGACGCCGCGCAGCAGGCAGCCCACGTTGTCGCCGGCCTCCACATAGTCCAGGGTCTTGCGGAACATCTCCATGGAGGTGACGACGGTGGACTTCTTCTCCTCGGTGAGGCCGACGATCTCCACGGTCTCGCCCGCCTTCAGCTGGCCGCGCTCCACACGGCCGGTGGCCACGGTGCCGCGGCCGGTGATGGTGAACACGTCCTCAACGGGCATCAGGAAGGGCAGGTCGGCCTTGCGGTCGGGAGTGGGGATGTAGCTGTCAACAGCGTCCATCAGCTCCTTGATGCAGGCGAAGTCGGGGTCGTCCTTGTTGCCGGACTCGTTGGTCAGGGCGTTCAGAGCGGAACCCTTGATGATGGGGATATCGTCGCCGGGGAACTCGTAGAAGGACAGGGTCTCGCGGACCTCCATCTCCACCAGCTCCAGCAGCTCCTCGTCGTCCACCTGGTCGCACTTGTTCAGGAACACCACGATGGCGGGCACGCCCACCTGACGGGCCAGCAGGATGTGCTCCTTGGTCTGGGCCATGGGGCCGTCGGTGGCGGCGATGACCAGGATGGCGCCGTCCATCTGCGCCGCGCCGGTGATCATGTTCTTGATATAGTCGGCGTGGCCCGGGCAGTCCACATGGGCATAGTGGCGGCTCTCGGTCTGGTACTCGATGTGGGCGGTGTTGATGGTGACGCCGCGCTCGCGCTCCTCGGGAGCGCTGTCGATGCTGGAGTAGTCGCTGTAGTCAGCGAAGCCCTGGAGGGCCAGCCACTTGGTGATGGCGGCGGTCAGGGTGGTCTTGCCGTGGTCAACGTGGCCGATGGTGCCGATGTTGACGTGGGGCTTGTTGCGCTCGAATTTTTGCTTGGCCATTTTGAGTTTTCCTCCTTGTACTTGTCAAATTAAGGTTGTGGTGAACAGGTTTATGGGCCTATTCTATCCTATCGCAGGAAAAATTGCAACTATAATTTTCCTCAGCCGCCTTACGCGTCCTCTTTCCGGCCGCGCTGGGCGATGATCTTCTCCGCGATGTTCTTGGGGATCTCCACATAGCTGTGAGGCTCCATGGTGTACTGGCCGCGCCCCTGGGTGCGGGAGCGCAGGTCGGTGGCGTAGCCGAACATCTCGGACAGGGGGACCAGGGCGTCGATCTGCTGGGCGCCGGGCCGGGCCTCCTGGCCCAGCACCTGGCCCCGGCGGCTGGTGAGGTCGCCGATCACGTTGCCCAGGTAGTCCTCGGGGGTGATGACGGACACCTTCATGATGGGCTCCAGCAGGCAGGCCCCGGCCTTGCGGCAGGCCTCCTTGAAGGCCATGGAACCGGCGATCTTGAAGGCCATCTCGGAGGAGTCCACCTCGTGGTAGGAGCCGAAGGTCAGATGGACCTTCACGTCCACCACGGGATAGCCGGCCATGACGCCGGCCTGCATGGCCCCCTGGATGCCCGCGTCCACCGCGGGGATGAACTCCTTGGGGATCACGCCTCCGGTGATCTCATTGAGGAACTCATAGCCCTTGCCGGGCTCGTTGGGCTCCACCTGGATGACCACGTGGCCGTACTGGCCCTTGCCGCCGGACTGGCGGGCGTACTTGGTGTCCTGCTTGACGGACTGCTTGATGGTCTCCTTGTAGGCAACCTGGGGCGCGCCCACATTGGCCTCCACCTTGTACTCCCGGAGCAGCCGGTCCACGATGATCTCCAGATGGAGCTCGCCCATGCCGGCGATGATGGTCTGGCCGGTCTCCTCGTCGGTGTAGGTCTTGAAGGTGGGGTCCTCCTCGGCCAGCTTCATCAGGGCGACGCCCATCTTCTCCTGGCCGGCCTTGGTCTTGGGCTCGATGGCCACCCGGATCACGGGCTCGGGGAACTCCATGGACTCCAGGATCACCGGGTGCTTCTCGTCGCACAGGGTGTCGCCGGTGGTAGAGTTCTTCAGGCCGATGACGGCGGCGATGTCGCCGGAGTACACGGTCTCGATGTCCTCCCGGTGGTTGGCGTGCATCTGGAGGATGCGGCCGATGCGCTCCTTCTGCTTCTTGGTGGAGTTGAGCACCTGGGTGCCGGTGTTCAGCGTGCCGGAGTAGACCCGGATGAAGGACAGGCGGCCCACGAAGGGATCGGTGGCGATCTTGAAGGCCAGGGCGGAGAAGGGCTCCTCATCGGAGGACGGCCGCTCCTCTTCCTCCTCGGTGTCGGGGTTGACGCCTTTGATCGGGGGGATGTCGGTGGGGGCGGGCATATAGTCCACGATGGCGTCCAGCAGCTTCTGCACGCCCTTGTTCTTGTAGGACGTGCCGCACACCACGGGGACCATCAGGTTGTCGATGGTGCCCCTGCGGATGGCCCGGCGCAGCATCTCCTGGGGGACGGGCTGCTCCTCCAGAGCCAGCTCCATGATCTCCTCATCGATGTCGGCGCAGGCGTCCACCAGCTTGGTGCGGTACTCCTGGGCCAGCTCCACCATGTCGGCGGGGATCTCCTCCACCCGCATGTCTTTGCCCAGGTCGTCGTAGTAGATGTCCGCATTCATCTCCACCAGGTCGATGATCCCCTTGAAGGTCTCCTCTTTGCCGATGGGGAGCTGGATGGGCACGGCGTTGGCCTTGAGCCGGTCGTGGATCATGTTGAGCACGTTGTAGAAGTCGGCGCCCATGATGTCCATCTTGTTGACATAGATCATCCGGGGGACCCGGTAGTGGTCCGCCTGGCGCCAGACGGTCTCGGACTGGGGCTCTACGCCGCCCTTGGCGCACATGACGGTGACAGAGCCGTCCAGCACCCGCAGGGAGCGCTCCACCTCCACGGTGAAGTCCACATGGCCCGGAGTGTCGATGATGTTGATCCGGGTCTGGGGGAACTGGTTCTTGGTGCCCTGCCAGTAGCAGGTGGTGGCGGCGGAGGTGATGGTGATGCCACGCTCCTGCTCCTGAGCCATCCAGTCCATGGTGGCGGTGCCGTCATGGGTCTCACCGATCTTGTAGTTCACGCCGGTGTAGTACAGGATGCGCTCGGTGGTCGTCGTCTTACCGGCGTCGATGTGGGCCATGATGCCGATATTACGGGTATTATCCAGAGTAACTTTTCTTGCCATATTGGTTCAGTTTGCCTCCGTCCTTACCAGCGGTAGTGGGCGAACGCCTTGTTGGCCTCGGCCATCTTGTGGGTGTCCTCGCGCTTCTTCACAGCGGAGCCGGTGTTGTTGGCGGCGTCCATGATCTCGCCCGCCAGCCGCTCCTTCATGGTCTTCTCGCCGCGGTTGCGGGAGTAGCTGGTCAGCCAGCGCAGACCCAGGGTCTGACGGCGCTCGGGCCGGACCTCCATGGGGACCTGGTAGGTGGAGCCGCCCACGCGGCGGGACTTGGTCTCCAGGGAAGGCATGATGTTCTCGATGGCGGTGGTGAAGACCTCAAGGGGCTCCTTGCCGGTCTTATCCTTGATGATGTCAAAGGCACCGTAGACGACCTTCTGGGCTACGCCCTTCTTGCCGTCCAGCATGATGCTGTTGACGAGCTTAGTGACTAAGACGGAATTATACAGCGGGTCGGGCAGAACTTCCCGCTTGGGTACGTTTCCTCTTCTGGGCACTTCGCTTCCCTCCTTCTATATAAAATTAGAATTCACAGGTACTCGAAGCTTCGACCGGCGTCTCATTGCGCCATGCTTCGCCGCGGGGACCCGCGCGGCGGGTCACATACACAAAGCATGCTCCCCTTGCTCAGGCCCCCCGCTCCTCGCCTGACGCAGCGATACTTGGTCGAAAAAACCTCGCGTAATGTGCCTGTCCGAGGCTTACCCATATTATATGGAATAAACGCTCGGCAAGGCTTTCGGCCTTGCGCGTGTGCGCAAAACTCGTTGTGTGCGGAAGAAGCCGTTACTTCTTCTTGGCCTTGGGCCGCTTGGCGCCGTACTTGGAGCGGGCCTGCATCCGGCCGTTGACGCCCTGGGTGTCCAGCGTGCCGCGGATGATGTGGTAACGAACGCCGGGCAGGTCCTTGACACGGCCGCCGCGGATCATGACCACGGAGTGCTCCTGCAGGTTGTGGCCCACGCCGGGGATATAGGCGGTGACCTCGTAGCCGTTGGTCAGGCGCACACGGGCGATCTTACGCAGCGCGGAGTTCGGCTTCTTCGGGGTGGAAGTACGAACGGCGGTGCACACGCCCCGCTTCTGGGGAGAGGGCAGGTCGGTCTCCTTGTTCTTCAGGGTGTTCAGACCGTGCTGCATGGCGGGAGAGTTGGACTTGTAGGTGCTCTTCTCGCGGCCCTTGCGGACCAGTTGGTTAAAAGTAGGCATGATTTTCCTCCTTTCATGGATATATATTTTAACGGACGATCCGAAGATCATTCGCTAAAACCGGAAAAAACTGGGGGGGATGTTCACGGCGGTCCCGCACGCCTTTTGCGGGCTTTGGACTTTTGTCCTGGCTCCGCTCCATCCGCGCTGCTCACGACGGCTCCGCACGCAGCCCCCACGGCGATGCCGCAGGCTCTGCCCAGGGCCTTCATAGACTCGGCCCAGGCGATGTCCACGCCCCGCTCCCGGGCCTGTTGCTCCAGGGGCTGGGCCAGCTGGGGGTCGGCGTCCCGGGCCAGGTAGACACGCGTTGCCCGGCCGTTCAGCAGCGCCCGGCGGACCTGCTTGACGCCCACGACCTTGGGCGAGTTCTCAAGTTCGCGCAGCATCGGACGGCCCCCTTTCGCGTATCAACGCAATTTGAAATTATAGCATAGAACAGCGAGGCCGTCAAGCTGATCTGAGTCTTTTTTCCACCTTTTTTCCGGCCCGGAACGGGGTTTCTTTGTCGAAACCATCAAAAACGAGCCCCGCCCAGGGGGACGGAGCTCGTTGGGATGTCAAAACGGAGGCTCAGAACCTGTATTCACAACCTCGATCCACCGTCTCGCCGGGTCTTTTCCCATCATGCTGCGTTGAATTTTCTTGCAATAAACACAATTATTCCTGCGAAAATTCGCCTTGCCTGATGGGAAGATCCCTCGGCCATCCGGCGGTCTCGGCTGTGGATACAGGTTCTCAGTCCAGCTTCAGATCGCCCTCGGCGATCCAGCCGATCCGCCGGAACAGCAGGCCGAAGGCCCAGCACAGCGCCGCGGGGAGGACGAAGGAGATGAGGATCAGCCCGGTCCACTGGAAGGCCCCCGGGGCGATGGCGGCGGCGCCGTTGGCCAGGGCCTGCTCGCTGGGGGCGATCCACCCCGTCCACACGCCGATCTGGCCCACCAGGCCGCAGGTGCCCATGCCCGCCGACACCGGGGGGCCGTTCATCTCCAGCTTGAACAGGCAGGTGGCGATGGGCCCGGTGATGGCGGAGGTGAGGATCGCCGGGAGCCAGATCCGGGGGTTCTTGACGATGTTGCCCATCTGGAGCATGGAGGTGCCGATGCCCTGGCTCACCAGACCGCCCCAGCCGTTCTCCCGGAAGGACAGCACGGCGAAGCCCACCATGTTGGCGCAGCACCCCGCCACCGCCGCGCCCCCGGCCAGCCCGGTGAGGCTGAAGGCCGCGCAGATGGCGGCGGAGGAGATGGGCAGGGTGAGGGCCATGCCGATGACCACGCTGACCAGCACGCCCATGAGCAGGGGCTGCTCGTCGGTGGCCAGCCGGGTGACGCTGCCGATGGCGGTGGCGGCGGTGCCGATGGCCGGGGCCAGCAGGGCGGACAGCCCCACCCCCGCAAGGATCGTCACCAGCGGGGTGACCAAAATGTCCACTTTTGTCTCCTTGGACACGGCCTTGCCGCACTCGGCGGCGATGATGGCGATGAACAGCACCGCCAGCGGCCCGCCCGCCCCCTTGCCGCCGTCCAGGGTGGTGCTGCCCAGGGCGTTGGCGGCATAGCCCACCGTGGCCAGGGAGAACAGCACCATGGGGGGCGCCTTCAGCGCCCAGCCGATGGCCACCGCCATGGCCGCGCCGCTCATGGCGGAGGCGTGATTGCCCACGTCTACCAGGAAGCTCAGGCCGGTCTGCTCCCCCAGGGTCTTGATGATGGTGCCGATGAGCAGGGAGCAGAACAGGCCCTGGGCCATGGCCCCCAGGGCGTCGATGCCGTAGCGCTTGGCGGAGATCGTGATGTCCTTGCGCTTCAAAAATGCTGTGAGTCTCTCCATTTTCCTCACCCTCAACTTTCAAAAATAGTCCGCACAGGTGTCAAGACACCTGTGCGGACTATTATACCTGTTCGGGAGAAAATGTCAACCGTCGTTCTGCCCAAAGCCTGGGCGGGCCGTCAAGATCTCCGCCTCAGAACAGGCCGGAGATCACGCCGTTCTCGTCCACGTCGATCTTCTCTGCCGCCGGCACCTTGGGCAGACCGGGCATGGCTCCCCACGGGGCAAGCCCCGCGGGGGCCCCTCGATCTATCTCAGATCGGCGGGAATGGATCCCGCCGATCTCAAGGTTTTCGCTGGGCGAAAACACTTGTACGCCGCATTCGCGGCGGGCATGACCATGCCCGGTTCAAAACAATCCGCTGATCACGCCGTTCTCGTCCACGTCGATCTTCTCCGCCGCCGGCACCTTGGGCAGGCCGGGCATGGTCATGATGTCCCCGGTCTGTACCACCACGAAGCCCGCCCCCGCGCTCACCTTCACCTTGGACACGGACACGGTGAAGCCCTCCGGGCGGCCCAGCTTGGTCTGGTCGTCGGACAGGGAATACTGGGTCTTGGCCATGCACACGGGCAGACCGCCGAAGCCCATCCCCTCCAGCCGGTCCAGCTCCTTGGCCGCGGCGGCGGAATAGCTCACCCCCGCCCCGCCGTACACCCGCTTCACGATGGTCTCGATCTTGTCCCGCAGGGGGCGGTCCAGCTCATAGGCGAAATGGAAGTCGTGGGGCTGCTCGCACAGCCGCAGCACCTCCCGGGCCAGCTCGATGCCGCCCTCGCCCCCCTTGCCCCACACCTCGGACAGGGCCACGTTCACCCCCAGCTCCTTACACTTACCGGCGATCAGGGCCAGCTCGGCGTCAGTGTCGTTGACGAAGCGGTTGATGGCCACCACGCAGGGCAGGCCGTACACCTGGGTGATGTTCTCCACGTGCTTGAGCAGATTGGGCAGGCCCCGCTCCAGAGCGGCCAGATCCTCCGTCCCCAGAGCGGCCTTGGGCATGCCGCCGTTGTACTTCAGCGCCTTCACCGTGGCCACGACCACCACAGCGCTGGGGGCCATCCCCGCCGCCCGGCACTTGATGTCCAAAAACTTCTCAGCCCCCAGGTCCGCGCCGAAGCCCGCCTCGGTGACTACATAGTCCGCCAGCTTCAAAGCCGTGTCGGTGGCGGACACGGAGTTGCAGCCGTGGGCGATGTTGGCGAAGGGTCCGCCGTGGACCAGGGCGGGGGTGTTCTCCAGGGTCTGGACCAGGTTGGGCTTGATGGCGTCCTTCAAAAGCGCCGCCATGGCCCCCTGGGCCTTCAGGTCGGCGGCGGTGACGGGCCTGTCGTCGTAGGTGTAGCCCACGACGATCCGGGCCAGCCGCTCTTTGAGGTCCTTCAGGTCGGAGGCCAGGCACAGCACCGCCATGATCTCGGAGGCCACCGTGATATCGAAGCCGTCCTCCCGGGGCACCCCCTGCATCCGGCCCCCCAGGCCGTCCACGATGCCGCGCAGCTGGCGGTCGTTCATGTCCACGCACCGCCGCCAGGTGATCTTTTTGGTGTCGATGCCCAGCTCGTTCCCCTGCTGGATGTGGTTGTCCAGCATGGCGGCCAGCAGGTTGTTGGCCGCGCCGATGGCATGGAAATCGCCAGTGAAGTGGAGGTTGATGTCCTCCATGGGCACCACCTGGGCGTACCCGCCCCCGGCGGCGCCCCCCTTCACCCCGAACACCGGGCCCAGGGAGGGCTCCCGCAGGCACAGCAGCACGTTCTGGTCCAGCCGCTTCAGCGCGTCCGCCAGTCCCACGCTGGTGGTGGTCTTTCCCTCTCCGGCGGGGGTGGGGTTGATGGCGGTGACCAGGATCAGCCGGCCCTTCCGGGGGCGGCTGCGCAGGGGGCCGGTGTCGATCTTGGCCTTCACCCGGCCGTAGTGCTCCAGCAGGTCCTCGCCGATGCCGGCCTTGGCCGCCACCTGGCTGATGGGCAGCATGGACGCGCCCTGGGCGATCTCGATGTCAGTTTTCACAGCGTATCCTCCTTATGTTTGAGTTTCCATAACGGCGGTCATAACTCCTGATACGGAGAGTTATCCACAACTTCCACAAGGTTTTCAACAACCTCAACACCTAGGGCCGCAACGGATCTGGGAGAACTTACATATTTATGCACAGCCTGCCGGCCCAGTTTTTTCACGCGCTAAAGCGCAGGTGTTGGTTGACATAATTTCCGGATTCAGCCCTTGGAGATATCCAGGCTGGCCCTGGCGTTCAGATCCCAGCCGGCGGTGCGGCCCGCCAGGTACTCATAGTACCCCTGGGAGCCGATCATGGCGGCGTTGTCGCCGCACAGGGACAGGGGCGGCAGCCACAGCCTGGCCCCCGCCTGGGCGCAGGCGCGCTCCAGGTCCGCCCGGATCCGGCTGTTGGCGGCCACGCCCCCCGCCACGGCGATCTTTCCGTGACCGGTCATGGCGTTGGCCTCCATCACCCGGGGGACCAGGGAGTCGGACACGGCGGCGGCGAAGGAGGCCGCCAGGTCGTGGAGGTCCAGCTCCTCCCCCTTCTGGGACGCGTTGTGGATGGTGTTGAGCACCGCCGTTTTCAGTCCGGAGAAGGACATGTCCAGGGGGTGGCCCTCCACATGGGCCCGGGGGAAGGAGAAGGCCCTGTCGTCCCCCCCCTGGGCCATCCGGTCCATGGGCCCCCCGCCGGGGTAGCCCAGCCCAAGCACCCGGGCGGTCTTGTCGAAGCACTCCCCGGCGGCGTCGTCCCGGGTGCCCCCCAGCACGGTGAACCGGGTGTAGTCGGACACGTCCACGATGGCGGTGGTGCCGCCGGACACGCACAGGCACAGAAACGGCGGCTCCAGGTCGGGGTGGGCCAGGTAGTTGGCGGCGATGTGCCCCCGGACGTGGTGGACGGGGATCAGGGGCACCCCCAGCCCGAAGGCGGCGGACTTGGCGAAGGACACCCCCACCAGCAGGGCCCCGATCAGCCCCGGGGCGTAGGTGACGGCCACGGCGTCGATGTCCTTTTTCGACAGGTCAGCCTGGCGCAGTGCCTCGTCCGCCAGCCCGGAGATGGCCTCCACGTGCTTGCGGGAGGCGATCTCCGGCACCACGCCGCCGTAGATGGCGTGCATATCCGCCGACGAGGCGATCGCCGAGGACAGGATGGTCCGGCCGTCCCGGACCACGGCGGCGGCGGTCTCGTCGCAGGAGGATTCAAAGGCGAGGATATTCATAAGATCACATCTTTTCTGTAGGTTATGGAGGGCCGGGCGGGGGCCCATGGGCCCGTCCCATCAGTCCGCCCCGCCGGGATACGCCTCCTCCACCCACGCCGGGGCGGGCTTGACGGCCTCGTCCGGCCCCAGGGGGAGCTGGATATACCGCTGCATATGCGCCGGGGAGAAATACTGAGCGTATACCCCCCGGTGCATGGCCTCCACCTTCCGGTCGTCGGCCTCCGGTCCCCGGTAGAGACAGTGGAACCGCACCCCGAACAGGGCGCACAGGTAGTCCAGCACCCGAAAGCCGCTGCGCTCGTAAAAGGCGATGCGCCGCCGCCGCAGGCTGTTCTCCTCGGGGGACGCCTGGGGGTCCGGGGCCTCCGCCTCGCCGAAGAGCTGGCCGTACCGGGCCGCCAGCAGCTCCAGGATCTGGCCCCCCAGACCGCCGTTCCGCCTCCCCCGCAGGACGCCCAGGTACTCCAGCAGGGCTCCGGTCCGGTCCTGGGGCAGCCACATCATGGCGTAGCCCACAGTCTCCCCCCCGTCGGTCACCGCCAGGGGGTCGTACCGCCCCAGGTCCATCAGCCGCAGCATGGCCGCCAGCGGCTTCAGCTCCGAGCGGGGGAAATCGGCGGTCATCTCGTTTCGATAGAGGGCGGTGAGCTCCTCTTTGTCAAGCTGTCTCAGTTCCATGCCCAAACTCCAGTGTCATCAGCACCGCGTCCTCCCGGGGGGCGGTGTAGTAGTGTTTCCGCCGCCCCACCGCCGCGAAGCCGTGCTTCTCATACAGGGCGATGGCGGGGGAATTGGAGGCCCGGACCTCCAGCATGAGGCGGGACAGGTGCTCCCGGCCGAAGCCGGTCAGGGCGGACAGCAGGGCGTCCGCCACCCCCTGCCGCCGGGCTGGCCGGGCCACGGCGATGTTGTCCAGGTTCCCCTCGTCCAGGACGGCGGACACAACGGCGTAGCCCAGGATCCCGCCGTCCTCCCCCAGGGCCAGCAGGACGCAGGCATGGGGGGAGGACAGCGCCCCGCGGAACAGTTCCTCGCTCCACGGGTCGGCGGGGAAGCATGCCTTTTCCAGGGCCGCCACAGCGGGCAGGTGGGCGGCAGTCATGGGGGTGATGCGGAAATTCATGTTCAGCGCCTCCCTATCGCTTGACGCTGCGGCACAGCCGCTGTACGCCGTACACCGCCCAGGCCAGGGCGCAGCCCGCCGCCGGGGCGGCGCACAGCAGGAGCAGGAGGCCCCAGCCCAGGCCATCCAGTCCTTCCGCGTTGACAAGGGCGCAGAGGAATACCGCCACCAACCCCGCCAGCAGGAACACGGGAATGAGCCGGATCGCGGGCCGCTTGGCCGCCCGGCAGATCAGGAGCTGGAGGAAAAAGCAGGGAACGGCGTGGAACCAAAGACCCAGGTCCATCCACAAGTCGGGATCGGTCACGGAGACAGCACCCACCCAGCACAGCATGACGAAGGCATATAGGACGGCGGTAATGAAAAAAGCCGTCAGCAAAATTTGGTTCCCTCGGTCATTCATCAAAATGACCTCCTTTTCATTCTGGAGCGTGGCAGGCCATCTTGAGTGTAACGGATCTGGTTTTTTGCCGCAATAAAAGGGGGACAGGCGGTCGATTTGGAAGGACGGCCGGTCAATGGCACTCCGCCCAGGTGCGCCCCGCCTTGGCGTCGGCGATCAGCGGCACCGCCAGCGCGGCCACCCCTTCCATCTCCTCCTGGAGCAGGGCCTTGACCTGTTCCGCCTCCTGTTCCGGGCACTCCACGATCAGCTCGTCGTGGACCTGGAGGACCAGCCGGGCCTCCAGTCCCTCCGCCTGGAGGCGGGCGTCCACGCGGATCATGGCCAGCTTGATGATGTCCGCCGCCGTGCCCTGGATGGGCATGTTCAGTGCCACCCGCTCGCCGAAGGAGCGGGTATTGAAGTTGGAGCTCTTCAGCTCGGGCAGCCACCGCCGCCGGCCGTAGAGGGTGGACACATAGCCGTCCTCCCTCCCCCGCTCCACCACCCGGTCCATATAGGCGCGCACGCCGGAATAGTGCTGGAAATACTTCTCCATATACTCCTTGGCCTGGGTCACGGTGACGTGGATGTCCTCCGACAGGGAGAAGGCGGAGATGCCGTACACGATGCCGAAGTTCACCGCCTTGGCCGCCCGGCGCAGCTCGGGGGGCACCTGGTCCTGGGGGAGAGAGAACACCTGGGAGGCGGTGACGGTGTGGATGTCCACCCCGGAGTTGAAGCCGTCGATCATGGCCTGGTCCCCGGACATGTGGGCCAGCAGGCGCAGCTCGATCTGGGAGTAGTCCGCGTCCACCAGCACCCGCGCCGCCGGGGCCACGAACATCTTGCGCATCTCCGCCCCCAGGGGGGTGCGCACGGGGATGTTCTGGAGGTTCGGCTCGGTGGAGGACAGCCGCCCGGTGGCGGTGACGGTGTTCTGGAAGCTGGTGTGGATCCGGCCGTCGGCGGCGATCACCTTGCCCAGCCCCTCCACATAGGTGGAGTTGAGCTTGGTGAGCTGGCGGTAGTCCAGCACCCGGCCCACGATCTCGTGGCGGGGGCGCAGCTTCTCCAGCACCTCGGCGTTGGTGGACCAGCCCGTCTTGGTCTTTTTCACCGGGGGCAGTTCCAGCACCTCGAAGAGGATGCGGCCCAGCTGCTTGGGGGAGAGGATGTTGAACCGCTCCCCGGCCAGGGCGCAGATCTCCTCCTCCAGCACGTCGATCCCCGCCTGGAGCTGCTTGCCGAACTCGCCCAGCGCCTGGCCGTCCACCAGCACCCCGGCCCGCTCCATCCGGGCCAGCACCGGGCACAGAGGCAGCTCGATCTCCGCCAGCACCGGCAGCAGGCCCAGCTCCTCCAGCTTGGGCCGGAACAGCTCGTAGAACGCCTCCACCCAGGCCGCGTCCTCATACCAGGCGGTCTGGGCCTTGAGGTCGTCGGCCAGGAAGGACAGCTGCTCCTCCTCCTGGAGGGCCGCCTTGCGCTCCACCGCCTGTTTGAAGTAGGACGCCGCCAGCTTCCGGATCTCATAGCTCCCCGCCGTGGGGTCCAGCAGGTAGGCGGCAAGCTCGGTGTCGAACACGAAGCCGCCGGGCTCCACCCCCTGGTCCAGCAGGGCCCGGCACAGCTCCTTGACCCCGTGGGCCGCCTTTTTCACCCCGGGGCCGAACAGGGCGCAGAGCAGGGCGCGGTAGTCCCCCTGATAGCGCTCCCGGCGGATGTCGTAGTGGGACACCTGGTCCCCCCCCGCCCGCGTCAGCACCACCGACACCCCCTCCAGCCCCGGCAGGGGGTGGACGGTGACATGGTCCGCCGCCTCCCACTGGGGGCGGGCCTCCTCAAAGTCCCGGAGGGTGGCCACATCCACGATGTCCACCCGGACCTGGAGGGGCTCCTCCCCCTCCGAGGCGGCGTGTGCGGGGCCGGGGGCCAGCTTCAGCTTGTCGATCAGCTTGCTGAACTCCAGCTGGAGCAGTTTTTCATACAGAACAGGGCCGTTCCAGGGCTTGCGGGCGGTGTCCTCCGGCCGGAAGTCCATGGGAGCGTCGGTGCGGATGACGGCCAGCTCACGGCTCAACCGGGCGTCCGCCTCCCCCTGGATGAGTTTTTGGACCATGGCGGGCTTGGCGTCGATGTCCGGCAGCTTTTCATAGATGGCGTCCACCGTCTGGTACTGCCGGATGAGGGCCATGGCGGTCTTTTCCCCCACCCCCTTCACGCCGGGGTAGTTGTCCGACGAGTCCCCCATGAGGGCCTTCAGGTCGATGATGTGGATGGGGTCGAAGCCGTATTCGGCCCGGAACTCCTCCGGCGTCACGTTCCGGGTGGTGGTCTGGCCCATGCGGGTGGTGACCAGCTTGACGGTGGTGCGCCCGTCGATGAGCTGGAGGGAGTCCTTGTCCCCGGTGACGATCACCGTCTCGCCCTCCTGCGCCCCGTTCACCCGGGCCATGGTGCCCAGCAGATCGTCCGCCTCCCAGCCCTCCAGCTCATACCGGCGGATATTCATGGCGTCCAGCACCTCTTTCAAGACGGGCATCTGGACCGCCAGCTCCTCCGGCATCCCCTTGCGCTGGGCCTTGTACTGGGCGTAGGCCCTGTGCCGGAAGGTGGGGGCGCGCATGTCGAAGGCCACCGCCAGCCCGTCGGGGTCCTCCTCGTCCAGCAGCTTGAGCAGGATGTTGAGGAAGCCGAAGATGGCGTTGGTGGGCAGGCCCTCCCGGGTGGTCAGGTTCTGGCTGACGCCGTAGAAGGCCCGGTTGACGATGGAATTGCCGTCGATGACCATGAGCTTCATAGGGGACACCTCGCATAGCGGTAAGAATGATATAGTATACCACTTTTTGCGGATATGCGCAAGGAGGGCGGGACATTTCGTCCCGCCCTCCCATGTTTAGGAGCCGTACCTCAGCGCAGCACCGCGCCGCAGTCCTGCTCCAGGGCCTCCAAAATGCTCTTCACGTCCGCGTCGGCCTCCTCGCCGGTGAGAGAGCGGTCGTCGGAGCGGAGCACCAGGTTGAAGGCCACCGACTTTTTGCCCTCGCCCAGGTTCTTGCCCCGGTAGATGTCGAACAGGGACACCTCCTTCAGCAGGCCCTTGGCCCCCTTGCGGATGGCGCGCTCCAGCGCGCCCACCGGCACCTCCTCGGCGCACACCACCGCGATGTCCCGGGTGATGGGGGGGTACTTGGGCAGGGGGGCGTACTCCGGGTCGGGCCCCTGGGCGTGGAGCAGCTCGTCGAAGGACAGCTCCGCGCAGTACAGCTCGCCGTCCACGCCGAAGTTCTGGGCGGCCAGGGGGTGGATCTGGCCGAACACGCCCACGATATCGGTGCCGCTGTACACATAGGCGCACCGGCCGGGGTGGTAGGAGGGGTCCTCGGCGCAGGGCTCGAAGCGCACATCGCGGGCCCGGATGCCCTTCATGAGGGCCTCCACCGCCCCCTTCATGGCGAAGAAATCCATGCCGTCGCCGTAGGCCCCCAGGGTGAGGATCTGGGCCTCGTCGGCCAGGCCGTCCTCCCCGCCGGGCATATAGATCCGGCCCAGCTCGTACAGCCACGCGGTCCTGTTCCGGTTGTTCCAGTTGCGGCCCAGCACCTCCAGCATGGAGGGCAGGGTGGTGGTGCGCATGATGGAGGTGTCCTCCCCCAGGGGGTTGAGGATCTTGAAGGACTTCCGGTGGAAGTCATCCTCTCCCCACAGGATCTTGTCGTAGGCAGCGGGGGAGATGAAGGAGTAGGTGATCACCTCGCTGTAGCCGCAGGCGCGGCACACCCTGCCCAGCTCGTTCTCCAGCTTCTGGGCCGGGGACCAGCCCCCCTGGGTGGTCTGGCCCCGCATGAGGGTGGCGGGGATGTTGTTGTAGCCGTAGAACCGGGCCACCTCCTCGGCCAGGTCGGCCAGGCGGCGCACGTCGCCCCGGTAGGAGGGGATGACCACCTCGGCGGGGCCGTTGGGGAAGTTTTTCTCCCTGGTGAGGATGTTCACCCGCTCCAGCAGCTGGTACATGTCCACCGCACCGAGGTCGGTGCCCAGCAGGGCGTTGACCTTTTCCGGGTCCATGGTGACGGTCCAGGGCTGGGGGACGTGGTTCAGGATGTCGATGACGCCGTCCACGACTTCTCCCGCCCCCAGCAGCTCCACCAGCTCGCAGGCCCGGTCAACGGCGGGCAGGGTGTTCATGGGATCCAGCCCCTTTTCGAACTTGGCCGACGCCTCGGTGCGCATGCCCAGGGCCAGCGCCCCCTTGCGGATGCAGGTGCCGTCGAAGCAGGCGGACTCGAACACCACGTCGGTGGTGTCGTCCACGATCTCGCTGTTGAGGCCGCCCATGATGCCCGCCAGGCCCACCGCCCGGCCCTCGTCGGCGATCACCAGGTGGTTGGCGGTGAGGGTGTGCTCCTTGCCGTCCAGGGTGGTGAGCTTCTCGCCCTCCGCGGCCCGGCGCACCACGATCTTGCCGCCGTTGACGTAGCGGTAGTCGAAGGCGTGCATGGGCTGGCCGTACTCCAGCATCACATAGTTGGTGATGTCCACGATGTTGTTGATGGGCCGCACCCCCATGGCGCGAAGCCGCTCCCGCATCCACTTGGGGGAGGGGGCGATCTTCACGTTGCGCACCATCCGGGCGGTGTAGCGGGGCACCAGGTCGGCGGCGGGGGTCTCCACGTCCAGCAGCTCGGGGAGCACGCCCTCCGCCCCGCCCTTCACCACCGGCTCGCGGAGGGCCATGGGCACGTCGAAGGTGGCGGACACCTCCCGGGCCAGGCCGATGACGGACAGGCAGTCCGGACGGTTGGGGGTGATCTCGAACTCCACCACGTGGTCGTCCAGGCCCACCGCCTCCCGGATGTCCCGGCCCACGGCAAGGCCGTCCAGCTCCGGATCGTCGGACAAGATCCAGATCCCGTCGGCATAGGCGGCGGGGAAGTCCCGCTGGTCCAGCCCCAGCTCGGCGAAGGAGCACAGCATCCCGTTGGACTCCTCGCCCCGGAGCCTGCCCGCCCGGATCTCCTTGCCGCCGGGGAGGGTGGAGCCGTCCAGCGCCACGGGCACCAGGTCGTTCTCCTTCACGTTCTGGGCCCCGGTGACGATCTGGATGGGGGCGGGCAGGCCCGCGTCCACCCGGCAGATCCACATGTGGTCGGAGTTGGGGTGGCGGACCAGGGAGAGCACCCGGCCCACCACCACGTTGGAGATCTCGGCGCCCTCCACGGACACGCCCTCCACCTTGGAGCCGGACAGGGTCATGGCCTGGGCGAACTCCTTGTCGGAGACATCTGTTTTGACGAACTCATCGAGCCATTTGCGGCTTAGATCCATGATGTTATTCCTCCCCTCAGAACTGTTCCAGGAACCGGATGTCGTTTTCGAAGATCAGCCGCAGGTCGGCGATCTTGAAGCGGCGCATGGCGGTGCGCTCCAGCCCCATGCCGAAGGCCCAGCCCGACCACTCGCCGGGGTCGATGCCCGCCATCTCCAGCACGTGGGGATGGATCATCCCCGCGCCCAGCAGCTCGATCCAGCCCTCGCCCTTGCAGGTGGGGCAGCCCGCGCCGCCGCACTTGTGGCACTGCACGTCCATCTCGCAGG
>CAJUPU010000012.1:28019-73419 GCA_910588495.1 uncultured Oscillospiraceae bacterium | reverse complement strand
GGATAATCGAGTATTATCTATCAATGCTAGTTTACATTATCCGTCCCAAGATTTCAACCCTTAAAATGTTAACCTCATCGCATATTAAGCAATGAGGTTAACAAAAAATGCAAATCTTATAACGTACAAAATTTTTGTCGAGTATATTGCTAAGCTGACCAAATGAGCTCCATTGAACAACTCAACCTATCACTATTTCCTTTAAGCAGTTGGTATTTCCGTCTGAATATAGTTGGGTATTTTATCCACAATTGCTGTATACAGGTCAATATCTTCTTTGGGGGTAGACAAAGAGACTATTAGGGAATATCTTGCTGTACTATCACATTTCCCAAGGTAACTGCGCTCTCGCCACCATCCAATCACCGGATGTACAGCTATCACATTTGCATTGCACAGATTCACCGCACTGGTCTTGATAAAATCTGAATGTATAGACCCCACATCCCGATTCTCAGGCCCCAAGAACCATCGGTTGCCTCCGCTACTCCCTTCACCCTTATCCTTTGGGTCATCACCGCGCATTTTGACATTGATGCGTTTTTTGAAGCCCTCGATAGATTCATTAGTATTTATGAGATCGAAACGCAAGCCATATGAGGGATACCGATATCGATTCTTCCAGCCTATTTCGCCAGGGCCCGGCTCAACAAAGTACGACAATGTAACTCTCAACTCAACTTCAGTTTCGCCTAAGCTTTGAAGAACTTCAGCTGGCCATGGTATTGTGTGGAGATGCATTTCTCTCGTATGAGCTGAGCCTTCGCTCTTTTCATACGGTTGTATTTCACCTTGAATAATCATATTTACAGAATTATTAAGGCATTGAATTGCTTTTTCTAAATGGGGAATACCATAACCGCAGGATCTTAGCAAGTTCCGTATTCCTTGGGATTTCAATTTGTTTGTGCAAAAGCGCCGGTACATCTCGTCTGTCCAGCGTGAGGAATGCACAAGTAATGCCCGCACAGTTTCAGGCCAAATGTCTGGATATTCAGTAAATAATTGGGCAGCCATCCAAGCAGCTTGCGCTGTGGCTGAGCTTGTCCCCCAAATTGTTGAAAACAGTCTGACAAGTGGTAAACGATCAGTGGTTAGCAACGATAGGTCAGGACAATTGGTATAGTCTGTTCCATTGGTGGCAATGTTTCCACCATCCAGCAATATCTCGGGTTTAATAGGCCACTTGTCATCCCAATTGACGGATGTTGAACTATACGGAGACAAATCTCCAACATCAGCCACTGGAGAAAAACCTGAAAACTCTCCATCTTCAATGGTAATATCTTTCGTATACGCTCCAACTGTCAAGGCATTCCATGCTTGTCCGGGATTCTCTACGCAATGCAAAATATTTGCGCTTGGGTATTCAGCCGCACTCAATTCTGTCGGATTAACATTACCTGCGCTGATAAAGAAAAGTCGTTTGCGACCGCTACCCTCTGCTCCAGATGTAATACTATCGACCGCTCCAGACCATGAAGTTGGACTGCCATCCCTTGTTCCATATTCAGACGAAGTCACAGCCATACATATGGCACGTTCCGCATAGGGACTGGCAATCTCAGCTAATGCCACAGCACGCTCGGTTACAGCGCCGTACAATTCAGGTGGATTCTCATCGAACGATGGCGGTGGTAGTATCTTCACTGACTCGAGTTTGTGCCAGACGTGTAACTCCTTGCTGCCAGAGAGACAATCTTTCAAATCGTTAAACAGAGCCACGCCAGCCATCTCAGTTCCATGGCCGTCGTGGTCTCCAATTCTCCAAGCACTCTCAACAGTTTGTACATCCTCTTCACGAGTAGCCGGAGATAGGAGAGGATGTTCGGCGGATAGGCCCGTATCCAAAAGGCAGACACTTGCATTCATATTGTGGAATGTGGTACGAGCAAGTAATTCATCCACCCACTCGGCCTGCTCTTTTCCCAAAAGCTTATCAAAGAAACTTGTTGCATTTGGAGCCCGACGAATCTCCGCAATATAAGCACACATTGAAATCAAGTTTTTGAGCTGCTCTTTATTAGCCTTTCCCAGTCGGACGATTCTTTCTGGAAATAGGATACGCCGTGTGTTTAATTCAATTTCTAATGTATTACAGCAAGCTGTAAAATTAAGTTCTGCACCAGAGCTATCGTTTCGCTCAAATCGCAGCCAAATTTCACACCATACTGGGTTTTCATCGGGCATGGTTGCTGTATCGCCGAACCAAAAAGAATCTAACATGGCTAATCGAACATTTTCAATGCTCCTTACAAGATCGTTATTTTTTGGGTTTTCCTCGTCTCCAACTGGCATTCTATATGCCTGAACTTTTTCAAGGAAATATGTCTCCTGTCCGGCTGGAATATAAACGGTTGCTCTAACAATATTGTTATCCTCTTTTTTTACATTTAAAAGACGGATACCTTTTTGCAGATTTTCTAATTGCTTAATGGCTAAGTCGCACTGAGCAGCACCAGAAAACTCCAAATATAGGCCTTCTTTATAGCGAATCGCCGCAACCTGTCGCTGCGTGAGGTCCTGGGCTCTGCTTTCTTGTAGCTTGCGGCTTATAAATTTTGCATGGGCATCAGGATCATCCCGAACTGGATACTTTAGACCGCCACCTCCACTCTGGGATGCATATGGCAGGGGCGTAGCAGTATGTTGCAAGAAAATATTCTTTGCCATTGCTTATGCCTCCTTAGAAGAGTAGGCCGCAATCCTATCGAAGATAAGTTTGGAAAGAATGCTTTCATCGACGGAAGAGTTTTCAAGAATGGAAATCTTGATTGCGTCATCGCATACTCGTATAATCTCAGCATGGCTTAATGGGGTGGCTTTGTCAATAAGCTGTTCAGATGCTACAAAGTCTTTGTCAAATACACCAATCCTCAATTCAAACAACCTGCGGATATCTTCCCTGGATGGCATTGAATAGTGCAAAACATCATCAAATCTTCTGAATAGAGCTTGATCAAGCAGTCGCTGATTATTGGTGGCCGCAACAATGATACTTTCAGATTCATCCTGTTCAATAAACTGTAGAAAAGAATTGAGGATACGCCGAGCTTCTCCCACCTCGTTGTCTAAGCCCCGATCTGCCCCAATCGCATCAAATTCATCGAAAAAATAGACGCCAGTAGAAATAGACACCGCATCAAATATTTGACGGAGCTTGACACTGGTTTCCCCCATAAATTTTGTTACTACTTTGTCCATCTGAACCGAATAGAGTGGCAAATCTAGTTCAGAAGCAATAACTGAGGCAGTAAAGGTTTTTCCAGTTCCAGGCTTTCCCTCAATAAGAATCTTTCGTCTGTTTGTCAGTCCATATTTCTGCAGCTTATTCCGATTCCTAAACTCATTCAGAATCCTCTCAATTCGTTCCAGGATATCATCTGAAACGATTAAATCGGAGAGCCTATCTGATGGAATCGTCATTAATAACATAGGGTTTTGCTGATTAATCCGAAAGACATTGCTCTTAGGTGAGCCAATCTTCTCAGCATACTTTTTTAATTCTCTGGCATATGTTTCATGACCATGGGTTGCCTCATACGCAGCGATTTGCAACACCGTTGTTTTAAATTTTTCATCCTCGTGTTCAAAATGCGCTTTAACTAAGGCTTTGACTTGATCCGCTGTAGCCAAGAAGCTCACCTCCTATACATTTGGTTTAATGCGTAAATAGCAAAATGGAAAGTTTCTTTCGGGAAGCCAAAAGAAACTTTCCATTTTACAAATAAAGGTGTCCGATCCGCAATTATGGTATTAAAACAACCAGCTACAAGGCTTGGCCTTGTAGCTGGTTGTTTCTTGGTGGAGATAAGCGGGATCGAACCGCTGACCTCTTGAATGCCATTCAAGCGCTCTCCCAGCTGAGCTATACCCCCATGATCGTGGAATCCTTGATTTTCTTAGGTTTCCGAGTTATTCAGTTGTCATGTTCTGCGGGTGGTTTTACTGGTCGGTTGCCCTCCCAGCTGAGCTATACCCCCATATCCAGTTGTTTTGCCGCGCTTGCCTCAGCGCAAGATAGATGATACCAAATGCCGCCGGATTTGTCAACACCTTTTTCTCAAATTCCCGAAAAATTTTCGCGGCCCCTCGTCCGCCTGGCGAGGGGCCGCGTCTCAGCGCTCAGGACCGCTTCCAGGCGCTGCGGCTGAACAGCACCAGGATGGGGAACATCTCCAGCCGGCCCAGGATCATGGCGAAGGACAGCACCAGCTTGCTCAGCACCGAGAAGGCGGAGAAATTCCCCGCCGGACCCACCAGCTCCAGGCCGGGGCCCACGTTGCTGATGCAGGTGATCACCGCTGTCAGCGTGGTGCCGAAGGAGAAGTTGTCCAGCCCCACCACGATGGCCATGCCGAACACCAGGAACAGGTTGGCGATGAAATAGCACTGGGCGGTGCGCACGGCGCTCTCGCTCACCGCCTCCCCGTCCAGCCGGACCACCGACACCGCCCGGGGATGGACGATGGAGCGCACCTCCCGGGCGGCGGAGCGGATCAGGATCAAGATCCGCCCGCACTTGATGCCGCCGCCGGTGGATCCGCCGCAGGCGCCGATGAAGGTGAGCACCACCAGCAGCATTTTGGAGAACTCCGGCCACAGGTCGTAGTTGTCGGAGGAGAACCCCGTGGTGGACACGATGGACGACACCTGGAAGGCGGCGTAGCGCACGCAGTCCCCCACCGTGTCGTACACGTCCCGGATGTTCCAGGCGATGGCGGCGGTGGACACCGCCACCATGATGAGGAAGAACCGCAGCTCGTCGCTCTTGAGCGCCTGGCGGACCTTACCGGTGAGCAGCAGGAAATAGACGGAGAAGTTGACGGAGAACAGCAGCATGAACACCGTGATGATGATCTCGGCCGCCGGGTTCCCGAAGGCCCCCACCGAGGCGTTCCTGCCGGAGAAGCCGCCGGTGCCCGCCGTGGACATGGCGTGGGTGACGGCGTCGTACCAGTTCATCCCCGCCAGGCGCAGCAGCGCCACCTCCAGCACCGTCAGCGCCAGGTAGATGGTGTACAGGATCTTGGAGGACTGGGAGGCCCGGGGCACCAGCTTGCTCTTGACGGGGCCGGGGCTCTCCGCCCGGATCAGGAAGTTGGAGCTGATCCCCAGAAAGGGCAGCAGGGCGGCGGTGAGGATCAGCACCCCCATCCCCCCCAGCCAGTGGGTGAAGGACCGCCAGAACAGCAGCCCCATGGGCAGCCCCTCGATGGCGGTGAGGATGGTGGCCCCGGTGGTGGTGAAGCCGGAGATGGTCTCGAAAAAGCAGTCGATGAAGGGGCCGAACCGGCCGGAGAACCAGAAGGGCAGCGCCCCGAACACCCCGAACAGCACCCAGATGAGGCCCACGGTGAAAAATCCCTCCCGGGCGAAGAAGTCCGGCTTGGGCTTGAAGAGGAACACCGGCACGGCCGCCGCCGCCAGCGTCAGCAGGATGGCGCACAGGAAGGGGACGGGGCTCTCGTGGTAGAGCAGGGCCACCCCCATGGGCAGCAGCATGGAAGCCGCCTCGATCAGCAGCGTGAAGCCGGTGATCCGCAGCACCAGTTTGAAATTCATAGCCCGCCGCCCTCATAGATGTCGTTGAGGTCCAGGATGCCGCTGTCCCGGGCGATGACGATCACATCGTCTCCCTGTTCCAGGCAGGTGGAGCCCTCGGGGATGATCACCCGGTTCCCCCGGACGATCACGGCGATCAGCACCCCCCGGCGCAGCCGCAGGTCCCGCAGGGGCACGTTCAGGTTCCGGGTGGCGGGGGAGACGATGAACTCCATGGCCTCCGCTTTGCCCCCGGCGATGCGGTACAGGGCGGTCATCACCGTTCCCTTGGAGTTTTGCAGCCCCCGGATGAACCGCAGGATCTGCCCGGCGGTGGCCAGCTTGGGGGACACCACCGACTCCACCCCGGCGGACCGGGCGATGGCGGTGTAGTTCTGGCGGCTGGACTTGGCCACCACCTTGGGCACCCCCGCCTGGTGGGCGTAGAGGGAGATGATCAGGTTGTCCTCGTCCCGGTCGGTGAGGGCCACGAAGGCGTCGCTGGAGGCCATTCGCTCCTCGGTGAGCAGCTCCGGGTCGGTGCCGTCCCCGTGGATGATCAGGGAGTGGGGGAACTCCTCCGCCAGCTCCCGGCAGCGCTCGTCCCCCCGCTCCACCACCTTGCAGCTCATGCCCAGCCGCTCCAGCTGGACCAGCAGGTAGAAGGCGACCCGCCCGCCGCCGATGATGAACACGTTTCGGATGCGGTGGGTCTGGCGGCCCAGCAGGCGGAAGAACTGGTTGATGCCGCTGGGGGTGCCGGCCACCGACACCCGGTCCCCGGCGCGGATCAGGGACGCGCCGTTGGGGATGGACACCTCGTCCCCCCGCTCCACGGCGCACAGCAGCAGGGGCAGGCCCTGGATCTTGGAGGACAGGGAGGCCAGGGTGCGCCCGGCCAGAAAGTCCCCCTCCTGGACGGTGAAGGACACCAGCTCCACCCGCCCCCGGGCGAAGGAGTCGATGTTGGCGGCGGAGGGGAAGCGCAGCAGCCGGGAGATCTCGATGGCGGCGGTGAGCTCGGGGTTGATCAGCATGGTGATGCCGAAGTCGCCCTTCAGGGTGTCCAGGTCGCTGACGTACTCGGTGCCCCGCACCCGGGCCACGGTGTAGGGCAGCCCCAGGCGGTGGGCGATGTGGCAGCACAGCAGATTGATCTCGTCGGAGTCGGTGGCGGCGATGAGCACGTCGGTCTCCTTTGCTCCCGCCTCCAGCAGCACCTCCCGGGAGACGCAGTTCCCCTTGAGGCACATCACGTCCAGCTGGTTGGCCAGCCGGTCCAGGGTGTCGCCGGACACGTCCACGATGGTGACGCTGTGCCCCTCGCCGGCCAGGTGCTCGGCCAGGGTGGCGCCCACTTTCCCGCCTCCCGCGATGATGATGGTCAAATCAGATCAACTCATTTCTTCGTATGTTGGAAGCCGTACCGGCCGGTGCAGCTTCTTGAACAGCCAGCCCCCGCTTGCGGGCGGCGGTCAGCAGCCGGTCTAGGGCGGCTGCCAGCACGGACCGGGGACAGGCCAGGTTCACCCGTTCGAACCCGGGGGCGCCGAAGGGGGCGCCGTGGCTCAGGTACAGCAAGGCCTCGCCCTCCAGGAACCGGGCCCGCTCCCCGGCCTCCATGCCGAGGCAGCTCAGGTCCAGCCAGGCCAGGTAGGTGCCCTCCAGAGGGGCGACAAAGGCGCCGGGGAAGTGCAGGGCCATGAAGTCCCGGAGATACCGGTAGTTGCCCCCCACGTAGTCGATGAGCTCGTCCAGCCAGGGGCCGCACTGTTCATAGCCCGCCTCCAGCGCCCGGACGCCGAAGATGCTGTAGGTGCCGCAGCCGGACCGCTCCACCTCCCGCTCAAGGGCCTCTTTTTTGGCCGGGTCGGGGACCAGCATGTTGGCGCAGCACAGCCCCGCCAGGGAGAAGGTCTTGCTGCACGCGGTGCCGGTGACGGCGTTTTGGGCGTGCTCCTCCCCCAGGGAGGCGAAGGGGACGTGGCGGAAGGGGGGCTGGATCAGGTCGCAGTGGATCTCGTCGCTGATGACCAGCACATCGTTTTTCAGGCAGAGATCCCCCACGCGGCGCAGCTCCTCCTCCGTCCAGACCCGGCCCACTGGGTTGTGGGGGGAGCACAAGATGAAGGCGGCGACATCCGGCCGGGCCAGCTTTTGCGCCAGATCGTTGAAGTCCATCCCGTACCGGCCGTTTTCCAGCTTGAGGGGGCTCTCCACCAGGGTCCGCCCGTTGTCCCGGACAGTCCGGAAGAAGGGCGGGTACACCGGGGGCTGGATGACGATGCCGTCCCCGGGCTTCGTCAGCGCCCGGACGGCGGCGCCCAGCCCTTGGACCACTCCGCTCACCTGGACCACCCACTCCCGCCGGACCTGCCAGCCGTGGCGGGAGGCGAACCAGCCGTGGAGGGCGTTGAAATAGCGGTCCCCCCAGCCGGTGTAGCCCCAAAGGCCGGATCGGGCGGTGTCCTCCAAAGCGGCAATGATGGCGGGGGGCGAGGCGAATTCCATGTCCGCCACCGACAGCGGCACGATGCCGGGGTCGAGCCCCGGCTCCATCAGGTCCCATTTTTCCGTCTCCACGCCCACCCGGGCGGGGACGGGGCGATCAAATCCATAGTCCATCGGCGCGGCTCCTTTATCCTATGTGGTGTGTGGGGCGCCCGCCCCAGGATATCCAGAGGGGGGCGCGCGGTATCAGCCATTATATCACCCAGGTCCGCCCCGCGCAACGGGGGCGGGGACTTTTCTGGCGATCTTTTGCCGTTCGTCAATTACTTCGGGTGAATGGAAGTATATGGAAAAGAAAAGGGCCATGCCTCGCCGTCAAGGGGCGCGGGGGGAGCTGGGCACGGCGGGGCGGGGCCCAGCCTGGGCTGGATCGGCTGTCGAAAAATTGGAAAAAGGCAAGAAATTTTTGGAAATTTCCTTGACACAAGGGGGATCGTGGCGTATACTGAGAGTAAAGAGAGAGAAACCACTCAGCGTTTGGCTTTTGAATGGACGCCCAGGCCCCGTGTACCACCCGATATGGCGGCAGCTCGCCGCCCAGGCAGGAGAGCACGGCGGCTGGGGCGTTTTTTTCAGGATCGCATGGATACGAGAGGAGGGGGACCATGAAAAGCGCGCTGCTCCGGCTGAAAGAGAGCCGGGATTCCATGAGCGCCACGGAGCGGGCTGTCTCCGACTATTTGCTCGATCATCAGGGGGAGGCCATGCAGCTGTCCATCCACCAGCTGGCGGAGCGGACCTTTGCCTCGCCGTCCACGGTGATCCGGATGTGCCAGCGCATCGGCTTTGCGGGCTATAAGGAATTCCGCCAGGCGGTGACCTGCGAGGTGGCGGTGCGCCGGGTGAGCCGGGGGCAGGAGCGCCGGGAGATCACCGGGGCCGACAGCCTGGACGACATCGTGGACAAGGTGACGTGCAAAAACATCATGTCCCTGGAGGACAGCCGGAATTTCATCGACACCGACACCCTCCGGCACTGTGTGGATCTGGTGCGGGAGGCCAAGACGGTGCTGCTGTTCGGGCTGGGGGGGTCCCAGTACGCCGCCCGGGATCTGAGCTTGAAGCTGTTCCGGCTGAACAAGCCCTGCGTGGTCAACGACGACTGGCACGCCCAGTTCCTCCAGGCCAAGAGCGCCTCCCGGGAGGATCTGGCCATCGTGGTGTCCAGCTCCGGGGAGACGGCGGAGGTGGTGGAGTGCATGAAGGCCCTCCGGGAGCAGGGCGCGCCCATCATCTCCATCACCCGGTGCGGGGGCTCCCAGGTGGCGGATCTGTCCGACTACCGGCTGTACACCGCCGACGACTCCACCGTGGAGGACGGGCCCATGTCCTGCCGCATCTCCCAGCTGAACACCATCGACATCCTGTTCACCGCCTGCGCCAACAGCGGATATGAACACCGCCTGGACCGGACCCACGAGCTGGGGACGGCCTGACGGCCCGGCATACATCTTAGAAGGGTCCGGACGCCCAGGGCGGGCGTCCGGACTTTTGCTTGCAAAAGAGGCGGTATTCCTGTATAATGATGCAAATACGCAAACTAGGAGAGAACACGATGGATATCAAGAACGTACTGTTCGATTTGGACGGCACCCTGCTGCCCATGGATATGGAGGCTTTCACCAACGGCTACTTCGGCCTGCTGACCCAAAAGCTGGTCCCCCGGGGCTACGACCCCAAAAAGCTGATCGACGCCATCTGGGCGGGCACCGCCGCCATGGTGGGCAACGACGGCGGCCGCACCAACGAGGCGGCCTTCTGGGCCAAGTTCGCCCAGATCTTCGGGGAGGAGGCCCTGGCGGACCAGCCTCTGTTCGAAGAGTTCTACGCCGTGGAGTTTCAGCGGGCCAGGGAGTTCTGCGGCTTCGACCCGAAGGCGGCCCAGGCGGTGCGGGCCGTCAAGGCGTCGGGCCGGCGGGTGGTGCTGGCCACCAACCCCATCTTCCCCGCGGTAGCCACCCGGAGCCGTCTGAGCTGGGTGGGGCTGGAGCCCTCCGACTTCGAGCTGGTCACCACCTATGAGAACAGCCGCTTCTGCAAGCCCAGCGTGGGCTACTACCGGGAGATCCTGGAGCAGCTGGACATGGAGCCCCGGGAGAGCCTCATGGTGGGCAACGACACCACCGAGGACACGGCGGCGGCGGAACTGGGGATGGGGGTGTTCCTGATCGACGCCTGCCTGATCGACAAGGCGGGGAAGGGCGCGGACGCCTGGCCCCACGGGGGGTTCGACGATCTGGTCCGCTTTTTGCGGGGATGAGCGAAACAGGGGAGGAGGGGCCCGGCCATGGATGATTTTTCCTTTTCCGTCTTTCCCAACGACAATTTTCTAGATCTGCGGCTGTTCCAGTTCGGCTGGGAGCAGTGCGCCCCGCTGCACTCCTTCGGGCCCTTCGTGCGCAACCACTTTTTGTTCCACTATGTGATCTCGGGCCAGGGCTATCTGGACGCGGACGACGCCAACGGCGTCACCCGGCGGTACGATCTGGGGCCGGGGCAGGGCTTTTTGATCTGTCCGGGGCTGGTGAACACCTACTGCGCCGACCAGCACGACCCCTGGAAATACGTCTGGCTGGAGTTCGACGGGCTGCGGGCGGCGCAGTACCTCAGCGCCGCCGGGTTGAGCGCCGCTCAACCCATCTACTCCTCCAAGACCCCCGCCATGGCCCAGCCGGTGGAGGAGACCATGCTGTACATCGCCAACCACGCCAAGGCGTCCACCCTGAACCTGATCGGCCATCTGTGCCTGTTCCTGGACGCGCTGATCCAGTCCTCCGCCACCCGGCGGGAGGTGTGGGGCGCCCGGCTCCAGGACTTCTACATCCAGGAGGCGGTGACCTTCATGGAGCACAACTACCAGCGGGAGCTGACGGTGGAGGAGGTGGCGGACGCCTGCAAGCTGAACCGGAGCTATTTCAGCAAGCTGTTCAGGGAGAACATGGGCTGTCCGCCCCAGGAGTTCCTGATCCGGCTGCGGCTGTCCAAGGCGGCGGACCAGATGAAGGACACCAAGGCCCCCATCGGGGAGATCGCGGCCGTCTGCGGCTATCCCAACCAGCTCCACTTCTCCCGGGCGTTCAAGAAGCGGTACGGGCTGTCTCCCCGGGAGTGGCGCAACCAGAACAAGGGCCGGTCACCTCAGTGACCGGCCCTTGCCTGTGGTCATTCCGCCTTGAGATAGAGCTGCATGGACTGGTAGTCGCCGGTGGGCATGGGCAGGGGGAAGCCCGCCGACATGAGCACGTCGCCGGGCCACGCCTCGCCGCCGTCCACCCGGTACTGGGCGTCCGGGTCCAGCCCCTTCAGGCGCAGGGCGCGGAAGGGGGCGGAGGCGTGGTTGGCGTGGGTCACCAGGGACACCAGGGCCTCCCGGCGGTCGGGGGACACCTGCTGCCAGGCGGTGAAGGCGTCGTGGAAGGGGTCGCTGAGCCGGTAGTAGTCCCCCCGCTGGATGAGCTCGTAGTGCTCCTTGAAGAAGGCCACCTGCCGCTTGATCACCGCCTTCTCCTCCGCGGTGGTGTGGTTCAGGTCCATCTCATAGCCGAAGGTGCCCGCCATGGCCACCACCCCCCTGGTCTCCATGGAGACATGGCGGCCCGTCAGGCCGTTGGGGACGGCGGAGGCGTGGGCCCCCATGGTGGAGACGGGGTAGGCGAAGGAGGTGCCGTACTGGATGCCCAGCCGGTCGATGGCGTCGGTGTTGTCGCTGCACCAGATCTGGGGGGTGTAGTAGAGCATACCGGCGTCGAACCGCCCGCCGCCGCCGCAGCAGCCCTCGATGAGGATGTGGGGGAAGTCCCGGCGCATCCGTTCCAGGATGTCGTACACCCCCAGCACGAAGCGGTGGAACAGCTCGCCCTGGCGGTCGGAGGGCAGGGCGGAGGACCACACGTCGGTGAGGCTGCGGTTCATGTCCCACTTGACGTAGGTGATGTCGGCGCTGTCCAGCACGCCCTTGATAGAGGCGTACACGTGGTCCCGGACCTCCCGCCGGGAGAAGTCCAGCACCAGCTGGCTCCTGCCCCGGGCGAAGGGGCGGCCGGGGGCCTGGAGGGCCCAGTCGGGGTGGTCGTGGTAGAGGGCGCTGTCCTCGCTGACCATCTCCGGCTCGATCCACAGCCCGAAGGACATGCCCAGCTGGTGGATCCGGGGCACCAGCGCCCCCAGCCCGCCGGGCAGCTTGTCCTCGTTGACGGACCAGTCCCCCAGGCCGCTGCGGTCGCTGTTCCGGCGGCCGAACCAGCCGTCGTCCATGACGAACAGCTCGATGCCCAGGGGGGCGGCGGCCTGGGCGATGCGCACCAGCTTGTCCGCGTCGAAATCGAACTCGGTGGCCTCCCAGTTGTTGATCAGCACCGGGCGGCGTCCGCCCGCGAAGGGGTCGTGGATCAGGTTCTCCCGGATGGCCCGGTGGAACCGGCGGCTCATCTGGCCCAGGCCGCTGGGGGAGCACACCAGCGCCGCCTCCGGGGCGGTGAAGAGCTCCCCGGGGCCCAGGGTCCAGCAGAAGTGATAGGGGTTGAGCCCCAGCAGCAGCCGGTCGTTCTCCAGCCGGGTGCGCTCCGCCGCCGCCAGGAAGTTGCCGCTGTATACCAGCATGGCGCCATAGCACAGGCCGTGGTCCTCGGTGGCGTCGTGTGCGCACAGGACGACGAAGGGGTTGTGGTGGTGGCTGGAGGTGCCCCGGATGCTCTCCACGCTCTGCACGCCCTGGCGCAGGGGGGCGCGGTCCAGGTTGCGCTCCTGGGCGTGGCAGCCGTTGAAGGTGATTAGGTCCAGCTCCTCCCCCTGGAAGTCCAGGCACAAGGAGGCGCACCGGCGCAGCTGGATGGGGCGGCTGCCCTCGTTGACCACCTGGACCGCCCGGGTGATGAGGTCGCAGCGCTCCAGCACACCGTAATACAGCTTCACCGACACCTTGCAGCTGGAGTCGATCAGGTGGACGATCAGGGTGTCCCACTCGTCCCCGCCGTGGAAGGCGGGCAGGCCGGGCAGGGCGTACTTGCCCTTTTTCAGCTCATAGCCGGTGTAGCGCAGGTCGGCAAGGCGGCTTCCGTCCTCCGGCTCGAACTCGATGGAGGGCAGGCGGAAATCGCCCACGCCGCAGGTGGAGTACTCCTGGGGCAGGGTGTCCAGGGAGTAGGTCCGGTCGTCCCCCGCCTCGCTGGGGTTGGGGGAGAAGCCCCGGTCGGCGTAGCGGATGAGCCGGGACAGGTCGCCGCCGCGGATCCTGGCGCCGTAGTAGGTGTGCAGCAGCACCCGGTTGGGGTCGGCCTTCATCTGATAGGTGGTGTTCTGGGTGTGCAGGGTAAAGACCTTGTGTTGCTGATCGACCGCGATCATTGGGATACCCCCCTGGAATAAAGTATTTCGTTGTGATTATACGGGATCTTCCGCCGGGTGGCAAGAGGGAATGGGAAAAATATGACACAGATCCGCCCCCTCGCAGGGCGGAAAAATTGGGCACAGCTCCCCCCTATGGGAACAGCCCCGGACGACGAAGCGCCGGGGCTGTTCCATGAAGAGGGAGAGTGCGGGCCTATTTGCCTCCGGTGGAGGCGATGCCCTCGATGAACTGCTTCTGGAAGATGAGGTAGAGGATGACCATGGGGAGCATGGCCAGCAGGGAGCCGGCCATCAGCACCGGGAAGTTGGTGGAGAACTGGCCCCGCAGGGTGGCCAGGCCGGAGCTGAGGGTCATCATGTTCAGATCGGAGTTGACCACCAGGGGCCACATCAGGTCGGAGTAGGCGAACACGGCGGTGAAGATGGTCAGGGCGGCCACGGAGGTGCCGGTGAGGGGGAACATGACCTTATAGAAGGTCTGCCACTGGTTGCAGCCGTCCAGGTAGGCGGCCTCGCCGATCTCCTTGGGGATGCCCATATAGGTCTGGCGCAGGAAGAACACGCCGAAGGCGCTGACCAGGCCGGGGAACACCAGGGCGAAGATGGTGTTGGCCAGCCCCATCTTGGCCACCATCTGGTACTGGGGGATGATGAAGATCTGGCTGGGCAGGGACATCTGCACCAGCACGATGCCGAACAGCAGGCCCTTGCCCTTGAACTCCAGCTTGGCGAAGGCGTAGCCCGCCATGGAGCTGAACAGCACCGCACAGATCACCCGGAAGAAGATCATCAGGCCCGTGTTGATGTACAGGTTCACGAAGGGCAGGCTCTTCACCGCCTCCACGAAGTTATCCAGCATGATCTGCTTGGGCAGGATGGTCACCGGGATGTTGTTGCTCTCCGGCACGGTCTTGGAGCTGGTGAGGATCATCCACACAAAGGGGAGGATCATGATCAGCGCGCCCAGGATGAGGAAGGCGTAGGTGAGCACGGTGTTCATGGTCTTGGACGACTGTAAGGAATTGTTTTTCATCTTGCCGGCCCTCCCTTAGACATCGTAGTTGACCCACTTCTTCTGGCCGTAGAACTGGATCACAGTGACCAGGCCGATGAGCAGGACGGTCCAGATGACGATGGCCGAGCCCATGCCGCGGCTGCCCGCCACGAAGGACTCCCGGTAGAACAGGTACATCAGGCTCTGCACGCTGGTGACGGCGGGGTTGGTCTCCTCCACCATCATGTAGATCAGGTCGTACACCTTGACGGAGGCCATCAGGCGCATGATCATCACCACGAACAGGGTGGGGGACACCATGGGCAGGGTGATGGTGAAGAACTGCTTCACCTTGCCCGCGCCGTCGATGCTGTTGGCCTCGTAGAGGGTCTTGGGGATGTTCTGCAGGCCGGCCAGCAGGAGGACGGCGTCGTAGCCGATGTTGCTCCAGATGGCCACCACGGCGCAGGAGATCATGACGAAATTGGGATCGGTGATCCACTTGATCTGGGTGCCGAACATCTGGTTGAGGATGCCGTACTCGGCGTTGAAGATCCAGCGCCACACCATGGTGACGGCGGCGGGGGCGCACACCATGGGCAGGAAAAAGATGGTGCGGAAGCCGCCCTTGAAGCGGATCTTAGCGTTCAGGAGCATGGCCACCAGCAGGGAGAGGAACAGCCCCACGGGGACGGTGAGGATACAGAACAGGATGGTGTTCCAGGTGGCCTTCCAGAACTCGGGGGTCTGGAACATCTCGGTATAGTTGGCCAGGCCGATGAACTTATAGTTGCCGAAGCCCAGGTGCTCGCAGAAGCTGGTGTAGATGGTCTGGAGGAAGGGCCAGATGTTCAGCACCAGCAGGCCGATGATGGTGGGGGCCACCATGATATAGGCCCAGTTTTGCTCCCGGAGCGCCGCCGGGGACAGCTTGTTCTTTTTCACAGTTGACCCTCCTCTCAGTCGCCCGCCAGCTTCTTGGCGGTCTCGGTGTCCACGATCTGCTGCATGTTGGCCAGGGCGGAATCCAGGCTCTGCTGCCCGGCGTACACCTTGTTCAGCTCATCCAGCACGGGGCTCTTCCACTTGGGCTTGGCGGAGTTGTTCACGTTCTGCACGCCGTACTCGAACTGGTCCATGACCATCTCCACGTTGATGTCATAGCCGGCCTTGTCAAAGGCGTCGAAGTAGGGCTGCTCGGTGCCGTTGTAGGCGGAGATGGCCGCGCCGTAGGAGCTGGCCAGCAGCTGGGCCTCCTCGGTGCCGAAGAACTTGATCACGTCCAGGGCGATGTCCCGGGTCTTGCCGTGGGCGGCGGTGGAGTAGCACAGGCCGTTGGAGATGGTGGCCCGGCCGTCGCCGGAGACGGGGTCGGGGCACTTGGGCATGGGGGCGATGTCCCATTTGCCCTGCATGTTGGGGAAGCTGACGCACTTGTTCATCAGCTCCCAGTTGCCCTCGATGTACATGGCGCCGATGCCGGAGAAGAAGGCGGTGCCGGGGGCGTTCTCGGCGAAGTACTCCTGCTTGGGGCACCAGTCGTAGTCCTGGAGGCCCACGTAGAACTCCATGCCCTTCTTGGTGCCGGGCTGGTCGAAGCCGGCTTTGGTGAAGTCCTCGTTGAGGATGTAGCCGCCGGCCTGGTAGACGAAGCTCCAGTAGCCCATCTGGTCGTCGTGATAGGCCATGTAGCCGTAGTTGCCCGTCTTGTCGTAGATGGTCTGGGAGGCGTTCACCAGGTCGTCCCAGGTCCAGTTCTCGTCGGGGTAGGCCACCCCGGCGGCGTCGAACATCTCCTTGTTATACACCAGGAAGATGTTGTCCTTGTCCTTGGGCACGCCGTACATCCGGCCGTCGGTGCCCTGGGCGTTGCCGATGGAGATCTCGGAAAAATGGTTCTCGTAGTAGCCCGGCTCCACATCGTCATACAGCTCGGTCACGTCCGCCAGCATACCGAAGTCGGAATAGTACAAGATCTGGTTGGTGTGCATCCAGAAGATGTCCGGCATGGTGTTGGACTCGGCGGCGGCCTCCAGCTTGGTCCAGTACTCGTTCCAGCTGGTCACCTGCACCTCGATGATCACGTCGGGGTTTTTGGCGGTGTAGGCGTCGCAGATGGCCTGCATGCTGTCGCGCTGGGCCACGTCCCAGATTTGGAACTTCAGATGAGTCTTGCCGTCTGCCGCGCCGCACCCGAACAGGGACAGCAGCAGCGCCATGGTCAAGACCAGTGCCGCGACGCGGCGGATCTTTTTCATAAACACCACTCCTCTGCTTCATTTCTCCCCGCCGCCCCGGAGGGCAGCGTCTGTAAGCAGATGATACCGCTTTTTGCCCGGTGCTGTAAATAGTCGGCCATTTCAAAAATATACCCAAATGCTAGACGTGACGCTTTATATGCGGATGAGGACACATAAAGACATATAACTGGAAATTTCGTTTGATACGCCGAAAACAAACGACATATTTTGTGCAAAATGACAGGGAAAAGAGAGGGGACTTAGAATTTCCATCATATGTTATTTCTTGCAATATCTACTAATATGGCCCAATGTAAAACGATGTCGAAACCGCGAAGGCGGACGGGGCGCCTTTTTTGGCGGCGGGAGGCAATATCCGGGCGCGGATGCTGTCTTATTGAGTGAGGGCCCTGAGAGAGGAAGAAAGGGGGATGGGGATGGAGGACGGACAGATCGTGGCGCTGTACTGGCGGCGGGACGAGGCGGCTCTGAGAGAGACCCAGCGGAAGTACGCGGCGCTGTGCCGGTCGGTGGCGAAAAACATCCTGGGGGGCGAGGAGGACGCGGAGGAGTGCGTCAACGACGCCCTGCTCCAGGCGTGGAACGCCATCCCGCCCCAGCGCCCCCGGCGGCTGGGGGCGTGGCTGGCCCGGGTGACCCGCAACCTGGCCCTGAACCGGTGGGACCGGGACCACGCGCAGAAGCGGGGCGGGGGGATGACCGCCCTGCTCAGCGAGCTGGAGGACTGCCTGCCCTCCCCCGCCTCGGTGGAGGGGGAGCTGGAGGGCCGGGCGCTGTCCGCCGCCATAGACCGCTGGCTGCGCTCCCTGCCCAAGGGGGACCGGACGGCGTTCCTGCGGCGGTACTGGTACGGGGTCCCCCTCCAGGAGCTGGCGGCGGAGCGGGGGGAGCCCCCGGCCAAGCTGGCCCAGCGGATGCTCCGCCTTCGGCGGGGCCTGAAAAAGACATTGGAACAGGAGGGATTCGTGTTATGAAGGAAAACAAGGCGCGGGAGCTGTTCCGGGCCATGGCGGACGTGGGGGACGATCTGATCGACGAGGCCGGGACGGTGCCCAAGCGCAAAAAAATGCCCCCCTGGCGGGGGGCGGCCATGGCGGCCTGTCTGTGCCTGGCCCTGCTGGGGACGGCGTTTGCAGCCAACCCCCGGGCGGTGGCGGAGTTCATCCAGCGGCTCACCCTCCGGGTGGACGACGGCGGGTATCACGTGGGGGGCGTCCCCATGACCAAGTACCCCCTGAGCTCCTTCAGCCCCGCCCTGCTGGAGGCCAGCCAGGGGCGGGACCATCCGGTGGTGACGAGGTGCTTTTCCACCTGGGACGAGGTGAGGGCCTTTGTGGGGGAGGAGATCCCGCTGGCCTGGCCCGACGGAGGCCGGGACTGGGGCGGGGACGAAAAGTTCTATGTCTACCTTTTCCATGTGGGGCTGGAACAGCTGTGGGGGATCGACATCGGCAGCACCAGCATCAGCCGCCAGGAGGAGGTGGCGATCCAGATCCGCACCGAGCACTGGAACGGGTCGGAGGCGTCCAGCGGGATGGGCCTTGCGGAGGGGACGGCGGAGCCGGTGGGTACCCATCCCATGCCCGACGGCTCCGCGGCGGAGATGGTCCGCTACCTGGGGACGGAGGAGGCCCCCCACGCCTACTCCACGGGCTATTTCATGCGGGACGGGATCCTGTATGAGGCCACCGCCCTGGGCAACCTGTCCACCAAAGAGGAGCTGGTGGCGCGGCTGGAGGGGCTGCTGGACAGCTTCTCCTGACAATACGGCGGAAAAAGCGGCCCTGTGTCACCCACAGGGCCGCTTTTCTGTATAGCTTCTTAAAACTCCGCGCTGCCCGCCGTGCGGGGGTGGAGTTCCACGTCCCGGATGTTGCTGATGCCCGTCAGGTACATCACCATCCGCTCGAAGCCCAGGCCGAAGCCCGCGTGGCGGCAGGAGCCGTAGCGCCGCAGGTCCAGATACCACCAGTAGTCCTCCGGCTTGAGGCCCAGCTCCTTCATGCGCGCCTCCAGCACGTCGATGCGCTCCTCCCGCTGGGAGCCGCCGATGATCTCGCCGATCCCGGGCACCAGGCAGTCGGCGGCGGCCACCGTCCTGCCGTCGTCGTTGAGGCGCATGTAGAACGCCTTGATGTCCTTGGGGTAGTCGGTGACGAACACCGGCTTTTGGAACACCTGCTCGGTGAGGTAGCGCTCGTGCTCGGTCTGCAGGTCGCACCCCCACTCCACCTTGTAGTCGAAGCGGTCGTTGTTCTTTTTCAGGATCTCCACCGCGTCGGTGTAGCTCACCCGGGCGAAGTCGGAGGAGGCCACGTGGCGCAGCCGCTCCACCAGCCCCTTGTCCACGAAGGAGTTGAAGAAGGCCATCTCGTCGGGGCACTTGTCCATCACGGTATCGATGATGTGCTTGATCATGGCCTCGGCCACGTCCATATCGTCGGACAGGTCGGCGAAGGCCATCTCCGGCTCGATCATCCAGAACTCGGCGGCATGGCGGGGGGTGTTGGAGTTCTCCGCCCGGAAGGTGGGGCCGAAGGTGTAGACGCTGCCGAAGGCCATGGCGAAGTTCTCCGCGTTGAGCTGGCCGGACACGGTGAGGTTGGCCCGCTTGCCGAAGAAGTCCCGGGACCAGTCCACGCTCCCGTCCTGCGAGCGGGGCGGGGCGTCCATGTCCAGGGTGGTGACCTGGAACATCTCCCCCGCGCCCTCGCAGTCGCTGGCGGTGATGATGGGGGTGTGGACGTAGACGAAGCCCCGGTCCTGGAAGAAGCAGTGGATGGCGTGGGCGGCCACCGAGCGCACCCGGAAGGCGGCGGAGAACAGGTTGGTCCGGGGCCGCAGGTGCTGGATGGTGCGCAGGTAGTCCACGCCGTGGCGCTTCTTCTGCAGGGGGTAGTCCGGGGAGGAGGGGCCCTCCACCGCGATGGAGGCGGCCTTGATCTCCAAAGGCTGCTTGGCCTGGGGGGTGAGTACCACCACGCCGGTGACGATGAGGGCGGCGCCCACGTTCTGGGACGCGATGTCCTTGTAATTGTCCAGGGCGCCGGCCTCCATGACCACCTGGAGGTTCTTGAAGCAGGAGCCGTCGTTGAGCTCGACGAAGCCGAAGCCCTTCAGGTCCCGGATGGTGCGGGCCCAGCCCATGACGGTGACGGTCCGGCCGTCCAGCCGCTGGGCGTCGGCAAAGACGGAGGCGATGGTGATGCGTTCCATATGCGTTCCCTCGATTTCTGTTGATAGGATGGGCCCGCCCGGGGGCGGGGGAGAAGCTTTGCACTAGTATACCATTTTTTCCGGCGTTTGCAAGGGGGAGGTGAAAAAACCTCACTCGACTGGACAGGTCAGCTCCAGCGCCGCCGCGTCCCCCACCAGGATGACCGCCGGGGGCTGGACGTTGGCGGCTCGGGTCCTTTTCGCGATGTCCCCCAGGGTCCCCCGGACCGCGGCGGGGCAGGGGGCGTTCCCCCCGGACACCACGGCGGCGGGGGTGGCGGGGTCCTTCCCCGCCGCCAGCAGCCGCCCGGCGAGCCGCTCCAGCTGGGACAGGCCCATGAGGAACACCAGCGTCCCGGACAGCGCCGCCAGCCGGTCCAGATCCTCCGGCAGGCCGTCCGCCGTGCCCGCGGTGTGGGCGGCGGTCACATGGAAGCTCCGGCTGATCCCCCGGTGGGTGACGGGGATGCCCGCCAGGGCCGGGATGGCCACGGCGGAGGTGACGCCGGGCACCACCTGGAAGGGCACCCCCGCCGCCAGCAGGGCCAGGGCCTCCTCGCCCCCCCGGCCGAACACGAAGGGGTCGCCCCCCTTGAGGCGCACCACGTCCGTCCCCCCCTGGGCCAGCTCCACCAGCTTAGCGCAGATCTCCTCCTGGGAGGTACAGCGCCGCCCCGCCCGCTTGCCCATGGGCAGGCGGAGGGCCCGCGCCGGGGCCTCGTCCAGCAGCGCCGGGTCGATGAGCTCGTCGTACACCACTGCGCCGCAGTTTTGCAGCAGCCGCAGCCCCCGCACGGTGATCAGGTCGGCCTTGCCGCACCCCGCCCCCACCAGGTAGACGGTCCCAGGAACAGCGCTCATGGCGATCCCTCCTTCAGTCCGCCCAGCAGGCCGTCCAGCCACTCGTCGCTCAGCGGCCAGCCCTTCTCCAGGCAGGTGTCAAACAGGATGGAGAACACCGCCGCCCGCGCCATCCCGTCGGGGACGGCGTCCTTGACCGTCTCCCGCAGACCGTCCAGGTAGGCCAGCAGTTCCCCGGCGTCCTCGGGGACGAGCCGGTCGATCTCCCCCTTCCAGTACACCGCCCCGCTGGGGCTGGCCCCGCCGGTGGAGATCCCGATGGACAGCGGCCCCCGCTTCACCAGGGCCGGGAACAGGAAGGTGCACTTCTCCCGGTCGTCCACCACGTTGACGGGGACGCGCTTTTCCCGGCAGAGGGCGGCGATCTCCGAATTGAGCGCGTCGTCGCTGGTGGCGGCGATGACGAACAGTTTATCATCGACCATGGCGGATCGGAAGGGCCCCCGCACCAGGGTCAGGCCGGGGACGGCCTCCATCTCCGGCAGGAAAGAGGGGGCGCACACCGTCAGCCGGGGGGCGTAGGGGAGCAGCTTCTCGATCTTCCGCAGGGCCACCCGCCCGCCGCCCACGATCAGGCCGTCGCCGTCGGAAATGTCCACAAAAAAGGGGAAATAGGCCACAGGGACCCCTCCTAACCGTAATAGTACTGCCAGCCGGACTGGGTGGCCACCCGGCGCAGGGCCACGCCGAAGGCCCGGTCCAGCGCCCCCGAGGCGTACACCTCTTCCGCCGTCCCCCAGGCGGCCAGCCGCCCCCCGTCCAGCAGGGCGATGTCGTCCGCCCCCCGCATGGCCAGGGGCAGGTCGTGGACCGCCATCACCACCGCCCGGCCCTCCTGGGCCAGCCGCCGGGCCGCCGCCATCACCTCCAGCTGGTGGCCCACGTCCAGGAAGGTGGTGGGCTCGTCCATCAGCAGGGTGGGGGCCTGCTGGGCCAGGGCCATGGCCAGATAGACCTTCTGCCGCTGGCCCCCGCTCAGCTCCCCCATGGGGCGGGGGGCCACGTCGGCGGCGTCCGCCCAGCGAAGGGCCCGGTCCGCCGCCTCATAGTCCTCCCTGCGGCAGCGCCGGGGGTAGGACAGGTGGGGGAAGCGGCCGTGGAGCACCATCTTATAGGCGGTGATGTTGGGGGTGGGGCGGGACTGGGGTAGGTAGGCCGCCATGAGCGCCCGCCGGCGGGGGGAGAGGGACTCCAGGGGCGCGCCGTCCAGGAGCACCTGTCCCCCGCTCCTGGGCAGCAGGCCCAGGGCGGCGCGCAAAAGGGTGCTCTTGCCGCAGCCGTTGGGCCCCAGCAGGGCCAGCACCCGCCCCGGGGGGAAGTCCAGCGTCACGCCGTGGACCACGTCCCGCCCGCCGTATCCGGCGGACAGGTCTCTGAGCTGGATCACAGGGCCCGCCCCCCTCTCCGCCGCAGGAGCAGCCAGAGGAAGAAGGGCCCCCCGGCCAGACTGAGCACGATGCCCACCGGCAGCTCGTAGGGGGCGAAGAGCAGCCGGGCGAGCAGATCGCACAGGGTGAGGCAGGCCGCGCCCCCCAGGGCGCACCCGGCCAGCAGGGGCAGGCTGTCCTCGCCGACCAGGCGGCGCATGATGTGGGGGACGATGAGGCCCACGAAGCCGATCAGGCCGGAGAAGCTCACCGCCGCCCCGGCCAGGGCGGCGGCCAGGGCCAGCAGGAGCAGCCGCAGGGGCTTATAGCGCAGGCCCAGGCTCTGGGCGGTGTCCGCCCCCAGCAGCAGCACGTCCATCTCCCCCGCCAGGGCGAACACCAGGGCCAGGGCGGGCAGGATCGTCCAGAAGGCGGGGGCGATCCGGGCCATGGACAGGTTGGCCAGCCCGCCGGTCCGGAAGTCGGACCAGCCCGCCAGGGCGTCGGGGACGAGGGCGACCACCGCGTCGGTGCACGCGCCGAACATGCCGGACACGGCCACCCCCGCCAGCACCAGGGTGAGCCTGGAGGCGCCGGTGCGCTCCCCGATGAACAGCACCAGCAGCACCGCCGCCAGCGCCCCGGCGAAGGCGGCGGCGGGGACGGCGGCGGCCATGGCCGGGGCCAGCGCCCCGCACACCGCCGCCCCCAGCCCCGCCCCGGAGCTGACGCCGATGATGTTGGGGGCGGCCAAGGGGTTGCCCAGCACCCCCTGGATCACCGCGCCGGACACCGCCAGGGCGGACCCGGCCAGCAGGCAGGCGCAGGTCCGGGGCAGGCGGGCGTAGCGGACGATCTGGACGGCGCTGTCCTCCCCCCGGCCCAGCAGGGCGGGCAGGATGTCCCCCGGGGGGACGGGCACCGCCCCCAGGCACAGGCTCAACAGGGCGCAGAGGAGAGCCAGGGCGCCCAGCCCCGCCAGGGCCCGCCCCTTACGGCGCGGGATATAGGATGTCGGCAAGCTGCTCATAGGCTTCCCCCCAGCGGGCATTGGGCTTCACGTTGTAAAGGGTGTGGTCCAGGGTGTGGAACCGGCCCTCCCGCACCGCCCGGAGGGCGGACCAGGCGGGGTTGGACAGCAGCGCGCGCTCCAGGGCGGCCTGGGCCTTGTCCTTGTCCGCTCCCTGGAGGACGGCGAAGATATGGTCCGGGTCGGCGGCCGCGATCCCCTCGATGCTCAGGTCCTCCAGCAGGGCGCCCTCCCCGTCCGCCACGTTGACGCAGCCCAGGTCGGCCAGCATCTCCCCCAGTACGCTGCCCTGGCTGTTCTTCACCTTCACCGACGAGCCGGAGGCCCGCACATACAGCACCCTGGGGGCGGAGCCGTCCTGCCGGGCCGCGGCCCGGTCCGCCCGCTCCTTCACCTGCAGGCCGTAGAGCCGGTAGTTCTCCGGACAGCCGGTGAGCCGGGCGCATATATCCAGCATACGCAGGTAGTCCTGGATATCGTCCACCTCAAAATAGGCAACGGGGATGCCCGCGGCCTCGAAGGTGGGCAGCAGCTCCACGTCGGCGGCGGTGTTGACGCTGGCCAGGATGAAGTCGGGCCGGGCGGCCAGCAGGACCTCCAGGCTGGGCTCCTTCACCGACCCCAGGTCGGCCACGGACCGGTCCAGCCCCAGATCGAAGTTGGTCCAGGCGTCCCCGGCGGCGGCGATCAGGGTGTCCTTTCCCCCGGCCAGGCACCAGATGTCGGCGAAGCTGCCGATCAGGGCGGCGGCCCGCCGGGGGCGGGGGAGCTCCAGCGTCCGGCCCAGATCGTCGGTGAAGGACACGGTGTCCGGAGCCTGGGGGGCGGGGCTGGGGGCGGCGGAGGGCTGGGGGCCGGCGGCGCAGCCGGGCAGCAGCAGGGCCAGGAGGAGGGCGGCGGCACAGATCTGTCTCATGGGATGGGACCTCTCTTCTGAAAATGGTGGGCGGGGGAGGGCATTGACATCGGGGGAGGATGCGGGTATGATAGAAAGACCAACGATCGAGAAATGGAGGCGCGGCATATGACGCACAAGACCTTTGATGTCACCGCTCTGGGGGAGCTTCTGATCGACTTCACGGAGAACGGCAAAAGCGGCCAGGGCAACGGCCTGTTCGAGGCCAATCCCGGCGGCGCGCCCTGCAACGTGCTGGCCATGCTGGCCAAGCTGGGGCGCTCCTGCGCCTTCGTGGGCAAGGTGGGGGAGGACATGTTCGGCCACCTGCTGCGGGATGTGGCGCTGGAGGCGGGCATCTGCATGGACCACCTGGTGTTCGACAAGGACGCCCGGACCACCCTGGCCTTCGTCAAGACCTTCGAGAACGGCGACCGGGACTTCTCCTTCTACCGCGCCCCGGGGGCGGACATGCTGCTGCGGGAGGACGAGCTGCCCCTGGACGCGATCGCGGACAGCCGGATCTTCCACTTCGGCACCCTGTCCATGACCCACGAGGGGGTGCGCGCGGCCACCCGCAGGGCCATCGCCCACGCGAAGGACAACGGGGCCATCCTCTCCTTCGACCCCAACCTGCGCCCGCCTTTGTGGGACAGCCTGGACGAGGCCAAGGGGCAGATCGAATACGGCCTGGCCCGGTGCGACGTGCTGAAGATCGCGGACAACGAGCTGGAGTTCATGACGGGAGAGACGGACTTCGACAAGGGCGCGGCCATCCTCCGGGGGAGGTATCCCAACATCCGGCTGTTCAACGTCACCGCCGGGGCGGAGGGCAGCTATTCCTACTATGAGGACCTGCGGGTGTTCGTCCCCGCCTGCAAGCTGGGGGGCACCATCGAGACCACCGGGGCGGGGGACACCTTCTGCGCCGGCGTGCTCAATTTCGTGCTGGAGCGGGGCCTGGACGGGCTGACCCAGGAGGATCTGACGCAGATGCTCCGCTTCGCCAACACGGCGGCCTATCTCGTCACCACCCGGAAGGGGGCCATCCGCTCCATGCCCGAGCGGGCGGAGGTGGAGGCCCTGCTGGGCTGAGGACGGCTGGAGCGGCCGGCGCTGGGACACCCCCGGCTCCGGCCACTCTTTGCGCCGCCGGAGCCGTCAGAACAGCTGCTCCCGGCGGATGGAGGCGTCCACCACCTCGAAGTGGCCGTACATGGCCAGGGCGGCGGCGGCGCCGTCCCGGGCGGCCAGGGCGTCCGCCAGCCGCTGGTGGGCGGCGTGGAGGGCCTCGGCCTGGTCGGGATCGGCCACGATGCGCACGTACATGGTGCTGATGAAGTCGTTGATGGTGGACAGCATGGCGGCGAACAGGGACTTGATCAGCCGGTTGCCCGACGCGTCGCACAGCAGCAGGTGGAACTCCTGGTCGTAGCGGGACGCCTGCTGGGGGTCCGGCTCCTCCCGCATGAGCTGGGCCAGCTCCCGCAGTCGGGCCCCCTGCTTGGGGGCGATCCGCTCGGCGGCCAGCCGGGCGTTCTCGCTCTCCAGCCCCCGGCGCAGCTGGCTGATCTGGAGGTAGTTGGTCTCCCCCAGCAGCACCATCATCCGCAGGCTCTCCCGCAGGTTCTGCTCGATGTCGCAGGTGACGAAATTGCCCGCCCCCTGGGTGCTGGACACGAAGCCCAGCAGGCTGAGGGTGCGGATCGCCTCCCGCACGGAGTTGCGGCTCACCCCCAGGGACTCGGCCAGCTCCCGCTCGGGGGGCAGGCGCTCCCCCCGCTTCAGCGTGCCCTGCCAGATCTCGCTTTTGATGTGTTCGATGACCTTTTCATAGGCCCGCTCGTTTCTCTCTGCCATGGAACGATGTCTCCTTTTGGTGCGATTGCTGATAGGATAACATGTTCTCCACGCCGATACAAGCAGTTTTCCCAGATTTGGCAAAATAACACTTTGCCGCGGCAAAGAAGGACCGGCGGCGGGCGTTGGCCCGCCGCCGGTCCGTTTCGATCAGAGCATATGGCACACCTTGCCGGGGTTGAGGATCATCTTGGGGTCGAACACCCGCTTGATGCCCTCCATCAGCGCCATGTTCACCGGGCCCACCGCCTGGGCCAGGAACTTCACCTTGCCCAGGCCGATGCCGTGCTCGCCGGAGATCTGGCCCCCCAGCTCCACGGTCTTGCCGTAGATGCTGGTGAAGAACCGCTCCACCTGGGCCTCGAACTCGCCCTTGTCCATGTCGTTGGAGCAGGTGTAGATGTGCAGGTTGCCGTCGCCGGCGTGGCCGAAGTACTTCACCTCGAAGTCGTACTTCTCCCCCTCGGCGGCCACGTAGGCCACGTACTCGGCGATCTTGTTCACGGGCACCACCACGTCGCACTCGTCCAGCAGCTTGGTCTGCTCCTCGATGCCCTCCAGGAAGGAGGACCGGGCGGCCCAGGTGTCCTTCAGCTTGGGGGCGGTGTCCGCCACCAGCACGTCCAGCGCGCCCTCCTCCACCAGCATCTCGGCGGCCTTCTCCACCAGGGGGTCCAGCTCGTCCATGCTGTCGCCGTCGAAGGTCATGAGCAGGTAGGCCCCGGCCTCCACGCCGTCGATCTTCCGGGGGAACACCTGCTTGCCCAGGTACTCCTCGGAGGAGATCAGGATCTCCTTCTCGAAGAACTCCAGGGCCTGGGGCTTCAGGTGGGCCATGAACACCTTGGGCACGGTGGAGATGCAGGCGTTCAGGTCCTCGAAGGGGGCCATGAGGCTGACAGTGGCCTTGGGGGCGGGGATCAGCTTCAGGGTCAGCTCGGTGATGATGGCCAGCGTGCCCTCGGAGCCGCAGATCAGGTTGGTGAGGCTGTAGCCGGAGGAGGTCTTGGACACGGTGGCGCCGAATTTGGTGACCTCGCCGGTGGGCAGCACCACGGTCATGGCCTTCACGTAGTCCCGGGTGGCGCCGTACTTCACCGCCCGCATCCCGCCGGCGTTGGTGGCCACGTTGCCCCCCAGGGTGGCCATCTTCTCGCCGGGGTCGGGGGGATACATGCAGCCGTGGGTGAGGGCGTCGTCCGCCAGCTGCTGGAGCAGCACGCCGGGCTGGACGGTGACGGCGAAGTTCTCCAGGTCGTAGCCCAGGATCTTGTTCATCTTCATGGTGCAGATGACCACGCCGCCGCAGATGGGGGTGCAGCCGCCCACAAGGCCGGTGCCCGCGCCCCGGGTGGTGACGGGGATGTTGTTTTCATAGCAGATCTTCATGACGGCGGCGATCTCCTCGGTGCTGGTGGCGTCGATGGACACCTCGGGCATCTTCACGCCGTAGATGGGCATCTCGTCCCGGGCGTAGTCGGGGTTGACGTCCCCGCCCACCACCACGCGGCCGGGGGCCGCGGCCTGGAGTTGGGCGACGATCTCGGGGGTGAGCTGGTTATACTGTGCCATGGGAAAGCCTCCTTACAAAATAATTGGACCGTTCATTCCGTCACCATGACGGAGATCCCGTTGGGGATGACCACCAGGTGGGCGTCCTCCCCCTTGTCCCGGCGGGCCCGGGCCAGGGCCTCGTCCACGTCGGGGGCCCACTCCATCTTCATGCCCTCGATGGTGGCGCGCTGGGCGGGGTCGGTGACATAGATCACCCGGTGCTTGCACAGCACCCGGGCCAGGATCTGGTACTCCCATTGGTCGGGGCGGGTCTGGTCCTGGGGGGTGGCCAGGATCTCCTCGGTGAGCTGCTCGGGGCTGCGGCAGTCGTGGAGGGCGTTGTAGAAGCTCTCCCCGCCGTGGCCGTCGGAGCAGGAGCTGACCATGATGAGCACGGCGCCGGGGGCGGCGGCGGCCTCGGCGGCGGTGAGGCCCTTGACGCTCTGGTAGATGTTCTGGTCCAGGGGATATCCGCCGTTGCTGGAGATCACGATGTCGCCCTTTTGCTCCGGCCGCACCCGGCAGTAGCCCAGCAGCAGCTCGCAGCCCCTGCGGTGGGCCTCCACCGGGTCCCCGGCGAAGGCGGCGGCCACCTTCTTGTCCTCGTCGATGACCACGTTGACGATGTAGGCCAGCTTTGCCATCTCCGCCGCGGCCAGCATGTCCTGGTGGAGGGGGTTGCCGTCCAGCACGCCGGTGCGGGCATAGGGGGAGGCGATGAACTTGGAGCAGTGGTTGCCCAGCACCGTCACCTGGTCGCACACCCCGGGCAGCACGCTCTTGCGGCCCCCGGAGAACCCGGCGAAGAAGTGGGGCTCGATGAAGCCCTCGGCGATGAGCAGGTCGGTCTCCACCGCCAGGCGGTCGATCACGCAGTCCGCGCCGGAGGGGAGCACCCCGATCTTCACGTTGGAGGCGGCGTCCCGGCTGTCGTGGATGACGATGCGCTCGCGCTCCACGATGTCCCGGCCCAGCTTGCCCACCAGCTCCTCGGTGCTGGTGGGGCGGTGGAAGCCGGTGGCCACCAGCAGGGTGATCTGGATATCCGGGCTGCCCCGGCGCAGCTGCTCCAGCATGAAGGGGATGATGTGCTTGCTGGGCACGGGGCGGGTGTGGTCGCTGATGATGATGGTGCAGGTCTTTTTCCCCGCCGCCAGCTCCCACAGGGGGGGCGTGCCGGTGGGGGCGGCCATGGCGGCCCGGACCAGGTCGTCCTCGGACCGGTCCGCGGCCAGCTCTCCGATGCGGGACTCCAGCACCTCGGCGCCGTCCAGACCGGCGCGAAGCTCCATGACCGCCCGGCCAAAGGGGATGGTAACAGCCATTTTTACAACTCCTCCCACAGTTATAACGCATGGGTTTGAGGGGACGCGGCTCGTTGGGGCCAAAAGCGGAACGGTGGCGAAACGGAACGTTTTTGGTTCGACCAATTTATGCCGTGGTTTCAGAGTAACACATTTTCCGAAAATTACAAGACCCTTTTTTCTTTTCTCCCATTTCTACAAAAACACAGGTGGAATTTATGCGATATCGCCAAAAATATTTTTTGTGCCGATTCGGAATGGACATTTTAACTAATTGCGCTATAATATGATCAAGCTGGCCCCAGTGTCTGCCTGGGGCCGATCGTCCGCTGGAGGGTGGCGCCGCCCTGTCCGCGGCCATTTTTCGACGAATTGAGGTAGAACCAATCTGCCGCCCGTGAACCGAGTAAGGAGGTCTGATGTCCATGCCCCCCATCCTGCGATCCCTGCTCACGCTGCTGCCCATCCTGTGGCTCATCATCGCCCTGGCCGTGCTGAAAATGCCGGGGCACCGGGCCTGTCTGGCCGCCCTGGCCATCGCCGCCGCCCTGGCCCTGGCCGTCTGGAGGATGCCCGCCCTGGACTGCGCCACCTCCGCCCTGGAGGGCTTCGCCGCCGCTTTGTGGCCCATCATCCTGGTGATCGTGGCCGCCATCTACACCTACAACCTGTCCCTGCGCACCGGAGCCATGGACGTGATCAAGCGAATGCTGGCCGGGGTGTCCCGGGACAAGCGGGCGATCGTCCTGCTGATCGGCTGGTGCTTCGGCGGCTTTTTGGAGGGGATGGCCGGCTTCGGCACCGCCATCGCCATCCCCGCCGGGATGCTGGTGGTCATGGGCATGGAGCCGGTGACCGCCTGCCTGGTGTGTATGCTGGCCAACGCCTTCCCCACCGCCTTCGGCTCGGTGGGCATCCCCACCGTCACCCTGGCCGGCGTCACCGGGCTGGACCCCCTGCCCCTGGCCTATATCACCGTGGTGCAGATGTTCCCCTTCATGATCCTCATGCCCTTCCTCATGGTGATCGCCGGGGGCGGGGGCGTCAAGGCCCTGAAGGGCGTGTCCGGCCTGACGCTGGCGGCGGGGGCGTCCTTCGTCCTGCCCCAGCTGGCAGTGGCCAGGTTCCTGGGGCCGGAGCTGGCGGTCACCGTGGGCAGCGTGGTGTCCCTGGCGGTGACGCTGGGGCTTGTGCGGCTGCGGGGCGGAAGGCCCGTCCCCCCGGAGTACGACATGGGCGCCCCCGCCCAGCCCGCCCGGGAGAGCGGACGGGAGATGCCTCCCCTCACCGCCTGCCTGCCCTTCCTGCTCATTTTCGTATTCCTGCTGCTCACCTCCAAGCTGGTGCCGCCGGTGAATGGCTTCCTGGCCCGCTTCTCCAGCTCCGTCCAGATCTCCACCGCCGCCGGGGCGGGCAGGACCGCCTTCAGCTGGGTGAACACCCCGGGCGTGATCATCTTTCTGGCGGCCGTCATCGGCGGCTGCGCCCAGAAGGCGGGGGGCAGGCTGATGTGGGACACCCTCGCGGCCACCGTCAAGCAGATGAGCAAGACCATCGTCACCATCATGTCGGTGCTGGCGGTGGCCAAGATCATGACCTACTCCGGCATGATCTCCGACATGGCCGCCCTGTTCGTCACCCTCACCGGCTCCTTCTACCCCTTCTTTGCTCCGGTGATCGCCGCTATCGGCGCCTTTGTCACCGGCAGCGGCACCAACACCGAGGTGCTGCTGGGCCGCCTCCAGACCGAGGCCGCCTCCGCCATCGGCGCCTCCCAGTTCTGGCTGGCGGCGGCCAACTCCACCGGCGCGGGCATCGGCAAGATCCTCTCCCCCCAGTGCATCGCCACCGCCGCCGCGGCGGTGGGCCTCACCGGCCAGGACAGCAGGCTGCTCTCGGCGGTGCTCAAGTGGGCGCTGTTCATGCTGGTGCTGGCCTGCCTGGTGGTGGGCCTGCTCCAGGGCGCGGCGGAGCTGGTCTGATCCCCTTGCGATGAAAAGGACCGGCCCCGGAGGAGCATCCGCTTCCCCGGGGCCGGTCTGTGCGCATAGGATGTGGGGCCTCACCACAAGACGAATCTGACGTAGGGCTGCTTCATCAGCGGGGAGAGCAGCTGCCCCAGCTCCCGCTCGGAACAGGGCAGGCGGTCCAGCTGCAGCTCGATGGACAGCGCGCCCCCCGACCGCTCGTATTTGGACGCGCAGGGGACCAGCCCCAGCTTGGCCAGCTCCGCCTGGAACCGGTCCAGCGCGTCGGGCCGGTCGTCGATCTGGATGTGGACCACGGCGGTGATGTTGCCCAGCAGGATGTGGTCCCGGTAGAGGACGGCCTGGACGGCCACGATGAACACCGCGCCGAAGGTGCCCACGGCGTACATGCCCGCCCCCATGGACATGCCGATGCCCACCGTGGCCCACAGCCCGGCGGCGGTGGTCAGGCCGCTGACGCTCCTGCCCCGGGCGAAGATGGTGCCCGCCCCCAGAAAGCCGATGGCGGTGACCAGCCCCGCGGCGATCCGGCTGGGGTCCAGGCGGATGTCCGGGTAGTCGATCACGTCGAAAAAGCCGTATTTGGACACCAGCGTCATGGTGCACGCGGCGAAGGAGACCAGCAGGTGGGTGCGGATGCCCGCCCCCTTCATCCGCAGCTCCCGCTCCAGGCCGATCAGCCCGCCGAACAGGGCGGACAGGGTGAGGCGGAGAAGGTATTCCCAGAGCTCCAGCGTCATGGCGGCGCCCCCTCTCTCCCGGCCGGGCCGGGCGTGATGTCGTGCGAAATATTATACGCCGGGGCGGGGGAGGTGTCAACGCCCCCGGCAAAAAAGCGCCCCGGACGCAGCCGTCCGGGGCGCTTTGGGCCGCAAAGCTGGGTGCTGAGGCGATTGGTACAGCTTCTCAGTAAGCCCGGCGGAGGATGGCGGGCGGGGGGTAGTCCGCGCCGAAGGTGTCCACGGTGACCCGCTCCATGATCTCGGGGGTGACGGGGCGGTTGACCACCGCCTCCATCCCGGTGTCCACTGGCTCCAGCGCCACGTTCTCCAGGCGCTCCACCTCGTCCCAGCCCTCCACCACCCGGCCGATGGCGGTGAAGCGGCCGGCCAGCCTGGCGTGGTCCCCCAGGGCGATGAAGAAGCAGCTGCCGGAGGAGAAGCTCTGGCCGTCCCCGGCCATAGCCACCATCCCCTTGGTCACCGGGGGGTTGCCGCCGAAGCCGTTGGCCGCGAATTCGCCGTCGATGAAATAGTCCAAATCGGGCCGCCCCTCGTCCAGGTAGCGGGGCTGGACGACGAAGCCGGGGACGATGCGCTCGATGCCCATGCCGTCGTAGGCCCCCGCCCGGGCCAGGGCGATGACGCTGGCGCAGGCGTTGGGGGCCCACCGGGGGCACAGCTGGAACACGATGGTCCCCCCCGAGGCCATGCGGATGGTGAGCCGGGGGTCTCTTCTCTCGTTCATAGGCGCCTCAGTCCATCAAGGAGCACACCAGCTCGGTATAGGCGGCGGGGTCGTCGATGGGCAGGCCCGCGATCAGCAGGGCCTGGTGGTAGAGCACCTGGGCGTATTTGGCGGCCTTCTCCTTGTCCTCCCTGTCCAGGGCGGCCTTCAGCGCCCCGTAGGCGGCGGAGGCCGGGTTGAGCTCCAGCACCCGCTCCGCCTTCATGGCACCCATGGGGGACGCGCCCTCCAGCTTGGAGAAATACTTCTCCATCTCCAGGGACATGGGGCCGTCCGCCGTCATGCACACCGGGGCGGTCTTGAGGATCTTGGACACCCGGGCCTCCTTGATCTTGTCCCCCAAGGTCTCCTTCACGAAGTCCAGCACCGGCTTGGCCTCCTCCGCCCGCTTCTCCTGCTCCGCCTTCTCCTCGTCGCTCTCGGGCAGGGCGTCCGGGTCGGACACCGACTTCAGCTTCTTTCCCGACACCTCGCCCAGGGCCTGCATGACGAACTCGTCCACCTCCTCGGTGAGGTACAAGATCTCCCAGCCCTTGTCGGCGATCCGCTCCACCTGGGGCAGGCGGGCGGCCTGCTCCTTGGTGTCGGCGCAGACATAGTAGACGAACTGCTGGCCCTCGCCCATGCGCTCCGCATACTCCGCCAGGGAGGCCAGACTGCCCTCTTTCGAGGTGGTGAACAGCAGCAGGTCCTGCAGCAGCTCCTTCTTGGCGCCGTAGCCCTCGGTGACGCTGTACTTCAGCTGGCGGCCGAAGGCGGCCCAGAACTTCTCGTACTTCTCCCGGTCGTCCTTCATCAGCTTGACCAGCTCGTTCTTGATCTTCTTCTCCAGGGCCCCGGCGATGATCTTCAGCTGGCGGTCGTGCTGGAGCATCTCCCGGGAGATGTTCAGCGAGAAGTCGGGGGAGTCCACCACGCCCTTGACGAAGCGGAAGCAGTCGGGGAGCAGGTCGGCGCACTTGTCCATGATCAGCACCCCGGAGGAGTAGAGCTGAAGGCCCTTCTCATACTCCCGGGTGTAGAAGTCGTAGGGGGTGTTGGAGGGGATGAAGAGCAGGGCCTTGAAGGTCACCGTGCCCTCGGAGGAGGTGGTCACCGTGGCAAGGGGGGCCTGCCAGTCGGCGAATTTCTCCTGGTAGAAGCGGTCATACTCCTCTTGGTCCACTTTGGAGCGGGGGCGCTGCCACAGGGGGACCATGGAGTTGATGGTCTTTTCCTCCACCACCGTCTCCCACTCCGGCTTGTAGTCCTCCGGGGCGTCGGCGGGCCGCTCCTTCTCCCGGTAGTCCTCCACCTCCATGCGGATGGGGTGGCGGATGTAGTCGGAGTACTTTTTGATCAGGGACTGGAGGCGGCCGGTCTCCAGATACTCGCTGTACCGCTCGTCCTCGGTGTCCTCCTTCAGGTGCATGACCACGTCGGTGCCGGGCTCGGCCTTCTCGCAGGGGGCGATGGTGTAGCCGTCCGCCCCCGAGGACTTCCAGCAGTGGGCGGCGTCCTCCCCGTGGCGGCGGGTGATCACCGTCACCTCGTCGGCCACCATGAAGGCGGAGTAGAAGCCCACGCCGAACTGGCCGATGATGTCCGCCGCCTTGTCCTGCTCCATGCCCTCCTTGAACTGGAGGGAGCCGCTGCGTGCGATGGTGCCCAGGTTCTTCTCCAGCTCCTCCTCCGTCATGCCCACGCCGTTGTCCGACACCGTCAGGGTCCGGGCCTGCTTGTCCGGCGTCACCGCGATCCGCAGCTCGGACCGCTTCACCTTCACCGAGTCGTCCGTCAGGGACAGGTAGGCCAGCTTGTCGATGGCGTCGCTGGCGTTGGAGACGATCTCCCGCAGGAAGATCTCCTTGTGGGTGTAGATGGAGTTGATCATCAGGTCCATCAGACGCTTGGATTCCGCTTTGAACTGTTTCTTTGCCATGATCTGCGCACCTCATTATATATAGATTTTCGAAAACAGTGTTTTAGCACTCCTGAATGATGAGTGCTAACGATATGATAATACAGTCGTTTGGATTTTGCAAGGGGTATCGAAGAAAATTCACAATTTTCCCGGAATATCCGGGACGGGCAGGGGCAAAATATGGTGGGATGGGAGAAATGACAGGGACGGCGGGGAAAGATGAAAGTTTTGGTTGCCTTTACTTATCTATGGTGCTATAATGAGGCGATAGCGGATGGGCTCCCGGGCTGCGGCTTTGGTTGAGCGGTCCCCTTTGGTGCGATCTTTGAAGGGCGCGTCCCTTTTTTACGAATAAGCCCGGTGCTGCCGGGAGTCAGAGGTGCTGATTTGAAAAAGTATGTTATCCACGGCGGGCGTCCGCTGTATGGCAAAGTCGAGATCAGCGGCGCCAAGAACGCCGCCGTCGGTATCATCCCCGCCGCCCTGCTGGTGGAGGGGCCCTGCCGCATCGAGAACATCCCCGCGATCAGCGATGTGGACCTGCTTTTGAGCATCCTGCGCGATCTGGGCGCCAGCGTGCGCATGATCGACCGCACCACCGTGGAGGTGGACTGCACCGGGGCCCGGTGCATGAGCGTCCCCTATGACGCGGGGCGCAAGCTCCGGGCCAGCTATTACCTGATGGGGGCCATGCTGGGCCGGTTCGGCCGGGGCGAGGTGCCCCTGCCCGGCGGGTGCGACTTCGGCAGCCGCCCCATCGACCAGCACCTCAAGGGCTTCGCCGCCCTGGGGGCCGAGGTCAAGGTGGAGAAGGGCTATATGTGCGCCGCCGCCGAGGGCGGGCGGATGAAGGGCAGTCAGATCTATCTGGACGTGGCCAGCGTGGGGGCCACCATGAACCTGATGCTGGCCGCCGCCCTGGCCCAGGGCACCACCATCATCGAAAACACCGCCCGGGAGCCCCATATCGTGGACCTGGCCAACTTCCTCAACTCCATGGGGGCGGACATCACCGGCGCGGGCACCGACATGATCAAGATCCGGGGCGTGGACAAGCTGCGGGGCGGCGAGTACTCCATCATCCCCGACCAGATCGAGGCGGGCACCTATATGGCCGCCGTCACCGCCGCCGGGGGCGAGGTGCGGGTGTGCAACGTCATCCCCAAGCACCTGGAGTGCATCACCGCCAAACTGGCCGAGATGGGCGCCGAGGTGGAGGAGCAGGGGGACAGCATCATCGTCCGCCGCCATGGGCCCCTCCAGCGCACCAACGTCAAGACCATGTTCTACCCCGGCTTCCCCACCGACATGCACCCCCAGATCGCCGCCGTGCTCTGCCTGGCCCGGGGGACCAGCGTGATCACCGAGGGCGTGTGGGACAACCGTTACCGCTATACCGAGGAGTTCCGCCGCCTGGGGGCCAAGATCCAGGTGGACGGCAAGATCGCCATCATCGAGGGTGTGGAGAAGCTCACCGGCGCGCCCATGGAAGCCTGCGACCTGCGGGCCGGGGCGGGCATGATCATCGCTGGGTTGGCCGCCCAGGGCACCAGCGAGATCTCCAACGTGAAGCACATCGAACGGGGCTATGAGGACATCATCGGCAAGCTCTCCGGCATCGGCGCGGACATCCGGGTGGTGGAAGTGCCCGATCCGGAGCGGGGAAAGGTATCCGCGGCAGGCTGATAGCGCGGAGCAGGGGGCTGCGAGGGAGTTTGGAGCGGAGCGAAAGGGAGAGCCCAGGGCCAACGCAGTTGGACCGGGTCTCGCTTGAGACGGAGCGAAAACGACCGAGCGGTCAGCCGTCTGCGCAGCGTGAATGGGATAGCGCGGAGCAGAGGGCTGCGAGGAAGTTTGGAGCAGAGCGAAAGGGAGAGCCCAGGGCCAACGCAGTTGGACCGGGTCTCGCTGGAGGCGAAGCGAGAACGGCCGGGAGGCCGGCCGCCTGTGCGGCGTGGATGAGACAGGGCGCAGCCGTCGTGAACGGCACAGGATAGATCGGTAGATTTCGCCGGAAAGGGGCGTCCCCTTTCCGGCTTGTTTGTGGAATAGAGAGAAATTGGGGGGGTGTCCCATGTTGAAGGTGGCCACGCTGGCCAGCGGCTCGTCGGGAAACTGCGCCGTGGTCAGCGACGGACGGGTACATATCCTCATCGACGCGGGCATCTCCACCCGGAGGATCGCCCAGGGGCTCAAGGGGCTGGGGCTGGAGCTGCGGCACCTGGCCGGGGTGCTGATCACCCACGAGCACATCGACCACGTGGCCGCCCTGCCCGTGCTGTGCAAACAGACCGGCGCGCCGCTGTACACCGCCGAGGGGACCGCCCTGGAGCTGTGCGGCCGGTGGGACGGGCTGGTGGAGCGCTTTCGGGTGTTCGAGCCGGGCCAGCGCTTCGACGCGGGAGGGCTGGAGGTGGGCACCTTCGCCACCAGCCACGACTGCGCCTGCCCCTGCGGGTTTTTCGTCACCGACGGGGAGCGGAAGCTGGCGCTGTGCACCGACACCGGCTTCGCCACCCCCCAGGCCCGGGAGGGCGTGGAGGGGGCCCACACCCTCATCGGGGAATTCAACTACGATCCGGACATGCTGCGCAAGGGGCCCTACCCCCTCCACCTCCAGGCCCGCATCCGGGGGAAGCGGGGCCACCTGTCCAACCAGATGGGGGGCGAGCTGGCCGCCTGGGCGGCCCGGCAGGGGGCCGGGCGGGTGATCCTGGCCCACCTGTCGGCGGAGAACAACCGGCCCGGGCTGGCCCTGGAGGCGGCGAGACAGGCCCTGGGCGGGCTGGGGCTGGGAGAGGACGACGTGGAACTGGTGGTGGCGCCCCGCAGCGAGGCGACGGGGTGGTTCCAGGTGTAGGAGAAGGGGGATGAGACGGATATGATGGACGTGACGCTGATCTGCGTGGGCAGGCTGAAGGAGAAGTTCTATGCGGAGGCGGCGGCGGAGTATGCCAAACGGCTCAAGGGGTACTGCAAGCTCAATGTCGTGGAGCTGGCCGAACAGAAGCTGCGCAAGGATCCCTCCCTGGGCGAGATCCAGTCGGCGCTGGAGAAGGAGGGGGACGCCATCCGGGCCAAGATCCCCCCCAATTCCAGCGTCATCGCCCTGGCCATCGAGGGAAAGGCGCGCTCCAGCGAGGAGCTGGCCGCCATGATCTCCACCTGGAGCCACAACGCCGCCAAACACCTGGTGTTCGTGATCGGCGGGTCCTATGGGCTCCACCCCTCCGTCAAGGCCGGGGCCTGGGCCACCCTGTCCATGTCCCCCATGACCTTCCCCCACCACCTGGCCAGGGTCATGCTGCTGGAGCAGATCTACCGGGCGTTCAAGATCCAGGAGGGGGGAGACTACCATAAATAAGAAGCGCTGCGAAGCGGCCGAGCGCCCCGGCCGCTTCGCAGCGTGACAGACAAGAAGCGCGGAGAAGAGGCCGAGCGCCCCGGCCGCTTCAAAGCGTGAAGGTGTGACAGAATATATCAAAGCGTCCGTATCCCGAGGCAGGATCCTGCCTTGGGATCTTTTTTTATGCCTTGCACCGGGATGGGCAACAAAACGGGGGTTCCAGAGGCGGGGCGAGGAGGTCGGGAATGGATACGCAGGAAAAAAGCGCGCGGCAGAAGGCCCGGCAGGAGCTGGTGGGCCAGCTGCGGAAATTGGTGAAGTGGAAGAACAACGATGTGGTGAAGCTGGCCTTCCTGGAGGGGGAGGAGGCGGAACAGGTGGACGGGCTGGACCTGTCCGGAGTGGTGGAGCTGCGGCGCAACGCCAACGGCACCTTTGAGGCCAAGTTCGTGGACAAGGTGCGGGTGCTGGCCATGCTCCGGGAGCTGATGGACGAGGGCAGAGACGGGGCCCTGGAGGACTTCTTGGACGGGCTTTGCCCGCCCCGGGACGGCGGTGAGGGATGAGGGCGCTGGGATTCTCCCCCAAACAGCGGCAGGTGCTGGACTGGTGGAGGCGGGACGGCTTCGACGCCGTCATCTGCGACGGCGCGGTGCGCTCGGGCAAGACCTTCGCCCTCAGCGTGTCCTTCTTCTTGTGGGCCATGGCCCGGTTCCACCACCAGAGGTTCGGGCTGTGCGCCGCCTCCATCAACGGGGCGCGGCGCAACCTGCTGGGCCAGGCCAGACCCGTGCTGGAGCGGATCGGGTTCCGATGGGAGGAGAAGGTCAGCCGGAACGAGGTGACGGTCCGGGGCGGCGGGCGGGAAAACGTGTTCTACCTCTACGGCGGCGGCGACGAGGGGAGCTACGCCTCCATCCAGGGGGTGACCCTGGCCGGGGTGCTGCTGGACGAGGTGGGCCTCATGCCCCGCTCCTTCGTGGAGCAGGCCGCCGCCCGGTGCTCCGTGGCGGGGGGCAGGCTGTGGTTCTCCTGCAATCCGGCGGGGCCGGAACACTGGTTCTATAAGGAGTGGATCTGCAGGGCCGGGGAGAAACAGACCCTCTATCTGCGTTTTTCCATGGAGGACAACCCGGCGCTGTCCCCCCAGGTGCGGCAGCGGTATGAGCGGATGTTCCAGGGGGCCTTCTACCGCAGGTATGTGCTGGGGGAGTGGACGGCGGCGGAGGGGCTGGTGTACGACTTCTTTCGAGCGGAGGACATGCCCCAGGCGCCGGAGGGGCCCTTTTCCAGGTGGAGGATCTCCTGCGACTACGGCACCCGGAACCCCGCCTCCTTCGGACTGTGGGGGGAGCTGGGCGGGGTGTGGTACAGGGTGAGGGAAGCCTACTACGACGCCCGGGAGCGGGGGAGGCAAAAGACCGACGGCGAGTACGCGGAGGATCTGCGGGAGCTGGCCGGAGGGCGCTGCATCGAATCGGTCATCGTGGACCCCTCCGCCGCCAGCTTCATGGAGACGCTGCGCCGGGAGGGCTGGAGGGTCCGGAAAGCGGACAACCGGGTGCTGGAGGGCATCCGGCGCACCGCCCAGGCGCTGAAGGACGGGAGGATCGTCATCTGCCGGGAGTGCCGGGCGGCGGCCAGAGAGTTCGGGCTGTACCGCTGGGAGGAGGGGGGCGAGGACAGGGTGCGCAAGGAGTCCGACCACGCCATGGATGACATCCGCTATTTCGTCATGGCCATGGACCGGGGCGGCGGGAGCGCCGCAAGGTTTGTGGAGCGGGACGCGTTCTAGTCCCCCCCCGGCGGGGGAAACATGGAGAGATGGCCCCGAGAGCCTGTTTGATATCTCGAAGAATGCCGGCTGACGAGAGATCTTCCCGTCAGGCAAGGCGGGATCTCGCAGGAATGATCGTGTTTGTTTCAAGAGACCGCAGCGAAGCGTGGCGGGAAAAAATCCGTCAAACGGCGTTTTGAGAGATCTCAAGCGGGCCCTGTCAGGGGATCTCTAGATACATTTCATCAAGGAGAGGAGAATGGAGATGGATATCTGTTTCGAGGGCATCGGCCAGATCGCGGCCACTTTCCGGACGGACGGCGAGGTGCTGCCCGGCATGGCGGTGGCCCTCACCAAGGAGGGCGCGGTGGGCATGGGCGCGGACGGCGCGCTGCCCTGCGGCGTTGTGCTGGGCGGCGTGCGCGGCGGCGCGGCGGCGGTCCAGATCGGCGGCGCGGCCAAGGTGGGCTACAGCGGCTCCGACGCCCCGGAGCCGGGGTGGCAGGGCCTGGCCTGCGACGGCCAGGGCGGCGTGAAGGCAGTGAGCACCGGGGGGCTGAAGTGCCTGGTGCTGGCGGCGGATACCCAGGATAAGACCATCGTGGTCAAGCTTTGAGACGGGAAAAGGAGGAATGGGCATGGCGCAGAGATTCGACAACGTGAAGCTGGAAAAGGGCATGTACCACGAGGCGGGGAAGTCCTTCACCCAGGTGCTGGAGAGGCTGGACCCCAGCGAGCAGTACCGGGGCACCGCCCTGGAGGGGCTGGACGCCTATCAGCGGCAGCTCAAGCGGTTCGACATCCGGGTCAAGGGGGCCGGGTCCGACCTGGTAGACAAGTTCTTCTCCTCCGCCCAGTCGGCGGTGCTCTTCCCCGAGTACATCGCCCGGGCCGTCAAGGCGGGCATGGAGGAGGCGAACATCCTCCCCGACCTCACCGCCACCGAGACCCTGATCGAGGGGATGGACTACCGCTCCATCACCTCCGCCCCCGAGGAGGAGCGGGAGCTCAAGCAGGTGGCCGAGGGCGCGGCCATCCCCCAGACCACCGTGCGCACCCGGGACAACCTGGTCAGGCTCCACAAGCGGGGCAGGATGCTGGTGGCCTCCTATGAGGCGATCCGGTTCCAGAAGCTGGACCTGTTCTCCGTCACCCTGCGGCAGATCGGCGCGCAGATCGGCCGGATGCACCTGGAGGACGCCATCGACGTGATCGTCAACGGCGACGGCAACGGCAACCCCGCCCAGGTCATCGACGTGGAGACTGCCGGAACGCTGACCTACAAGGACCTGCTGGGGTTCTGGAACAGCTTCGAGCCCTATCAGCTCAACACCCTGCTGGTGGGCACCGATACGCTGACCGCGCTGCTGGCCATGCGCCAGATGCAGGACGCCGCCGCGGGGCTGGACTTCCACGGCACCGGCAGGCTGGTCACCCCCATGGGGGCCAAGGTGCTGCGCTCCTCCGCCGTGCCCGCGGGCAAGATCGTCGGCCTGGACAGGAACTACGCCCTGGAGATGGTCAAGGCCGGGGACGTGATGGTGGAGCACGACAAGCTCATCGACCGGCAGCTGGAGCGGGCCGCCATCACCACCGTGTCCGGCTACGCCAAGATCTTTGAGGACGCCAGCCGGGTGCTGGCCGTCTGATGAGCGCCGGAAAAGGAACGGGCCCCGCTGGGGCGGCCGCCGCCCAGCTCCGGGACGGGGGGCGGCACCCCTTCGTCCAGCTGGACGGCTACGTCCCCCTGGGCCGGGGGGAGACCAGGCTGTACCGGGCCATCCGGGAGGGGGTGCCCGTGGTGGACGCCGCCATCTGCAAGCTGGTGCGGCTGTGCGGCGGGGTCAAAGCCCTCTGCCGGGACGGGCGGGCCCAGGAGGGGCTGGACCGCTTCCTGCGCACGGTGGACGTGGGCCGGGGCCAGCGGGGGATCCAGGCGTTCTTGGACCAATACCTGGACTCCATGCTGGTGTGCGGCCGGGGGGTGGGGGAGATCGTCCCCGCCGCCGACGGCCGGGACATCGCCGCGGTGCTGTGCGCCGACGTGGACCGGGTCGAGATCCGGGAGGGGGACAGCCCCCTGGACTTCGCCCTGTGCGTCCGGGACGGGCTGGGGCCGGTGCGGGTGCCGGAGCGGCAGGAGCTGCTGCTGTTCACCCCCTTCCAGCCCGAGGCGGGCGCCCCCTACGGCGCGTCCATGCTGCGCTCCATGCCCTTTTTGACGGGGATCCTCATGAAGATCTTCCAGGCCGTGGGCAAAAACTGGGAGCGGATGGGCAACGTGCGCTTCGCCGTGGTGTGCAAGGGCGAGGACGCCGCCGCCCGGGAGCGGTGCGACCTGGTGGCCCGGGAGTGGAGCGCCGCCATGCGGGCGGGGCGGGACGGAGCCGTCCGGGACTTCGTGTGCGCCGGGGACGTGGACATCCGGGTGATCGGGGCGGACAACCAGGCCCTGGACAGCGAGGTGCCCGTGCGGCAGATCCTGGAGCAGCTGGTGGCCAAGACCGGCATCCCCCCCTTCCTGCTGGGGCTGAGCTGGTCGTCCACCGAGCGGATGAGCTCCCAGCAGGCCGACATCCTCACCAGCGAGATCGCCGCCATCCGCAGGAGCCTGGAGCCGGTGGTGGAGCGGATCTGCGAGCTGTGGCTGCGGCTGAAGGGGTTCGACGAGCGGGTGGAGGTGGACTGGCTGGACGTGGACCTGCAGGACGAGGAATCCGAGGCCAGGGCGGCGCTGTACCGCGCCCAGGCCCGGGCCGTGGAGGAGGAGAAGGATGGAACGGTATAAAGAAGCGATGGTAAAGGCCATCGGCACGCCGGATCGGGAGGAGCTGGAGCTCATCAACACCCTGAGCCGGCGGGAGCTGGGGGCGGACGAGGTGTACACCTTCGCCCTGCGGCTGTGCGACAACGACGTGGACCGGGACTTCGAGCGGTTCGACGACGCCGCCCTGGACCAGCTGGCCCCCATGTTCGTGGGGGCGTCGGGGGTGTTCGACCACCAGTGGTCCGCCCGGGGGCAGACCGCCCGGATCTACCGCGCCCAGGTGGTGGGCGGGGACGGGACCCTCACCAGCGACGGGCGGCCCTGCCGCTATCTCAAGGGGTGGGCCTATATGATGCGCACCGCCGAGAACGCCGCCCTCATCGCCGAGATCGACGGCGGGATCAAACGGGAGGTCAGCGTGGGCTGCGCCGTGGACAAGGTGGTGTGCTCCATCTGCGGCCAGGAGCTGGACTCCTGCCCCCACGAGAAGGGGGAGGAGTATGAGGGCCGGGTGTGCCACGGAGTGCTCACCGGGGCCTTGGACGTGTACGAGTGGTCCTTCGTGGCGGTGCCCGCCCAGCGCCGGGCCGGAGTGATCAAAAGCGCCGGGCGGGGGCTGGAGGACGAGGCCCGGCTGGGCCGAAAATACCTGAAGAGCCTGCGCGGCGAGCTGGCGCGGCTGGCCGGGATCGCGGAGCCGGGAGCCGGGCACGCCCTGATGGAGCGGGTGGCGGCCAAACTGGACGAGGAGGAGCTGCTGGGGCTCATCAAGGTATACCGGGAGCGGGCCGGGAGGCTGGTCGGGCCGGGGACGCAGTTGAGCTACCGCCCGGAGGACCTGCCCCAGGAGGAGGCCGACGGGGCCTTCCTCATCTAGGGGGGCGCCCATGACGGAACAGGTGCTGGAGCTGGTCCGGGCCCTGGGAGGCGCGGGACAGGATGAGGAGACCCTGCTCACCCTGTGCGCCGCCGCCTGCGGGGCGCTGGACCGGAGACTGAAGGACGGGCTGAGCGCGGAGGACTGCCAGGGGGCCTATCCCCTGGCGGCGGCGTGGATCGTGATGGACTGGCTGCGCAGCGGCCGGGGGCTGGAGGGGATCACCGCTTTGTCCGCCGGGGACATCTCCGTGCGGCGGGAGGCGGGGAGCGGCGGGGGCGCGGCGCTGACCGAGCGGGCCCTGGCGCTGATGGCCCCCTATTGCAGGGATGAGAGATTTGTGTTTCGGGGGGTGAGCGGTTGATCGAGGCATTCGAGTGGGTCGTCAAGACCTATGGGCAGGAGATGGTGTGCCGGAAGGAGGACGGCTCTGAGGCCGGACGGGGGATGGCCATCGTCCAGCCCATGACAAAGGCGGACTGGCAGTACACCGCCGGGGCGCTGGGGAGTTTCTCCCAGGACAAGTTCCTGGGGCTGGCCGAGCCGGGGCTGCCCCTGGACCAGATCGGGCCGGGAGGCTGGCTGGAATGGGGCGGCGGGCGCTATGAGGTGATGACCGTGCGGCCCATCTGGGTGGGCGGGCAGGTCACCCACCTGTGGCTGGCCCTGGGAGCCTGCGGGGAGAACGCGCCGTGAGCGGGGCGCTGCGGGCCTGGCGGGACCGGGTGGTGGAGCAACTGCGGCAAAGCGGAGTCAACGCCGTGGCCGCCTTCGACCCCGCCCGGGCCCCCCGGTGGCGGACGGCAGCGGCCGCGGTGAGCGTCCGCCGGGCGGAGTGCGCCCCCGGCGGCTTCCAGGACTACCTGGGGACGGAGCGGGGGCCGGACGGGGCGCAGCGGGAGGTCTATGGCCGGCAGGCCCAGCTCACCCTGGCGCTGGATATATTCGCCCCCAGGGACGGGGGCGGGGACGCCTGCCTGCGCGCGGCGGAGGCCGCCGTGGAGGAGCTGGTGTGCCGGGGGGCGGCGGGCGCCGCCGCCCTGGAGGTCCGGACGGACAAGATCGAGTTTTTGGAGCGGGACGGGCTGTACCGGCAGGAGGTGAGCTGCCGGTGCGGGGTGTGGCTCGTGGCCCGGCGGGACGATGAGGCCGGGACGTTCACCGACTTTGAAGTGAAGGGGAGAGCGAGATGAGCGCGGCGATCAAACATGAGAGACCGGGGGTGTATTCCTCCTATGAGGCGTCCAGCCTCACCGCCGCCGCCGCGGGGGGCGGCAAGGTGGCGGTGATGGCTCCGGCGGGGGACAAGGACGGGCTGGAGGCGTATTACCAGTGGACCAGCTTCAGCCGGGCCGTGGCAGACGTGGGCGACTGCGCCTTGAGCCGGATGGCCCAGGCCGCCATTCGCAACGGCGCGGGGGTGGTGTACGGCATCCCCGCCGGGGAGGACTACAGCGGGGCCCTGGCCGTCATGGCCGGGCTGGAGGACGTGGGCGTGGCGGCCTGCGGCAGCGTGGAGCTGTCCGTGCAGCAGGCGCTGAAAAACGCGGTGCAGGAGTGCTCCGCCGCCCGGCGGGAGCGCATCGCCGTGGTGGGCGCCGCCGCCGGGGAGAGCGTGGAGCAGCTGACGGCGCGGGCCGCCCAGCTCAACAGCGAGCGGGTGGTGCTGGCCGCCCCCGGCGCCGGGGACGGGTCCGGCGGGGCCATCTGCGCCGCCGCCGTGGCCGGGGCCATCGCCAGCGGCAGCGACCCCGCCCTGCCCCTGGGGGGCGCCCAGCTCTATGGGCTGGAGGGGCTGGAGGCCGATTACGACGACGGCGAGATCGACCTGCTGGTCCAGGGGGGCGTCACCCCCCTGGAGACCCTGGCGGGCGGGTGCTATGTGGTGCGGGGGGTCACCACCCGGACCAAGTCCGGCGGCGCGGTGGACAACACCTGGCGGGAGCTGACCACCATCCGGGTGGTGGACGAGGTGATCCCCGGCATCCGCAACGCCCTGCGGGCCAAATTCGGCCGGGCCAAAAACACCGCCCAGAGCCGGGGGGCCATCCGCTCTCTGGTGGTGATGGAGCTGGAGAAGCGGGTGGGCCGGGAGATCATCGACGGCTATGAGGACGTGACCGTGTCCGCGCTGGACTCCGACCCCACCGTATGCCTGGTGGAGTTCGACTTCACCGTGGCCCATGGCCTCAACCAGATCTGGCTGAGCGCACATATCACCGTATAGCGTCCGAGCCGTCGTGAGCAACGCGGGTGGACCGGAGCGAAGGCAAAAGCCCAGGGCCCACGAGGTGGGACGGGATTTTGCCTGAGTCGGAGGGAAGCCGCGCGTGGCGAACAGGCGAGGCGTGGATACGAGATAGCGTCCGAGCCGTCGTGAGCAGCGCGGGTGGACCGGAGCGAAGGCAAAAGCCCAGGGCCCACGAGGCGGGACGGGATTTTGCCTGAGTCGGAGGGAAGCCGCGCGTAGCGAACAGGCGTGGCGAACAGGCGAGGCGTGGATACGAGATAGCGTCCGAGCCGTCGTGAGCA
>CAJUPU010000012.1:0-27919 GCA_910588495.1 uncultured Oscillospiraceae bacterium | reverse complement strand
CGAACAGGCGAGGCGTGGATACGAGATAGCGTCCGAGCCGTCGTGAGCAGCGCGGATGGACCGGAGCGAAGGCAAAAGCCCAGGGCCCACGAGGTGGGACGGGATTTTGCCTGAGTCGGAGGGAAGCCGCGCGTGGCGAACAGGCGAGGCGTGGATACGAGATAGCGTCCGAGCCGTCGTGAGCAGCGCGGATGGACCGGAGCGAAGGCAAAAGCCCAGGGCCCACGAGGTGGGACGGGATTTTGCCTGAGTCGGAGGGAAGCCGCGCGTGGCGAACAGGCGAGGCGTGGATACGAGATAGCGTCCGAGCCGTCGTGAGCAGCGCGGGTGGACCGAAGCGAAGGCAAAAGCCCAGGGCCCACGGGGTGGGATGGGATTTTGCCTGAGTCGGAGGGAAGCCGCGCGTAGCGAACAGGCGAGGCGTGAATACCGCATAGCGTGGAGCAGGCGGCCCGAGGGATCGGCCGGCTGCACAGCGTGGATACAAGGAGGAATTTGAATGAATACGACGATCGGCGCGGGCCTCAGCGCCGCCGGATTCCCCACCAGCTCCGACATCTGGCTGGAGCTGGACGGGAAAAAGGTGGCCGTGGTCCAGAGCTACAACTGTAAGACCACCCGGACCTCCTACTGCGTGGAGGCCTTCGGCGAGGAGGAGCCCGTGGCCACCGTCCAGGGGCCCCAAAACTACGTGATCCAGCTCACCCGGCTGTACGCCACCGATCAGGCCATCGCCGACGGGCTGGACTTCTACAAGATGCGGGATTTCTCCCTGGTCATCTGCAAGCCCGACCGGAGGGTGATCTACTCCGGCTGCCAGTGGAGCGACATCCAGGAGGACGCCCAGTTGGGCAGGATGGTGGTGGAAAAGCTCACCCTGGTGGCCGGGCGCAGGATGGAGACAGGGACGTGATGGAGCGCGGAGCTTGGACCGGGCCCGACCGGGTGAAAGTGGCCGGAGGTTGGCTGCGGCTGCTGTCCGCCCGGGAGGCGCTGGACGCCCGGCGGGAGGGGGACGAGCTGGCCCGGGATGGACGGGAGCGGGCGCTGTGCCGCAACGCCTGCCTGGTGGCGAAAGCGCTGGAGCGGCGGGGCAGGCCCGTGTTTGAGGACGGAGAGGCCGTGCTGGACGGGCTGCGGGTGGAGGACATCGCCCGGCTGGCACGGGCGTGGGCGGATTTCAACAGGGACGTCAACCCCTCTGCCCTGGACGGGGAAGAGGAGATCCTGCGGCGAAAAAAAGCCTGGAGCACGCGCCTTATGAGCGCCTTCAGTGGCGCGTGCTCCGGCTGTTCGGCGCTCTGCCCACCGAGGAGCGGGCAAAACAGATGAAGGACCGGGACTACCTGTGGTGCGCCCTCAATCTGGCGCTGGACCGGGAGGAGGAGCTGGCCCGGCTGTGCCCCGACTGCCGCCAAAGGGCGGAGGAGGAGCCCTGCCCCGTGTGCGGCGCGCCCCGGGAGGGCTGGGCCGTCAACGCCGGGTTCGACTGGGAGCGGTATCGGGAGCTGAAGGGAGGCGGGGACGCTGGTAGACTATCTGGAGCGGCTGCTGGAACTGACGGAGGATGAGCGGGACGAGGAAGAGGAGCGGGACGGGCTGGAGCTGAGGGCGGCCGCCGCCCCCGGGCCCGGATCTGTGCCGGAGGACGGGCCGGAGGCGGGCGGGACCGGGGAGGATCCGGCCCGGGAGGACGTGGGGCGCGGCCCAGCGGAGGAGGGACCGGCGGGGTCCGCCGGTCTGACAGTCCCGCCGGAGAGCCGGGGAGAGGGCCCCGGCAGGGCGGGCTCGGAGGACGGCGGCGGGGCGGATCCGGAGGCCGGGAGGCCCCCTGCGGAGGGGGCGCTGGGGGACGGCCAGGCCGCTCCGGCGGCTGGACCCCAGTGGAAGGACTGGCTGCGGACGGCGGAGGGCGGAGAGGCGTCCCCCGCCGGGACGGCGGTGGCGGAGGTCGGGGACGGCCCGGCGTCCAGTGCCGGGAGCGCTGCCCCCCGGCCGGTGGAGCGGGGGCTGGAGAGGCTGTATCAGCAGGCCAGCCAGGCGGCCCGGCCCGCAGCCCCGGTTTTGACGGCCCCCCAGGGGGGGCGGACCCTCCGGCTGGGAGAGCCGGAACAGCTCCGCCCACTCACCGTGGACGAGCTGGACCGGGCCGTGCGCCGGGACAGCTGGCGGTATGACGGGGGGATGGACATCTTTTGAGAGAGGGGACGGTATCATGCTTTTGTCGCCCATGCGGTTCAAGAACTTCGTGTGGCCCCACAATCCCAGGGTGTATTCCATCGCCTTCGAGCGGAAGCTGGCGGCACACAAGATCCCCTTCGGACTGCACTATCTGCAGAGCCTGGGCCAGACCCGGCGGGTGCTCCGGGGAGAGGGGGAGTTCGCGGGGGAGGACGCCTACGACACCTTCAAGACGCTGGCCACCGTGTTCTATGAGGAGACGCCGGGGGTGCTGGTCCACCCCGTCTGGATGACCACCACCGCCTGGTTCGCCGCCCTGGAGCTGCGCCAGGCCCCCCGGCGGGACTATGTGGCCTACTCCTTCGAGTTCTGGGAGGTGGAGGGGGGCGCGGGAACGCCCACGCTGTCCACCCGGCCCCTGGAGCAGCCCGGCACGGAGGGGGGCGGCGCCCCGGCGGCGGGGGCGGACGCCCAGTACCACGTGGTGGTCCGGGGGGACACTCTGTGGGAGATCGCCCGGCGGTATGGGGTGGCGCTGGAGCGGGTGGTGGAGCTCAACCCCTCCATCCGCAACCCCAACCTCATCTATCCGGGACAGAAGGTGAGGCTGACATGATGAAGTGCTGGGTCAGGCTGGGCACCGGCGGGGAGCTGGAGCTGCCCACCGCCCTCGCCTGGAAGTTCTGCTACGGCACCGACACCCCCTGCGACAGCTTCTTTTTGCGCTGCCTGTGGGAGCGGGGGCAGGAAAAGGCCCTGGGCGCCGCCTGCCGCTTCTTCGCCCAGTGGGAGGGGGAGCGGGTGTTCACCGGGGTGGTGGACGAGTACGCCGTGCTGTGCGGCAAAGAGGGACTGCTCCTGGAGCTGTCCGGCCGGGGGATGGCGGCGCTGCTGCTGGACAACGAGGCCATGAGCGCCGAGTACCAGCGGTGCACCAGGGCGGACCTGGTGGCGGACCATGTGGCCCCCTATGGCATCGAGGCGGTGGGGGGCGCAGGGCTGCCCCCGGTGGCCGGGTTCTCCGTGGAGAGCGGGGAGAGCGAGTGGAGCGTGGTGCGGCGGTTCGCCTGCTACTACGGCGGGGTGGTGCCCCGGTTCGACCGGCTGGGGCGGCTGGTGCTGGACCCGCCCGGCGGCGGGCAGGAGGTGTGCATCGGGGACGCGGACCCGGTGACGGGCTGGGAGTACCGGGAGGAGCGCCACGGGGTGCTCAGCCAGATCGCTGTGCGGCGGCGCACCGCCCGGGGCACCCAGTGGGTGTCCGACCCCGCCTTCCAGGCCCAGGGGGGCATGGCCCGGCGGGTGATCACCGTGCCCAACACCACCGGGTCCGCCGCCATGCGCTACACCGCCGACTACCAGCTCCGGGCCGCCAGGCGGGAGCGGGTGCGGATGCGCCTCACCGCGGCCGGGGGCTTCTTGGCCTGGCCGGGAGAGCTGGTGTCGGTGGAACTGCGGGGCTGCGGGGCCAACGGCCGCTATCGGGCGGCCCAGACCGAAGTGCGCTGCGATGGGGACGGGCTGCGCACCACGCTGATCCTGGGAGAAGTGGACGCGATGATATGAGAGGCGCGGAAGCCGCCGTGAGCAGCGGGGATGGAGCGGAGAGAAGGCGAACGCCCAAAGCCCGCGCAGCGGGACTGGGGCGTGCTTGAGACGCAGTGGATCAGCGCGCCGCGAACAGGCGAAGCGTGACGATGAGGAGGACGATATCTATGTGGCTGAGCGGACAGCACAAGCGGCCCGCCGACCAGGGCGAGGGCCAGGTGGGCGTGATCACCATGAGCGGCGGGGAGACCGCCGCCCTGCTGGACTGCGAGCGGCGGGGGCTCCAGGTCTATTCCCCGGCGGGCTACCACTGGACCCCGAAGGTGGGCCAGCGGGTGCTGGTGATCCAGGGCAAAGGGGAGATCCCCTGCGTGGTGGGGGCGCGGCAGGGGGGAGACAGGGCGGACGCCGTGACGGTGGAGGCAAGAAGCCTGACCCTGCTGGGGGACCGGGTGGAGGCCGCCGCACAGGGCAGCGCCGCCCTCCGGGGGGCCAAGGTGGAGCTGGAGGGGGAGATCTACGTCAACGGCCAGACGCTGGAGGAGTATATCATCGCCCTCATCATGAGGATCTTGGGAGGGCTGGGATGAGCCTTTTGCTGAAAGACAGAGACTATGTGCGCGACGGCAACGGCGGCATCGCCGTGGCGCGGGACGGGGAGGCCCTGGTGAACGAGGCGCTGTTCCGCCTCACCGCCCGGCGGGAGAGCTTTCCCTTTCTGCCCGGCCTGGGCAGCCGGATGGGGGAGCTGCGGCGGGAAAAGCCCTCCGGCTGGGACGCCCTGGCCCGGCAGTTCGCCGTGGAGGCGCTGGACGAGCTGGAGGACGTGACCGTCACCGGCGCCCGCGTCCGCCAGGAGCGGGACGCCCTGCTGGTGTCGGTAGACCTGCTGTGGCAGGGACAGGCGCTGTCGGTGACGGCGCGGTGGGAGGAGTGAGCGCGTGATCACATTGGAGGAGATCTATCAGGGCCTGGCCTCGGAGTTCCAGGCCCAGACCGGCCAGACCGCCGGGGGGAGCAGCGAGCTGGCGGTGCGGTTCTACGCCGTGGCCGCCCAGATCTACAGCCTGTACGTCCAGGCGGAGTGGACCCGGCGGCAGTGCTTCCCCCAGACCGCCCAGGGGGAGGACCTGGACAAACACGCCAAGCTGCGGGGGATCGCCCGGCGAAAGGCGGTGAAGGCCGGGGGCACGGTGCGGTTCTATGTGGACGAGGCCCGGGAGGCGGACACCCGGATCCCCAAGGACACCGTGTGCATGACTGCGGGGGGGATCAGGTTCCTCACCGCGGCGGAGGGGCTGATCCCGGCGGGGGAGGGATGGTGCGAGGTGCCCGTCCTCGCCGCGGAGCCGGGAGCGTCGGGCAACGTGGGCCAGGGCACCATCGTCTACATGGCCCTGCCCCCCACGGGGGTGGCGGCCTGCGCCAACCCAGAGGCCCTGTCCGACGGCCAGGACGAGGAGGGGGACGAGGCGCTGCGGGAGCGGGTGCTGGCCACCTTCCAGCGGCTGGCCAACGGGGCCAACAGCGCCTTCTACCGCCAGGCCGCCCTGTCCTTCGACGGGGTGGCGGCGGTGGCGGTGCTGCCCCGGAACCGGGGGGTGGGCACTGTGGACATCGTGCCCGCCGCCCAAGGGGGCGTCCCCGGCCAGGACCTGCTGGACGCCCTTCAGGACCACTTCGACCGGGTGCGGGAGATCGCCTGCGACGTGAAGGTGCTTGCCCCCACCGCCCAAACGGTGGACGTGTCCGTGGAGCTGTGGGCCCAGGAGGGCAGGAGCTTCGAGGAGGTGGCCGGGGCGGTGCGGGACGCGCTGGAGGACTGGTTCAACGGGGAGCGGCTGGGCCGGCCCCTGCCCCGGGCCCAGCTGATCTCGCTGATCTACGCCGTGGACGGGGTGGCCAACTGCCGCCTGGCCGCCCCGGCGGAGGATCTGCCGCTGAGCAGCGTGATCTTGCCGGTGCTGGGGGCGCTGGATGTCCAAAACGGCGCGTCCCCCCAGCCCCCGGAGGAGAGTGGCGGGACGGAAAGCGGCGGTGAGAGCGTATGACGCTGAGGTTCGAGGACTATCTGGCGTCCCTGCTGCGGCCCCTGGGGGTGTACGACCTGCGCCCGGGCACCGTCAACCGGGGGGAGCTGGCCGCCTATGGGGCGCGGCTGGACGGCGCGGAGGGGGAGCTGGACCACACCGCCCGGGAGATGAACCTGACCACGGCGGAGGACTTCGGCCTGGAGCGGGTGGAACAGCTGCTGCCCTACCGCCCGGTGTGCCACACCACGGGACAGCGGCGGGCCGCCCTGGCCGCCCTGCTGCGCATCAGCGGCGACAGCTTCACCCCCCAGGCCATCAACGACACCCTGCGGGGGTGCGGCCTCAACGCCCGGGCGGAGGAGACCGGAAGGCCGGGCTATGTGAAGGTGTACTTCCCCGACGTGGCGGGCATACCCGAGGGTTTCGACCAGCTGCGGGCCATCATCGAGGAGATACTGCCCAGCCACCTGGACATCACCTACGTGTTCTGGTACAACACCTGGGCCATGGTGGCCAAACGCCACCCCACCTTCGGGGACGCCGCCGCCACCAAGCTGAGCTGGTACGGCCTGGCCATCGAGAACGACGGCTATCTGGAGGATATCTGGTAGGTCGGAGGGCTCCGCCTTTTGGCGGGGCCCTCCCCCTGCGCGCTATAATTAAATTGAAAAAATTTCACAAAAAGGGTTGACAGATCCGGGCGATCGTCGTATAGTATAGACAGAAAGGAAAAGGTGAGTCCAATGTACTAACGTCGAACGCACCACTCTTTCTGCGATTGGGAAACGCAAAGTGAAACGTAGCCTCGGCTCGTTCCAAACACGCTTTGAAAAGCGACGGAAGCCAGATCAAGTCTGAAGCCTACCATTGTTTGCGGAAACAGGGAGACAACAGTTTCAGGCGGAACCCCAACGCAAAACGATCCGGAGGGTCCGGAAGAAAGGTAAGGTAAACGCCCTTGGACAATCAGAACCAGAGGTAGGCCCCCAGCCGCGGATGTAGGACGGCTGGGGGCTTGGTGTCGTTCAGGGGCGGGAGCAGGCGGCCGGGGCGCGTGGAACGCAGCGCGCTTTTTAGCGCCTTTACCTGAGAACTTCGGAAATTTGGACAAAACCTTATGGAAAAATTAAGGGGCATTCCGGGGAAAAGGGCTTGCAAAATCAGAAATTGTCAGGTATGATTGATAGGTACACCCAGGAATGGGTCCTTTGACATGACTACCCAAAGCGCTTTGTGGGCAGACTTCCCTCAGATGGGGCCCGGCGCAGTATTGATACAGGAGTGAAACGCTATGTTTGCAAAGGATATCGGCATCGATCTGGGCACTGCCAGCGTGCTGGTCTTTATCAAAGATAAGGGGATCGTCCTCCGGGAGCCCTCGGTGGTGGCCCTGGACAAGAACACCGGCAAGCTGCTCAAGGTGGGCACCGAAGCCCAGCAGATGCTGGGCAAGACCCCAGGCAACATCGTGGCCATCCGGCCCTTGCGGGACGGCGTGATCTCCGACTACGACATGACCGAACGGATGCTCCGGGAGTTCATCCGCAAGGTGGCCCCCGTCCACCTGTTCAAGCCCCGGGTGGTGATCTGCGTGCCCTCCGGCATCACCGAGGTGGAGGAGCGCGCCGTGATCGACGCGGGCATCCAGGCCGGCGCCCGGCGGGTGTACCTCATCGAGGAGCCTCTGGCCGCCGCCATCGGCGCCGGGGTGGACATCACCCAGCCCGACGGCCACATGGTGGTGGACATCGGCGGCGGCACCGCCGACATCGCCGTGATCTCCCTGTCCGGCATCGTGGAGTCCGCCTCCATCAAGGTGGCGGGCGACGCCTTCAGCGAGGCGGTGGTCAAGTACATCCGCAAGCGGCACAACGTGCTCATCGGCGACCGCACCGCGGAGGAGCTGAAGATGACCATCGGCTGCGTGTTCCCCCGGCCCGAGGAGATCTCCATGGAGGTCAAGGGCCGCTGCCTCATGACCGGCCTGCCCCGGGTGTTCTCCGTCACCTCCAGCGAGATGATCGAGGCCTTCGAGGAGCCCTGCTCCCGGATCTTGGAGGCCATCCACGGCGTGCTGGAGCGCACCCCCCCGGAGCTGGTGGCGGACATCTCCAGCAACGGCATCATCATGACCGGCGGCGGGTCCCTGGTCTGGGGGTTCGACAAGCTGATCGAGTCCCACACCGGGATCGAGACCTATGTGGCCGACGACGCCATCTCCTGCGTGGCCCACGGCACCGGGCGCAGCCTGGAGTGGGTGGGCGACATGCAGGACGGCACCATGAACATCGGGCGGCGCAACCAGATGAACTGAGAAGCGCGGAGCCGTCGCGAACAGGCGCAGCGTGACAACGATGGGAAAAGATCCGTCAAATGGCGGTTTGAGAGATCTTGAACAGGCTCTTAGGAGGCACTCTCTTTTTGAGGGTGTCTCTCTTTTCGTTTTTTAAGAAATCATAAAAATGGGCCGGAGGATATTGACAAGACAGTATTATACGTCATATAATATTGCTCGCAAAGAAAAATGCGGAACGCAAGAAAGGAGTGGGGCGCGATGGCTTTCGCGATGAGTCCCCAGCTGCTGGACGGCTGCGTGCTGGCGGTGCTGTCCCACGGGGACGCCTACGGCTATATCCTGACCCAGCAGGTGAAGTCCCAGCTGGATATCTCCGAGTCCACCCTGTACCCGGTGCTGCGGCGCTTACAGCGGGACGGGATGCTGAAGGTGTACGACCGGCCCTACCAGGGCCGCAACCGCCGTTATTACGCCATCACTCCCGTGGGGCGCACCCAACTGTCCCGGCGGCGGGAGGAGTGGGTGCGGTTCCGGGACGGCGTGGAGGAGCTTTTGAAGGAGGACGAGCAAGATGGACAAACTTACCTATTTGGCTGAACTGGCCGAGGGGCTGGCCCGCTGGGTGCCCGAGCGGGAGCGCCAGGACATCCTGCGCTACTACGCGGAATATTTTGAGGAGGCCGGGCCGGACCGGGAAGCCCAGGTGGTGGCCGAGCTGGGGGACCCCTGGGCCCTGTCCTGCCGCCTGGCGGTGGAGGGGGGCTACGTCACCTGGCAGCAGGCCAACAGCTGGACGCCCCCCAAGAAGAAAAAGTGGCCGTGGCTCGTGGCGGGCGTGGTGCTGGTGGCGGCAGCCCTCATCGCCGTGCCGGCAGCAATGATGGCGTCAGCGGTGGGCAGATTCGTGGGCGGCAATGTGGCCTCCCGCTTCTCCTCAGAGCCGCAGGCGATCGTGGAGGCGGTGGACAATGGCCAGTTCGGCATCGCAGAAAATCTTCCGGGCACCTGCTATGAGGAGGCCGACGGGTCCGGCGGCTTCTGGTCCATGGAGGACGGTTATCTGGAGCCCTTCCACGAGATCGATGTGGACGCCGGCATCGCCAACGTGACGGTGACCGGGGGGGAGGATTACACCCTGTTCATCAGCTCCGACTCCACATTGGGCGGCTACCGCCTGAAGTGGGAGGTCAAGGACGGCGTGCTCAAGATCCGGGACGACGGCGGGGCCGGCCACGTGAACATCACCAGCTGGGACGACTTCAAAAACATCTTCGGCATCGACGCCAGCGCCATGGACGTGGTGGTCACTATACCCACGGGGCCGATCCCCAAAAGAGTGCTGGTCAAAACCGGGCTGGGCGATGTGTTCCTCAGCGGCCTGGAGGTGGATAAAAAGGTGAAGGCCGAGACGGGCCTGGGGGACATCGAGTGCTATGAGGTCCGGGTCCAAGATGAGGTGGAGCTGGAGACCGGCATGGGCGACGTGACCCTGGGCGTGGATGGGGCATACAACGGCGTGAAGTTCGACCTAAAGACCGGCATGGGCACCATTGAGGCCCAGCTGAACAATAAGGAGGCCCAATGGGACTATGAGACCAAGACCGGCATGGGCACCGTGACCGTCAACGGGGACAGCCGGGGGACCAAGGCCCAGCGCAAGGGCGGCTCCTACGAGCTGGAGGCCGAGACCGGCATGGGAGATATCGACCTGTACTTCGTGGATGACAGATGGTAAAAGGGACAGCCCGGTGGGTGTTATGCTCACTGGGCGTCCTTATTTTTTTGTCCCGGAGGCCCGTCCGCCCCGTCTAAACCGCCCCGGGCCCGCTTATACTGATTCATGGTTGCATTTTCCTGGAGGGCATTGTATAATAAACTGCTGAACTGCGAAAATGCGTCGTAACGCTGAACATATGGGGTAATCGATATGGAAACGAAAAACATCCGCGACTATCTGCAGGCGGGGAAGCGGGCCCATCTGGTGGGCATCGGCGGGGTGTCCATGGCCTCCTTGGCGGAGGTGCTCCACGGGGCGGGGGTGACGGTCACCGGCTCCGACCAGCGGGAGAGCGCCACTGTGCTCCACCTGCGCGCGCTGGGCATCCGGGTGGTCATCGGGCATCTGCCCGAGAGCGTGGCGGGGGCGGACTGCGTGGTGCGCACCGCCGCCGTCCACGACGAGAACCCGGAGATTCGGGCCGCGCTGGACTCGGCCATCCCCGTGTTCGAGCGGGCCCAGGCCTGGGGGGCCATCATGCAGGACTACCAAAACGCCCTTTGCATCTCGGGCACCCACGGCAAGACCACCACCACCTCCATGTGCACCCACATCTTCATGGCGGCGCGGCGGGATCCCACCGTCATGATCGGCGGCACCCTGCCCCTGCTGGAGGCGGGCCACCGGGTGGGCCATGGGGACACCATCATTTTGGAGTCCTGCGAGTACTGCGACTCCTTCCTGTCCTTCTTCCCCACGGTGGCGGTGATCCTCAACGTGGAGGCCGACCATTTGGACTACTTCAAGGATCTGCCCGATGTGGAGAAGTCCTTCCGGGCCTTCGCCGACAAGGTGCCGGAGAACGGCCTGATCGTGGCCAACTGCGAGGACGAGAACACCATGGCCACCCTGGAGGGGGAGGCCCGGCCCGTCATGACCTTCGGCGTCGAGAAGGGGGACGTCCACGCCGAGGGCCTGTCCATGGAGCACGGCTTCGGCTCCTTCGACGTGATCTATCGGGGGGAGAAGTACGCCCACCTGGATCTGTCGGTGCCGGGGGTGCACAACGTGAAGAACGCCCTGGCGGCGGCGGCCGCCGCCATCGCCCTGAAGGTGCCCGGCCGGGCGGTGGAGGACGGGATGCGGGACTTCCGCCTGCCCGGGCGCAGGTTCGAGTACAAGGGGATGTACCACGGCGCGGAGGTGTGCGACGACTACGCCCACCACCCCGGCGAGCTGGCGGCGCTGTTCGATACGGCGGCGGCGCTGGACTTCAAGCGGGTGATCTGCGCCTTCCAGCCCCACACCTACTCCCGGACCCACGAGCTGTTCGACGACTTCGTGGAGGTGCTGCGGCGGCCCACCGTCACCCTGCTGGCGGAGATCTTTGCCGCCCGGGAGGACAACGACATCGGGATCTCCTCCGCCGACCTGGCGGCCAAGATCCCGGGCGGCGTGTTCTGCCCCACCCTGGCCGACGTGACCGCCAAGCTGCGGCGGCTGGCCCAGCCGGGGGACCTGATCTTGACCGTTGGAGCCGGAGACATCTATCTGGCTGGAGAAGCGCTGGTGAAAGAAGCATAGTTAGACAGCCCGTCTCAGATCGAGACGGGCTGTTTTCCTGCGTCCCAGACCCCGGCGGTATGGGTGAGACCGGGGGCGGGGGGCTACCCCTCCTGTAGGAACAGGGTGTCGAGGAACCGCTTGAATATGCCCCCGATGCTCAATCGGGGCACCTCCTGGGGGGCCACCAGGTCGATGGCGTCCACCTGCTCGCCGTCCACCAGCACCTTCAGCTCCCCCAGCTTCTGGCCCGGCTCCACCGGGGCCTCCACCTGGGGGGCGAGCTCCATCTGGGTGGTCACCGCCCCCGCCTTGTTCTTCTCCAGCAGGATGGAGCACTCGCGCTGCGTCACGGGCTGGACGGTGTCCTGGGCGCCCAGGATCACCTCCACCGGGGGGATGGCCTGCTCGGGGTACACCGGGGTGATGGCGTAGTTGGCGAAGCCGTAGTTCAAAAGGGTCTTGCAGCTCTCGAAGCGGTCGTTGGAGGTGGGGGCGTGCATCACCACGGCGATCAGCTCCATGCCGTCCCGCTCCGCCGTGGCGGACAGGCAGTACAGCGCGGTGTCGGTGAAGCCGGTCTTGAGGCCCGTGGCCCCCTCGTAGTAGAAGATCAGCCGGTTGGTGTTGGACAGCTGGAAGGCCCCGTCCCGCAGGGTGTCCATCCAGATGGTGGTATACTCCCGGATGGCGGGGTGGGCCAGCACCAGCTCCCGGCTCATCCTGGCGATGTCATAGGCGCAGGTCAGGTGGCCCGCCGCGGGCAGGCCGGTGCAGTTGACGAAGGTGGTGTGCTCCATGCCCAGCTCCCGGGCCCGCTGGTTCATCCGCTCCACAAAGGCGGGCTCGCTGCCCGCGATGTGCTCGGCCAGGGCCACGGCGCAGTCGTTGGCGGACACCACCGTCACCGCCTTCACCATGTCCCGGACGCTCATCTGCTCGTTCTCCTTCAGCCAGATCTGGGACCCGCCCATGGAGATGGCGTGGGTGGAGGCGGTGACCATATCGTCCCAGCCCAGGCTGCCGGAGTCGATGGCCTCCATCACCAGCAGCAGGGTCATCACCTTGGTCACCGAGGCGGGCTCGTACTGGACTTCCGCGTCCTGCTGGTAGAGCACCTTGCCGGTGGTCTTTTCCATGAGGATGGCGGAGGGGGCGGACACCTGGACGGGGGCGGCGTAGGCCGGGGCGGTGAGCAGGAAGGCCATGGCCAGGCCCAGCCCCAGGGCGATCGATCGTTTCATGCGATGAACCTCTTTCCATATATACTCAGGACAAGCTGCGTCCGTATGAGGGAAGGATGTGAAAAAAGGGGGCGTTCTATGCATGGAACGGCCGGTCGGGAGGATTTGACAGGGCAGATCGGCTGTGATAAAATCGACATCATGATATTTTTGGAAAGGGGGGGAAGATATGGCGCTTTTGTCCATCATCGTCCCCTGCTATAACGAGGAGGCCGGGGTGGAGGCGTTCTACGCCCGCACCTCGGCGGTGTGCGCCGCCCTGCGGGGGGTGGAGACGGAGCTGCTCTTCGTGGACGACGGGTCCTCCGACGGCACGCTTTCCCGGCTCAAAGCGCTGGGGGAGCGGGAGCGGGGGGTGCGCTGGCTGTCCCTGTCCCGGAACTTCGGCAAGGAGGCGGCCATGTACGCCGGACTGGAGCACGCCAACGGCGAGTATGTGGCTGTGATGGACGCGGACCTCCAGGACCCGCCGGAGCTGCTGCCCCAGCTGCTGGAGCTGGTGAGAGGGGGCGGATATGACTGCGCCGCCGTGCGCCGGGTGGACCGGAAGGGGGAGCCGCCGATCCGGTCCTGGTTCGCCCGGCAGTTCTACAAGCTGATCAACAAGATGAGCAAAACGGAGATCGTGGACGGGGCCCGGGACTACCGGCTCATGACGCGGCAGATGGCGGACGCCATCCTCCGGGTGGGGGAGTACAACCGCTTCTCCAAGGGGATCTTCTCCTGGGTGGGCTTCCGCACCCGGTGGGTGGAGACCCAGAACGCGGAGCGGTCCGCCGGGGAGAGCAAGTGGTCCTTTTTCAAGCTGCTGCTCTACGCCCTGGACGGGATCGTGGCCTTCTCCACCGCCCCCCTGGCCATCGCCTCGGTGCTGGGGCTGGCGCTGTGCGCGGGGTCCTTTTTCGCCATCCTGTTCGTGATCGTCCGCCAGCTGGTCTGGGGCGGGAGCGCCTTCGGCTGGCCCAGCCTGGTATGCATCATCCTGTTTTTGGCGGGGGTGCAGCTGTTCTGCATCGGCATTTTGGGCCAGTATCTGGCCAGGACCTATCTGGAGGTCAAAAAACGGCCCATCTACATCCTGCGGGAACAGGGAGGGGACCATGGGGAGGGGCCGTGACCGGGCGGGCCGGGGCTGGTGCGCCCTGGCCTTCGCCGTCCCCGTGCTGGTGATGCTGGGGGTGTACGCCTCTTTGGGGCTGGCCCCCTGGGGGGACAGGACGGTGCTGGTGAGCGACATGTCCAGCCAGTACGTGGAGTTTTTCTGCGCGCTGAAGAACGGGGAGCTGTTCTTCTCCTGGTCCAAGGCCCTGGGCACCGCCTATATCGGGGTGTTCTCCTATTATGTGTCCAGCCCCCTGTCCGTCCTCACCCTGCTGGTGCCCAACGAGGCCATGCCCATGGGCCTGATGTTCCTGATCGCCCTGAAGGTGGGGCTGTCGGGGCTGAGCTTCTGCCTCTTTGCCCGCGCCCGGGTGCCCGGCCGGGCCGGGGCGGCCCTGTTCGGGTCGGTGTGCTATGCCCTGATGTCCTACAGCATGGTCTACTCCATCTGCGTCATGTGGCTGGACGGCCTCATCTGGCTGCCCCTGATCCTGCTGGCCCTGGAGCGGATCTTGGACGGCAAAGGCGCGGGGCCCTTCATCGCCGCCCTCACCGTCTGCTTTCTCTCCACCTGGTATATCTCCTACATGGTGGGGGCGTTCTGCGCGCTGTACCTGTGGGCCCGGCTGTTCGTCCTGAGGCCCGGGCGGGCGGCGCTGGGGCGGATCCTGGCCCGGTTTTTCGGCGGGGCGGCCTGCGCCCTGGGGCTGACCGCCTGGATGTGGCTGCCCACCCTGCTGTCCATGTTCAACGGCAAGTTCAGCGGCGGCAACACGGACTACGACGGCCTGCTGGCCTGCTCCCCCCTGGACCTGCTGGGCCAGCTCCGGGGCGGGCAGTACCGCTCCATCGGCTACGACGCGCCCCCCTACCTCTTCTGCGGCACGGCGGCGCTGCTGCTGGCGGCGGTGTACTTCTTCCTCCGGGAGATCCCCCGCCGGGAGCGGGCGGCGGATTTGGGGCTGCTGGGGGCGCTGGCGGCGTCGCTGCTGCTCTCCCCCCTGGACAAGGCGTGGCACCTGTTCCAGCGGCCCAACTGGTTCCCCTTCCGCTGGTCGTTTTTGTGCTCCTTCCTGCTGGCCTATCTGGCCGTCCGGGCCCTGGGAGCGCTGGGAGAGCGGCTGGGGCCGGGCCGGGCGGCGCTGGGACGGGGTGCGGCGCTGGCGCTGGCCCTGCTGACGGCGGCGGAGCTGGCCGTCAACGCCCGGGCCATCCTGGGCGGGCTGGAGGATCAGTTCCGCTCCGCCTCCTATCAGGAATACCGGGACTACTGCGCCGCCAACGAGAAGCTGGTGGAGGCGGCCCGGGCGGACGCGGGGGACCGCTTCTTCCGCATGGGAGCTACAGAGGACCGGGGCCACAACAGCCCCCTCTCCTTTGGCTACCCCGGTATCACCCACTACAGCAGTTTGTATAACGACGATGTGAACCACGCCCTGAAGGATCTGGGGCTGGCCCAGGCGTGGATGTGGTGCGCCTACTACGGCTCCACCCCCGTCACCGACGCCCTGCTGGGGGTGGAGTATGTTATCACGAAAGACGATATGCCGCCGGGCTATGAACCGATCGCCCAAGCCGGGGAGCTGAAGCTGTGGAAGGCCCCCAGCGCCCTGCCCCTGGTCTTCTCCCCCGAGGCGGTGGAGGAGACCCTGCGGGGTGGGACGCCCTTCGAGCGGCAGAACGACCTGCTGTGCCGTCTCTCCGGGTACGGCGGGCCGGTGTTCGCCCCGGCCCCTGCCCAGGCGGTGGATGGGCCGGGGGAGCGGGTGTTCACCCTCACCGGCACGGGAAAGCCGGTCTACGCCGACCTGTCCGCCTCCGGCCTGGGGGAGGTGCTGGTGAACGGGGAGTGGGCGGTGTCCCTGGGCACCAGCGAGGCGGCGTGCGTCCACTATTTGGGCACGCCCGCCGCGGGGGAGACATGGACGGTGACGGTCCGCCACGGCGGCGGCTGGTCCGGCCGGCTCTGGGCGCTGGACATGGACGCCCTGGGCGGCGCGCTGGAGCGGCTGCGCAACGCCCAGGTCACGTCGGTGGAGAAGAACGGCCGGGTGCGGCTGACGGTGCCGGACGGGGCGGCGGGCGGGCTGGCCGCCACCATCCCGGCGGAACCGGGCTGGACGGCCTATGTGGACGGCGAGAGAGCGGAGACGGCCCGCTGGCTGGATACGTTCTTGTACGTGGAGCTTCCCGCCGGGGCCCGGGAGGTGGAGCTGCGTTACACCGCCCCGGGGCTGGTCCCCGGGTTGGCGCTGGGGGCCCTGTCCCTGGCGGGGCTGGTCCTCGGGATCCTGAAAAACCGAAAAAGGCGGTAAAAAACGGCCCCCGGCTTTTGGCCGGGGGCCGCGCTTCTATGTTTCCGCTTCCTCTTCCGCGGGGGGCAGGACCACCACCCGGATCTCCAGCACCCGGTGGTGCTCCGCCCGGGTGACGGTGACGTCCAGGTCCTGCCAGGCGAAATGGTCCCCCGGTTCGGGGACCCGGCCCAGCTGCTCCAGCACCCAGCCGGACACGGTGGCCGCGTCGCACTCGCCCGTCACCTGGAACAGGTCGTACAGATCGTCCAGGTCGGCGGAGCAGGCGATCAGATAGCTGCCGTCGGGCTGCTTGCGGAACTCCTCCACCACCTCGTCGTGCTCGTCCCAGATCTCGCCCACCAGCTCCTCCACGATGTCCTCCATGGTGAGGATGCCCTCGGTGCCGCCGTATTCGTCCACCACCACCGCCATCTGGGTCTTGGTGCGCTGGAACTGGCGCATGAGATCGTCGATCTTGGTGCCCGAGGTGATGTGGAGCACCGGCCGCACCAGGGGGGAGAGCTGGTCCCGGCCGTGGTAGCGGGCGGAGAACAGGTCCTTCTGGTGGATCACGCCCACGATGTCGTCCACGCTCTCGTGGTACACCGGCAGGCGGGAGTAGCCCTCGGCGGCGAACACCGCCGCCACGTCGCCCAGGGAGGCGTCGTCCTCCACCGCCACCACGTCCACCCGGGGGGTGAGGATGTCCCCCGCCTCCAGATCGTCGAAGCGGATGGCGGAGCGGATCAGCTGGCTCTCCTCCCGGTCCAGGCCGCCCTGGTCCTCCGCCTCCTCCACCATGGTCACCAGCTCCTCGTCGGTGATGCCCTCGTCCTCCGCCTTGTGGAACAGGCGGGTCAGCAGCTTTTTCCACAGGCCGAACAGGAAGTTCAGCGGGGTGAGCACCCACATGAACAGCCGCAGCAGGGGGGCGGACACCATGGCGAAGGCCTCGGGGGACTCCTTGGCCAGGCTCTTGGGGGAGATCTCGCCGAAGATCAGCACAACGATGGTGAGCACGATGGTGGACACCGCCGGGCCGTTGGTCTGGTCGATCAGCTTGATGAACAGCAGGGTGGACAGGGTGGCGGCCACGTTGTTGACGATGTTGTTGCCGATGAGGATGGTGGACAGCAGCTTGTCGTAATCCTCCGCCAGGGCCAGGGTCTTTTCCGCCTTTCTGTCGCCGTTGTCGGCCCGGCTCTTCAGGCGGATGCGGTTGAGGGACGTGAAGGCGGTCTCGGTGGCGGAGAAGTAGCCGGACATGGCCACCATGGCCACCAGCACGGCCAGCAGTATCATACTGTCAGGGTCCATAGGGACAAGATCAACTCCTATAATAAGTAAAGATTTGCCTTCAAAGAAGGTATTGCAATCATATATACCATAAGTCGGCGAAAAAAGCAAGGGGGCAAATGCCCTCTTGCTCACTCGTTCCCGTTTATGTACAGCTCCTCGGCGGCCTGCTGGGCCCGGATCAGCACCGCCCGGGCGTTCATAAATTCCCCGTTCTCCATCATATCCAGCGACGCCGTGACCGCTTTGAACAGAGTCACGTACATTTTTTGGTAGGGGGCGTTGGGGTCAGGCGTCGTTTTTGGGATTTCCATAGCACAGCTCCATTCGTGTTATAAGATGATATTCTAATTTTAAGTCGAAAATAATAACTTGTCAAGACGAAATTCGTCTAATAAAGCGTTTATAATTTTTACACTTCTCCATATTCTTTTGATTGTATGGGGGGGTAGTAGATGGAATTGGACTATAGCCTGATTGGGAAACGAATTTCGCGCCGCAGAAAAGAATTGGGTCTAAAACAATCAACGGTAGAGGAAAAGGCGGGTATTGGCTACAAATATCTTTCTGGCATTGAACGGGCAATTTCTATTCCTTCTACTGAGGTCATTATGCGTCTTGCCATCGCCCTGGACACCACGCCGGACGAATTCCTGGTGGGCGCGGTCAAGCATGAGGAGGATGAGGAAAAGTGGCGCGAAGTGGCGGAACTCCTTCGTGGCATGGATGAGAAGCAGCTGGATATGGCAAAAAGTTTTCTGCTGTGGCTGTCGGAGCAGAAATGATAAAAAGCGCCGCCGGAATGTTCCGGCGGCGCTTCTCTTATTTGATTGCCTTGCTTTTGACCTCTTCGCCCAGCAGGGCGGCGAAGGCGTCCAGCCCCATGGCCCCCAGGTCCTGGCCGGAGCGGTGCCGGGGGGAGACCGTGGCGTTCTCCATGTCCCGGTCGCCCACCACCAGCATGTAGGGGACCTTCTCCAGGGTGGCCTCCCGGATCTTTTTGCCGATCTTCTCGTTTCGAGCGTCCACCTCGCAGCGGAAGCCCAGCGCCTCCAGTTTGGCGGCCGCCTGGGCGGCGTAGTCCTCCGCCCGGTCGGTGACGGGCAGCACCTTCACCTGCACCGGGGCCAGCCAGGCGGGGAACGCCCCGGCGAAGTGCTCGGTGATCACGCCGATGAACCGCTCGATGCTCCCCAGCACCACCCGGTGGATCATGACGGGGCGGTGCTTGGCCCCGTCCTCGCCGGTGTACTCCAGCTCGAAGCGCTCGGGCAGCTGGCTGTCCAGCTGGATGGTGCCGCACTGCCAGGTCCGGCCCAGGGAGTCGGCCAGGTGGAAGTCCAGCTTGGGGCCGTAGAAGGCGCCGTCCCCCTCGTTGACCACGAAGTCCTTGCCCATGCCGGCGATGGCGTCCTTCAGGATGTCCTGGTTGCGCTCCCACTCGTCCACGGTGCCGATGTGGTCCTCCGGCATGGTGGACAGCTCGATGGTGTAGGACAGGCCGAAGGTGGAGTACACCTCGTCGAACAGCCGCACGGTCTCCTGGATCACGTCCTTCATCTGCTCCCGGGTCATGAACACGTGGGCGTCGTCCTGGGTGAAGCAGCGCACCCGGAACAGGCCGTGGAGGGCCCCCGACAGCTCGTGGCGGTGGACCAGGCCCAGCTCGCCCACCCGCAGGGGCAGCTCCTTGTAGGAGTGGGGCTCGCTGGCGTACACCATCATCCCGCCGGGGCAGTTCATGGGCTTGACGGCGAAGTCCACCTCGTCGATCACGGTGGTGTACATGTTGTTCTTATAGTGGTCCCAGTGGCCGGAGCGCTCCCAGAGCTGACGGTTGAGCATGATGGGGGTGGAGATCTCCACATAGCCGTATTTCTTGTGGATCTGCCGCCAGTAGTCGATCAGGGTGTTCTTCAGCACCATCCCCTTGGGGAGGAAGAAGGGGAAGCCGGGGCCCTCGTCCCGGAGCATGAACAGCCCCAGCTCCCTGCCCAGCCGGCGGTGGTCCCGCTTCTTGGCCTCCTCGATCTTGGCCAGGTACTCGTCCAGCTCGTCCTTCTTGGGGAAGGCCACGCCGTAGATCCGCTGGAGGGTCTGGCGGCTGGAGTCCCCCCGCCAGTAGGCGGCGTTGCAGGCGGTGAGCTTGATGGCGTTGCCCTTGATCCGGCCGGTGGAGTCCAGGTGGGGCCCGGCGCACAGGTCGGTGAAGTCGCCCTGCTTGTAGAAGGAGATGACGGCGTCCTCGGGCAGATCGTGGATCAGCTCCACCTTATAGGGCTCGCCCCGCTCCTCCATGAACGCCACGGCCTCCGCCCGGGGCAGCTCGAACCGCTCCAGCTTCAGCTTCTCCTTGCAGATCTTGCGCATCTCCGCCTCCAGCTCGGCCAGCTCCCCCTCGGTGAAGGGCTGGGGGGTGTCGAAGTCGTAGTAGAAGCCGTTGTCGATGGACGGGCCGATGGCCAGCTTCACCTCCGGGTGGAGCCGCTTCATGGCCTGGGCCAGCACGTGGGAGCAGGTGTGCCAGTAGGTCTTGCGGTACTGCTCGTTCTCAAAGGTATACTGTTCGTTTTCTTGGGACATGATGATTCCTCCTTGTGTTGGGGCGAGAAAATAAAACGCCTCACCCCTGATGCTGTTCAGGGGTGAGGCGCGAAATACGTCCCACGGTTCCACCCTGCTTGCAAGAAGCGCGGAGCCGTCGCGAGCAGCGCGGATGGACCGAAGCGAGGACGAGGGGAGGGCCGTAAGGCCCGGACACCAGCCCGAGTCGCAGGGAAGCCGCGCGTCGCGAGCGGGCGCAGCGTGACAACTTGCCGCTCGTGCCCTCTGATAACGGTGAGGTCCCGGCCCGGTCGTCCCGGGCGGCTCGGGAGCGGTACGGCCCGCCGCCGTGCGCGGGGCCCTTCCACCAAACGGGTCCCTCTCTGTGCGCCGCGCCGCGGGTGCTTCTCCGTCATCGCCATTTTGACAGGGGACAGTGTATCACCGGGAGGGGAAATTGTCAAGACTGAACGGGAGGGAAAACTTGACGGATGGGGAAAACCATAGTAAAATGATGGGCGATGCAGCGACAGACCACCGACCCACAAAAGAAAGGACTTGTTATCATGCGATCCCAATTTGACCCGGCCATCGTGCCGGTGGGCTGCTTTGACGGCGAGCTGGACCTGTTCGAGAGCCAGTACGCCGTCCCCGGCGGCGTGAGCTATAACTCCTACCTCATCCTGGACGAAAAGACCGCCGTGCTGGACACGGTGGACCCCCGCAAGACCCAGCAGTGGCTGGCCAACCTGGATACGGCCCTGGCGGGCCGCGCCCCGGACTACCTGGCGATCCACCACATGGAGCCCGACCACGCCGGCAGCATCGCCGCCCTGGCGGACAAATTTCCCGGCATGGTTTTGGTGGGCAACGCCAAGACCTTCCCCATGCTGGCGGCCTTCACCGGCCGCAGCTTCGAAGGGCGCACCCTCACCGTGAAGGAGGGGGACGTTTTGGAGCTGGGGGCGCACAAGCTCACCTTCCTCATGGCCCCCATGGTCCACTGGCCGGAGGTGATGGTGTCCTATGAGAGCGCCTCCAAGACCCTGTTCTCCGCCGACGGCTTCGGCCGGTTCGGGGACACCGACCCCGATTCCCCCTGGGTGGACGAGGCGCGCCGGTACTATATCAACATCGTGGGCAAGTACGGCGTCCAGGTCCAGGCCCTGCTGAAAAAGGCGGCGGCGCTGGACATCCAGGCCGTCTGCCCCCTCCACGGCCCCATCCTGTCCGGGGACGCCCTGGGGCTGGCCCTGGAGAAGTACGGCGTGTGGAGCAGCTACGCCCCCGAGGAGAAGGGGGTGCTGGTGGCCTACGCCTCCATCCACGGCAACACCGCCCGGGCGGCGCTGGAGCTGGCGGACATGCTCCGCGCCCAGGGGCTGGCGGCGGAGGCCATGGACCTGACCCGCCGGGACTGGGCGGAGGCGGTGGCCGGGGCCTTCCGGTACAGCGGCCTGGTGCTGGCCGCAGCCAGCTACGACGCCGGGGTGTTCCCGCCCATGGCCCAATTCCTGGCCCGGCTCAAGTCCAAGGGCTTCAAGGACCGGACCGTGGGCCTGCTGGAGAACGGCTCCTGGGGCCCCACCGCCCTGCGGGCCATGCTGTGCGAGCTGGAGGGGATGAAGGGGCTGACCATCCTGGAGCCCAAGATCTCCGTCAAGTCCGCCGTCGGCGACGCCGACCGGGCAAAAATGGAGGAGCTGGCCCGGGCCATGGCCCAGGCCCTGTGAGGGATACGGACAGCGAGACCGGCGCGGCCATAGGCCGCGCCGGTCTCCTTTTCGTCATGGGAACAGCGCCGCCAGAGACTGCCCATAGGGCGGGCGGCAGATGCCCTTTTCCGTGACGATGCCCGCGATCAGGTCGTGGCTGGTCACGTCGAAGGCGGGGTCGTAGCACTTCACCCCCGCCGGGGCCATGGGCCGGGCGTAGAATTTGGAGCGGATCTCCTCCGGGTCGCGCAGCTCGATCTGGATGTGGTCCCCGTCGGGACAGGCCAGATCGATGGTGGAGGTGGGGCCCAGCACGTAGAAGGGGATGCCGTAGTGTTTGGCCAGAATCGCCACGCCGCTGGTGCCGATCTTGTTGGCGGTGTCGCCGTTGGCGGCCACCCGGTCGCAGCCCACGAAACAGGCGTCGATCCAGCCGTTCTTCATCACGATCGAGGCCATGTTGTCGCAGATCAGGGTGACGTCCACCCCCGCCTTGTCCAGCTCGTAGGCGGTGAGCCGGGCCCCCTGGAGCAGGGGCCGGGTCTCGTCGGCGAACACCCGGAACTTCATGCCCCGCTCCGTCCCCAGCAGCAGGGGGCCCAGGGCGGTGCCGTATTGAGAGGTGGCCAGCGGCCCGGCGTTGCAGTGGGTCAAAATGCCGTCCCCGTCCTTGATGAGGGTCAGGCCGTGCTCCGAGATGGCCCGGCACATGGCGATGTCCTCTTTGTGGATAGCGATGGCCTCCTCCCGCAGGGCGGCGGCCACGGCGGCGGGGGCGGCCTCCGGCATGGTGTGGGCCAGCCTGCCCAGCCTGTTCAGCGCCCAGCTCAGGTTCACCGCCGTGGGCCGGGAGGAGTTGAGATAGGCGGACAGCCGGTGGAGTTCGGCCCGGAACTGGTCCGGGGGCAGGTCTTTGCGCTGCTCCGCCAGGGCGGCCAGACAGTACCCGGCGCAGATGCCGATGGCCGGGGCCCCCCGGACCCGCAGGGCCTGGATGGCCTCGAACATCTCCTCCGGCTCCCGGAGGGTCAGGTATGCTGCCTCGTTGGGCAGCAGGGTCTGGTCCAGGATGACCACGCTGGTGAGGTCATCACCCAGGTGGACGTGGTCGCTGAGGTATCGTGACATGGGACCGTCTCCTCTCCTCAAAATGTGAGCGGCGGGGGCAGGGCCTCCGGCTCGGACAGGGCCCAGAACAGCTGGGCCAGGTTGTCCTCGTCGTGCTCCACCTCCCGGCTGAACCGGGACCATAATGTGATTTCTTCCCCCGGCTGGAACAGGGCCAGGTGGTACAAAACAGAGCAGGCGGCGCACACGAAGGCGGCCCGGCCGTAGATATCGTCGTCGTTCACCGCCTTGTGCCAGTGGCGGAACACGAAATAGCAGGCCAGATTGGTCAATTGGCGCTCCCAGCGGGGGTTGGCCCGCTCATACCGTGAGCGCAGGGCGGAGTAGTCCGCTTCCGCGAGGGCGGAGAGCTGTTTGGCCCGCTCCTTCAACAGTTCGGGCCAGTCCGGGCGCAGGGGGTCCAGGTCTGCCAGCACCTCTAAAAGCCAGACGGCGGAGGCCCGGAAGAGGCCGGGGATAGGCGGGGGCGGGAAGGGGAAGTCCCGGCGGAAGTCCCCGGCGGATAGGGAGGTTTCCAGGGTCTTGGCCCGGCCCAGCAGGGCGTTCAGCTTCTCCCAGATGGTCCCTTTGTCCCCGTCCAGCAGGGCCAGAACTTGGGCGCGGCTGTGCTCCAGCCCCGCCAGCAGGTCCGGGTCCACGCCGTCGAAGGGCGGATCGTTTCTGCCGTCGTCCGTTTCCACAAGGGCGAACCGGGGGGCCTCCAAAAGCAGCCGGGCGGCCTCGGGACAGGAGACGGCCAGGGCGGTCTCGGTGAGACAGCCGAACTCCTCGGTGAACCGGGGATAGGCGGCGCAGTGGGCGCAGAGATGTTCCTCCCCCCAGTCCCTTTGGATGGCGCACAGGCCGTCGGGGGTCAAAAGGGCGCACAGCCCCTGTTCGTCCAGGCGGAAGCAGGTGTCGCCGTCCTCATCGGTGACGAGATTTTGGGCGATGCGCTCCCGCAGGGGGGAGGGGGCGGCGGCGTAGTCCGCCAAGGCGTCCTCATCGGGGACCACCGACCAGTCCCGGCAGCAGGTGTCCGGGCAGGCGTCCCCCAGGCAGTGGAAGCTTGTGTGATAGTCCGGGCGGCGCTCCACCATGGCGGGGCCTCCTTTGTCATTCGTCGTCTTTGTTCACCAGGATGGTGAGGGCCGCGCACAGCAGGGCGGCCACGGTGTAGATGATGGGGGCGGCCTGCTTCCACAGGTCCAGCCCGTAGCCCAGGCCCACATACAGCGCCGTGGCGGCCACCATGCCCACGCCCCAGATCCGGCCCACCCGGCGCTGGGCGGGGGTCATCTTCTCCTCGGGGAAGCCGTATTTGGAGTGCTGGATGCCCGCCCAGGTGAGGGCGGAGGCGGTGACGGTGACGCACAGCAGGAACAGGGTCCCACACAGGGCGTCCCACTGGTCCTTACTGAACTGGGCGGGGGCCAGGGACTCCAGGGGGATCATGGCGGTGAGCCCCAGCAGCAGAAGGGCGATGGGGATGGCGATGAGGGCGGGGAAGCGGCGCTCGAAGCGGTCCATCTCCTCCTTGGTGTAGCAGGGGCCGATGCCGGGATGCTGGCGCAGGAAGGTGTCGTGGCCCATGCCGGAGAGGATGAAGACGGTGACGGCGGCGGTGAGGATCAGGAAAAAGAGCACCCCGGCGGTCATCTCCCAGCCGAAAAACTCGCCCACGAACAGCATGAGGGTGACGCCCAGCAGCACCAGGGCCACCCCGGCGGTCATGACGGCGGCGAAGCCGTTCATGTGCTTGTCCCAGAGAGAGGCGTCCTCGCCGAAGCGGCGGGACACGTCGCCCCGCAGAAGGGTGTCCATATCGCAGTGGAACAGGGAGCACAGGCGCAGGATGGCGTCCGTCTCCGGGTAGGAGGAATTGGACTCCCACTTGCTCACCGACTGGCGGGACACCTCCATCTTCTCCGCCAGGTCCTCCTGGGTCATGTTGGCGCGCTTGCGCAGAAATTGCAGATTTTCACCGAATGTCATGGTGATGACCTCCTTTCAAGGTGCCCCCAGTGTACGGAAGAACACCTGCTCAGGCCACCAATTTGCTGTTGCGTTTGGGTTGCGGGAGGTAAACTACAGGTTGCGGAGCCGTCGTGAGCAGCGCGGATGGACCGAAGCGAGGAGAAAAGCCCAGTCGCCGCGCAGCGGGGACGGGTTTTCTCCGAGACGGAGGGAAGCCGCGCGTCGCGAGCAGGCGGAGCACGACTACAGGTTGCGGAGCCGTCGTGAGCAGCGCGGATGGACCGAAACGAGGAGCGCGAGGATAGCCGCAAGGCGGCCCGGACACCAGCCCGAGTCGGAGGGAAAGCGACCTGGCCGCGCGGCCGATTCGAGCGTGACAAGGAAGCTGACCGCCCGCGCGCCGTGAGCAGCGCTTCAGCCCAAAATGACGGCCTCCGCCGCCTTGATCCCGTCCACCGCGGCGGAGGTGATGCCCCCGGCGTAGCCCGCCCCCTCCCCGCAGGGGTACAGCCCCGGGAGAGCGGGGGACTGGAAGGAGGCGTCCCGCAGGATCCGCACCGGAGAGGACGAGCGGGTCTCCACCCCGGTGAGCACCGCGTCCGGGTGGGCGAAGCCTTGGAGCTTCCGGTGGAAAATGGGCAGGGCTTCTTTCAGCGTGTCCAGCACATAGCCGGGGAGGAGGCCGTCCATGGTGTCCCAGGTGACGCCGGGGCGGTAGGTGGGCAGGACGGACCGGGGGCCTGTGGAGATGCGGCCCGCCAGAAAGTCCCCCACAAGCTGGGCGGGGGCGAAGAAGGGCGGGTGGACGGGGTCGAAGTCCGGCGGGGCGAACATGCGCCCCCGGTCCCAGGCGGCCCGCTCCCACTTCTCCTGGAAGCGGACACCGGCCAGAGGGTCCTCCCCGCCGAAGTCGGCCGGGTTGACCCCCACCAGAAAGCCGCCGTTGATGTTGGCCCCGTCCCGGGCCCGGAGGGACATGCCGTTGGTGACCACCTGGCCATGATCGCTGGCGGCGGCTACCACCTGCCCGCCGGGACACACGCAGAAGGTGAACGCCGACCGGCCCGAGGGCAGGTGGCAGGCCAGCTTGTAGTCGGCGGCGGGGAGCTTGTCCCAGAACTCGCCGAACTGGGCCCGGCTGACCGCCTCCTGGCTGTGCTCGATGCGCACGCCGATGGCGAAGCTCTTGGGCTCCATGGGCAGGCCGGACTCATATAACATTTGGAAGGTGTCCCGGGCGGAGTGGCCGGGGGCCAGCACCAGCGCGTCACAGGGAAGATCGTAGGGGCCGGTCTCGGTCATGACGGTGACGCCGGACAGCCGCCCACCCTCCTGATGGAGCGCCCAGAGCTGGTGCTCGAAGCGGATGTCCACCCCCAGGGACAGCAGCTCCCGCCGGATGGACTTCACCACCCCCCGCAGCACGTCGGTGCCGATGTGGGGCTTGTGGGACCATTTGATATCCGCCGGGGCCCCGTGGGACACGAAAATGTCGAACACGTGGGAGATCCGGGGGTCGTTCACCCCGGTGGTCAGCTTGCCGTCGGAGAAGGTGCCCGCGCCCCCCTCGCCGAACTGGACGTTGGAGGTGGTGGACAGGATGCCCGTCCGCCAGAAGTGCTCCACGTCCCCGGTGCGCTCGTCCACGTCACGGCCCCGCTCCAGCACGATGGGCCGCAGGCCCGCCCGGGCCAGGGTGAGGGCGGCGAACAGCCCCGCCGGGCCCATCCCCACCACCACCGGGGGCAGGGAGGAGGTCCGGCCCAGGGCGGGCAGGGCGTAGGGCGCGTCGGCCACGGCGGACACCCCTTTGGGGGCGCGGCGGAGGACGGCGTCCTCCATTTCCTTATTTAATGTGGCGCGGACGGTGCACACCAGGTGGACGTCCGTTTTCCGCCGGGCGTCGATGGACTGGCGGTGGAGGGACAGCGCCGAAATGGCCCCGGGCCGGACGCCCAGGACCTTGGCGGCTTTCCGGCGCAGGTCCTCCTCCCCCCCGTCCACAGGGAGCTTGATGTTGGAGATCTGGAGCATGGCTCAGCTCTGAGGCTCCAGAGAGATCTGGCTGGGGTCGTAGGGGGTGGTCTGGTAGACGTAGTAGTTCAGCCAGTTGGTGTACAGCAGCTGGCCGGCGCTGCGCCAGGTGACCACGGGGGTCAGGCTGGGGTTATTGCCGGGGAAATAGTGGGCGGGCAGGTCCGGGTCCAGCCCCCGCTTCACGTCCCGGAAATACTCCTGGGCCAGAGTGTCGTCGTCGTACTCCGCGTGGGCGAAGATGAAGAACCGGCGGTTGTCCGAGCTCTTCACCCCGAACACCCCCGCCTCGTGGGACAGGGCCAGGATCTCCAGCTCGGGCTTTTCCAGCAGCTGCTCCATGGTCACCTCGGTGTACCGGGAGTGGGGGGCCCAGAAGCGGTCGTCGAAGCCCCGGAACAGAGGGGAGCGCTTGCGGATGATGGTGTGCTCGAACACCCCGGACAGCTTTTTGGGCAGGGTGTGCTTGTCGATGCCGTAGTGGTGGTACAGCCCCGCCTGGGCCCCCCAGCAGATGTGGAAGGTGGAGTGGACGTGGGTGCGGCTCCAGTCCATGATCTGGCAAAGCTCCTCCCAGTAGTCCACCGCCTCGAATTCCAGGTTCTCCACCGGGGCCCCGGTGATGATCATGCCGTCGAACTGCTGCTCCCTCACCTGGTCGAAGGTGGTGTAGAAGGACTGGAGGTGGGCCACGTCGGTGTTCTGGGGGGTGTGGCTCTTGGTCTGGAGGAGCTGGACGTTGACCTGAAGGGGGGTGTTGGACAGCTTGCGCAGCAGCTGGGTCTCGGTGACGATCTTGGTGGGCATCAGGTTGAGGATGAGCAGGTTCAAGGGGCGGATGTCCTGGTGCAGGGCGCGGCGCTCCGTCATGACAAAGATGTTCTCGCTCTCCAGCACGCCGGTGGCGGGGAGGGAGTCGGGGATGCGGATAGGCATGGTCAGACCTCCTTGGACAGGATATTGATATATACAGGATATGATATATTAGATGTGTCTAGGGTAACACAGGCGGGACGGTTGCGCAAGTAAAAAAAGCGCGGAGCGCCTGGGGCAGGGAGGGTGGATCGGAGCGGGACGGGCGTCCGGAAAAGGCTTTGCAGAAAAGATCGAAAAAACTTGAAAAAGGGGGTTGACATTTGCGGCAAGATCTGCTAATATAACTGAGCGCTCGACACGAGGGGCCCTGCGGAAGCGGGGCGGGTCAAGAAACATTCGAGGGAGTCGAAAAAAGGTCTTGACAAACCCGGGAGCGTGTGGTAAGATATC
>CAJUPU010000011.1 GCA_910588495.1 uncultured Oscillospiraceae bacterium | reverse complement strand
GGTGGCTGGAGAGCCAGCCCACCTATATCCTCTACACGCGATACCCCCAATGATCTCCACCATCTAAATACCAACACTGGCAGGGCCAGACCGTTCCTTTCGGTCTGGCCCTGCTGCGCGTCAAAGGAGGTTTTCATTTTGAAGAAAAACATCATCCAGCGGGCCGTCAGCCTGCTCCTGGCGCTGGTCTGCATCCTGGGCGTCCTGCCCCTGTCCGCATTCGCCGCCGGGGGGCTGTCCTCTGCCCCCAGCTCCATCACGCAGAGGAGCAGCGACTATATGAAGATCGGCGGGCGGTCCGTCCGCTACAAGGCCGCCAGCAGCGTCATCAACAACGTGGGCCTGCCCTACGTCTTTGACGAGCAGGTGGATGTGCCGGGCTTTGGCCCCACCCGCGCCCTGTGCGCCTATCAGCGGGGCACCCTGGGCCCCGCCGCCAACGGGCAGACATGGAACTTCAAGGAGGAAGTGGACCATCCCTCCCTGCGGGTCCTGCTCACGTTCATCTACGCCCACACCTATGGGGATTTCACCGATGCTGGCAACGCCGTGGCGTCGGAGCGGTGGAACGCCTATTGGTCCGATATCTGGTTCCTGGTGGCCCAAGCCATGAGCTGGTACTACGAGCACGGTATCCTCAAGGACGTGGACAGCGATCGTGAAGGCTTCATCGACCAAGCTGCGGAGGAGCTGGTGGCTGCGCTGAAGCTGTACCATGACACCTACGGTCAGTCCTCCTTCATCAAGGACTGGAGCAAGGTGGACATCCACACGATCATCGACAGCTCGGACGGCGGTGTTACCGGGAATTCCGCCTACGACTACGTCAGCGCCGGAGTCAATGAGGTGCTGGAGCACCCGGAATACTATAAGAGCTACCACCTGTGGATCTACGAGTGGGACAAGAGCCAGCCTTGGATGCTGGCGGGTCAGTCCGGGGTGCCCATGCAGCGGCTCCTCATCGCGGTCCCGGACGATCGGCCAGAGCAGGCCACGGTCAAGCTCACCGTGAAAAAGCTGGAGGCAGGCACCGGTCGGCCCATCCCTGGCGTCACCTTCAAAGTGGAGGGGATCGATGGGAACGGCGGTCTTTCCGTCACCAGGGAGACCGGGGCGGACGGCACCTTTACTCTCACCGCTGAAGCCGACGATCTGACTGCGGGCCAATACAAGATCACAGAGGTGGCCGTGCCGGAGGGCTATGTGGCACAGACTGAGTCTCAGCTCGTCACTGTCCTGCCCAACGGCTCCGCCAATAATGTGTTCACCTTTTACAACGAGCTGACCACGACAACCACCACCCCTGGCACCGGCTCCATCCGCAAGGTAAATGCCGATAACCCCACCGAGGGCATCCCCGGCGCGGTGATCCGTATCACCAGCGTGAAGCTGGACGAGGGCGGCAGCTACTTTGGGGAGTTCGTCACCAAAGAGGGCGGCTATATTCTGAAAGAGGACCTGGATTTCTCCACCCTGCCCACCGGGAGCTATCTGGCCGAGGAGATCACCCCGCCCGAGGGCTTCATCCTCAGCTCCGATGTGTCCAAGTTGAAGCAGCCCTTCGTGTGGGACGGCAAGACCGACGTGTCCCTGGTCTTTGAAAATTCGGCAAAGGTCAGGGTGCAGCTCAAAAAGGTGGACGAGAGCGGCCAGCCGTTGGCCGGGGCCATTTTCGTGGTACTGCGGGACGGACAGGTGATCGCCACCGAGGAGACCCAGGCCGACGGCACCATCACCGTGTCCAACGTCACTGAGGGCTACCATGAGTTTCGGGAGGTGTCCGCCCCTGCTGGTTTCGACTGTGACCGCTCCCCGGTGGGCGTCCATGTGAACGCTGAGGATCTGCAAGGGGAGCAGACCATCACCGTCACCAAGGCCAACCACCATAAACGATCCCTCACCATTGCCAAGCGGAACACCGAGACCGGCGAACCCGTCCCCAACACCAGCTTTCACGTTCGCGGCGTGAACCTGGGCTATGAGAACGATGTGGTGACGGGGGCGAATGGCAAGGCCACCCTCTCCAATATGCCGTCCGGGTGCTACGAGATCACGGAAACGGATGTGCCCGCCCCCTACCTGCTGGACACCAACAACCGCAAGACCGTCTGGATCGACGCTACCAAGGACCAGGACGTGGTGGTGGATTTCGTGAACAGTACCCGCCCCGGCCTCCGGTTGCTGAAGATCGACCAGCAGACCGGCGAACCCCTCTCCGGCGTCCTGTTCCGCATCGCCGAGGTCAACGGCGGCTATGACGAGCAGCACTTCACCAACGCCGAGGGCCTCATCGTGCTGGAGGGGCTGGCCCCCGGAGCGTACACCGTTCGGGAGGTCAAGCCCAAGAATGGCTGGGTGGCCGACGATACCGTCCACACCATCTATTTGGAGGAGAACAAGACCACCACCCTGGAATTGAGCAACCTGCGCAAGCCCGATCTGTTCATCAAGAAGGTGGATTCCATCACCGGTAGTCCCATCGAGGGCGTGAAGTTCCAGATCTGGCGGGGCAGCGATGATACCCAGTCTGGCGAATATAACGACCTGGGCACCTTCTACACCGACGCCGGAGGCCAGATCCATTTGGAACGGGTGGAGACAGGCTGGTACAAGATCAAGGAGCTGGAATCCGCCCCCGGCTTCACCATCAAGCAGCCGGACACCCAGGAGGTCTATCTGGCGGCGGGCAAGGACCACACCGTCACCTTTCTTCTGTAGACAAAAAAGATACCAGCTGGAAACCGTTGCGGCGCAACGGTTTCCAGCACATCCCACCGAAATCTGAAAAGATCGGAGCCGCAGCAGAAAAGAATCCGGCAAGGCGGGATAACGCTCCCGCCCTGCCGGACTCCTTTCTCAGCTTCTGCTTGACGACCCACACACTCCATCATGCTCGAACCGCCCTGTCAATTTCGATCTCCGTATATCTGAACTTGATCCGGATGGTCTCGGCATCCAGGACGGTGACCTTTTCCACATATCTGCGAGTGATGACATCCTCGTACTCGGTGAACGCCGTTTCCTGCCGGTCCAGCCACTCCGCCAGCTCCCGCCGTCTGGCCTCCTGACCGGCCCGCTGCTCCTCATCCTGCTGGAGCGCCCCGAGCCGACCCAGAATGTCCTGCTTTTCCTCCGCCAGCGCCTTCAGCTGGGCCGTCAGCTCCGGGTTGTCCATGTCCTCCAGAACCCTGTCCAGCAGTTCCGCCTGCCGGACGGTCAGCGCGTCCAGTCGGCTGCGCAGGGTCAGCGGGTCAACCTCCTCCGAGCTGCCGCCCTGCTGGACCATGCCGGCGATGTCCAGCACCTCGGCGCCAACGCCCCGGCCCGCTTGGACAAATTCATTGAGCCCATCCAAAATGGCCTGATGCAGTTTGTCCTCGTCCATGGTGGGCGAGTGGTGGCAGTATCTCGTGCCGAACTCCAGCCGGGACACACACCGCCAGACGATCCGCTTCTTCCCGTTCCGGGCCCAGGTGCACCGTTTGTAAGGGGAACCGCACTCCCCGCACACCAGCAGCTCGGTCAGGGCGTATTTGGCGGAATACTTGCCCTGCTCTGTCTTGCCCGTTTTCTGCAGCACCTTCCGCTTGCTGGCCCTCCGGGTCATCTCCTCCCGCACCTGGTAAAACATGGCCTTGGGCACGATGGCCGGATGGTTGCGCTCCACATAGACCATGGGCCGGTCGCCCTGGTTCTTCTTCACCGTTTTACTGATGCAGTCGGTGGTGTAGGTCTTTTGCAGGAGCGCGTCGCCAATATAACGCTCGTTGGTCAAAATATTCCGCACCACCTGATAGGTCCAGCCCCGGATGCCGCTGGAGGTGGGGACGCCGTCCGCCTCCAGCTCCCGCTTGATCTGCGCCAAACTGCACCCGTCCAGGTAGCGGCGGTAAATGCGTTTCACCACCTCCGCCTCCTCCGGCACGACCTCCGGCTGGCCGTCCGCCCCCCTCCGGTAGCCCAGCAGCTTGGTGTACTGGAAAGGCACCTTCCCCGCCTCCCGGCTCTTTTGGATGCCCCAGATCACATTTTTGCTGATGGATTCGCTCTCCGCCTGGGCGAAACCGCTGAACAGGGTGAGCAGGAACTCACTGGACTCGGTCAGCGTATTGATGTTTTCCTTTTCAAAAATTACTCCAATGCCATTGGCCCGGAGCATCCGCACCACCTCCAGGGAGTCCACTGTGTTCCGGGCGAAGCGGGAGAGGGACTTGGTGAGGATCAGGTCGATGCGCCCCCGCTTGCAGGCGGCGATCATTTTCTTGAACTCCACCCGCTTCTTCATGCTCGTTCCCGTGATGCCCCTGTCGGCGTAGATGCCTGCCAGCTCCCAGTCGGGGTTCTCCCCGATTTTCTGGGTATAGTAGGCTTTCTGGGCGGTGTAGCTGGTGAGCTGCTCCTCGCTGTCGGTGGACACCCGGCAGTAGGCGGCCACCCGCTTGCGACGGCCAGAGGCCCCTCCGGGGGCTGCGGCCTGCTTTGTGGCGGGGATAACATGGACCCGCCGTTCCTGTTGTACCGTCTGTTCCATGGCGTTTCCCTTCCTATTGCGTTTCCTGATATTGGAATACTGTGGCTTCTCCCTCACCGGGCATACAGATTCATGGAGATGGACTCGCTCTCCCTCCGGGCAAGCTCATTGAACAGCGCGATTCGGAGATCGCCTGCTTCGGTGGAAGTGTCAAAGCCCTCTTTTTCGAAGATCACCCTGACGCCGCTGGCTTTCAGCATCTGGACTACGTCCAGGCAGTCCATCACGTTTCTGGCGAAACGGGAGACCGATCTGACCAGGATGATGTCGATCTTCCCTTGCCCACAGGCGGTGAGCATCTTATTGAACTCCTTCTGCTTCTTCCTGTCAGTGGTGGCAATGCCCTTGTCGGCGTAGATGCCAGCCAGTTCCCATTCCGGGTGCCGGTCCACCATCTCGGTGTAGTAGGCTTTCTGGGCGGCGAGACTAGCGGAGTGATCCTCACTGCCGGAGGCGACCCGGCAGTAAACGGCCACCCGCTGCTTTTGTGCGTTTTGTTCCATGATGACTCCTTTCCTGATCGGCTGTGAACGGTCACTTAAATGTCACTTTCACCGCGTTGTCCGCGGTGATGGCGATCAATTGGATGGCCCGGTCGTAGTCCTTTTCCCGGATCAGGCGCAGGATGTCCGCCGTGGTCATCTGCGCCGGAACGCAGGCGTACCGGGCGGAGATCCCCTGCAAAATTAGGGCCACTACCTCCTCCGGGTTGTCGGGGCGTTCCAGCCCCCGGTTGACGGCGTTGGACAGGCGGATCACATCCTCCGAGGGGGCATAGCCGCCCTCTGACGGCGGCACGTACTCCGCCGCCTGCCGCTCCACCTCCGCCAGCAGGGCGGCATCTGGGATGGTGATCCTCGCGCCGCAGCCGTCGCAGAGGAAACGCAGGGTATCCTTCAACTGCTTCTGGAAGGACCGTCGCAGGGGATGCCCGCAGTGGCCGCACCGAAGCTTTTGGGTCAGCCGCAGCGCCGGGTGGTTCCCCCGTTTGCGCATCCGTTCCGCCCTCGCTGACTGCGCCTTGCGGAAAGTTTCGCCGTCGATCAGGGCTGGATACCCTTTTTCCCCCATGTACCGGGGGTTTCGAAGCGTCTGTGTGATCCTCTGGTGCGTCCATAGCGGGTTTTCTACGCTGTAGGCAACGCCATCGGCGTTCAGCATATCCATGATCTGCCGCTGGGACATACCCTCGAGGTAGAGGAAAAACACCCGCCTCACCCCCTCGGCCTCCTGGGGCTGGATCGTCAATTTCCCGTCCCTCATCTGATAGCCGTACAAAATCTTTCGGTTCATTTCCCACCCTCCCAGAGCTGTTCCGTCACCTCAATACCGCCGTACAGCCGGAACCGCAGACCAGTGGGGGCGGTCGTGATCCGCTCCACCAGACCGGCGAACAGAGCCCCGTCAAATTCCTCCAGCCGCTCCGGCCCCTGGCGGATGGCCTCCGCCGTCTGCCGCAGGGTCTCCGCCGCCTCGCTGACGTCATCGTTTTTCAACAGCCTCCGGCGCTTGGCCCGGAGCTGGGTCAGCTGGGCCTCCAGGGCCGCCAGCCGGGCGGAGCAGGCATCGTCATCCAGCAGGCCATTAGAGCGAAGTTTACTGATTTTGTAGTTTTGCTCCGTGGCCTGGGCGATGGCCCGGTTGACCTCCAGCATGGCGGGGTTTTCCCGCTGTACGGCCTGTTCCAGCTCCTCCATCTGCCGCAGGGCAGGCCGCAGAATGACACCCTCATGGAGCCGCAGTTTGTTGTACATCCACAAGAAAGCGGTATAAATATCGCGCTCCCAAATGGGGATGATCGGGCAAGCCGATTTTCTTTCTATGTGCCGGGAACAGATCCATGTGGCCGTCCCGTTAGAATCAAGCCTTCGATAAAACGTCGTACCGCAATTTCCACAGACGATTTTTGCCGACAGCGGGTGCTTGGCCGACATCGGTGTGCGCGCCTTTCTTTGCTCCATCCTGGCCTGGACCCGGTCGAACAATTCCTGGCTGATGATGGCCGGATGGCAGTTTTCAATATAAAATTGGTTCAATTCTCCCCTGTTTTTCACCGCACTGTACGGAAATCCGATTTTGAAAGTTTTCTGGCAGAGAGTATTTCCGGTGTATTTTTCATTTTTTAGCCAATAAACGACAGCGTTCTTTGCCCATGTAGAGTTTCCATATTTTTTCTCAACCCCTCTGCGGTTCATCTCCGCCGCGATCCCGGCGGGGCTGCAACCGTTGAGATAGGACTCAAACACCCAGCGAATGACCTCGGCCTCCTCTGGCACGATCTCCAGCCGTCCGCCTCCCTCGTTCCGGTAACCGTAGGGAGGCTTATTGGTGATGAACTCCCCCCGCTCCATCCGGCGCCGGTAGCCCTGGCGGATATTCTGCGCGATGGAGATGGACTCCTGCTGGGCCAGAGAACCGGAAACGCTCACCATCAGTTCGGTGGTGAGCGTTCCTGTGTCGATATTCTCTTTTTCAAACTGGACGGTGACGCCCAGCCGGGCCAGCTCACGCAGGGCGGCGAGGCAGTCCTTTGTGTTCCGGGCAAAGCGGGAGATGGACTTCACCAGAATCCGGTCGATCTTCCCTTTCCGGCAGTCCGCCAGCATCCGGTTGAAGTCCTCCCGCTTGTCCATTTTTGTGCCGCTGGCCGCCTCATCAGCGTAAATGTCCACAAGCTCCCAGCCCTCGTGGCTGCGGATCAGCTCGGTGTAGCTGCGGATCTGGGAGGCATAGGACAACGCCTGCTCCTCCAGATCTGTGCTGACGCGGCAGTAAGCCGCCACCCGCAGGGTGTCGGGCCTTCCGCCGCTGGGCGGGATAATGGTGATATTTTTACCCATCCGGCGCGCCTCCTCTCCTCTGGGTACCGACAACATTACCACATCCTGCCGGGGAAAGCCAGTACTATTCCCACACAGTTTGAGGCTGGTATCTGTTCCGGGCCAGCCGTTTGGCCGCACACAACTCCTCCAGGGTCAGCAGACCGGCCTCCGCCGCTTTTTCCAGCGTCCGCGTCACCAAAATGTAGCGCAGGTCGTTTTTTGTGTCGATCATTCTTTGCCCTCCCGGAAATAGTCCGGCCCCTTGAGGCGGTAGATGAACTCCACCACATCCTCCAGGCTGCTGGTCTGGGGCAGGTCAGGCAGGGCGGCCAACATGGCCTCATGGTGCCGCTGACCAGGCGCGGAACGCTCGTCCAGGATGGCCACCACGCAGGTGTCTGTTTCGGTGCGGATGGCCCGCCCGAAGCCCTGCTTCAGCTTGATCTGCATCTCCGGCACCACCACGGCCCGGATGAAAGAACGCAGGTCCGGGTACTCCGCCCGCTTCTTCTCCTTCAGAGCGTCAGGCCGTGAAAACGGAAGGCGCGGGATCACCAGAAGGGACACGCAGTCCCCCGGGAAGTCAAAGCCCTCCCAGGCGGCCCCGGTGGCCAGAAGGACGCTCCCCGGCTCGTTTTTGAACTCCTGGGTGGTATGTACCGCGTTCCTGCCCAGGGTGAACACCTCCCAGGGCAGATCCATCTCCGCCAGCCGCTCCTTGATGGCGGACATGGCGGCGTAGGAGGTGAACAGCACCAGGGCGTGGCCCCAGCAGGCGTCCAGCAGGGCGGCGATCTCCGCGGCCAGGGTATCAAAATAGCCGCTGCCCGCCTGTTCGGGCGGGTGGAGCGGCAGGTACAGCAGGCAGTTGGCCTTGTAATCGAAGGGCGAGGCGGAGACGGACTCCATTACCCGCCCATCGGCCAGCAATCCCGTTTCTTCTTTGAAGCGATGGAAATCTCTGCCCACCGCCAGGGTGCCGGAGGTGAGGATGGCGGGCCGCTCCTGGTCCCAGAGGGTGGCGCGGAGCTGGGCGGTCATATCGGCGGCCACGGCGCACAACATGGTACCGCCCCGTCGGTCCTCCATGGCGTAGAACACCAGGCCGGAGTTTTCCTTCGTGAGCAGCTCTGTGGTGGAGGCCAGCCTGTTCAGCTGACGGCTGGTGGCGGCGGAGAGCAGGCCGTGGAGCTGCTTCTGGACGATGTGGAGGTTCCGGGCCGGGGCGATGAGGAACCGGGCAAAAGTCTGGAAGGATCTCTCCGTGTCGAAGGGCTCGTTCATCAGCTTTAGAAGTGGCGCGGACAGCTCGTCCAGCGACTCCGCCGCCAGCAGGAATTTCTCTCGCCGCAGGTCGCGGATCAGGCTGTGGACATCCCCGGCCTCCAGCGTGGTGCCGAACATCTGACGGGCGGCATCGGGCAGCTTGTGGGCCTCATCGATGATGACGGCACAGGCATCCGGGAGGATGGGGCTCCGGCCCGTGTTCCGATGGATGGCGTCCGCCAGCAGCAGGTTGTGGTTGCAGATCTGGAAGGGAAACTCCCCGCTGTCGCAGTCCTCCAGGAAGGCCCGGTAACGGCAGTTCTCCCAAGAACAGTCACAGACCTGGGGGACACAGACCCGCTCCCGGTCAAAGCCGGTCAGATGGGGCACCCCGTCCATGTCCAAGTGTTCCCGCAGGGAGAGCAGGGCTTCGACTGTTTTCTCGTTTTTCTTACTGAGCTTGATCTGGAGCAGCCGGTGTTCCAGCTGCTGGCGGCAGACGTAGTGAGATTTTCCCTTGCGGATCACGGCGAGGAGCGGTTCACTGATCAGGCCGTCTGCGGTCAGCGCGTCGGACAGGATGGGCAGGTACTCTGCCTGGATGGCGTTCTGCAGAGCGATGCTGGAGGTGGAGATCAGGACGGGGCGGAAGGGCCTGCCCTGATTGGTGCGGAAACGCTGGAACGCCGCCCCCGCCGCCAGGTAGGCGTAGGTCTTGCCGATGCCGGTGCCGGCATCGCACAAAGCGATGGAGCCATTCAGGAGGCCCTCCAGCATCCGGTGGCTGAGATCCACCTGCTCAGGCCGCTCCGCCATGCTCTGGGCGGGGAGCAGGTCGTGAAAAATGTGGTCGATCATATCGTGGGATCGTTTCCTGTTATCTTTGGTGTTCATCCGATTCATTCCCCTTGAGAGGCGGCCCCAAGCAAACGCTCGGGACCGCCTTGAACTTGATTTCATCTCTCTCACCGCATTCGCACTCGCACCCCGGTGAGGTTGGGAACAGTACGGGCCGGGTCTGGCATGACCCGCGCGGGCGTGTACCTGGGGCCTCTACTGATTTCAACCCCAGGTTGAGCCCTGCGGCCTGGTCCTCAGGCCGGTCTAAGGCGTCTCATTGTAAGCCCGGACAGAGTCTACACTGGCGGCCTTGCCAAAGGCTGCCCCGCGCAGGTGGCGTTCTCGCTCACCGAAGGGGGCTAATGCCCCCTCCGGGTCGTGGCGCGCGCTGGCGGACGCTCGTCTGTCCGGGCGGTTACCCGTACTGCTGATATGAACTTGACAAAGTACAGAGCCTTTTGGCTGTACTTTGATTGTAGGGGATGTTGAATGATTTGTATGTAGAGTATTGCGCACATTCGGCAGGTGAATGTGCGCAATACTCACATTTTCTTAAAGTGATGCTTTGAGCTTTTCCAAATGGCCCATCAATTTCGTTATATCTGCTTTGAGCAATGTCCTCTCCGTCTTTTCCGTCAGCGTTTCGCCATATATGCCTAAAATAAGATAATCCAGTGATACTCCAAACAAATTAGAAAGCTGGACGAACAAATCAACAGAACAGCCATATTTACCTGCTTCAATACGACTGTAGAAACTTCTATCAATATTCAAAGTCTCTGCGACCATCCCTTGGGTAAACTTATGCTGAATTCGAAGCTGGCGAATACGTTCACCACTTTTTTTCATATCATAACTCATATGCAAAACTCCAATCTCAGAACTTTGAAGGATCTGAGATCGGAGGTCACGGGCAAACGGGCATTTCGGGCTCTTGGAGAGCTGTGTTGGCCATACTGCACACGGACACCAACCTCAGATCCCATAGGTGGGACTCTGAGAATGGTGGTCATGGATATTTGGCAATGTACGGCTGCCAGCCGATGAACACAAAACATGGGCAAAAAGCATTGTGCATTTCAATGCTTCTTGCCCATGTGCAATATAATACACTTGTTAGGGTGTGGTTATCTGCTACGTTTTCTTGAAAGTCTCAAATTGTAAATGAACACGCTTCGTCATAGCAAAAACATCCTTTTCCATGTCGCATAATGTCCCCTATAAAGTATATTATAATACATATATTAAGTGAGTTCTGTAACTCTTGAAGTACAATTATACATATAGTAGAATACTTTTAAGAGGTGAAATATAGTGAAGAAAAAGAAATTAACTTCAACCGGGAAATATGAGTTTTCGGCTTCACTGGCAAGGATCACGACACAGGGAAGGGACAGGGTGAATCTTACGCAGGATAAAGTGGCCAAATTGACATCGGTCGATAAGAGGACGCTTATGGGGATGGAAAACGGGGACGGAAACCCCACGTTGGAAACATTGTACCCCGTAGTCCGGCTCTATTCGGCGGACCCCAGGCCGATTTTCTACCCGGAGGTAGATTTTCATGATTCTGTCCGTGAAAACCTCCGTTTTTTGCTGGAGACCTGCACCGAAAAGGAGGCAAAAGCCCTGATCCCAATTATGAGAGCGATCCTGGATGCGCTGCGGGCGAAAGATGGAGATAACTTGTAGCCGATACATAAACTGGAAGTCGTTTCGTTAAAAATAGCCTGCTCCCAAACGGTCTGGGAGCAGGCTCTGCGTCTATGCGTCTGGCTCTTTGCTCAAAACCATCTTCTTCAGGACCACATTGATCCTGGTCTCCTTTTTGCACTTTGGACAATACAGAGGAAAGTTTATCAGTACCGTATCCTCGTATATCTTGGTCTTTGTCCTGCTGCCGCAAAGCGGACAGGGAAGCCATATCCCGTCTTTTTTTCTGTCCTCCATCAATATCCTCCCCGTCTGCGGTCACGGCTCTGCGTCCGGCGTCTGGCCCTCAAATGACCGCTTCGATTTTGCTGTGTACATGATTTGTTACTGGATGGAAGCGGACATCTCGTCCACTTGGGCTTCGATCTGCTCCCACTCATCGTCCGTCAGATTCCGGTTGCACAACGTGGCCTTATACTGCAGGTATCCTCTCAGGTCGCTCAGTAGTTCTTCCTTCATCACTTCGGGTGTAGGACAGGCCACCGCGCTCTCCAACTCCCGGTCGTTGGAGTTCCATTCCAGGATGACGTAGCCCCGGGAAGCCATGATCACCTCGTACCTGGTGTCCTCGGCAAGATAATCTTTGAATGCGGATAAAACGGTTTCAAATGTAAGCATTTTCAACACTCCTTAGTCCTGTTTTGAAATAGTTTATCACAGAACCGCGGAGATATCCAACACTTTTCCCGAACAGCAACGCGTGGTGGCTCTATTTGCATTTTTAGCAGGGCGGCCAGCCTGACGGCTGGCCGCCCTAATGAAGAGGAGGCAGTGACTGGCTTGCAAACAGCCGCTGCTATATCATCTCCCAGCACACAATGGCTCAAAGGTACCGGGGATGAAGCAAAGTAAATGGCGCTTAATCACACGCCGGAATAGGCGGCGAAGCCCGCGTCGATGGGCAGCACCACCCCGGTGATGGCGGAGGCGGCCCTGTCGTCGCACAGGAAGAACACGCCGCCCAGCAACTCCTCGCTGTCCACGAAGCGGCCCATGGGGGTGCCGTTGAGGATCTTGGCGGACCGGGCCGTCGGGGTGCCGTCGTCGTTGAACAGCAGCTTCCGGTTCTGCTTGGACACCAGGAAGCCCGGGGCGATGGCGTTGCACCGGATGCCGGACTTGGCGAAGTGGGTGGCCAGCCACTGGGTGAAGTTGGAGATGGCGGCTTTGGCCCCGGAGTAGGCCGGGATCTTGGTCAGCGGGATATAGGCGTTCATGGAGCTGATGTTCAGGATACAGCCGGATTTGCGCTCCACCATGTCTTTGGCGAAGGCCTGGGTGGGCAGCAGCGTCCCCTGGAAGTTCAGCTTGAACACGAAGTCCACGCCCCCCGCGTCCAGGTCGAAGAAGCCCTTTTTGCCCTCAGACCACTCGTGCTGGTACTCGTTGTCGGTGGTGGCCCGGGGGTTGTTGCCCCCCGCCCCGTTCACCAGGATGTCGCAGGGGCCCAAATCCTTCAGCACCTGCTGGTGGACGGCCTCCAGGGCCTCCGGCTCCAGCACGTTGGCCTTGTAGCCCTCGCAGGTCCAGCCCTGGGCCTTGCAGTCCTCCGCCAGCTTCTTCACGGCCTCCTCGTTCAGGTCCAGGGCGGCGACTTTTGCCCCCGCCTGGGCGAAGGCTTTGGCCATGTCGCCGCACAGCACGCCGCCCGCGCCGGTGACAACCACCACTTTCCCACTGAAATCAACGTTCAAAGGCAGATTCATAACGATTTCCTCCTAATAAACTTATTTCAGCCTCCCCGCTCCGTCGGGTGGGGAGGCTCGGATCACTTCTTGTCAAATTTGTCAAGCGTATCCCACACGCCCAGCATATACATGACGCCCAGCGCCCGGTCGTAGAGGCCGTAGCCCGGCCGGACGGTGCCCGGGCCCTCGTTCCACAGGTGGCGGCCATGGTCGGGCCGGATGTAGCCGTCGAAGCCGCAGTCGTGATAGGCTTTGAGGATGTCCAGGATGCCGGTATCGCCATCACAGTCCCGGTGGGACGCCTCGGAAAAGTCCCCGTTGGGGAAGTGCTTCACGTTGCGGATGTGGGCAAAGGCGATCCGGTCGCAGTGCTTTCGCACAATGTCCGCCACGTTGTTGTCCGGGTCGGCGTTGAGGCTTCCGGAGCACAGGGTCAGGCAGTTGTAGGGGTCGTCCACCATCGCTAGGAACTTGTCGATGGCCGCACCGCTGGTGAGGAGGCGGGGCAGGCCGAAGATGTCCCAGGGGGGATCGTCCATGTGAACCGCCATCTTGATATCGCACTCATGGCAGGTGGGCATGATGGCCTCCAGGAAGTACTTGAAGTTGTCCCACAGCTTCTCCTTGGTGACGGGCTTGTACTTCTCAAACAGCTCGTCCAGCCTGGCCATCCGCTCCGGCTCCCAGCCGGGGAAGGTCATGTGGTACTTCTCCGTGAAGCCCATGACATAGTCCGCCATCTCTTTCGGGTCCTGTTTAATTTTCGCCGCCTCGTAATAGAGCGCCGTGGAGCCGTCCCCCACGGGGTGGAACAGGTCAGTGCGGGTCCAGTCGAACACCGGCATGAAGTTGTAGCAGATGACCTTGACGCCAAACCGGGCCAAATTTTTAATGGTCTGCTTGTAGTTCTCAATGTACTGGTCCCGGGTGGGCAGGCCGATCTTGATGTCATCGTGGACGTTGACGGACTCCACCACGTCCATGTTGAAACCATAGGGTTTGAGCTGCTGCTGGACTGCGGCGATTTCGCCAATCTCCCACACCTCGCCGGGCATCTTGTCGTGGAGCGCCCACACGATGCCCTCCACCCCGGGGATCTGCTTGATGTCGCTGAGCTTGATCTGGTCGTTGCCCTCGCCGTACCAGCGCCATGTCATTTTCATGGGAAATCCCTCCTTATTACGCTGTTTTCACGCTTTCGTCCGTGATCTCCGCCATGGCCCGCTCCAGGCTCATGCCGCCCGCCACGGCCTCCTTCCGGGCGGCGTTCACCGCCTGGATGGTCTTAACCCGCTCGCCGTCCAGCTCGTAGCCCTTCATAGACCAGAGGGTCAGCGCCCAGGCCACCATGGGGATCACGCAGAACAGCACGATCACCACCACGTTCATGCCGGGGGTGTAAGGGGTGGACTTGGTGGGCAGGGACTCCAGCCCGATCGCGGTGCAGGCCACGCCCACCACCGTGGCGGACAGGGAGGACACCAGCTTGTCCACCAGGGAGAACAGGGTACCCATGATGCCGGGGATGAACTTGCCGGAGCGGTAGGTCTCATAGTCGGCGCAGTCCGCCACCATGGGTATGGGCATGTCGGCGGTGGCGTAGTAGGCCCCGTAGCCTACCCCGAAGAGCAGGATGAACAGCACAGTGTACAGGTTCAGAGACAGGCCGTTTTCTCCCATGATGGAGAAGGTGCGGCTGGGGTCGCCCTGCTTCCACATCAGCAGGATGGCCAGCACCCCGATGTAGCACACGAAGGCCACCGCCACGTAGCGGGTGAGGGACGCCTTCTGTCCCTTCTTCTGGGAGGTGCGCACGGTGAGCAGGAAGAAGGGCACCGCGAACACATAGCCCAGCACCATCATGGGCAGGTACAGCCCGTCGTAATCGCCCATCATGCACTGGTACAGCATGATCAAAACAGACACGTTGGTGGCGATGGACAGGGCCAGCTTGCAGCCGCCGCCCGCCACCATCAGCCGCTGGAGGGGCTTGTTGGCCTTGATGATCTGGACGTACTCGCTGACCTTCACCTTCTCCTGCTTGCCGCCGCCCAGGCCGAAGTACTTGGGCTGGTCCTTCTCCCAGATGCCGATGATGGCCAGGATGGTGAGGGCCACGGACACCCCGATGCCGATGGGGGTCATGATGGCAAACCAGCTCTGATTGAAATCTCCCGCGAACTCGGGCCGGGCCATGATGGGGCCCAGGAACTGCATGACGCCCATGCCCGCCAGGGAGCCCACCGTGTTGAAGATGGTGAACAGAGGGCGCTGCTTGGGGTCGTTGGTGAGCACCGCCTGGGCCGCGCGGGTGACGGAGGTCTGGAAGGTGTAGCCGATGACCCACACGGCGTACAGCCCCACGAACAGCACGTAGCGCAGCCACATCATGGAGGCGGGGACGAAGGGGGTCAGCACGTACAGGCAGACCACCGACACCGCCATGATGATGGAGCCGATGACCATGAAGGGCCGGAATTTGCCGAACCTTCCGTTGGTCTTGTCCATCAGCGCCCCGATGATGGGGTCTGTGACGGCGTCGAACAGCCGCATACCCGTCACCATCACCGAGGCAAAGGTGATGGCGATGCCCAGCACGGCGCTGCCGAAGGTGGCGATATAGGACAGGATGAGGACGTAATACACGTTGGTGGCGCCGTTGTTCAGGGGGAACAGCACCAGTTGATATGGTTTGGCCCGGTTCAGGCCGGTGGTGGGCTCTTGACTCATGGACTCTCCTCCTCTAATGTTGTTGCGCTTCCTTGTCACGCTCGCGTTGGGCGCATGGCCGGGTCGCTGTCTCGCCTTTGGCTCGGTCGGCGTTAGACGTGTGCCACCGGCACACAACGCCCCTCCGACTCGAACAAAACCCGCCGCTCTCCGGCGGCTGGGCTTTTGTTCTCGCTTCAGTCCAAGCTCCCCTATGCGCCTACGTTCGCGCTTCTACACCCAGTTCGCGCTGTTGGAGCTTTTCCCCTGGAGCTTATAGGCCGGGTTGGGGGTATCCACATACCGGATGGCGCACTGGTCGGTGAGCGCGCCGGAGACGGCCTTCAACTCCACCTTGCCCTCCAGCGGCACCTGGAAGGTGAACACCTTGTCGCCGGATTTCTCCTCGACGAGCTTCCCGTTGGCGTACAGCGAAACTTTCTTCTGGTTGGAGTACACCTTCACCGTGGTCACCGCCTCGGGACGGTCCACGTACCGCCGTCCGCAGATGTGGACGAAGGGCTCGTCGCTCCACCAGGCTTTATAGATGTAGAAACTGTCCTTTTTCGTCTTGCGGTCGAAGGTGACGATCCCCTTGTGGTTCATCCCCGGCTCACCCCCCTGGTCCCGGGCGTCGGCGGCGAAGTCGAACATGTTCCACAGGTGGGTGGCCCACAGGTAGGGGTGCTTGGCGAAGCACTCCAGCATATACTCGTTGTACACGCATTGGTACTCCTCCGTGTGGTCCCCCCGCTTTGGCTTGGAGGAGTGGAGGTTAGGCATGGCCTCGCAGCCGTACTCCGAGTAACCCAGGGGGCGCTTGGGATAGCGCAGGTGGAAGAAGCCCATCCACAGATCGTTCAAAAACAGCCCCGGCACGTACCAGCCCAGGTACAGGTTCCAGCTCACCACGTCGGTGATGTGGGCGGACTTATTGAAGGGCCCGCACATGGCGTAGCAGGCCAGGGTGGTGAGGCGGGTGGGGTCCAGCTCGTGATAGAGGTCGTTCAAGACCCGGTGGTTGTCCAGCATGTCCGCCTTGTCCTTGGTGGAGATGGTGATCTCGTTGGATACCCCCCACACCACGATGGAGGGGTGGTTATAGTTCTGGATCACCAGCTCCTTGGCCTGGGAGATCGTATTCTCCCGGCCGTTGGGCATGTGCTCCGAGATATAGGGGATCTCCGCCCACACCACCATGCCGTACTGGTCGCAGAGATCGTAGAAATACTGGTCGTGCTGGTAGTGGGCCAGCCGGATGGTGTTGGCCCCCAGCTCCCGGATCATGGCCATGTCGGTGTCGTGGTGCTCCCGGGTGATGGCGTTGCCGATGCCCTTCCAGTCCTGGTGGCGGCTGACGCCGTGGAGGGGATAGGGCTTCCCGTTGAGGAAGAAGCCCTGGGCGGGGTCCACGAAGAAGTCCCGGACGCCGAACCTCGCGCTGACCTGGTCCACCTCCCTGCCGTCCACGGTGAGGGTGGCGGTGGCGGTGTAGAGATAGGGGTCTTTCACGCCATCCCAGAGGCGGACGTTGGGCAGGGACAGCTTGACGCTGGCCAGATCGGCGGCGGCGACCTCTTTTCCCTCTGCGTCCTGGATGGCGATGTGGACCTGGCCCTCCTCGCAGTTCCGCCAGGTGTCCACCACCACCTCGCCCCGGGTGTAGTTGTCCACCGGCTTGGCGGTGACCTTGAGGCCCGAGCCGCCGAAGTGATCCAGATCAAAATGGCGCTTGTGGACGACGATGAGGCTAACGTCCCGGTAGATGCCGCCGTAGAAGGTGAAGTCCGCCTTCTGGGGGTACACCCGGTCGTTCCGGCTGTTGTCCGCGTGGACGGTGAGTTGATTTTCTTCCTTCAGCAGGTCCGTCACGTCCCAGCGGAAGGTGGAGTAGCCGCCGTCGTGGGTGCCGACTTCTGTCCCGTTCAGTTCCACTTTGGCGGAGGCGTTCACCCCCTGGAATTCCAGGTATACCCGCTGGTCCGGGCCAAAGTCCGGCCTGGGGAACGCCTTCTCGTACACGCAGGTCCCCCGCCAGTAGTCGTTGCCCCCGTCCTGGCCGTCCAGGTTATTCCAGGTGTGGGGCACGTCTATTGGGGTTGAAGAACCGTCTGGTCCAATAAAAACCCATCCTTTGTTCATGGATATTACTTTTCTCATGGTCATTCCTCACAGACTTCATTAAAATGGCGGCGGTAGGACCTGGCAGTCCTGCCGCCGCCATTCAGCGCATAGGATTAGGATTCTGTTGTCATCGTGTCTTTTTTGCTTTTCTTCACCGTCTTAACCAGCATGAAGATGGAGCCGGCGGCCAGCACACCGAAGGCCACATCGGCGGCAACCAGGGCGTTCTTCCACCAGGGGCGGATCTCAATGACTTGCATATTGGCGCTGACGCCGTTCATGGCGTTGGAGTTGGCCACGGTGTACAGGATGTGCTTGGTGGCCGCCTTCATGGCGGTGACTACGGCGGGGTCGTCCTTGTACTCCATGAGCTTGCTGGTCCACTTGGTGGAATCGTTGCAGTCCCAGGCGTCGCCACCGGCCATAACGCCGTTGACCACGTCCATGTAGTTGTTACTGTTGGAGAAGTCGGTGAGGGCGAAACCGGGCATACCCCACTCACCCCGGAGGATGCCGGTGAGCAGGCCCTTGTCACCGCCAGCCCAGGTGCAGCCCATGCGGTTGAAGGAGGTCATGACGGAGTAAGCGCCGGACTCCACCACAGGGTACTCAAAGGCCTGGAGGTAGATTTCCCGTGCGGCCTGTTCATTAGTCCAGACGGAGATACCGTCCCGGGCGGTCTCCTGGTCGTTGAGGGCGAAGTGCTTCATGTAAACGTACACGCCTTTGGACTGGATACCAGCCACCTCGGCGGCGCAGGTCTTGCCGGAGATGAAGGGGTCCTCGGAGTAATACTCAAAGTTGCGCCCGCTGTAGGGGGTGCGGTGGATGTTTACCCCGGGGCCGTAGATGCCGGAATAGGCTTTGCCATTGGCCAGCAGGCAGTCGTTGCCCACGGAGCGGCCCATGCTCTCGGCGATTTCCGGGTCAAAGGTGGCAGCCAGCAGATCCTCGGAGGTGTAGCTGGTGGAGGAGCCGCCGCCGGTGAGGGTGGCCGTGATGCCCTGGGGGCCGTTCTCGTCCTTGGTGGCGGGCTTGCCCACGCTGGCCACGGGGGCGGTGGCGTGGTAGGCCTGGCCGATGAGCTTGGCCATCTCGTTGAAGGTCACCTGATCCACCAGGTCATCCCAGGTGTAACTCTGACCGTCGACCTCTACTGTGCCATCGATCGGCACACCGATGAACTGGGCCAGCATCAGTTTCCCCTCTTTGCCCACAGTGGGCATGGTGCCGGAGGTGTTCTTCTGGTACAGGGCGTTCATCTCCGCCACCATATCGTCGGAGGCCGCCAGCTGGAAAGCCGCCTTATAGCTGGTGGGGGTGATGTTGGCCTTGGGGAAGGTCCCCTCCCAGTCGGAACGGGTCAGGTAGACGATGCCGCCGCTGTTATCGCCCTCCCGGCGGTTCAGGTCGGCGTGGTCCAGCTGGTTGACAATCTCCGCGCCGGTAGCGGAGGACACTGCGAACACCTCATTGTCCTGGGCCGCCACGGTGTGCTTGGCGGCAAACTCGGCCTTGCCCTCCACCGGAGCACCTTTGGCGGCCAGGATATTGTTCAGGGCCTCATGGGCACCGTTGCCGCAGGCGAAGTAATAGTCGCCCGCATCCAGGATATAGGAGCCCACACCGTTGGCGTCATAGGTGCGCATCTCCTCTTTGGGCACATCCACGGTGAAGGTGACGGTCTGCCCGGCGGGCACGTCCTGCTTTTGGAAGCCCACCAGCTCCACTGCGGCCTTCTCGATGCCGTTGGCCTTGTCGTACTCGGTGTAGGGGGACTGCATATAGATCTCCACCACCTCGCGGCCATCCACGTCAGAGGTGTTGGTCACGTCCACAGTGATAGTGAACTTGTCCCCGTCCTCGGCCATGGCGTAGTTGGCGTACTCAAAGGTGCTGTAGCTCAGGCCGTGGCCGAAGGGGAAGGCCACAGTCTTGTCGTAGTTGAAATCACCCGCGTTGCCTTGACCCAGCACCACGTCCTCATACCGGGTCTCGTAGTAGCGGTAGCCGATGTAGATGCCCTCCTGGTAAGCCACATAATACTCGTTGTTGGTGCCTTTGAAAGCCAGGCCTTTGGCCGCAGCATTGGTGTAACTGGTGGCGTGGGCGTTCTGGATGGCGGGGGAGGTCAGATTGTCATAGCAGTAGGTGTCCACCAGCTTGCCGGAGGGGTTCACCGTGCCATTGAGCAGGTCGCCGATGGCGTTGATGCCGCTCTGGCCAACCTCGCCTACCCAGAGGCAGGCGTCCACGCCGTAGTCGGTACCGCACACGTCGGGGTTCAGGAAGTCCATCTCCACCGCGTTGGCCACATTGAGCAGGACGATGATCTTCTTCAGATCGCCGCTCTGCTTGAGCTCGGCCAGCTTGCCCAGCAGGTCCTGCTCCTCCTTGGAGAGCTGGAGAATGTTGCCGTTGCCGTCCCCGGCGCTGTGCCAGGGAAGGTCCGCGCCCTCGCCGCACACACGGGAGATCACAAAGATGGCGGCATCGCCGTACTCTTTGACGCTGTTCCACTCCCCGCTGCCGTAGGCGCTCAGAGGGACCTCGTTGGTGGTGTACTCGGAGTTGTCAAAAATGTAGTTGTTCAGGCTGCCGGACGCCTGGGTGCGGCCATAGTCCTTGCCCGCGCCCTCGGTGTAGAAGGACCACATGGTGGGGTTGACGGAGAAGCCGTCGTCCTCCAGGGCCTGCTTCAGGGTCTTGGCATTGTCGGTTTTCATCCCGCCGGAGCCGGTGCCGCCGTAGACAAACCGGGCGGAGTTGATGCTGGCCAGGGTGATCTTCGCGCCGGAGGCCAGGGGCAGGGCATTGTCCCGGTTCAACATCAGGACGGAGCCCCCCGCTACGATGCTCTCCACGACCTGCTCACCCTGCTTCACCTGCTCGTCGCTGGTGAAGTCCGCCTCAAACCAGGTCTTGCCTTCGTCGCCGATGGTCTTGGAGCTCTCCGTCCCCAGCACCATGTTGATGATGCCCTCATAGTTGTTGGCGATGGGGGTAGCCACCACGAACAGGATGAAGAACAGGGTAAATACGATGGACAGCGCGGTCCAGAGACCTTTGCCCTTCACCTTTGCCTTCGGTTTGGCTGTCCCTTTTTCCTTTTTGCCCTTCACTGTCAGTTCCTCCTTTTCTAAAACCGGATCGGGGCCGCTGCCTCATGCAGCAGCCCCGACCTTTTAAGTATTGAGCCTGTATGCGTTGATTTGAAATCAGCCCGCCTCGGTCACCAGGGTGAGGGTGGGGATCTCCACGATCTTATAGCCCAGAGAGGTATCCTCTGCGTCCAGAGACGGGTCCTCCACAGTGATAACCACCTTCTCGGCGTATTTGCCCAAGAAGTCCTTAGCAGTCATGGCGTTGTTCTCGGGGTCCAGCAGCTCGGTCATGGTGTCGGTCCAGTTGGCGGTGTCGATGACGCAGTGGCCAGCAATGGCAGCGCGGCCATAGCCCTTCTCGTGCTGCTCCATAAAGATGCGCTCGGCAGGCTGGAGGGTCACGTCCCGGTGGGTCTCCCAGCCATCGGCGCTCTCGCCCACGGAGCACTTGCCGGTGTAGACGATGGTACGCAGGCCCTTGGTGCCCGCGTCCTCGGTGCCGAAGCGGTACTCCTGGAAAATCAGCTCATAGGAGTCCTCGCCGATGAGGCGCAGGGTGTAGACGTCGCTGTTGTACCAGCCGATATCGCCGATAAAGTAGGCCGAACCGGCGGTGAACTGCTTGGTCATCCCAGAGGAGCCGGAGGAGCCACAGGCGGTGAGGGTGAGGGCCATCAGCATGACGGCCAGGGCAAGGGACAGGACTTTTGCAAATTTTTTCATTGTCTTTTCCTCCATTTTTCTCGGCATACTATGCCGTTGGTCAATTAGTTGGTGTGGGCCTGAAGGAACTCCACCAGGTAGCCCCGCAGGGGCTTGCCCTGGAAGCCGTGTCCGGCGCCCTTGATGACCTTCAGCTCCGCGTGCTCATAGACCTCCACAGCCCGCTCGGAGTAGGACAGGTCTACCAGGTCGTCCTTGTCGCCGTGGCAAATCAGCACATCGCCCTTGTAGCCGCCGATCACATCGTAGATGTCGAAGGACATGGCGTCCTGGCTGTAGATGGCGCCCAGGGTGTTGTTCATCAGGGACTCGGTCTCAGGGATGTTCTCAATGGAGCCGTGGCGCTCCCAGCAGTCGTCCTGAAGGGCGTAGGCGGGGAACAGGAGCATCAGGGCCTTGACGTCATCGGGCCGTTTGGCGGCCACGTAGGAGGACACGAACCCGCCCTGGCTGGCCCCCAGGAGGAAGAAATTGCTGCCGTCTATGTAGTCCAGGGCCAGCATCCCGTCCATGACGGCGTTCAGGTCCTCCGCCTCGGTGAGCACGCTCATCTCTGTCATCTCGCCGTCGGACTTGGAACCCCGGCCTCCGCCGCAGAAATCAAACACCACTGCGGCATAGCCGTTTCCGGCGAGCAGCTCCGCCCGGCTCACGTTGTCCTCAGAGGACCCGGCGAAACCGTGGCTGATGACCACGGCGGGGTACTTGTCCTTTTCCTCCGCAGGCAGGAACATCTTGGCGTAGATTTTCTTCTCGCCGTTCTGGAACCACATCTCCTCGCTTCGCGGCGGCGGAGTGGGCTCCGCCGAGGGGGCCGCGCTGGGCTTGGCGGTGGCGGCGGAAGGCCCGCCGGAGCACCCGGCCAATAGACTGAACAGGAGCAGGAACGCAAGAAACAGTGCTGGTACTTTTTTCATTTTCATCCCTCCATAAGCTGTTTGATATGTGCAAAATAGCAAAAAAACGGTTCCCCGTAAAGGGGAACCGCAAAACCTGTATATTTCACATCAAAACTTGCAACTATGGTTTAAGCAACAATGCGTCCAGAACGAAAATTCCATTTTCCGACTGCACTGACAAGGTTCCGTCATACTTTTCCGCAATCCGTTTCATGCTTTTCATGCCAAACCCATGATAACGTTCATCGCGGGAGGATTTGGGCAAGCCATCTTCCATTGTAAGCGACCCACAAAACGGGTTATCCACATGGAGCATGAGCATCCCATTCGTACACTTTGCGGATAAGGAAATGAATCGTTCGCCCTCTGGCAGCTTGCTCACTGCGTCAATGGCGTTGTTCAAGGCGTTGCTCACAAGTGAATATAGATCCAGTTCTTCTGTAAATTCCATGCCGGTGCCATCAGCGTAACAGGTGAATATGATGCCTTTTTGGTTGCAGATCGCCCGCTTTTCGGCAAGAACAATATCAAGGACCTGGTTGCCTGTCTTTACATAGGTGTCATATGTTCCGATTTTTTCCTTCATCGCATCAATCTGCTCCTGGGAGATACGGCCCTGAAAGCTTTCCAGCAGGTCTTTCAGGTCGTGGAATTTTTCGTTGACCAGATCTGTGCTTTCCTTGGACTGGCGGAACTGCTCGTGTTGCTGGTGGACCAGTTCCCGCATGGTGTCCACGCTGCGGCTGAGACGTGCCCGCTCCATGACACCAAATTGGAGCAGCAGGATGAACAGGTCGCACAGGATCTGGTACAGGCACTCTGCAAACACAGCGGTCTGGTTCCGGTCTGGATTACCCTGGGCCAGCCGGGCCATGCCCAAGCAGAACAGGAGCACTACAAAGGAAAACACCGCCTTTTCCCGGTTGTCGAAATTCTCCTCCCGGTTCCGGGTAAAGGGGCGGAAGATGAAAAATAGTACGATGTAGAAGCCGTAATATGCCAGCAGGTCTACCGCCAGGATGCCTAACGGGTCCCGGCACAGCCCGTTGACGGCGGGAATCAGCTTGAGCATCATTTTCAGCGTCCCGGCCAGGTCCTGAGCGATGTAGCCGGAGGATGCCACGAACAGCGCGGTCCAGAAGGTTTCCTGATAGACAAACCAACAGATGGCGATCAGAATAAGATAGACGGCGATGGCCAGGACCACCCGCCCCACGCTGTTGACCGTATCGGTCATGTCGGGAAAGAAGATTAGCCGCCCCAGGTGTAGGGCGGCGCATCCCGCCCCCGTGCCCACGGCTAGGCGAAGCCAGATTCGGGGGCGCGGGTTTAGGGAGTAGGCAAAGACCAGCACCCCCACCACGGACTGGAGCAGCAGGATAGGCATGCGGAACTCAGCATACCATGTGGGCATTAAACGGCTCCCCCTTTGTACTGCGCAAAAGCGGTCAAGAATTCTTTTCGCCGCGGGCGGGAAATGGGCAATAACACCCCCGCAACATCAACCGAATCCTTTCTAATGCTCCGAACGAATTTCAAATTAACGAGGTAGCTTGTATGACACCGTGCAAAGTGGGCGCTTTTCAGCAGAGCTTCATATTTTGAGAGAGTGCCCCATTGCTTGATTGCACCATTTCCAGTGTGAAATAAAAGGTCGTGGGCACAGACCTCGACATATGTGATTGTCCCAGCGGGAATGCGCTTTCCTCCCTCTTTTTCCCGGAAGGTCAGAGAAATTTCTGGCTCTCGATACGACAGCATACGAAGGGCCCTATCCAGCTTCGCAGAGAATGAGGCATACTGGATCGGTTTCAAGATATAATCAAAAGCCTCGACAGAATATCCCTCTATAGCATATTGGGTCAAATTAGTTACAAAAATAATCATTACATTTTGATCTACCTCTCGAATCTTTTTAGCTACGTCCATTCCTGCCAAATCAGGTATGCGAATATCCAAGAAAATAAGATCAGCATCGCATTTATAGGCATCTAAAAAAGCTATACCTCGGCTGTAAGCTTCAGCAATATATTCAAACTCTTCATGCTCATCATGGTAGTTTGATAAAAACTGCAACAACCTGTCTGTCTGAGCCTTTTCATCCTCTAATATCATGATTTTGAGCATTGGTCCGACCTCCAGGTATTCAACTTTTGATGTGAACTATACATATTTTGCGGTTTGTATTTACTGTTTGGCAAAATTGTTCTAATCTATTTACAAATGCTAAGATATGGATGAATACATTATACAACTTAAACCTAGGTTTAAGTCAAGACAAATTGAGGGTTTTTTATGTTTTATACTGTGCGGGAGACCGCCCTGAAATTGGGTATCCCCAGTTCCAAGATCAGATTCTATGATAAAAAGGGGCTGCTCCCTTTTATTGAGCGGTCCCCCAATGGAGTACGCATATTTACAGAAGATGATGTAGCGCATCTTCAAGACCTTCTTGTTTTGAAGGACTCGGGTTTCTCACTGAAAGAACTAGCAGAATATGTAAAACTTGAGGCCGAAGGAGAGCGGTCAGTTATACGGCGCCTGGAAATGCTGGAGCAGCGTTATAACGAGGTGGGATCAGAAATTGCCAGGCTGCAAGGTGTTTTGGAGATATTGGAGAAGCAGCGGCAGGGCTGTATCGCTATGCTGGAACATCAGGCCAATTTGTAGATGAATGTAAATCAGCGTTGCTTTATATATATGGTTCTCCAAAATATGAAAATAGAACTATGTAAAAATTCACCATTGACCGTGCAAAGGATATCTATCTGCTGCCAACACGAAGAAAGCACCCCAAATTATTGCAAATTCCGGAAAAATATGCTTCGATTTCGTCCACATATGCAGGACAGTTTCGCTTAACATTCATTTCATGCACAAAAATAACTAATCTAAATTTGGCAAGATTATGCATGTTCACACTTCTTTTTTTGCAAAACGTGTTGTATACTAGTATTCAAAGGAGGTGGACAGAGTCATGCCTAACTGCAAAAAACTGATGGAAATGCAGCAATGCTGGGATATTGGAGAGCGTCAAATCATTTACGGTGTTAAAACTCTCATCCAGTTTCTTTTTCTTTCCTGAAAAAGATTTATCGAGAGCACAATGCTTTTTTGACTGCATGGGTCCTGGGGAAATCCTCCGGGACCCTTTCATATATTTTCCATCTTCATACCGCTCTGAATTTGTTCGACGGAGCGTAAACAAGGTGGACGCTCTACCGCACAGATTTTGACGGATAATCCAAGGTAATGTGCGAGCGTTGGGCTGTTTCAGGTCATCAGTCTACAAGTATTGTGCGCTATTTTTGATCCATACCCGTAAATCTCATAATATCCCACCGGATAACTTCTCTGACAGCACTTATCCCCAGAATTCCCCTCCACGGTATATACCCGTCCGTTCTCCACCCTTTCCACGATACCCACATGGTCCGGCACCCCGTCCTGCGGCCCGGAGAACCCACCCGGGTCGTTCCAGTCGAAGAAAATGATGTCCCCCGGCTGTGGTTCGTAGCTCCGATCCTGCCACAGCCCCCGGTCCTTGAACCAACGGGAGCCCTGCACACAGCCCGCAAACTTGGGCATCACCCCGGCGTCGATGTACCCGCACTGGTCGGCGCACCAGCTCACAAAGATGGCGCACCAATCCACCCGGTGGCTGAACCCGTACCAGCTCCAGTAGGGCTGGCCTCCCACGTTGCCCACCTGGGACAGCGCCACGGCCACGATCTCCCCGCTTCCAGTGCCGACCCCATAGAGCACCGCATTCCACAGCTCCCGGTACTCCTCCGAGAGAAGTTCCGCCAGCTGTTGGCGCTGGGCGGCAGTAAATCCGTAGGTGTCCGCCATCTCGTCGGCGGTCTTTGCAGTGACGGTGATGTGCAGGGTGGTCGTACCCTCCTCGTCACCCTCACCGGGGACGGTGCTGGTGAAGCTGGAGAGCTGGTTCATATCCCAGAAGACCTGCTTCAGCAGCTCCTTTTTCTCATCCGTCATAGTGACCACCTCCTGCCCGTTGACCGGGTCGGAGGTGGTTTTTACCGCGTACACCGCCAGCACATCGGGCCACGGGGCGCGGGCGCCGGAGAGCTCCACCCGGTGGTGGGATGTGCCCGCCTTGATCTCCTCCAGCCTTGCGCCGTATTCCAAATTGATCTCCCGGACGGCGTCGGCGATGGTCTGCCCGCCCGTTTCTTCGCCGCCGAACAAGATGCCCATCGGCGACATAACCAGCGCCGCCACCAGACACAGCACCAGCACCACCGCGATCACCGCCCCGCCGCCGGCGGCCAGCGGAGCCATGGCGCCCCGAATGCCCGACACGGCCCCACGGAGGGCCGACGCGGCGGCCTTGGCCACGGGCCTGTCCACGGCCGCTGCCGTCCGTCTGGCCTCACCCGCGGCCTTTACAGCCCGCTGACGGGCCTGAGAGACGGCGCGGGCGGTCTGCCGGGCCACGCCGGCGGAGCGGTCTGCCGCTTCGGCGGGCCGTCCCGGGACGCCCGCCGCCGATTTTACCCTTTGCCGTCCGGGCTTCCCGACAGGGGCCCGTCCCGAGCGGGCCGTTTTGACGGTGCGTTTCCCGTCGGACCGGCTTTCCCGAACAGCTTCACTGCTGAAAAGCCCCTCTGTGTGAACGGGCCGGGATGGCAAAACCGGGGAAGGCATACCAACGGCGCTTTGACTCCCGACCGGCGCGGAGACTGTGCCGCCCACGTTCTGGTTTCTCCGCTGTGCCGCCGCCTGACGGGCCCGCTCCCGCACAAACCTCTGCCTGCCCCGCTCCAACGCCTGGGGCGGATGCGTCGGAGGATCTTCAGATATTTGCCCAAGTGCGGTGGTTTGGCCAGGGCGTTCCAAGACCATGCCCTCCTGACGAATGGGGCTGCCTTTTGTCAGGATCGTCGGCTGGCTGGGGTACTCGGTCTGGATGAACTCCCCGGCGCGTGGGACGGACCCGGTTTGCCGCCGAGCCTGGACCTGGCCTACCGTTTGGCGATGGAGATAGGCGTCCTTCGTCTTGACCACGGGCTGGCTGGACAGGGGCACAGGCCGCTGGGGCGGAGCGTAGTGTTCCACGCCGGAAACCTCCGAAGCGACCTCCCGGGTCTTGATCCGCACAGGCTCCGCGCCTCTGTACGGGGCTGGTGGCTCCGCCTGGGTGGCGGGCCAGGTATCATCCGCGATGGGCCCCGGAGCGTCCGCATCCGGGCGACTCTCCCCAGACCAGCTCCGAGCTTTTTTCTTCCCCAGCGCCAGCCTCCCCAGCCTGTCCATCGCCAGGCGGGCCCCCATCCGGGCGGTGTCTTGGGCACGGTCGGCCTCGGTGTCCTCCCGCCGCCCGCCCTCGGCGGCGTCCCGGAGCTGGCCCTTCAGCTTTTCGGACCCAGTGAGCAGGCCGCGCCGGAGGAGCTCCTTCGGCGCGGCCTGGACTTTTCCTTTTACTTTTTTAGATGTGGATGCTTTCTCTTTTACTTTTGGGATAAACCATCACCTCTACTTTGCTTTTTCATTATTTTATGATAAACTGCAGTAAAAAGGGGGTACACACAAATGGAACAGATCCGCAGATGTGAATGGGCAGGCCCGGATCAGATCTACATCGACTACCATGACAACGAGTGGGGCAGACCGCTCCACGACGACAATAAACTGTTTGAAATGTTGATCTTGGAGGGGATGCAGGCCGGACTGGCGTGGATCACGGTCCTCAAAAAGCGAAACGCTTTTCGGGCGGCCTTCGATGATTTTGACCCTCAAAAAGTGGCGCTTTATGACGATGCAAAAGTAGGATCGCTCATGGCAGATGCGGGGATCATCCGGCATCGGGGCAAGATCAACGCCGCCATCGGCAACGCAAAAGCCTTTCTTGCCATACAAAAAGAGTACGGCAGCTTTGACAAATTTATTTGGGCTTATGTCGGCGGTACACCCATTATCAACACACCCCACAGCATGGCGGAGCTGCCCGTATCCACCCCTCTCTCCGACCAGATCAGCAAAGATCTGAAAAAGCGGGGCTTCAAATTCGTGGGTTCCACCATCGTCTACTCTTTCATGCAGGCAGTGGGGATGGTGGACGATCACATGGCCTGGTGCCCCTGGCACACAAATAACAGAGACGATTAGGCGGCGTTGTTCTCAGAAAACTTGGTGCTCATCAAGCGGTACAAATGCGTATTTTTCGGAAAACTGTTGACGAATGGCACGATGGCGCTGCCGCACTTGATGAGCCCCCGGCCTGCGTCCACATTGGTGATGTAGGACAGCTGATTCTCCGAAATGTTCAGCAGACTGGCCAGCTCCGCCCGGTCGGTGCTGGCCTGGTTCAGCATGACCAGGAACTCGCTGTTGGCCAGCATGGTCCGGGCGGTGTGGGACTGGAGCAGATCCTCGACATTCTGGGTGGCTCCCGTACACAGCGCCCCGTACTTCCGCACCCGCTTCCACAGGGTGAAGAGAAAATTGGCGCTGTATTCGTGCTGAAACAGGATGTAAATTTCGTCAATATAGATCCAGGTGTTCCGGCCCAGGGCCCGGTTGCGGATCACCCGGTTGAACACGCTGTCCAGCACCACCAGCATCCCCACCGGCAGGAGCTGTTTGCCCAGATCCCGGATGTCGTAGCAGATGATCCGGGCGTCGGTGTCCACGTTCGTCGGCTTGGCGAAGGTGTTCAGGCTGCCCTCGGTGAACAGCTCGATTGCCAGCGCCACGTCTTTGGCCTCCGGCTCGGGCTGGCGGAGCAGCTCCGCGTGGAAGTCCTGGAGGGTGGGGGCCGCGCCCTTGCACCCGCCCCGGATGTACTCATGATAGCACTGGGCGGTACAGCGGTCGATGATGGATTTCTCTTTCGCCGAGAGCTTGCCCGAGCCCACCAGCTGTTCGCACAGAGACAGCAAAAATTCAGATTTTAAGACTACGGGGTTATCCCCGTCACCGTAGCCCTGCTCCATGTCCATGGCGTTGATGTGGTTCCGGGAGGTGGCGGAGATGTCGATGACCTCGCCGCCCAGGCCCTCAACGATGGGCCCGTATTCTTTTTCGGGATCTATGACGATGATGTCATCGTTGGTGGCCAGGGCCACGTTCACCAGCTCCACCTTGGCGGTGAAGGACTTGCCGGAGCCGGACACGCCCAGCACAAAGCCGTTACCGTTGAGCAGTTCTTTCCGGTTTGCGATGATGAGGTTCTTGCTGATGGTGTTCTGCCCGTAATATACGCCGCCCCGGTCCCGCACCTCCTGGGCCTTGAAGGGCATGAGCACCGCCAGCGCCTCGGTGGTCAGGGTGCGCAGGGCGTCGATCCGGCGCAAGCCCAGGGGCAGGGCGGTCACCAGCCCGTCCGCCTGCTGCCAGTTCAGGGTGGCCAGCTGGCACAGGTGCTTCCGGGCGGTGGCCTGGAGGGCCTCAGTGTCGCTGTCCAGCTCCTCCTTGGAGTCCGCCAGGTGGACCAGGGTCACCACCGCGAACATCATCCGCTGGTCCCGGGTGGTGAGGTCGTCCAGCATCTCCCGGGTCTCTTTGCGTTGCTGTTCCAGGTCGTAGGGAACTACCGCGGAAAAATTGTTGTTGTTATTCTGCCGCCGCTGCCAATTTGTGACGTTCGTCTCGACCCCGAGCAGACGGCTCTGCATCTCCCGGACGGCCTCGTCGGTGGGCACCGGGATCACGTCGATGGACAGCATCATCGTGCGGTTCAGCGACGTCAGCTCGTTGACCATGCTGTCCTTGATGTAGCTGGCGTACTCCTTCAAAAACAGCACCCGCCCGAACTTGTTGCCCATGATGAAGTGGTCCTTTTTGAACTCCAGGCTGTCCGGGCAGATGGCGTCCTTGAAGCTGTGGCCCTTGCGCATCAGGTCCCGGAGGTCCACATGGAACTCCGTCTCCTCCCCGGTGCGGTAGAAGTCGTGGAGCACCCGCAACCGCTCCACCGCGTCCAGCTCCTCGCTGTGGGAGTCCAGGTGATTGAGGCGGGTGGTCACGTCGGCGGTGACCCGGTCGAAGAAGGTGCGGGCCTCCTCAATGCTCTTGCGGTGGACAGACAGGGTGACGTACCGCTCCTGGACCACGCTGTTGGAGGAGTCTGTCACCTTGTCCATCAGCATGGCGTTGTACTCCGCCCGGTAGCCGTCCAGGTAGTCGTCCTGGCGGGGGAGCAGGATCTTCTGCTCGAAGTCCTGGCGGTTGAGGCGCTTGTTGTTGATGGTGAGCTTGGTGGCGGAGCCTGCGTCCAGGGCGTTCAAAAGTTCCGAATAGCCCAGGAACATGGAGGTTTTGTCCTCCTTAGAGGCGATGGCGTAGTTGATATCGCTGAACCGGATGGTCTTGGAGAACTTGCTTCCGAATTGAAAAATCCCATCCGGCCACAGGCGGCGGATGGGGATGGCGTCCTGGACGGACCGGGGGAGGTCGAAGCTCTCCCGGTCCTGCTTGAGTGCGTTTTGCAGGGTCTTAATCAAGTCTCAGTGCCTCCTTTGCGCACGAATTTTCGAGGGCCTTGGCATACAAATTTTCCGATTTGAACACCAACTTTTTGGGATACAGCAGTTCCGAGCGGATGAAGGCCAGCAGGAACTGTTCAAAGGTCATGCCGTTGTAGGTAAAGAACCCGCCCAGGGCGAAGGGGAACGCCGCCAGGACGCAGATCCAGCCGATCTCGCCGCTGCTCACGATATTGCGCAGGCCGAAGTACACTCCCACGGCCACCAGCACGGCCAGCAGGGCGAAAATGAGCTGCCGCAGGGATAAGCCGAAGAATACGCTTTCCTGGTAGTCTCGGACTTCTTTGTTGATGCGGACTTCCATGGGTATCACCTCTTTTCATAAGTTGATTCACAGAATTTCCTGTGCTATAATGAGTGATGAATTTATATCGGAAAGCAGGAAAAGCCATGGATAAGCAGGACATATATTGTTATTTGTCAGAGAAAAATGTGTGGCACGAGATCACGGAGCATACGGCTGTTTACAATATGGCCGAGGTGTCTGATGTCGCTCTCCCGTACCCCGAGGCGGACGGAAAAAACCTTTTTGTGCGCGATGATAAAAAGAGAAATTATTACCTCATCACGGTCAAAGGCGATAAACGAGTTGACCTGAAAGAATTTCGGCGGAACAACGGCACTCGCGCATTATCTTTCGCGTCGGACAGCGATTTAATGGATATCATGGGGCTGATTCCCGGTGCGGTTACGCCTTTGGGAATCCTAAATGACACGGAGCACAAAGTGTCGGTTTATATTGACGCCGCATTTTTTGAGCCTCCCTGCCTGATCGGCGTTCATCCAAACGACAATACCGCAACCGTATGGCTAAAGGCCGAAGACTTGGTGTCTATTCTGAGGGAACACGGGAATCAAGTAAATATCGTGCAAATTTGATCCATGTTTACTCATTATTAAGAATCGGCAGACAGGCCGTTGCAAAACCTGTCCACCTATGCTAAGATGCCACAAACTACCGAATAGGAGGTCTGTGGCAATGCTATGTCAAATCCTTGTTTTATGCGCGGTGCCGCTCCTGCTCCCCATCCTGTTCCGTCTGGCCCTCAAACTCCGTCTGGGCATCCCCATGCTGTACATCGTCCTGGCCCTCACCGTGCTCCATGATTGGACCCGGGCCAACCCGGAATTGGCGGACGGCATCCTGTTCGCCCTGGTTGGGCTGGCGGCCCTGTCCTGGGTGGTCACCGGGGCCTGGAAGATCTGCAATTTCATTAGCCAGTGCTGGGAGGACCGCGCAGAGGCGGAACTGTTCGCCCAACGGGTCCGACAGGCCCGGGCCAGCGGCGAGTACACTATCAGCGCCGGCGACCTCTGGTACTGAGCTCACCCCAGCCCCATCAGCTCCCGGATCAGCCGGTCGCTCATTTTGATGGCTCCGACCAGCACCAGCATATTAAACAAAAGTTCGCCCACATAGTTCCACACGATGGTGGCCGCCGCCAGGGTGTCGTCCGCGATCACGGGCGGCGTAGAGGCGAAGGCCGAGAAGATCACACAGGCCAGCACGATGACACAGCCCTCCAGGCAGATCGCGGCGTAGGTTTTCAGAAACGCTATGCCGATGCTGCTGGAGGGCTGTCCCGCGAAGCTGGCCATGGGGATGGGCGCGATGGCGGTGGCCATATACACCTTAAAAAAACGACTATAGACGGTCAAGATCATCACCAGCGACAGCCCCCAGATGAACAGGGAGCCCAGCAGGGTCACCGCCCACAGGGGGATGCTCTCCAGGAAGCTCACGTCCTCGATGATGGTCACCATCTCGTCAGGCAGGGTGGCCGCCTCCAGGGCGGACAGGCCGGACGAGCTCATGATGGAGGACACCATCCCCTGGGCGATGCTGAATAGCGCCGTCATCAGCTCCATGCCGTGGGATACCGCCGCCTGGGCCAGCACGAAACGGACCAGGCATTTGACGGCCTGCTCGGGTTTCCGCATTTCCGCGAAACTCCCCATGGTCTTGACCACGCCCATGACGAAAAACAACACCAGCAGGGCGTAGCCTACGGCCTTCAGGCCGTCGTTGATGTTGACGATCACGTTCCAGACCCCGCCGCCCTTGAAATTTTCCGGGCTGGTGGAGATCAGCGTCCAGATCTCCGCCAACTTGCCGTTCCAGGTGGACAGGGCGGAGTTCAGGTTGTCCACGATCCAGTTTCCACTTCCGATTATTCTCACCTCGCTTCTGAAAAAAGTCCAGGGGATGGCGCTGCCATCCCCTGGTTTGTTGTCTGATCGTTTTACTCACGCTCCTCGATCACCACATGGAGCATATCTCCGCCCTGTTTCCCCAGCTGCTCCCGGATAGATTTGAACACACCGACCACGTAACACACATTGCCATGGGCGTCCTTCAACCCCATGTTCACGATGCTGCCGTCATAGGGGACGCCGTCAAATTCGGCGTGGACCTTCACCCGGCCCTTCCCAAATTCCTCCCGGATGTTCCAGGGGAAGACCACATACGCCCCGCCTTTCCCCGGGACCTCGTGGAGAAAGGCGTCATACTCAAAGCGTTTTGCCATGCTCTCTCCTCCAGTATCCAATTTTTAGCATTATACCATAGTTACGGGCATCGGGCAAGACTTACGCCCCGGTGCCGGTGATCAGGTTGAGGATCTCGCGGGTAAAGGTGATCACGATGCCGCCCGCGATGGTGAGCATCCCGTTGGACCGCTGGGAGGGGTCGTGGGACTGGAGGGACAGGCCCACCTGAAGGATGCCGTAGCCCAGCAGGATCAGGCCCACGGCGCGGATCAGGGAAAAGATGAAGTCGGACAGGTTGGACACCACGTCCAGGGGGTCGCCGCCGCTGGCGGCGAAGGCAGGCATGACAAACATGGCGGCGGTGAGGGCCAGGCAGACGCACAAGGCGTACAGCCGCTTGGCCCGGCGCTGGAGCTTACTGCTTTTCAGATGGTTCATGGTCGGGTTCCTCCTTGTTTTGGTCGGCCTCCGGGGCGAACAGCGCCGCGCCCGGGAGCCAGGTGTTGGGTTTCTTCTGATGGTGGATGTAGGGCGGCCCGCCGCCGTCCACGGTGTGGCAGACGGCGGGGTGCTTGGTGAGGTCGTACTTCAGGTCCATGACGGGCTTCGCGCCCCGGATGAACAGGATGGCGTAGCGGTTGTCCAGGGCCCGGACCTCGTCGGGCGTGAGCAATTCCCGCCCGCTGATTTGAAAATTGGTGGACCAGGAGCCGGAGCGGCCCTTGCTCTGCCCGTGGGTTTTGGTGTTGATGGTGCCCTTGCCTAGCGCCTCGGAAATGTATTTATGGGTCGCCGCCTCGTTTCCGCCTAAGTACAGGATCGTGTCACTATTTCCCGGAATCGTCTCCCAATCATCCTTAAAAAGTGCTTTGATTTGCGCCATATTCTGAATGATGGTACTTGCCGAAATATTTCGGGACCGCATGGTGGCCAGTTCTCGGGTGAAGCCCGGCATGGGCATGGCGGCGAACTCGTCCAGCACGAAGTGGACGTGGCAGGGCAGGGCCCCGTGGTGGATCTGGTCGGCGCTGTAGTAGAGGGCCTGGAACGCCTGGGCGTACAGCAGGCTCACCAAAAAGTTCAGGCTGTTGTCGTTGTCGGGGATCACGGCGTACAGCGCGCACTTCTTCTCGCCTAGGGTGTAGAGGTCCATGTCGTCATGGTCTGTGATGGCCTTGATCTGGGGCAGGTTGAAGGGGGCCAGACGGACGGCGGTGGACACCAAAATAGATTTTGAGGTCTTGCCCGCCGCCATTTTGAACACTTTGTACTGCCTCACCGCCACGCAGTCCGGCCGCTCCCGCTCAATGGACTGGAAAAGCAGATCCAGGGGCGAGACGTACTCCTCGTCCTCCTCCTTCACCTCGGCGTACTCCAGCACCCGCATGACCATGGAGAAGTTCTGCTCGTACTCCGGGGCCTCCTGCCACAGCATGAGGATGATGGCCTGGAGGAGCGCCGTTTCTGATTTCTCCCAGAACGGATCGGAGTTGTGGCTGTTTTTCGGCGTGGTGGCCTGGATGAGATTGTTCACCAGCCGCAGGGCGTCCTTCTCATCCCGGATGTCGGGTAAGAGACTGGCATTACTGCCAGCCCCTCCCCTAAGAACCGTACGTGACAGTTTCCCGTCATACGGCTCAAGCCTATCGAAAGGCATCATCATTTCTAATGACACCCGGCTCAAAACAAGTAGTCAGGCTCGTGTAGGTTGCGGTGGCACCAGGGATGTACCATAGTGGCAGGCCATTTCCTGTTGCCTTTGATGATGAAATGGGTCTTAAACCCGGTTTCGGATGTAATTCGCTCCCCGCAGACGGGACAGCACCGTTTTTGGTTATTCCAAATTTTGATGAGTTTTTCCCGTCCCTTTGTGCTGTTGAGCATTTTTTCTCCGTCACGTTCCTCATAATATCCCGTCCACCTTTCGTCAAACGGGTTAGCGTCAGCGGCGATTTTTCTATATCGAATGATTTTGGTGTTTGCCGCATATTCCAGTTTGAGGAATTTTTCATCGAATCCTTTACCGCGGAAGGCTGGCGCCGTCGCAAATGTCCACGTTCGGTTGTCAATTTCGTGCCAATACTTTTTGGCAATCCATTTCTTCCCTTTCCGCTTGTGTCTGCGGCACGCCCACCGCCATAGGCACTCAAATATTCTGTGGTCAACCAATCCGAATGTGTCTGCTGAGACAACGTAACGGTGGTAGTTGACCCATCCCCGGATGACTGGATTCAGTTTACGGATGAGTGTGTCCTGCGTGGCGGTTTTGTTTTCCTTAACGATGGTTCGCACTTTTGTGAGGAAGGATTTTATCGCGTTTTTAGACGGCTTAATCAACAGCTTTCCATTATATTTTCTGATATTCTGGCCTAAGAAATCGAAACCGTTGTTTATGTGAGTAACCACAGTCTTTTCCTCTGAGAGCTGCAAACCGCGCTCTGCTAAAAAGTCCTTGATGAGCGGCATCACTTTGTCGTGCAAAATCTCCGGGTTTTTTCCGGTAACAATAAAATCATCTGCATATCGTACAAAGTTGATTTGGTCATAGACGGTTTTACCCGCCTCTCTGCGTTGTTCAGGGAACTTCTTTCGCAAGATGCGCTCCAGGCCGTCTAAAGTCATGTTCATCAGAACTGGCGATATGGTGCCGCCTTGAGGAGTCCCTTCTTCTGTTGGGAAAAGTTTTTGGGTTTCCACGAAGCCGCATTTCAGCCACTTTCTGAGCACTTCCTTGTCCATTGGAATATTGGCCATCAGCCAGTTGTGGCTGATATGGTCAAAACACCCTTTTATATCCCCCTCTAAAATCCATTGGGGTGATTTGGCTCTGCACAAATCGTTAAAGCACTGTCCGATGGCATCATGTGTGCTTCTTCCGCTTCTAAAGCCGTAGGAGTTGGGGTCTGCCAGGGTTTCCTCCAATGGTTCCAGCGCAAACTTGTACAACGTCTGCATGGCCCGGTCTGTCATCGTTGGAATACTCAGCGGGCGTAGTTTCCCGTTTTTCTTTGGAATGTAAACCCGTCTGAGCGGTTGAGGTTTGTACCCCCGGCGACTGAGTTTGCCAATCGCCGTGAATTTGCCTTTTGGCGTTTTCCATATTTCATGGTCTACACCAGCGGTATTTTTGCCTTTGTTACTTGTCACACGCTTCACAGCCAATGCTTTGGCATAGAAAGAGTGCGTCAGTAGCCATTGCAGAGTTTTCACTTTGTTGCAATGACCGCTCTTTTGAGCCTTTACGATACGCATTTGCAGCTTTTTAACATAGTCTTCTGCTTTCTTCCAGTTGATGGATTCCCAGCTTTGTACTCTGTCAGCAGGTGCACACAGTTTCCTGTTCATTTGCAGTTCCTCCTCTCAAAAGTTCTGTAAATTCTCTCGTAAAGATAGACCTGCTGGAAGTCAGCCCGCTTTCGCGGAGGATGCTGTTTCAATCCTTATCCATCCTCATTACAAGGTCGGCGTTCGCTTTTTCCAGCGTTCCTTACCCGCGTTTCCATCGGCTTTCCTTACGGTCAGCTTTCCGGCGTACGGAGAGAGCGCGGGCTTACCACGTTTCGCGCAATAAAACGATGCAGGTTAGGTGCCGCCTATCCGCCGGCAGTCATGTTTGTCCATGTATTCCCACGTTACAGAGGAATATCCGACTGCACACCTTTTGGTTCAGGCTTATCAGCAACTTTAGCCTGTTTCCCCTTAACGGCGTTTATCAGCGATTTACATTACATTCACCATACTGCATAAGCCAAGCTCCCCAGCCAGATATTGCTTCCAGCCTGTCGCTTCCGCCTCACGGCTTCCGCTTGACCCTTTCGGGAGGGCAACCTTTTCTCGTCATGCTCCCTCACAGTCGTTACCAACTGCTTCGGTGACGATAGGCTACTGCTGATGGAACAGCAGGTTCGGTCATTGCCGAACAGTTCTAATTACGCGACTTCGTGTCGCACGTAGCGAAAGGGGTTGTAGCCGTCCGACTCCTCCAGGTTCACCAAGTTCAGTACCCGGATATCGTAACCCTGGCTTTTCAAATAGCCCCCTGTGGCAAACAAAACCTCCGATTTGGGGTCCGTAATGACATAATTTGTGTTGGCTTCCAGGATATTCGGCTTCACATAGGTCCTCGATTTGCCCGCGCCGGAGCCGCCGATGACCAGCACATTCAGCGACCTGCGGTGCTTGTGGGTATCCAGCCCCAGGCGGACGTTCTGGGTGAGCAGCTTGTTCTGCTTCTGGGCGAACATGGCGTTGACCTGCTGGGGCGTTCCCCAGGCGGCGGAGCCGTGTTCGGCCCCGTCCCGGGTCCTGCCCCGGTTGGCGGAGGCGTAGCACAACGCGGCGGCGTAGAGGGCGGAGCAGACCAGGATGGACACCAGGCTATGTTCGGTCCAGCGGATAGCGAAAGGGTGCTCCAGCGCCGCCGTCAAATTAGTCAGGATGTCCGGCAGGCCGCCAGCCGGGCTCCGGTCGCCGCCCAGGGACTGGGCCAACAGCAGCGCTGCCCAGACCACGAACAGGTACAAGAAGAGGCGGACGGCAATGCCGCCCGCCCGGTCAGGTCGGTTCAATTCATCATCTCCAATGGCAAGGGGGACGCCCATCATCGGGCGCCCCACTCAAAATTTAACCGTCGATCACCACGCACGGGACCCCGCTCTTTTGGGCAAAGTCCAGCGTGTTTTTCGTCCCGCCCCGCTCCCCGTTGAACACAGCAATCACCAGCCCTGAGTGCCGCACCATCCACTCGTTCCTGGCCTGGTAAGCGGCGTAGGAGAAGCTGGGGCAGATGGTCCGGGTCAGGTCCACCCGGGCCAGCACCCGCTGGGACCGTTCCGACCAGCCGCCGCCCCAGTGCTGGCCGAAACCGGGGTGAGGCAGGGCGCAGATCAGCTTCAGCCGGTCGTCACGCTCCCGCAGGCGCAGGACGATCTCGGCGGCCACCAGGTCGGTCCCCCTCGCCATGCCGGTGATGTAGGTGGTGAAGCCGCTGGCGACGGCCCGTTTGATCTCCACCTCCAACAGCCGGGCCAGCTCCTTTTCCGTGATCTTCAGCTTTTCGGGCCGATGCCCGCTGAAGCAGCAGCGGTGTTTCCTCAATTCAGTCTCTGTCATGGATCATCCCTCCTGGGGTAGACTATAGCATTATCTAATGTTACAGTCTATACCCAGAAAGGGAAACGCCCCTATTATCTTATTGAAACATTAGATAATGGAGGCATGAGACATGGTGAAACTGAGGGTGCTGGAGCTCCTGGCCCAGCAAGGCAGGTCAAAATACTGGCTATATAAGCAACTGGGCATGAGCTATCAAAACTTCAATAAAATGGTCAACAACGAGACCCAGTCCATCAAGCTGGAGCGCATTGAAACGCTGTGTCAGCTGCTGGATTGTACGCCCAACGATCTGTTCCAGATCGACTGGGACAGGCCGGACGGCGGCGACTGATCATCTTTGCTTCGGTTTTGCCCTGCTTTTCTCCCTGACCGGCGCGGACCGCTCCCCGCTGCTCAGCCGGACGCGGTACCCCTCCAGCCGGGCCAGGATGGAGGGCCGCTCACTCCTCCCGCCGCTCTCTCTGGAAGCAGAGGAGCTGGCTCTGGTATCGGGCGAGTCTGGTTGCGACTGAGAACCGTTTTTTGGCGGGATGTCCCAGGGATCGTCCGGCAGCTGGGAGCGGGGCGGGGGAGGGTCCCACCTGTCCTCCGCCCGCCCCGCCGGGGGGCGCTGGGTGTCCTCCCGTTCCGCCTGGGGTGCTGGCCGCTCCTGTCCCGGAGGGCCCTCCTGGGGCCCCTTCCGGGCCCGCTGGGGCGATCCCCTGTCCTGGTCCGGGGAGGGCTCCTGACGGTCCCTCTGGGGCTCGGACGGGGCCCTCTCGCCCTGCTCCGGGGCTTGCCGGACAGGGCCTTGGTATAGGATGCGCTCAAAGATCAGGTTGGCCCGGTCCAGCTCGGTCACCGGCATCAACACGTCGATCACCCGGCCCCTGCCGTCCCGGTCTTTGATGGCGGAGAACAGGATTTTCTGCCTTTTTGCGTGCTTTTGAAACTGCTTGTACTGCTCGGGCGACATGGGGAACAGCCGCAGGTCCCTCGTTTCCCGCAGCATCCGCTCCATGTTCACCTTGCCGGAGAGGGCCTTGTTGTTCCGGGCCAGCGCCATGGTCAGCGCCAGCAGGTTCTTCAGCGCCGAGCCCCCCAGCCGGACGACCACCTCGCCCCCGGACAGCATCATGCGCACCATCTGGTCGGCGGCCTCACCGCCTCCTATCGTCATCTCGGATCACCTCGTCTTTCATTTTGATGTTTTGGATCTCCCGCTCCATCCTGGGCAGGTTTTCCCGGATCTCCCGGCAAAAGGCCAGCTTTTTCCGCTCCGCCCGGATTTGCCGGTTGACCTCCGCCAGCTGGCGGTAGATATCCGCCTTTTCCGCCGTCAGCCGGTCCCGGGGAATGGGGCACCCCTCCAGCACGTCCAGGGCGTCCATATACCGGGCGAATTCCTCCTCCATCCCGGACAGGCCCTCCCCGTAGAGCCGGGCGGCGGGGGCCAGGGCCTCCGCGTCGGCCAGGGCGTCGTACCACTTTTTCCGCCTCTTTTTGCGGACGTTGAGGACGATCCGCTGCTTGGTGAGATCGGCCAGCGCTTCCTCCGTCCGGGCCTCAAAGGCGGACATCTCCTCGGGGGTGCTGATCTCGTTCTCCCGGAGGAAGGCAAGTTGGGCCCGGTATCGCTCCGCCCGCGTCACTTCCTGGCGGAGCCGGGGCGTCACTTTGGGCGGATACTGCCGCTGGCCCGCCTTGCCCAGCACATACAGATAGTGGACGTAAAGCGCCATAAATCCGGTATATTTCGGGTGCTTTTTATAGGGCCGGTACGCCGGGCGGCGCAAATTGGCGGGCCGCAGTCCCGCCTCGATGGCGGTGAGGTTGCCCTCGATGGCGGCCCGGATGCCCTCCTCGGTGAACAACCCGTTTCTCCGGCCTGGGTACATGAACCGATCCTGGCCCCGCAGCCGGAAGCCCAGGCGGTTGCCGTGGTAAATTTCATACCCTGCGTGTTCCATCAACAGGTAGAAGTGCCCCAAATCGTTGGCGCTGTCGATGGCGGCGCGCAGGTCGGCCTCCAGCATGGTGCGGAAGGTGGGCTGTCCCTTGGACTGGCGGAGCCACTCGGCGTAGCTCACCGCCTGGGAGGGCTGGCCCGACATGAGGACGGACAGCCCGTGCTCCCGGCACAGCCGGTCCGACACGGCCCGGATCTGGCTGTAGTAGGTCCGGGCATTGCTGTGGTATTTCTCCCCTGTGTCGGCGTTGACGGAGTTGAAGATCAGGTGGGCGTGGATGTGCTCCTTGTCCACATGGACGGCGATCACCGTCTCGTACCCCGGCAAATGCTCCTGGGCGAACGCCTTGGCGATGTCCAGGGCCAGCTCCGGGGACACCTCGCCGGGCTTGAAGGACTGGATGATGTGGTAGTATTGCACCCCGTCCGTCTTGCCCACCTCCCGCTTGGTATCCAGCATCTGGCGGCACTCCCGGCCAGGATCGCAGTTGAGGTGGACCGTGAGGGTATGCTCCTCCGTCTTGTCCCCGTTGAGGATGTACTTGATGCCCAGGTCCAGCCGGGCGTGGCGGGCTAATATTTTCGTGACGGCCATGGATCACCTCAAAAAAAGCGGGCAGACTCCTGAGAGCCCGCCCGCAGCGTTTTCTTTCAATTTTTCAGATATATGGACTGAAGAAACGACTTTCCTGTCTCCGTTTTGAAGAGCTTTTCCATCGCCTGCTCGATATGTTCCCGGGTGTAGTTCCCCTCATCGGCGTTGACCAGATAGTCCGCCTCCAGCAGGATCTGGTAGTCCGGCCCGTCCACCTTCTCCGTGGTGTGGTGGTGGCCCACCAGGTAGACCACCCGTCCCACACAGGCTTGGTGCAGGCCGCTGCCCTTCAGGAATGGGATTGTCAGCGCGGGGCCCTCCTGTTCCTGGTGTTTGCCGTCAGCACTACCGTGTTTTTCACGACAGAGCGGACAGGCGATGTCGTGGACGATGGCCGCCGCCTCCAAGCTCATCTGGGACATCTCATCCAGCCCCTCGCACTGGCCGATGGTCTTGGCGTAGGCGTAGACCTTCAGGAAATGGTTGATGTCGTGGAGATCACCGTCATAAAACTTGATCATTTTTTCGGTGAGTTTCGCAATGTTCTTCGCGGTTTTCATTTCGTCACCCTTTCGATGTAATAGGTTATTATACCATTTTTTCGTGCTTGAAACAAGCAAAAACAGGTGGACAACATTTTTCTGCTGTAAACATGAAACAGTTTTTTTGCCATCCGGTGCATCGGCTCACAGCCCTGCTTCGGCGAAACAGCGCAAAAAAGGAGAACGGATCATTTAGAATCCGTTCTCCTCAGTCAGAAGGCTATTTCATGTTTGGCTGAAAATAGGGGGAGTCCTCCGGCTTGAGCCGGGGCGCGCCGAAGGGAAAGAACTCCAGAAAATCCATTTTCCGCTCCCGGAACCAGGTCTCGCAGTCCACCTCGGCGGCCACGCCCATGCCGTTGGGGCAGAGCAGGAACGCCTCCGGGGGCTGGTCTGACGCCAGCGCCGCCTGGAACAGCAGGGAGAACACCTCTCCGTGGGCGACAATGGCCACCTTTTTGTACCCGCTGCGCCGGACCTCCGCTACCACATGGGTCATCCCGGCCAGGGCCCGCAGCTGGGTTTCCATCAGTGTTTCCCCGCCAGGGAAGCCAAGGTCAGGGGCCTGTTCCAGCCATTTTTTACCGGCGGCCCCTTCCATGATCTCTGAGGCCGGGCGGTTTTCCAGCTCCCCGAAGCGGTATTCCCAGAAGTTCTCCACCAACTCCGGCTCCATGCCGGGGTAGAGGATGGCGGCGGTCTCCCGGCAGCGGATGGCGGGGCTGGCGTAGAGGTGGTCCACCTCCGGGTAAGGATAGAGCCGCTTCAGCTCATGCAGCTCCCGGCGCCCCTGCTCAGATACCAGCGCGTCGGTGGAGCCGCACAGCAGGCCCTTCTCGTTGCTGGTGGTCAGGCCGTGGCGGACAAAATATACCGTGAATTTGCTCATATGATTACTTCATCCCTTTTGTATCTCAAAATATCTGCTGATCTCCTTCATCCTGCCGCTCTGGGCCACATGGAAGGGACACCGCCTGTCGCAGTGGCCGCAGCCGGTGCAGTCGGACGCCTTCTTGTCCAGCTTGGCGTAGTGGTCCGCCGCCATGGCGTCCCCGGCCAGGGCCAGGTCGTAATACTTGTTGATGAGGCCCACGTTCAGCCCAGCCGGGCAGGGCTGGCAGTGGTTGCAGTACACGCAGGCCCCCGCCGCGTCCCGGGGCGCGAAGGTGCCCAGCACCGAGTAGTCCCGCTCCTCCGGGGGGGCGTCCAGGAAGCCCAGCAGCTCCACCATGTCCTGCTTCCCCCGGATGCCGGGCAGGACGGACAGCACCCCCGGCTTGTCCAGGGCGTACTGGATGCACTGATATTTGGTGAGGGCCTGCCCAAAGGGTGACGCTTTGGCGTCCAGCAGCTGGCCGCCGGAGAAGGGCTTCATCACGGTGATGCCGATCCCCGCTGCCTCGCAGCGGCGGTACAGCTCCATCCGCTCCCCGGCGGTGCCGTTGGCGAACTCCCCATGGTGGTAGTCGTAGCCGGGGTTGATGGAGAACATCAGCAGCTCCACCAGCCCGGTGTCCAGCACCTCATTGGCCAGGGCGGGGGTATGGGAGGACAGGCCGATGTGCCGCACCACCCCCTGCTCTTTCATGTCCAGCAGAAAGTCCAGGATGCCGCCGTCCCGGTAGGCCCGCCAGTCCTTCTCCTCGTCCAGGCAGTGGATCATGCCGTAGTCGATGTAGTCGGTCTTGAGCTGGGTGAGCTGCCAGTCCACCGAGCGTTTCACCGTGTCCAGATCGGTGGACCAGCCGTACTCCCCAGTCTCATAGTTGGCGCCGAAATGCACCTGGTAGCGGATATTTTTCCGCACCGAGGCGAAGGCCGCGCCGTAGTAAGCGAAGGTGCCCGCCTTTGCAGTGGCCAGGTCGGCGTGGTTCACCCCGTTCTCGTAGGCGAAGGTCAGGGCGTCCACCGCCTCCCTCTCGCTGGCGTCGCAGATGTAGCTGGTGCCCAGGCCGATGACGCTGATCCGGTCGCCGGTGGTCCGGTTGATCCGGTATTCCATGAAAATTTCCTCCATAATTCGTATGATATGCTCATTTTACAGCAAGCGGGGCGGAAAAGCAAACGCCTAAAATGAATAGGTCGCCATAGCTGAAAGGCATGGCATACTGGGATGGTCACGCCCACTGAACATTTTCTTTCCCCGCACCCACCTCAAAGTGGTATTTGGCGATGCCCAGGTCCATCTTCACATAGAAGGCGTGGCCCGGCTGGGCGGACACCCTGCCGTCCTCCTCCAATGCAAACAAGAATTTCTGCTGGTTCACCGCCGTGGGGGCCAGCAGGACCGCCTCCATCCCGGCCCGGAACCAGTCTGGCATGGGCCCCTCGGCCCTGGCCAGCTCCTCCAGGGGCTTGGACTTGTGGGGGACGCCCTGTGTGGCGCCGTGGCCCAGGGCGATGACGGCGGCCAGCTTCTCCCCGTCGCCCAGGGTGTAGGCCGACCTCACCTTGGTGAAGGTCAGCGCCACCCAGCAGGTGTTCAGCCCCATCATCTGGGCCTTCAGCACCAGCCGCTCCCCCCAGTAGCCGCACTTCTCCTGGAGGTCCGGCCCGGCCTTGCCCACCAGCGCGAAATAGTTTTGCACCCCGCTGAACTTGCCGTACCGGGCCATGGTGCCCTCAAAGGCTTTGGGCTCGTTGGTGACCAGCTGGATGTGCAGGCCGCTCTCCCGGTTGCAGGCGTCCACCTCCGCCCGGAGCGTCGCCAGCTCCTCCGGCTTCAGGGGCTTGTTCAAATACTGCCGGACGCTGTGCCGCGCCCGGATGGCTTCCAATTCTGTCATGCAGGGGTTCCTCCAATCGTTAATTGCCGCTATTATACCACACTGCCGCCTCAAAGGGAATCGAAGCACCCTATTTTTTCGCAATCTGGTACATCAGCTCATAGACCTGATCCAGCAGGAACAGCCCCCGCTTGGCGTCCTCCGCCCTGGCGATCCCGGCGTTGACGCTGCGGGCAATTTGGTTTATATTGTTCCCAATGTGGTGGATCTCCGTCCGAAGCTCCTTGATCTCCTGGGAGGGGCGGGCCCGGACGGGCACTCCCTCGATGAGACGGACCAGGTAGGCCCTCCGGGAGAGACCGCACTGCCTGGCCTGGGTCACCAGCCGCTCATACTGCGCTGGTGTCAGCTCAACGTGAAGGTGGTGTTTTTCGATTTCGTTTCACCTTCTTTGAGCGGCCACCTATATGGTTTCCATCTGAAATCGTTCCTCTTATGCGGAAATCGTCGGTGGCCCGAACAACTTTGGCGTAGGTTTCCATAAGAGCGTTTAACTCCTTCCGATTGGGCGTATCTTTATGATTTTCAATATACCGGGCGCAGGTCTTTCTCAGATTTTCAAAGTAACAAGGAGCCAATTCCAAAAGTGCCCTTTCCACAGCGTCTCGTAAGTGCAGTATATGTTGACGTTCCCACTCCAGTTTGTCAAATGGCGCCTCACCGCTAATATAACTTCTCGCCTGTTCATAAGTTAATTTTTTCGTTGGATACACTCCTTCCTGCGGCACCGCCGCCGATTTTCCGCCCGCAGGCGGCATATGGGGACAGGGGGATACCCCTGCAAGCGCGCAAAATGTACATTTGCGCTATGCTTGCGGGGTCGCCGCCAGCGGCGGCGACCCCCTCGGGCGGGCGGAGCCCGCCCTTCGTCAGAAGAAATTTCGCTCTGCGTAGTCCCCGCTGTTTAGCGAGGACTACGCCCGCTTCATTTCTTCTTCCTCTCCCCACCGCAACCGTTTCGCTGGGTTGCGGCGGGGGCCCCGTGTAAACGATCACCTCTCTTGCCTGTCATGGGGCTGCCGCTTCAGGTCGTAGTGCTCCACGGGCACATCCCGCAGATCCAGGCTGTGTTTGTCAGACACATAACAGGAATATCGGGCATAATCATAGCCCTCGCAGTTCACCAAGATCCCGTCATGGTGCCTCTCGGTGGTCACCAGCAGGCAGCGGGTCACACCGTTATCATAGCTGGTGCTGTCCTTATAGGGGGCGAGGAATGGCATATCCCGCAGCAGATTAGCGGAAAAGTGCTGGAAGTGCTGGGCAGACAGATGGATGACCCTGACCACTTCCACATGGATGGTCTGCGCGGGCTTTTCCTCCATCAGCTCCTGGGCGTGGCTGGCCTTGAAGAAGAAACAGCCTTTGATCTCAGATCGGGGCAAACGATCATCTCCCTTCCGGTGTCAGCACAGACACCGTGATAGAACAAATTCGGCTCAAAAAGGAGGCCAAGGGGTTTCCCGTAACCCCTTGGCCTCTACCGCTCCCGCGATTTTCTGCGCGGCGGTTTCTGCTTTTGCACAGCATCCAACCCTTGCTCCAGATATTCATCCAGTTCTTGGCGCAGCTCGTCGAACAGCTTCCTGGGAGCCATATCGCTCTGCGCTACCGCGGTTCCGGCAGCGAACAGCGCCATATGTACGATGCCTTCCTCTCCCTCCCGCAGGATGCGCTGGACGGTCTCTCTGATCCACGACTGGCGTTGTGCCTCGTCCCACTGGAACGGATGACACAGATCCAGGAACTCATAATACCGGGCGGCGATCCGGCCCGGCGTAGCGGAGGGGAACCAGGGGTTGTCCCACTCCGCAAAAGGAATGGTAGACAATATATGACGGCCGCCGTCCCCTTGCTCCCACACCCGCACCCGGTCAAAGCCCATCTCCCGGGAGACACGGGCGAGGATCTCCATGACCGCGGGATCGTCCCGGAGCCGCTCTGACCGGGTAAAGTCGGTGACAAGGTAGTTTTCTCCCTGACGCACATGGAGGATGTCGGCGGCGCTCGTACCATCGGCGCTCTCTAGCCCCAGCGTCAGGCGGGCAGGGGGCTGACCGTCCGGGCCGGGCTCCGCCGCCTCGCTGTTGTAGTCCTGGTCCCGCAGCTCCTCAAACCGGGCCCGGGCCGCTTCAAAGGAATCAAAATGTTCCAGCTCACTGGGCTCCGGGGCGTTGTCCGCCCAGGTTTTCAGGTCGGCGATGATGTAAAACCGCCAGCCGGGAGCGGCATCGTGGGCTGGTTCTTGAACAGATCCAGCCTGCTCCGGTGCGGGCCGCTCCCCGGACAGGGGCCGGAGGCAGTCCAGATGCTTGGCGGCGTAGATAGCGTTGCTGGTGAGCTGCCTCTGCCAAGCGCCCACACTGGGCGCCCATTTAAAGCCGCTGTGCCGCATGGCCGAACAGGTGTCCCGGTCCGGCTTCTCGTGGAAGAACACCTGGAGCCGGTTGATTTCCCGGTCCATCTTCACCTCGCCACCCTCAAAAACCCAGCCCTCATAGTCTATATTCGCTTTCGCAGACAGCTCCTCGATCCGTTTTTTTGTCTGACGGATGTTGGCGTTATTGTTGTTTAGGAGAAAGCTGTCATAGGGGCTGGGATACTTCTGCCAGCTCCGGGCTATGCGGGCATTCAGCCTCTCGATCTCCACAGCGGACAATTGCGGACAGCCCTCCAGCGTCCCGTGCTTACGATAGTAGGCGTTCACCGCCTTCATTTTCTCCTGAAAAGCCTCCAGGCCGGCCAGCTTGACCTTCAGCTTGTCCACAGCGGCGGGATCGTCCGCACTGATCCCGCCCCTGCCGGTGCCCCGGATCTTGTCCAGCAGGCCCCGGATCTGCTGGTATTCCTCCATGGCGGCGGCGTCCGCCTGGTTCTGCTTCTGCTTTTTTCGGACGGGGAAATTGCTCCCCCCGGCCACCAGGATGGAGGGCACCCGGGCGGCGATCTCATTGCGGCGGTTAATATTGTCCGCCAGTTTCCGGGCGAAGGTGTCCAGCAGATGGTCGATCTTGTCATGATGTATGGGGTCCACCCGCTGCTTTTGCCGCTCCGCCAGGGCGGCGGCCTCGTCCACCTCGGCCCGGTAGGACTGGGTGGCACGGCCCGGCACATACTCGAAATAGCTGTTCATCTCGTTGGCCCGCCGGGCCAGGTCCTCATTGATGGGATAATATTTCACGCACAACCTCCTCGCTATGTGAGCTTACCGCTCATTTTCATACATTCCTTTTTTTCTCTTTGCCGCAGATTTTCCGTTGGATTTCCGCGCCTTTTCTAAATGCTCCTTCAGCTCCGCAATTTCTGCCGCCTGTTTTTCGTTTTCGTCAAGCAGTTTCCGAAGCGAACTCCTTAATTCTTTGATGATTTTCGCCCGCTCCAAGTTTTCGTATGTATACGGATACGACGTATATTCATAGGCTTGCGCACGGTTCAGCAGGCTGATATACCAGTTCATATTATGTTCTATCCCTACTACCTCCGTTCCAGGGCGCTCCTGTTTTTTGCCCGCTCCCTGTGAGCGGGCGGCGTCAGGAGCTCCACGGGCGGGGCGTCGGAGCGCAGCAGCCCCAGCAGGCTATGCCGCGCCCCGACGCTGGTCGCCGTGATCTCCTTGACGCACTGACGCAGCCAGGGGAGCTGCTCCGCCATGCTCTGGGTCAGGACGGCGACATCCAGGGCGGTCATCTTCTCCTTGGAAACGTACACGGAATACTGCCCCCGCTCAAAACCGTGGGTGGCCATGAACCGCTGGATGTCCTTGTAGGCCCGCTTGAAAAACTGCGGGTCCTGGGCCCCCTCTTTATGGGGATAGTGCTGTCTCAACGCCTCCAAGCTCAGATCGAAGGTGATCTGCTTCCTGCTACCCATGCCGCACAGCATCCCTGGCCTGGGCAAGCACATCCTCCTCGCCGCCCTCGTCCTGCCAGACGCAGGCGGCAACGCACTCCATGAACCACTCGGAGCGCAGCAGGGCCAGGATGATGTCCCACATACAGGCGAAGTCGTCGCCGTGGCCCTTGTCCTGGAAGGACAGGGTGTCGCCATCAACGGTGCAGGGGAGATCGTGGGCGGCGAACAGGCCCTTCACCGTCTGATGCACATCCTCCCGCCTGCGGCCCCGCCGCGTGACGGCGGCCTCGTCAAAGGAAAACGTTACTTTCATATCGTGCACCTCCTCAGATTTGGTAGCCCACATCATACCGCACCCTTTCCGCAATATCCAGAACAATCGCCACACAGCTCACGCCGCCTGGCTCAGCTCGGCCTCGATCCGCTCCACGGCCCGGCGGGCGTACTCGTCGCTCATCTCGATGCCGGTGGCGGTGTAGCCCTCCAGCACAGCGGCCAGCACGGTGGTGCCGGACCCGGCGAAGGGGTCCAGGATGCGGCCCCCCGGCTCGGTGATCCGCACGATGTCCCGCATGAGTTGCAGGGGCTTCTCGGTGAGGTGGATGCGGTGCTGGGGGTTGCCGTACTTGAAGACGCCGGGCAGGCAGGGGACGGGGCGGTCGATGGGCATATCGCCGTTGGAGCCCCACACGATGTACTCCGCCTGCTGGCGGAACCGGCCCTTCTGGGGGCGGGAGTTGCCCTTGTCCCACACAGCGGTGCCACGCCAGATCCAGCCCGCCCACTGGAGGGCGTCCGAGGCGGCGGGGAGCTGCCGCCAGTCGATGAACATACACACCGGGGCGCCTGGCTTGCAGGCGCGGCGGGCGTCGGCCAGCCACGCTGCCGCCCAGCGGGTCCAGGACCGCTGGTCCTTGGCGTCGCCGTCGAAGTCGGGGAGGGCGGCGGCACCCATGCTGGAATACTTTTTGGCGGTGGACTTGTTCTTCTCCGTCTGGGTGCGGCCCCCGGAGGCGTAGGGCGGGTCGGTGATGACGGCGTCGAAGGAGCCGGGGGCGAACCCCGGCAGCAGCTTCAGGGAATCGCCGTGGATGAGTTCCCAGCGGGGGTCAACGTTCATAGGCGTCAGTTCCTTTCTTTTTTTGAGATTTTTGGGGGCTTGTGTGGTCGGAGAGTTCCGTATCCACATATTCGCTGATGATATGGAGGGCTTTATAGTAGTCTCCGCAGGCGGTGACGCGCTCCACCATCTCCTCGCTCTGCTCAGCCATACCAGCCCGCCGCAGCAGCTTGGCGGCGTGGCCCATAATAGAGAAGATGTTGCCGTCGTGGCCCAGCAGCTCCATGGAGGGCTTGGCGGGGACGGGGGACTCCTCCTGAACAAAACCTCCCAGCTTGTTGGACACATGATCCGAAAGCCAAGTGCCGCCGAACTGCCCATGGGTCTGGATGCGCCACACGGCCAGCCTGCCCGCGTCCAGTTGCACCCCCTCGAAGGGGAACAGCAGACAGGTCAGCTCTCCGTTCTGGAAGAGGGACACATTTTCGGCTTTGAAGGCGCTGCCGTTCAGCAGTATGCCGGCCTCGGCGAACAGCTCATTGATGCCGTCCACCCACTCCTGGGGGTCGCCGCCGCAGCCCTGGAGGATGATGCCCTCCTGGCCGCCCATGCGGCGCAGGTCGTCGGTCGTGATTTGTTTTACCATATTTACCTCTCTTGGCCCCGCCCCAGGCGGGGCGGCGTGTGTTTTGCCGGAGGACGGGGCGGTGTGGGCGCAAGGACCTCCCCCTGACGTTCGACCTCCCAGAGCATACGCCCGATCTCATCGCTGTGGCTGTCCCGCATAAGTTCCGCTTTCCAATAGTCCACCACGAACCCCAGCGGATCTTCAAAGCCGAGCAGAAAGTCCAGGCTTTCATCTGAGCAGGCGTCGGCCAGCTCGTCCCGGAGCTGCTGGGCAGCGGTGATCTCCGGGGCCAGCGCGATCAGCTCGTCGGCGGTCTTGCCCTGGAGCCCTGCCACATAGTCCGTGTAGTTCTGATCCAACCGCATCTGCAGCATATCATTCTGATCCATTACCGTTCATCCCTTCCTTTCCTGGATGCCGAACGCCCGGGAGATCTTCGGACGGGCGCGGGCCGCTCCTGCTCCGGTGTGCGCTCCCGGAACATCTCCAGGTAATCGCCTGCCGCCCTGCGCAGAGCCTGGTAGTCGGCATCGGCGGGCTGGAATGGATACCACTCTATTGTCCCGTAGTTGTTCCGAATGCAGGGCGACACCTCACTGGATAATTTGGGGTCGGTGGAGCTCTGCTTCATCCCGATCACGTCCCGGAAACCCAGGACGAGCCGGTCCACTTCACCGTCTGTGCGCTTCAGCACCGTCAGCCGCAGGGCCTCACTGTAACCCATGTCCGTGGTCACGAACTCGGCCCGCACCCGCAGGTCGCCTCCCAGGTCCCCCAGGCAGGCCCGGCCCACGAATTTGGGGGACGGGACGACCTGCCCGTCCTCGAACAGCTTGCGGAGCTCCTGCTCAAAGAAATTGCTCACCGTTCCGCCCCCTCTCGCTTGTGCTTCTGTTTCCGTTTCGGCGGGTCATACCCAAAATACACCGCGCTGGGCACCAGCTTGTCCCGGTCCGGGCTGAGTTCGATGACGCGGCCGTGCTCGGTGACCACCAGACGGTCCAGGGCCTCGTTCACGATCTTCTCATCGCCCAGCACAATCGCATGGGAGATCACCAGCACATTGCCCTTCACAATGCCGTGGACGATGCACTCGCCGGAGAGGACGGGGTACTTGGACGGTGTGATAGCGGCGGCCATCCCGTGACCGGACAGCCGGGCGCAGTTCTCCACCCGCCCGCCGTCCACACGGGCATGATCCTCCACCCTGGCGCGGCCGGACAACACGGCCCTATAGGCGCGGGCCTCGCCGCAGATCACCGCCTGATCCCGCACAAGAGTCCCATCCGTCACGAACGCCCCGTTGGCGGCGATGGCGTCGTGGGCGATCCAGGAGTCCCTGTCCTCGTAGGACAGGTTGCCTTCTTGCTCCACGAATCCCCCCAGGTCCCCGGCCTTTACCGTGGGGCCAATATCCCGCAGGGCCCGGATGCGGTGGAGGAAGGGGTACTCGGGGTGGGCGATGTCCGTGATCTCAAACTTTTGATTGCCTGGATTCATCGGACCGCCTCCCTATGCTTTGATTTTTTCTTTTCCGCCGTCTCCTCCGGCTGGCGGGGGCGAAGCACATCCCGGGCAGAGGAGCGCGCCACCGTCCGCGTTTTCCCATCCAGGATTAGGCCGTCCGGGGTGGTGTTGCACACCTCCTCGCCGCTGATGACCACGGCGCTGCCCAGCAGATGCACATCGCCCATGACTTTTCCGTACACACAGCATTTGCCGGACAGCCTGGGGGCGCGGGCCGGATCGTCCGGCGAGGCCACGGTCACACTGGCCCCGGAGGCCCTGGCGCAGCCCCACATGGTGGCTCCCCGCAGATAGGCATCGTCCTCGGCCCTGGCGTCGCCGAACAGCACAGAGCCGTGGGAGACACAGGCGCTGCCGCAGACAACGGCCCGGCCCCGCAGGACGGAGCCCTTTTCCACCACGCTGTCCCCGGCGGCGATGGCCTCGTCGCAAACCCAGGCGTCGTCCCCCGGCTCGAAGGACAGGTTGCCTTCGTGCTCCACAAAGCCGCCCAGGTCCCCGGCCTTCACGTTCGTCCCGATGTCCCGCAGGGCCCGGACGCGGTGGAGAAAGGGGTATTCCCCGTGGACAATATCGGTAATTTCATATTTTTGGTTTGTCATACTGCCCCCTATTGGAATAATTTGTAGGAATCAAAATATACGGTTTTGCCATTTTCAGCAGTCTGCGCCGCGGTAAAGTGAAAGGCGCTCCTGGAAATTCCGGCCAGGTAGCTCTCTCGGCCCAGCAGCTGGAGCGCCCGAGCACGGGTGATCGGTTCGCCATCCAGACTGTACGTTGTCCTGCTTGCGTGGAGCGCATCCTCAATTTGCGGCAAATCACATTCGTCATGGCCCAAGGAAATCAAAAACGCCTTATCCTCTTTTGCCAGTTTCATCGTCTTTTCCCTCGTAAATGATGTAATATTCGTTGCTGTCGGTCCCCCATCGGATCGTCTCCATCTCCCGCCTTTCGCTGACCAACCACCCGACAGGCCCCATCACCGCCGCCACATCGGAGGCCCGGACACAGCGGACGGTCCGCTCGACCCAGCCGCCGTGGAGCGTCATTTTTTTGGTGAACACGTTCCGTTTCATCCGCCTGAACGCCGGAGAGGATGCCTCCACCGGCATCCCGAAGGTGGCGCCGTCCAACTCCCTCATATGCAGGTCTATCATGTTGAACTCGCCCCGCTTTGGTGGTAAAATGGACAGGTCACGCAGATGCTGGAATTGGGTAACTCGTAGTGCCTGCCCGTGAACAGGACCGCCCGGTTATCACAGCCTGCGGTCACCCGCCAGGGGGCGCTTTTTCGCTTTTGGCTGTGAACACAGGTTTCGTAGCCGTTCAAGTTTTTGATTTTTGCCATAACGTCCTCCTACCACCGCAGGTGCTCCTCCGCCCCGCAGCGGCGGCAGGAGAGAGTGCTGGTCCCGTTTTCGGGATCGGCCCGCTCCGTCCACAGATGGCCCTTGGCCTCGCAGACCATCAGGTTCTCTATGCACCTGCGGACCTCGTCCGTCTCCTCCGCCCGGAGCACCTCGTAGGACGGGACCGGGAGGCCCATTGCCCGGTAGGCGTCAGCAGCGTCCGCCAGCCACTCCTGGAAGGCGGCGGTGCCGGTGTAGTCGACCACCCGCCGCTCCAGCTCCGCCCGGTCTATCTGGATCTCTGTGCTGATATCCATCACCTCCTCACGCACAGGAGGGGCGCCGCCCCCATGGACAGCGCCCCTCCGCGCACAGTTCAATTTTTCGGTCCATCCGGCCCGCACTGGCCGATCCACTCGTCGAAGTCCAGGATGTCGGCCAGCAGCAGGGCAAGCTGGTACATGGTCTGGCGGTCCTCCGCGCCGTCCAGCCGGATGGCCGTCTCGAACAGGCCCCAGACCAGCTCGGCGATCATCCCGCCGTCGTAGGGCTCCAGGAGCTGGTCGTCGGGCAGGGCGGCCTTGCCGCTGCCGTCGCCCACCAGCTTCCTCTGGCGCTGGATGAGGGCCAGGCTGTTGTCCAGCAGCTCCTGGGGCAGCCCCCAGGCTTTGACGATGAGGGTGGCGCCCGCCTCCGGGAGCGAGGCGTCGCCGGGCTTGTCCGGGGTGCCCAGGGCCAGCAGGTTGACCGCCTCGGTGGTGATCTGCCGGAGCAGCTTCTCCGGCGCGGGGTGGCGTTCGTATTTTGTCATTTTTCTCAGCCTCCTCGATGTTTTTTGGTGGGTCCAGCCCACAACCATACCAGCTTTTTGCGGCAAAAGCTATCACGATACCCAACAAAGATGGAGTGTGAAAACCCAGCAATACCAACAATGGCGGGCTACGCCGCTTTGGGGATCTGCCCATCCTCCTCCCGAAACAGCCGGTCGATGTCGGCGAAGGTCTGGGTGCGGTTGAACTTCTCGGTGGCCTTGCCCGGGATGGCCTGGAGCTCCAGCATATGGGCCCACAGGTCCGGGTGGTGATCGTAGAGGTGGCGCAGTTCCCGCCGTTTGGCGTTGGGGCAGAACCAGCAGCCGCCCCGGTCGGAAAACTCATAAATCGGAGAGAGAAGCCCCGCTTTTTCGCAGAGGCTCCTCGCGTCCTGTTCTGTGTAATCGTATTTTTCCAGCAGCGATATTTTTTGGGCCCCGTCCAGCCGCAGCAGGCGGTCCTGCTCGTCACTGGCGATTCCAATGTACCGGACCGTCCCGGGAGGAAGCGTTTCCTTGTAGCGTTCCAGAGGCTTGACCTTGCAATCCCGCTGGACGGCGCACTTGCCGCACAGGGGGAAGGAACGCACCATGCCTTTCCGCTTCCCTCGGGTCACCCGCCCGGTGAACAGCCCCACATAGGTCTGCTCCGAGCGGAGCACCACCACCTTCACCCCCATCCGCTCCAGGGCAGGGATAGCGGTGCTGTAGATGAAGTCCCGGTGCTCCGGCACCTCGCCGGAGATGTCCCGGTCAAACATGACCTCACAGTACACCGCCTCATCCAGCGGTTCGCCATGCTCTTTGGCCAGCAGAATGGCCGCTAAGCTGTCCTTGCCAAATGAACAGCCGGCGATGTGGAGCGGCCTGCCCATGGTCACCCCGGCTGGAGGCCGGTCAGCTCATCTCTCGTGGTCGACACCTCCCTTTTTCTTTTCAGGACGCTTCTCCTGGGGCTCGGCGGTGCGAAGCATCATGCCGTCGTACATGGAGCTGAACCGCCCGATCTGCTCATCAGTGAGGGAGGCAAAGCTCTCCCCCTGGACTCCGGTGATGAAGAATGTGCCGCAAAGGATGTCATAGGGCTGGCCGGAAGGGCCCAGCAGAGGGCGGTTGGGGGGCAGGCCACACAGCTTTCCCTCCTCGTTGCACACGATGGCGATATCCTCCGCAGAGGATGTCACGACCTCGATGCTCCCGCCCACGAGGGCCTGGAGGGCCTTCAGCTCATCCTCCACCTCCCGCGCCTGGCAGGGCTTCCCCGGCTCTGCCACGAGCACCCTGATCTTACCGCTCATCACGCTTCCTCCTCTCATGTTGTTTGACGGCCATGCCGTTGATCCGGCTGGTGTACTCATGGACCTCCCGCACAGCCTGTTCCCAGGCTTTTTCCAGGGCCGCCACCGGCAGGCCGTTCTGCCGGTAGCCCTCCAGGATGCCCTGATAATAGGACGCGGGCGGCACAGCGGGGGCCCGGTACCGCTCCGTCATGACGTAGGCCATGACCGTGAGCTCCTGCCCCTGGGCGTCCCGCACCGTCACCGGCTCTTTGACGTAGAGGTGGGGATAGCCCTCGTAGCGATCCAGGGACCGCTCACAGTCCGGGGTGAGCTGCCACAGCAGACCGTGGACGGCGGCGCCCTCCTTGGGGCCGATGGTGGCAACTCCGCTGCCCCGGAACAGTAGCTCCCAGCCCTCCAGCTTCACCGGACCCGCCACCTGGGCGTCGGGGCAGCGGTGGGCCATCTGTTCCAAATTAATATTTGAGCCATACGCAAAATAAAGGGAACCGTCAGCCATCGTGGATCACCTCCAGCGCGCCGTACCTGGCCAGATGGCGGATCATGGCCTGGGCCTGGCGCTCCACGCTGCCGGACGGCAGCGGGCAGTCCAGCCCCGTGGTTCGGATGAAATTGGCCCGGAGCTGCTGGAGATAGCTCTCAGCGTCCGGGTGCTCGGTGGGGTCGAAGGCGGCCAACCGGAGCTGGTCCATGATGGCCTCTCCCGTCCCCTCATAGGTCCTTCCGTCGATACGGATCTTCATGTTCACTACCTTTCCGCGTTTCGGTCACGCTTTTTTCTTCTGTTGACTTCATAGCTGTCCTTATCGTGGCGCCAGGCCCTGTCGCCGCTCAGATTTTTGAGTAATTGGTCCCTGGTCTCCTTGAATTCAGGCCCGTTGAGGCCCAGCCGCACCAGCCACACCCGGAAGGTGAACAGTTCGTTGTCGCTGTGGGTCTTGCGCATGACGGTGCTGCGCTGGGCGATGGCCTGGGCGGACATGGCCAAGCACAGGTGGACATAGGATGTCGCCAGCCCGGGGTCCAGGGTGGAGTTGAAACAGCGGAACTCCACGGTGCCCCGGTAAAACATGGAGTGCAGGTTGAGGGCGTGGTAGCGGGTCTTGTTGTAGTGGTCGTGCTCCACATTGCCCTCGTACCAGATCTCCTCCAGCGCGGTCAGGTCCTTCGTCTCGTCGGCGGACAGGGCCCGGGCCTCCCGCAGCATGGGTTCCCGCACCTTTTTGCACCATCTTTTGGCCCGTTCCTCGTTCACCTGGAGGGCCTTGAACAAGATGTCCTCCTTGGAGAACATGATGCCGATGAGGTTTTTCAGGCTCTGCCGGTTGTGGCCGGCCCCGTCCACATGGACGTGGAGGCCGCAGGAATCGTTCACCTTGGCCCCGGCCCGCTCCACCCGCCGCATACACTCCTGGAGCACGGGGAGCTGGTCATAGGTGAGCTTGGGCGTGACCATCTCCACCCAGTAGTACCTGCCCTCGTCATCATCGGGGATGACCTCATAGCCGCTGACGGTTTTCTTCTCCGCGAGGATGCTACTGTCGCTCATCAGCTTCCAGCTTTTCCGCTTGGAGTCTTTTACCACCCAGGTGTCATAAGTGCCGCCCGTATACTGAGCCTCTGTCCCGAAATATTCCGCCAGCGCCCGTGCAGCCTGCCTCCGGGTGATGCCAGTCATTTCCACCTCCACACCGAAGCACTGGTCTTTCAAACCAATCACGCCGCCGCGCCCCCTCTCAGCTCCTCATCCACCGCCCGGATGCGCCGCCCGATGGCCTCGATCACGTTGACGGTGACGCTGTTGCCGGCCTGCTTGTACGCCTGGGCGTCCGAGGTGATAGCCAGCAGGCGGTCGATCTGATCCTCGGCGAAGCCCTGGAGACGCAGGCATTCCCGGGGCATCAGGCGGCGGATGCGCCCGCCGCGCTCCACGATGCCCTGGATGCTGCTGGTCTCCAGGGTGTGGGCGATGTCCCGGCCCACCCGGCCTCGGCGGGTATTGCTCCCGTAGTAGCCCAGGTCCACGGAATCGCCGGGGTTGGCCTCCTTGTAGCCGCGCTTGGTGGCCTCCTTGATCAGCAGCACCCCGGAACGCTCCCTGGGGTGGGTGGACAGGGTCGTCTGCCCATACCGGGCGGTGAGGCACCGGGCGATCTCGCTGGGCTGGGGGTGTCCGGCGCACAGGTCCACCAGGTACAGCCCCGTTTTGGCCCCCGTTCCTCCTGAACCGGAGGTTTGCGTACAAGCTACTCCGCTGGGGTCGTAGACCCGGTATCCCTGGGGGCCTCCGATGAGTTGAATAAGAGCTTTGCCGTCATTTCCGCCGAGAGGAAATACTTTTCCGGCGCATCGGGGATCAAGATATCCGACAAGGAACAGCCTTCGCCGCGACTGGGGGATGTGGAAATTGGCGCTGTTGAGCACAGACCATTCCAGACCATACCCCAGCTCATGAAGCGTGGTGAGGATGGCGTGAAACGTCCGGCCCTGGTCATGCGAAAGCAGTCCGGGAACATTTTCAAGACATAAAAACGCAGGTCGTTTGGCTTCAGCCAGTCGGGCAATTTCAAAGAACAGAGTGCCTCGGGCGTCCTCGAAGCCCCTGCGCTTTCCACTGAGGCTGTAGGGCTGGCACGGAAAACCGGCACAGAGCAGATTAAAGTCCGGCATAGTTCCGGGGTCAATTTCTCTGGCGTCTGGATAATAGACCTCCTCCTTTCCGATCTCGTGGATGGCGCGGTAGCTGGCGTCGGCGTACTTGTCGATCTCGCAGTGCCCGATGCACTGGAATCCTCCGGCCCGGTCCAGGCCCGCCCGGAACCCGCCGATGCCCGCGAACATATCAAAATAGCGGATCAGATGCTTTTTCACCTCCATCGTCTTACGGAACAGCAGAAAACCGGGGACGCTATTCATCCCCGGCCACCGCCGCTCGTTTTATCGTTCACACTGGTTTTTCCGTTTGGACTTTTTCGGTTTCTGCCCCAAAGCGGCCTGTTCAGCCTCCAAACAGGACGAAAAACGCTCACGGTTTTCGGGCAGCGCGCATTTATCGGGATTTCTCCTGATCCAATCTTTCAGCTTTTCCGGGGTGGAGACGTCCGTGCCGTGGTCCTTCAGATAGGCCGTGACGAACTCGATCAGAGGGCGCGAGGGCAGCTTATTGAGGCAGTCCAGGCAGAAGCCCTTCAATGCCACCAGCGCGCGCACCGTGTCGTTCTCCGTCCCGGTGGTCATGCTGCTGTAGTCCCCTTGATAATGGCCCCGGATGATGCCGTCCAGCGCGATCCCCCGATGGACGTCCCGGGCGCTTGCCACATGGCCGGTATAACTGCCGCGGGGCTGGAGCCCGGAGTCCCGCTCCAAAACAAAAGATTTGATCTTGCGCTCCTCCGCCGACCCAATCTCCGCCAGCAGGTCCGGGACGTCTATCGTCAGCGTACCGCTTTCGATTTTGCGGGTGATTTCCTCCGGCACATCCGGAAGGGAACAGTAGCACGCACAGCGATAGGTAACGCCATGCTTGGCGGATCGGAACGTCACCTGATAGCCGAAAGAATAGGGCGCGACATCGGTGTGGCGTATGTTCAGCGCGCCGTTCACGATCCCCTCCATGATCCTGCCGCTCAGTTCCTCATGGCTCAGGCCGCCCCTGCGATCACGCAGGAGCCGCTCCCGGTCCAGTTCCGCCTGCCTGGCCGCCAGATCGTTTTTCAGACCGGCGACGTCCAGCGAGAGGCTCCCCTCAAACAGCATCTGCGCCAGCTCGTCCGGCGTTTTCCCGGCGGCGGGCCCTTCCGGGGCGTAGACGCCCAGCTGTACGCATTTTCCCAGCAGGTCCACCAGCTCTTTCTTGGTAATGAATTGTTCCATGATCATCCCTTTTTCTATCAAATCTTGCAAATAAGTATTCGGATCTGTGATCTCATATTTTCTGTAGGGACTGGCTCTGACCGCCGCCACCATCCCGTCAAAGGCGGCCTCCATATGGAGCAGGTAGGTCCCGTTGTCCCCCCGCAGCGCGTATCTCCGCAGGTATTCCTCTTTCAAAGCCGGGGAGGGGTAGACCAGCAGCAGCCGTTCGCTGTCCAGCGCGCCCAGCAAGCTGATGTGGCAGTTGAGCAGGACCACGTCCGCATCCACTGAGTGAACGTAGTCCCAATAATTTTGGGGGAAAGACGGGTCCCGCCGGGTGTACGCTGTGTTTTGGAGCGAATGCGGGCTGTCGGGAGCATCCGCCGGGAGCACATATTTGAAACGCTCACAGTCCGCGTCTACGATGCGGAATTTGGGATCTACGGCGGATTTTCCGATGCCAGGAAACCCCCAAATAAAATATTTTCTCATGTCACGAACCCGGTCTCATCATCGCTTTGCAGGTCAAGCAGAAAGCCGAGGACGTCGCTCCCGACATCCCCGGCCTCCCGCGCCTGCACTGGCTTTTCTGTTGTTGAGCCGACCCCGCCCCACTCCTCCCGCAGCACCGCCCGCAGGGCGTCCAGCATGGTGCCCTCATCGTGGGCCCGGCAGAGGGCGTGGCAAACAGCGTCGGTCCGCTGGCCCGCGGGGATGGCGGACAGGATGGCCCACGCCTCCCGCTGGAGGGGCGAGGCCATGGAGAGGGACAGGTTCAGCCGCCGCCTATCCATCGCTGACACGGGCGGAGATCTGCTCCACAAGGCGCTCATAGCCCTTGGCGTTCAGGCATACGTCGTCTAAAATTAGGGCCCGACAAAGGCCGTCTATGGCCGAAACGTGCCGCTGCATCAGCGCCGCCCCGCCGCCCAGGAAGATGGCGGGCATGGCCCGCGCGTCCAGGCCGCTCTCGGCGATGGCGGACAGCAGGCGGCGGGTGTAGGCCCCGGCCTCCCGGCGGATGATCTCCTTGGCCCGGCTGTCCACGCCGCTCACATCGCCCCGCAGGACGCTCTCGATCTGCGCCGCCGTCAAAGACAGCCCCAGGGAGCGGCGCACCTGCTCGGCGGTCTCGTCCAGGCAGCGGATCATGCCCAGCTCCAGGCTCCGACAGGCGGCGGCGTTGGGGATGCGCCCGTCCAGCCGCATGAGGTCCACCGTCCAGCCCCCGATGTCCGCCACGATGACCGAGGGCTCGTCCAGCAGGTCCTGCTGGGTGAGGACGGCGGAGTACCCCTGGGGGAACAGGGACACCCGCTCAATGGTGACAGTGTAGGTCGTCCACTCGTAGCGGAAGGTGACGGGCTTGCCGTCCCGGAATAGGTATTCTCTGAATTTCTTCTTGTCCCGCCCGAAGCTGGTAAGGGGCAGGCCGGCCGCCAGGTGGACGGTGGCCACAGGCCCCGCCTGGCGGTAGTCCAGCTCCTTGGCGATGGCCGCCAGGGTGAGCAGGTAGTAGTCCTCGGTGGCGGTCTTGTCCTTCTGGAGAGGCTGGCGGCCGGTACCGGCAACATAATACTTGCCGTCCAGCTCCAGCACATCCATCCGGGTGTAGGGCTCGTGCGCGTACTCCACCAGCCCGGTGGAGAAGGAGAAATGGGCGGTTTTCATGGCTGCGTAGCCGTGATCCACCCCAATCGTGATCGTTTCGCTCATCGTTCGATTCCTTTCTTGTCCTTTATTTTTTCGCTTTTTTTCGCATTCTGACGCGCCGCCAGGATCTCCGGGCTGGTGAGGTTCCAGGTACAGCCCCGGGACTGGGTCAGGTCCTGGATCTGCTCCGGCGTCAGGTACTTGGCGCACAGCCGGGGGACGTAGGCGGGGATATCCGCCAGATCGTAGGGGTAATTGATGCCGTCGCCGTACACGATATCCCTCTCCAGCTCCGCTTTCAGCGCCTGGTACCCGGCGGGGTCGAAGTCCTGGTAGGCGCCCCAGCCTGTAAGCTCCTCGTAGGCGCAGTCCCCGACATAGGGCAGGAAGCTAAAACGCTGGTCCTGATAGTCCGCCGCGCCGGCCAGGGAGTCCGGGTCGGCCAGCGCGGCCATGTACACAGCCTTGCCCTGGCCTACCAGCCAGGCCCGGAAATCAATGAACCCATCATCGGAGCAGCCGTACCGCTCCATCACGCTGGCGGCGGTCCACAGGCCGTACTGATAGGCCAGGTCCATGTACACCCGCGCCATGGTGTCAAACCGCTTTGCCTGCTCCGGCCCCATATCCACCAGCTGTTCCATCAGCCACTCGCCGGGGCCGCCCGGGTGCTCTTTGGCCTGGCCGATGAGGGCCCAGAAGGTGTCCTTGTTCACCTCGGTGATGGTGTCGCTCACCGGGTCTCGCCCCCCTTCTTTTTGCCGTTTTTCGTTTTTTGCTTCTTGGAAGCCGCGGCCCTCGCTCTCTGGATGTCCGGGGCGTTGCGGTCCCAAATGGGGCCACGGCGGGCGCGGGACCGCAGCTCCTCCGGGGTCGTGTGCTGGGCGGTGAGGCGGGGGAGGTAGGCGGCCATCTCGGACCACTCGTGAGGATACTCGATCCCCGCGCTGTACACGATATCTTTCTTCAGCTCTGCCACCATGCGCTGGTGGCCGGCCGCGTCGAGATCGTCATAGGCGTTACGGCCTGTCAGCCGTGCGTATGCCATCTCACCCACATAGGGCAAGTCCGCGAACCGGCAGTCCTCCTCCACGCTGGCGGGGACACCGGCCAGGGAGTCCGGGTCCCTCAGTGCCGCCAGGTAAGTATCCCGGCCCTGGAAAATGAGCCAGGCCCGGAAGTCCTCAAATCCATCGATGTAACAGCCGTCCTCATGGATGAGGATGGCCGCGTTCCACAGCCCGTACTTATCCGCCAGCTCCATGTACCCGTGCAGGATGCTGTGAAAATGCATCACTTGTTCCGGTCCCATACTGATCAGCCGCTCTGTCAGCCAGTACGCCGCCGCCCTCTGGCTGCCGTCACAGGCCGTCCTGGCCTGGTCCAGCAGGGTCCAGAAGGTGTCCGGCGTGATCTCCGTGACAGCGGGCCCGAGCAGCGGCGCACTCCGAGGCCCCTCCAGCTCCTCCCGGGCCAGTAGCGGCCCATCGGCATCCTGCCAGAAGTGGATATACAGCCCCAGGCCGGCCCCTTCACAGGGACAGCAGGCGTAGCCCTCGCCCCAGCCGTTCTCCCACTGATCATGGCAGTACCACTCCAGGTCATCCAGCTCGTTCGGACGCAGTTCACCCTGGCTCCGGCAGGTATAAACGCCGTAGAGCCTGCCGTCCACCACCTCCACCGTGCGGGTGAGGGACACGATCTTGTCACACACCTCAGACCAGTCCTGGTCCGGCGAGACGAAGGCGTCCCGGGCATCCTCCTGGGACTGGAGCGCCCTAAAAGCCTTCATGATCATCCCGGTGTACTCTCCCAGGCGGTCACGGCCCAACGCCTGAAAAGGGATGGCATGGCCGGGGGTGTCCCGGTCGATGATGTCCACCTGGAGGGGGCTGTACAGCTTCAATTCCACTATGCCGCTCATCGTGCTTCGCCTCGCTTTTCGTTTTTATGATGCTCCAGCTCCAATTCACGCACAATGTCCGGGCGGGCCAGCACAGCCCGCAGGTCTTTCCAAAAGCCCATGGTCAGGCCGCCCTTCTAAACCGGGCCAACAGCCGGTCCAGCACATGGATGCGGCCCTGGACCTTGGCGGCGGACACGTCCAGCCCGCCCATCTGCGCCTGGATGCGGCGGCGGATGGCCCGCAGCGCCTGGCGGTCGTTGCAGCACTCCACCACCACATACTGGCTGCCGTGGGCCAGCACCTCCCGCTTGCCGCTCTCGTCCCGGATGCTGGCCATCAGGCGCTGGCCCAGCCGCTTGCGATAGCTGTCCTGGAGGGCAGGAACATCGCCGCAGACGTCATATTTTTTCAAAATAGCGGCGATCTCCCCGGAGCTGATCCTCATGTCGGCGTACAGCCGCTCCATGATCTCCGCCTCCGCCTGGGGCGGAAGATCGGGCTTGCCGGGGGGACCGGCCCCTTTTGCGCGGGTCTTATCGTTCAACGCTCGGCCTCCTTCTTTTTGTGAGATTTTTTAGGGGGTAAGATCACGGCCTCCTTGGCGCGGTCATCGGGACAGGACACATAGAGCCTGTTGATCCGCACAGACCCCTCCGCCTGGAAGCCGGGCGGCGCGTTCTCCAGCCGGGCGGCCACATGGACGGTTTTCCTCCGGCCATCGTCCCGGTCCAGAAAGCTGTAGCTGTGCTCTCCTTCCCGCCGCAGGTCCAGGGGGAAGATGGAGTTCCAAAACAGGATGTACTCCATCACGGCCTGTTTTTCGTCCAGGATCGCTGGCCGCACACCCTGCTCCAATTCCGGGGCCATTGCGTCGATGTACTTCGTCATATCTTGAACGTGGCCGCAGCTGAACTCCGGTGTGCGGAAGCCGAACCGCTCCGTGTACAGCGTCCACCTGTCCAGCCCCGGACTGCCGAGGCGCACTTCGAAGGATGGAATATCGCCGATTTCTCCATCCGCTGGCCGGAACGCCGCACAGTCGTATATCAGATCCTCCTGCCCGATGTTGTTCGTCAAGGAAATGAAATAGTTGTCCAGGATGAGCGGGTCGCTGACACCCAGGATCACCGGCGCGATCAGCCTCAGACGCCCGGCCAGGGCGTCTCCCCGGCAGCACCAATGCCGCCAGCCCGCCGCCCGCTGTGTCTCGATGTCCCTGCCGTTGTAGGCTCCGGCCCGGTAGTTCTCCTGCCACTGGCGGACAGTTATCTGCTCTGTGCTCACCGCTCCGCCTCCTTCCGCCTGGGCGCCTTGGACGGCAGATGGCGGTGCGGATCGGGCGCGCCCCGCTGCAGCTCCGGCCCCAGCTGGTTGACGTAGCGGATCATGTCACGCACATTGCCGCACTGGAATTCCGGCTCCTGGAAACCGTACCGCTCGGTGTACAGCACCCACTTGGCCTTTTCATGGGGACTGTCCTTGGTCACCATGAAATATTTCCCGCTCCGCTCCCCGGACAGGGGCTCGAACCGCACATCGTCATACAGCGGGCCGTTTAAGGGGCAGTTGTTCTTGAACCAGACGTAGAAATTGTCCAGGATGAAGGGGTCAGTGATGCCAAGGACAACGGGTGCGATCTGCTTCAGCCGGCCCGCCAGGGACTCGTCCCGGCAGAACCAGTCGTACCAGCCCGCCTCGATCTGGACGGATCTGTCTTTGTCGTTGAACGCGCCCATCCGGTACATTGTCTGCCACTGGCGGACGGAAACATCCTCACGCACCGCCATCCCTCCCCAGTGAATATTTCTTCAACAAAACACCTCCTGTGTGAAAGTTTATGGTTTTCCTCCCTCATCCGCTGCTTGCCGCCGCCATGGTGTAGTAGTTGTCCTTGGAGGCCGGGGCGTCGAACAGCGCCGCCAGAAGGTAGGCTTTCGTGTTGCGCACCGGGACCTTGTTCTCCAGGATGGCGTCCAGCAGGCGCTCGATGTGGGAGCTGTCGATTTGCCGGAACCGCTCCCGCACCAGGGCGGCGGGGTACTCCCGCTTCCGCCCGACGCGGATGGTGGGGCTCTCGGTGAGGCTGGCCGCCAGCATGATCTCCACGAACTCGTCCACCTGCTCCCGGTTCTCCACGTTGATGATGCGGTCGTACTCGATCTGGGCCCGGATGCGCTCCCGCTCAAAGCGGACCGCCTGCTCGGAGCAGCCCGCTGCCTCGCCGGGCGCGCCCCCGCGCGCGTTTCCTTCGGTCGGTCGGGATAGATGGGTATTTGATCGATCCGTACTTACTGGATCAGTATTTAATTGCACGGGCTTTCCCGCACATGGCGCGGCCGCGTCTGGCCCCGCCGCATACGGGTTTCCCGGATGCGGTGAAGCCATATCCGGTCCGCCCGATGGCGGGGACGGCGTATCCGGCGCGGGCGGTACCGGGGGCAGCGTATCCGGCCCGCCCTGGGGCTGCTCGTAGATGACGTACTCGGTGTCGGCGATCCGCCCGCCCTCGCCCCGGAGCAGGCGGCGGACGATGTAGCCCGCCTTCTCCAGCTCCCGGACGGCGGAGCCGATGGCGTCCACCCCCTCCTTGCAGATGGCGGCCAGCCCCCGGGTGGTGTAGTTCCACGAGTCCGGCAGGGACAGCATCATGGACAGCAGCCCCTTGGCCTTCAGGGACAAATTCATATCCTTCAAATGGTGGTTGCTCATGACGGTGTAGTCCCGCGTCCGCTCCACTCTGAAAACTGCCATTTCGACACAACTCCTATGATGATATAATGTAAGGGCCGGAGCGCATCAGCGTCCCGGCCCAGCCAGTTATTTCTTCAGGTCACCGCTCCTGTCCGCCGCGCCCGGTCTTGTGCCGCAAGGGGGGCTTGGAGGGGGCGTCGGGGCCAGCCTTCTCAGGCGGCAGGACGGAGAACGCATCCTTCCCCGGCAGCACTCCCAGGCACCGCCCGTTGTCCCACTTAACGAAATGGGTGCCAACATCGTCAATGTCGAGCAGGGTCCCCATGGTCCCGGGCTCAATGGGCCGCGGGTCGTCCGTCATCTCGTGGAGCTCGATCCGGGAGCCAATAGGGTGCTGTTCCCGCAGACGCTCCACCTGCGCCCTGTCAATCATCATCATCATGTCCCCCTTCTTCTGTAATATCTGCCTCTACCGGCAGCATCCGTTCCAAAATATCCGCGATGGTGGAGAACACCCCGGACAGCTCCCGGGCCTCCTGGACGGAGTCCGCGATCTCATCGGGGCGCATCCGGGTGCCCTCCACCCACAGGCGCACGTTCTCCTCACTGGGGGTGAGCAGCACCGCCCGCTCAAAGGCTTTGCAGAACAGGGCCGCGATCTTGCCCCGGCGGTCCGCCTCGGCGTCCAGCGTCCGGATCTCCTTCTTCGCCTTGGCCAGCTCCACCGCCTGGGCGGCGGCCTCGTCCCGCTCTTCCTCGGGCACCTCCTGGAGCTGGCGGGTGAGGTTGTAGCCCTGGCTGATGGACAGGTCGCCGCTGTCCAGGGCCTCCCGGACGGGGGCGGGGGCGTGCTCGTCGATCTGCATCACCTTGCCCATGGTCCGCTCCCCTAGGCCCACCGCCTCGGCCAGCTCTTTGCGGGTGTCAACGGGAGGAAGGTTCGGCAATATTGCCGAACCTTCCTCCGCATCCTCGGAGGGCCGAAACGCCTGCCCACCCAAAGACATATTCTCTTTTGCTCTGGCTTCGATGTCGGGCTTCAGCTTGAGGGCGATTTTGCCCAGCTCCCACTTGTCCAGATTGCGGCGGCCCTTCTGGGTGTCCAGCGCCCACTGCTTGGCCTCCAGCATATCCTGGAACGAAAACACCGCCATTTTGTAGGGAATGCCGTGCTTCTCACACAGCTCATGGCGGTGATGGCCGTCCACGATCACCATGTCCTCGTTGACGATGACGGGCGAATAACAGCCGTTGGCCAGCAGGTCCGCCTCCAGGGCCGAGAGCTGCTCCCCCGTCAGCGGGGGGAGCAGCTGGGCCATTTCCGGCAGGACGACGGGGGTGGCCTCGCCGCTGGCGTACTCTGTGCCGGTGTTCCGCATCAGGCTGCGGGCTGGGCGGTATCAGCCGGGTCCGGGAGGGCGTTGGCGGCCTCCGCCACCTCGGGGGACCCGAGGAACTCCACGTCATACGCCTTGATGAGAAAACCGGGCTGACGGTTGGGTTCTCCCTCAAAGGTGACGGTCTCAAAGTCCCCCGAGACGGCCAGCTTGCAGCCCTTCACCGCGTAGGCGGCGCACCGCTGGGCCAGCCTGCCCCGCACCTTGGCGGAGATGAAGTCGGTGGGACGGATGCCCTCCCGGGTGCGGTAGCGGCGGTCCGAGGCGATGCGCAGGATGGCGTAGGGCTTGCCCGTGACCTCGTTCAGCTTCAGCTCCACGTCGTTGGTCAGGTTGCCGGTGGCTGTGATCTTCAGCATTGCGTTTTCACTCCTTATATTATAATGTAGGGGACCGCCTTGCGGCGGCCCCCTGTGGGTGGATCAATAGCCGGTCTTGGGCAGGGAGGGCACGACGGGCTTGCCATAGACGGTGGTCACCCACCGGCTGATGGCCTGGACCCAGACCCCGTTGTGCACGCCGCCCACGTCGGCGATGTTGGTGAAGGCGGAGGAGGCCATGTTCCGCACCGCGGTGCATTTCAGCATGGGCTTTTCCACCTGGGCGAAGCCGGCCGGGGCCTGGCCGAACACGAACATGATCTCGGTGACGCGCTCGTTGGAGGCCAGCCCCAGGGCGGCGGAGGACGCCGCCAGGGTGTAGTTCTTCTGGGTGGAGAGGTTATCCGCCAGGGTCCGGGGCTCCCCGCCGTTCACCCGGTAGGTGATCTTGTAGCGGCCCGGGAAATTGTAGGTGCCGGTGACCACTGTGTCCAGCCGCACCTCGGCGGGCAGCGTATCCCTCCAATAGAACGAGGTGAGCATGACGTTGGAATTGTTGCCGATGCTGGAGAAGGTGTAGTTCACCGGCTGGCCGCGCATGGCCTGCTTGGGGCCGGTCTTGGTGATGGACACGCCGGTGGACAGGGCCTTATTGGTCACCTCGAAGCGGACGATCTCGCCGGGATGCTCCAGGTAGGCCGTCAGCTCCTGGTCGCTGACGCCGTAGTTGGCCGGAGCCTTCACCTCTTTGATGGTGTAACGGGAGAGGGGCAGGGGCTTGGAGGTGGCCACGCCCCGGCTGTCGGAGCGGATGGTGTCCACCAGATTGCCCGCCTTGTCCCGAATTTCAAAGACAGCGCCCTCCAGCAGAGTGCCGGCGGGCAGGCCGTTGACGGAGTTGTAGTCGGCGGACTTTTTCGTGATCTGGATCTGGGCGGTGATGGGCGTATTCTTCCACTCAATGAGGGTAGTCTCGCCCGCCTTCACATAGACCGTTTTCATCTGGGTATCGGGGATATAGCCCTTGTTTTCCAGCTCCCGCAGGTAGTAGCGGCCGCCGTCCGCCAGGTCCTCGATGTAGACGTAGCCGGAATTGTCCGAGGTGTATTGACCGATGGGCTTGTTGGTGTTATCGTAGAGCAAGAAGGTAACACCATAGATGCCCTTTCCAGTGACACTGTCGGTTTTGTGGATCAGAATTCCTGAGAAAGCCTTATTTTCCACCGTCAAAGTGGTGTTTTTGCCGTCCTTCACGTTGAAGGTGTGGTGGGTGGAGTCCAGCTTGAATTCCTTCGGGCACTCCGTTTCCACGGCGTAATAATTGCCCGCATCCAGCTGGAGGGTGGCGCGGCCATCGCTATCCGTGGTGATGGTGTCCACCAGGGCATCATCGTCGGCCCGCCTGATCTCAAAGGTGACGTTGGGGATGCGCTTCTCCTTGTTCCCCGCCACCACTTTAATGAGCTCAAAATTGCCTGCGGGGGAATTGTAGAAGGTGAGGTACTGCGTGTCGTCCGGGTTGATCTCCACCGTCTGGATCTGGGTGGCCGGGTCGATGGAATATCCGGGCAGGGTCTTGACCTCTTTCACCACCACGGTGCCGGTGACGGACACCCGGATCTCGCCGTTTTGGTCGGTCTGGAAGATGCCCTTGGAGGACAGGTGGCCGTTGTCCGCGTCCACATACCGCCCGTCCGGGTGGGTGAGCTCGAACTGCACCCCAGCCAGGGGCTTTTGGGTCACAGAGTCCAGCTTGCGGATGACCAGGGTCCCGGCCCTCTCATTCCAGAACACCAGCTCGGGGGCCTGTTTGCCGGATTTGATAGTGATGCTCTTGGGCTCCCCGTTGAGCACGAAGCCCTCCACCGTGGCCACCTCCTGGGCCTTGACCACGGTGCCCGGCTCCAGGTTGGGGATCACGATCTCCCCCTTGGAATCGGTGTAGTAGGTGCCGTCCCCGGCCCCGATGGGCGCGCCGAAGCCGTCCGTCAGCTTGAAGCACACCCCGGCCAGGGGCTCCCGGTTGGTGCCGGTGATGTACTTTTTGATGGTGAGGGTCATCTTGCGGTCGTTCTCCACGGTCATGTCGTTGCCAGTGCCGGTGCCGGTCCCAGTGCCGGTGCCGGTGTTGCCGCCGGGCACGGTCACAGTGCCGCCCCCGGTGCTGCCGGTGAGGGCGTTGGAGCCGTTTTTCACAGTGATGACCTGGGGCGTGGTGTTGAGGACGTACCCATCGGGCACCTTGGTCTCGATGACCTGCACCGTGGTGCCGGGGATCAACCCGGTGACAGTGGCGGTGCCGTCCTTCCCGGTGGTGCAGCGGGCCAGCACGGCCCCATTGCCGTCCTTGATCACGAATTGGGTGTTGGGCACAGGCTTCCCGGTGATTGCGTCCAGCTTGGTGATGGTCAGGCTGCACAGAGGCTCGTTCAGGAACGTCAACGTCTGGGTATCCATGGGGTTCACGGTGACGGTCTGCACCTGGGTGGACTGGTCGATCACATAGCCGGGGGCAGGCTTGGTCTCCTTGACCACGACAGTGCCGGTGATGCCCTCGATGCGGACTTGTCCCTTGTCATCTGTCGTATACAGGCCGTTGCTGGACAGGTGGCCATTGTTATTGTCCACAAACCCGCCGTTGGCGTAGGTGAGCTGGAACTGTGCGCCGGGGATCAGCGCGCCGGTGAGCTTGTCCTTCTTTTCGACGACGAGGGTGCCCGCCCGCTTGTTCCAAAACGTAAGCTGCTGCACCCCGCCCTTGATCTGGATGTCCTGGGGAGTTCCATCAAGGACGAACCCGTCCAGGGTCTTGACCTCCCGGGCGATGACGGTCATGCCCGGCTCCAGCCCGGAGAGGGTGATGTCGCCGGATTTGTCTGTGAAATAGATGCCGTCGTCGGGGCCCACCGCGCCGCCGTTGCCGTCCGTCACCTTGAAGGCCACGCCGGACAGGGGCTCATTTTCCGTGCCCTCCACATACTTGTGGATCACCAGGGTGGCGGTGGGATCGTTGTAGAAGGTGAGCGACTGGGTATCGTTGGCGTCCACCACCACGGTCTGGGAGCGGGTGGCCTCGTGGATGATGTAGCCGGGGATAGTGTGCTGCTCGGTGACCACGTAGGTGCCCGGCTTCAGCCCGGAGATCACGATCTGGCCGTCCTTATTGGTGAAATAGATGCCGTTGCTGGACAGCTTTCCCTCCTGATCGGCCACCACCTGGCCGCTGGAGGTGGTCACCTTGAACTCCACGCCCTCCAGGGGCTTGCCGGTGGCGGAGTCCTTTTTGTTGATGATGAGGGAGCCCTTCTTGGAGTTTTTGACGATGACCGTCTGGGTGTCCCCGCCCTGGCCGATGACCACGTTGGTGCTGGGGGTGTCCATGACGTAGCCGTCCGGGGCTTTGATCTCATTCAGCACGTAGGCGCCAGGGGCCAGGTTGGTGATCCGGATCTCGCCCTGGCTGTCGGTGGTGAAAATGCCGTTCTGGGTCAGGGAGGACGTGCCGATCACGCCGTCCAGGCCAACCTCGCAGCCCGCCGCCGTGGTGACGCGGAACTCAGCGCCGGGCAGGGGCGCATTGGTGGCGCTGTCCCGCTTCTGGACGATGAGCTTGCCACGGGGCTGGTTCTTAAAGGTGAGGACGCTGGTGCGGCCCTCCTTGATCTGGATAGTCTGCGATTGGGTGTCGATCAGGAAGCCAGCCGGGGCCTTCACCTCGGTGACGATGACGCTTTTGCCAGGTTTCAGGCCGGAAATGCGGATCTCGCCCTTCTCGTCGGTGCGGTAGATGCCGTTGGAGTCGCCGATCACGCTTCCGTCTGCGTAAGTGATCTTAAACTCCGCGTTTTGCAGGGTAATGCTGGGATTTGTGGCGCAAACCTTCCTCACAAGGAGAAGTCCGTCCGGCATATTGTCGAAGCGGACCGTGATCACGCTCTGCTCCCCGTTGTCCGCCAGATAGACCGTCTCGGAGGAGTTGATGATGGAGTAGCCGTCCGCCGGGTCCACTTCTTCCACGACGTAGGCCCCGGGCTCCAGCCCGGTCCACATAGCCACGCCATTTTTGTTGGTCACTTTCTGCCCGATCACGGTTCCGCCTGTGCCGCTGCTGCCCGCCAGATAGCGGAGCTGGAAGGTACAGCCGCCCAGGGCTTCGCCGGTGACAGAGTCATACTTTTCGACTATAATACAATTTTTTGGAGTATTTTCGAAGGGAACGGTATGGGTTTCTCCCGCTTTCAGGTAGATATCCTGGGTGTCTGGCTGCTTGATGGTGTAGCCGGGGGCGGGCTCCAGCTCCTTGATGCGGTACCACCCGGTGTCGATGTGCTCCAGCACGATCTCACCGCTGTCGTTGGTCTGGAATACGCCCAGGTCGTTGAGCTCCCCGGTGATCGTGTCGTCGCTGCCCCGCCAGATTTGGAACTTCACCTTGGCGATGGGGCTGTGGGTGATGCTGTCCACCTTAACCACCTTGAGGGTGGGCTTGAGGATGTTGGTGAGCTCGATGGTGGTGGTGTGGTCCGGCTCCAGCTGCACCACATGAACGGTGTCGTCGTGGACGTAATTAGGAGCGGGCTCCACCTCGTAGACCTTGTAGGCCCCGGGACGAAGATTTTCCCAGAAGATCATGCCGTCCTTGTCCGTCTGGCGCTGATCGGTAAAGCCTCCGTCCACCTCCTCGATCTTGAAGGTGACGCCGGGGATGGGCTGGTTGGTCTGGCGGTCCCGCTTCACCAGCCGGACGCCGGGGAGCTTGGAGTTGACAAAATCGACCACCACGTCCTGGTCCTTGGCGGCGTCGATCCAAACGGTCTTGCGGTTGTTGGAGTCCAAAATGTAGGGCTTGGGCACGTCGGTTTCTTCCACCTCATAACACCCACTAAGCATATCCGACAGGGTAACGGTGCCATCCGCCCCCGTCACCACATCGTTCTCATAGCCCAGATTCACGCCCCGGACGTGAAAGCTGGTGCCGGGGATGGGGTCGCCTGTCTCAGCGTCCCGCTTCTGAATGGTCAGATCGCGCTTGTGATGGTTCATCTTGGTTACGGTGATGGTCTGCTCACCCTGGAGGTCCTCGGCCTCCACATGGACGCCCACGGGGGAGCGGTCGCAGTCGAAGCCAGCGGGGGCGGAGACCTCCCGGAATTCGTAGTACCCCTCGCTGACGTTGGACACGGTGATGGTGCCGTCCGCGCCAGTCTCCTCGGTGCCAATCACCTGGCCGTCCCGCAGGATGACGAAGATGGCCCCGGCCAGGGGAGCGTTGCTCTCGTCCACTTTCTTTAGCATGACCTTGACTTTGCTGGAATTTTCAAAAACCAGGGACACGTCATGCTCCCCATCCCAGACGAAGGGCTGTTTGACCTTGCTGACGTCGGAGCTCAAAATATAGCCCTCGGGCGGGGTGATCTCCTCCGCAATGTAGCTGCCGGTGGCAAGTTTGGAGAAGTCCAGATCCTCCTTCAGAATGTAGCCGCCGTCCTTGGTGGTGTACTCGCTCATGAAGCTGCCGCCATCATCCAGCTTGACGCTGGTAATGCGGATCACAGCGCCGGGGATGCCCACGGTGGGGTTGTCGGCGTCCACTTTTTTGATCGTTCCCGTGCCGGTGCTGGGGGTGTCAGGCGTGGGAGTTTCGGGACTTTCCGGCTCGTTATAGAAGGTGAAAACGCTGTTGGCGGAGCCGTTGGGCAGGACGGTGACCAGCTGAGAGGCGGTCTGGGCCACATAGCCCTCGGGCACGGCCTCCTCGGTGATCATATATTGGCCTGCGGTGAGGTTATCCGCATCTTTCGTGAGGGTGATGGTACCGTCCGCGCCGGTTTCTCGGGTGACGGAGAAGGCGGCGGGGTCGTTGGCGTTCTCGATCTTGAACGTCACCCCGGCCATGGGCTTGTTGGAGCCCGCCTCCAGTTTTTTCACGGTGAGCTGGACGGTGTCGATGGTGGGCTGCTCGGGATCGGGCACCGCAATGAGAAGCCGTTGCATGGGGACGCCGGACTGGCCCGCCAGCTTCCAGGGCTGGGACTTATCCCAGTCGTAGATCCACAGATGATACTTTTTGTAGTATTCCGGGTGCTCCTGCATCAGCTTGACCCCGGCGTTGATGTAGTCGTAAGCGGAATTGCCGGTTTTGCCGCCGTCCGCGCTGTCAATGATGGAGTGAATGTCGATCTTACTCCAATCCTTAATGAAGCTGGACTGGCCGTAGGTGTCGTGGTAGAGGCGCATGGCAGCCACGAACTCCTCGGCAGCCTGGTTGATGAAGCCCTCCCGGTCCGTGTTCACGTCCTTCAGGATGCCATGCTCGTAGTACCAGGACATCGCTTGGGCGACCATAAACCAGATATCGGACCAGTATTGGTTCCAGTGCTCTGCCGCGACCGCGTTCCCGGCATCCGTGAAATTGCCGTAGGTGTGGGAATAAATGTAGGACAGCAGCAGCACCAGGGAGGGGTGGGTGACCTCCTCCTTAAAATTCCACTTCTGTCCGTTGGCGGCGGGGCCCAGGGTGCCCTTCTGATAGGCGCACAGGGCGCGGGTGGAGCCAAAGCCCGGTACATCCACCTGCTCGTTAAAGACGTAGGGCAGGCCCACGTTGTTGATGGTGCTGCTGGCGGCCTTGTAGCGGACGGACCGACCGCCGATGGTCATGTAGGCGCTGCTTTTCTGGGTGATGGAGCCGGGGGCGCTGGACAGCCCTGCGGCGAAGGCCGCCAAGGGCAGAGCGCCCAGAACGCACACCAGCGCCAGCAGCAGGGATATAGCGCGCTGGACAAATTTGTTTTTCAAAGTGATCCCTCCATAAAAGGTTAGGCCAGGCCGCGTTTTTGCGGTCTGGCCTTGGCGTTGTAAGCAAACAGTGATCTTTTTTAACTTGGATACCTCGTGTAGAGGATAAGGCCGGGCTGTTTCTCCAGCCACCAGCGGGGGTACTGCCCGCCCCAGTATGCCTTTTGGGTGGGGCCGCTGTCCGTGAAAGTGATGGTATCGCTGGTTTTGCTCACCACCACGATCACATGGCCCCCCAGGTCGTTGTCGTACTCCACCAGATCGCCGGGGCGGAGCTGCTCCCAGCTGGGGCGGTCCACCCGCCGCCAGGGCAGGTCCCCGAAGGCGGCATCGGAGCACAGGATGGCCCAGCCCGCGCAGCTGTGGCTGCTGGCGCCGTATGGTCCGCCGCTGGCGGAGCGGCAGGGCGAGGGCCAGACCGTACCGTTGGGGTACTGTTCCCGCAGGGCGGCCAGGGCGGCCCGCACACTTTCCTCGGCGATGGTCTGGGGGGCGGGCAGGGGTGGCAGGGGTTGTGCAGGTGTGACCGCCTCCTCTCGATAGGGCAGGGCGCTGTTGATGTGGACGCTGTTGGTACCGCCGTCGTAGTCCACGGCGAAATCCACTGCTCTCCCGATGTCGCGCAGTTTTACAAAATTATTGCCGTGGATCTCGTATGCCTCGAATTGGACCCGCTGGCCGTCCACGTAGATGGGCTGGTCACTGAGGGTGGCGGTGATGCCGCTGGCCGCCTGGGCGGCGGACCCGCACAGGGCCAGGCCGGCGAACACGCCCACGGCGAAGGTGACGGCTGTTCCTTTTTTCATGATGCTGACCTCCTTATCCGGTTGTGTTTTGGTTCCGCAACCGCAACACTACCACAACCGGAGGCCGAAGTCGAACACTTTCGCCGAACAGCGCGTGGTGGGGATGCTTACCGCTCCAAGGCCCTGACGCACCAGCGGAAGGCGGGCTGGTTTTCCACGCACGTATACAGCGTGATGCAGTTTTCCGTGGTGGAGCCCAGGCCGGAGGTGTCGTTGACGGACACCTTGGACACGCTGGTGACGGCGTAACTTCTGGTGCCGAGGGCCCCGGTGAAGGTGATGGTGTCGCCAGTTTTCAGGGTGTGGATCTTGCCGAAGTCGTTGCGGACACCGCGATTGTGGCCCGCGATGGCGACATTTCCGCTCCAAATGCTGGTGCCCTCAAAGTGGCCCGCGCCCTTCAGCAGCGGGGCGGAGCCGGTGCCCTCGTATACCCCCACTGTCAAGCCGATGGAGGGGATCTTCAGGGTGCCCAGGCTGCCGTTGGCCAGGTACATCCCATTGGTGACCTCAGTGAAAGAGGTGCCGGACCCGCCCGTGGAGCTGCCGCCGCTCACCGTGGGAAAGCCGGAACTGTCCACGCTGACGCTGGTGTCGGCGGCGGGGTAATTGCCGGAGGCGTCCACGGAGGTTCCTCCATCCGGGCTGCCCACGCTGCCCACCTGATTCACCAGCCCGCCGCTGAGCGCGCCGGGGACCAGGTTGGGCGTCAAATACTCGCCGGAGTTGGGCAGATAGCTGGTGGGCGTCCCAAAGCCGGGTGGGATGAGGGCGGTGTTCTTACTCCTGTCCACGTTGGGGTTCTCCCACTCGTAGATGGTGTCGTCGCTGGTGGGACGGCCAAACAGGTAATCGTCCGCACCGTCGATGGAGTATTCCAGCGCATGGGCAGGGGCCACGCACAGGGCGCACAGCATAACAGCGGACAGGACGGAACACAGTTTTCTTTTCATGTGCTTCATAGGCTTACCTTCTCTCTCGAAATTTTTTCAGGGCGAAGGCTCCGCCGATGGCCAGGACGAGCACCAGCCCGCCGATCATCAGCGGGGTCTTGATCTCCGCCCAGTTGAAGGGTGCGGAGGACTCGCCGGGGGCGGCGGAGGCGGTGGGATCGTCCGCCGCGGGCTTTTTGGACGCCTCCGGGTCCTCCACGCTGCCGAAGGTGGCGGTGTAGGTCACCACCTGGCAGTCCGTCTTGGACACCTCGCCGGTGTAGTTGGCGGTGACCGTGTACCCGGTGGCGTACCGGCTGGTGGCGCTGCCGGAATAGCTGGCGGTGGCGGTGTAATGGATCACCACGGCACCCTCTCCGTCCGTACTCTCGGCGCTGGACCACTGCACGTCCGCCAGGGTCAGGGTCCGGCCCTTGTCATTGATGGACTTGGGGATCAGCGACACATCCGCTTCGGACAGATTCGGGTAGGTGCGGGTGGCAGACAGGGAGGTGGTCTTGCTGGCGTAGCCGTCGGTGGTGACCTGGACGCTGGTGTGGTCCAGCCGCAGGACGCCGGTGTAGCCGTCCTCCGTGGTGAACTCCATCTCGCCTTCCAGCCGCTGGAGGATGGCGTCCATCTTGTCCGTGTCGCTGGCCAGAGTGACAGTTTCCGTGTGGGTCTGGGTGTCCACGCCCACCTCGTCCTTGCGGACCATGTCCAGCAGGTAATACAGCCGCCCATTGCGGGTGAAGTCCTCGGTGGGGATGCCGCTGGGGTCGTCGCCCAGGGAGAGCTGGTACACCTTGTCGATGCGCAGCTCGTCCAGCGGGCCGTAGGTGTACTCCTCCACCTTGACGGGGTAGTAGCAGCTCCGCTCCGGCTCCTGGGAGGGCGGGGCGGACAGTTTGGGAGCGTCGGTGGCCAGGGCGGGGGTACACCCGGCCAACAGCAGGGCCAGGGCGCACATTGCGGTGAAGATACGTTTCATCTGATTTTTCCTCTTTTCCATTTAGATTTATTCCGTAAAAGTTATGTCACACTACCGCCCCCTTTCCCGGGGCGGGCCACGGTTTTGAAGATACTCGTTCCAGTCTTTGCCCCTGGGTGGGACCCGGGCGGACACCTTCAGCCCTCGGCCCTCGTACTCTGCCCGGAGCCTTTTCGCCACCTCCTGGCCTGGGCCGTCGTTGTCCAGACACAGCACCACATGGTTCAGGTGGGGGTGGTCCTTCAGGTAGCGGTCCAGCCCGCCCTCGTAGAGCCCGCACAGGGCGATGGCGTTGGACATGGCCTCACGGTGGAGGGTACAGAAGCTCATCAGGTCGATGGGGGCCTCGAACACCACCACCCAGGGGATGGCGGGGTCGCAGGGGATGGGGAAGGCCACGCTTTTGTCGCTGCCCAGCACGTCCCGCTTGAAGCTGGCGCCGTCCTTGTCATAGGTGCCACGCTTGCTGGCGAACCGGGGGACGCCCTCGCCGTCCCGGCCCACGAACACGCAGTTGTGGTACTTCTCGTCCTCATAGAGCAGGCCGGTGTTGAGGAACATCCGGATCACCTGGGGGGCGATGCCCCGCTTGCGCAGGTAACCAAAGACACGTCGGTTGTCCCCGTTGGCCGGGGGCAAGACGAACTCAGGCCGCTTTTCCGCCTCGGGGGGAGCCCTGGACCGCCTGTCCTCGTCGGGGGCCCGGGCCCGCCCATTGAACTCCAGCAGGTAGTCCACCGCCTCCCGGAAACCCTTCCCCTCAAATTCCTGGAGGAAGGTGATGGCGTCGCCGCCCTTGCCGCTGGAGTACCGCTTCCAGGTACGGCGGTCCTTGATCATCAGGCTGTCCATCTCTGTGGTGGTGTAGTACCGCCCAGTCCGCTTCAGATGGTAACCCAGGTGTTCCAGCAGGTCCGGCAGGTCCGTATTTTTGACCGTATCCATCTCCTCGTCCGTGAACTTCCAGAAGTTCTCCTGGTCTGTCCGCTGTCTCATGGTGTTCACCTCCTTCGGCTGAAACGCAAAACCGGCCGGGAGGGCGCCTCACAATTGGGGGCGCCCTCCCGGCCTGTTCAGTAGTTTCCCTTTCGTTGTTTTGACGGTCCGGCAAAGCCCTTGCGGGGCTTGCTTCCCGCTGGGAAGGGCTGGGAATCGGTTGTTATGTATACTCTATTTTGTGGATAATGCAGAATGCACCACTATGGGTTGATACTACAGAGCCTGGGTGGTATACTGTTTCTAGACAAGCGGGGCACAGCCGGTGGCTGTGCCTCCGATATTGAACTGCACGGGGAGCGTGGAAAACATGGTATTCGTATGCGATCACTGCCACTTTGAGCTGGAGGCGGCGGCCAAGCCCGTCCAGTGCCCGGACTGCGGGAAACTGGGCCACATCCGCACGGCCACCCTGGATGAGAGCCGGGCCTTCCAGGCCCGGAAACGGGAGGACGTGTGGCAGGACGCCGCGCCCGCCATGGCCGGCTGAACACGAAAAACGGCCTCGGAGGCAGCCCAACTCGGGCAGACTCCGAGGCCGTCGCTTTTGTGGGCCATGCGGGGCCCTGGGGGGGCTCAACGCTGGTCCGTGTCCTCCGTCTGGTCCTCCTCCTCGTTCGGCTCCTCCGGGGCCTCACCGGGGCTGACAGGGGCGGTGTCGGCCTCGTCCCCGGCGTCAGCCTGGGCTTCGGCCTCCGCCAGCGCCTGCTCGATGAGCCCCAGCACGAACTCCCGCTGGGTGAGCTTGCGGCCCAGCCGGGCGCTCTCCCGGTCCAGGTGGACCTTGATCCGCTGAAAAAAATCTTCTCCAATCTGGAAGGCCATCGTCCTGGTTTTTCCGTTCGTCATGATTTCATTACCCCCATTTTCTTTCAGTTTAAAGTATTCGGTCAGCAGGTCCGTGATGTACTGGCTGGTGGTCTGGCCCGTCTGCTCTTTTCCCTCGCAGACGCGCTGGTGCAGGTCGACTGGTATTTTTGCGCATAAATTGATCGTAGCTGGCATGGCATTGTCCTCCTCTCAATGAAGCGTCGGGTTGACGCCGACGATCTCGCTGATTGTATCGTACAGCTCGTCCGTATCACATTTGCCTGAGATGTCAGACCGCACGGTCACCGCTATCTTTTGCAAGATTTCTTCATTTTGAAGAATTTCCTCTGCGGTCATGGCCCAGGGCCATACTTGCGAGGTCTCGTCCTCAAAAGTTATAAAATCGAGGATCGCCTGGCGTATATTTTCCTGACCCGTGGTCCCGCTGCCCACATTACGTTCATTCTTGCTGTCGCTCATGTCGCTGCTCCTTTCCTGTTGGTGAAGCTAGTATACCCAAAAGGCATGGCGAAAGCTATTACCAACACCACCAAGGAAGGACGGACAGATGAAGCAAAACCACCAATGAGAACAGCGGGGGAGCGGGTTCTACCGCTCCCTTCCCTTGTCCCGTTTGGCCGGTTTCTTTTGAAGAGACGGGTAGCGGATGAATTCTTCCTCCCCCTCTATCATGCTGAACTCAGATCGCAAAAAGGGGTGTGTTTCAAATTCTTGGTGACTGCGTATCAGGGCGATTGCGCTTTCTCTGGTAACAGTGCTCCCTAACTGCACTCCGTCCTTAAAGATATAAAAGCGTTTCAATTTTTCCCTCCCCTCTATTGTATTCCAAGGACCCAGGTCCCCCTCAGTATGTCGCCGTTACTTGCATCTTTTTTCGTAATTTTGAAATCACGCCCCCTAATTTTCAAAACAACTTCATTTTCTTCTCAATACGATTAAAAAGCGAGTGAGCAGGCGAAAAAATCCGCACAAAAGTGCGGATTTTTTGCTTGCATCCTGTTTATCTACACAAGATTCGAGAATACTCCGAAAAATTGTATCATTGTCGAGAAGTATGATTCTGTGACCGGCGAGGCCCTGGCCGGATGCACCTTCCAGCTCCGCTATCTGGCGGGCACCAGCGGCACGGGCGGCACCGTCATTGGGCAGAAGGTGACGGGCAAGAACGGCATCGCCATGTGGACCGGGCTGGAGCCGGGATCGTACATCGTGGAGGAAGTGGACCCGGCGGACGGCTACTCCATCATCGATTCCTCCGAGACGGTGTTCCTGGCGGACAACGGGGAGCAGAGCGTCATCACCGTTCGCTTCGACAATATGCCGGACGGCCTCCTTCTTGTGAGGAAGGTCTGCGCCACAAATCCCAGCATCACCCTGCAAAACGCGGAGTTCAAGATCACTTACGCGGACGGAGGCGTGATCGGCGATTCCAACGGCATGTTCAGGACCGATGAAAATGGCGAGATCCGCATCTCCGGGCTGAAACCGGGCAAGAGCGTGATCGTCTCCGAAGTGACCGCTCCCCCGGGATTCATCATCGACACCCAATCGCAGACCATCCAGATCAAGGAGGGCCGCACCAGCGTCCTCACCTTCAAAAATCAGCCCAAAGGAAAACTGATCATTCAGAAGCGAGACAGCCAGACCAATGATGTCCTGCCCGGCGCTGAGTTCAGGATCACCACGGCGGCTGGCTGCGAGGTCGGTTTGGACGGCGTGATCGGCACGTCCTCCCTCACCTCCAACGGCATTTTCACCACCGACAGCCAGGGCGAAATCAGGATCAGCAATCTCGCGCCCGGGGCCTATGTCATTTCTGAGATCAAAGCGCCGGACGGCGGGTACGTGATCGACACCCCCTCCACCAATGTGGTGATCGGCCAGGGCGGCGATACCCAGACGGTGGTGATCAAGAACACCCGCAAGGGGGGACTTATCGTTGAGAAATACGATAAAGTGACCAAACAGCCCCTGGCTGGCGCTCAGTTCAAGATCGTGACCGCCAGCGGCGAACTGGTGCCGGATAACGAGGGGCTGACTTCCTCCAACGGCCTCTACACCACCGATCAGAACGGGCAGATCGTGCTGTCCAAGCTGCTCCCCGGCACCTACATCGTATCCGAGGAAAAAGCGCCGGACAACTACCGCAAGGACCCCGCTCCGCAGACGGTGGTGGTGAACGCCGGGGACACACAGACGGTTCGGTTCTATGACGATCCCCTCTGCACCCTCACCATCCTCAAGCGGGACGCCGTGACCAAGAAGCCGTTGAAGGGTGCGGAATTTTTGGTGAAGGACAGCTCCGGCCATGTGATCGGCCCCAGCAACGGCCTCTACACCACTGGCACCGACGGCACCGTGACCGTCACCGGGCTGGCCCCCAATTCCACCATCGTGGTGTCTGAGAAACGGGCCCCCACGGGCTACATTTTGGATGAGACCCCGAAAAATATCGTGGTCCGCTCCGGGGTGGCCAACAGCCTGATCTTTGACAACGAACCGGGCACCCCCCTTATCATCAGGAAGTTCATTGAGGGCACCGAGAATGAACCGCTCTCCGGCGTCTGCTTCAAGGTGGTGGACGGTGCTGGGGCGGCTGTTGGCCCGGACGATGGCCTGTACTATACGGATAGATCCGGCGAGATCATCCTGGAGGGCATCGAACCCGGCACCACCGTCATCGCCCGCGAGGTCAAGACTGTGGAGGGCTACGTTTTGGACGGCACCCCCCAGGACATCAAAATCGTGGGCGGCGAGGTGCAGCAACTCACCTTCTGGAACAAGCGGGCTGGTGAACTCATCATCCGTAAACTGGACGAGGCCACCGGCAAGCCTCTGGCCGGGGTGGAGTTTGAGCTGACCTATGCCGGGGGCGGCTATGTGGACAATGCCAACGGGCATCTGTCCTCCAACGGCCTCTATACCACCGACGCCCACGGGGAGATCCACATCTCCGGCGTCACCGGGACCATCGTGGCGAAGGAGACCCGCACCATTGAGGGCTATACCATCGACCCGGCCACCCAGACGCAGACGGTGAAGGTCGATCCCCAGGACACGCAGATCCTTACGTTTTACAACGCTCCCAAGCAGACGCTGACCATCCAGAAGTATGTGGACGGCACCACCGATCCGATCCAGGGCGTGACCTTCCTCGTCACCGATTCCAGCGGTCAGGTGGTGGGGCCGAACAACGGCGAGTATATCACGGACCGCAACGGCCGCATCGTCCTCACCGATCTGGTCCCCGGCACCACCATCACCGCCAAGGAGACCAAGACGGTGGCCGGGTACGTGCTGGACACAACGCCGCAGTCCATCCTCATCAAGAGCGGCACCGCCCAGACGCTGACCTTCTTCAACAAGGCCGGGGGCGGACTGGAGCTGATCAAGGTGTCCGCCAGTGACAGCACCCAGCGCATCCCCGGCACCACCTTCGAGATCAGGAAGATGGACGGCGCTTTGGCGGAGACCGTCACCACCGGCGAGGATGGCCGCGTCCACGTCGATCTGGACGCTGGCAGCTACTACGCCGTTGAGACCGAGGCCGCGCAGGGCTTCAAGCTGGACGCCACCCATCATGATTTTACGGTACAGGATGGCAAGACCACCACGCTGACGGTGAAAAACAAGCCTTTCAGCGGCATTTTGATCCATAAGACCGACAGCGTCACCGGCAAGGGAATCTACGGCGTCACCTTCCTGCTGTACGACAGCACCAACACCCCCATTGGGCAGTACACCAGCGACAATTCCGGCTATGTCTACATCGAGGGCCTGACGGACGGCGGACGCTATTATCTGCGGGAGCTGGAGAATGAGGGGTACATCCCCGACACGCAGATGAAAACGGTGTACGTCAAGGCGGGCGAGACCACGCTGATCGAGTGGAAGAACACCCCCATCACCGCCCAGATCCAGATCACGAAGAGATCCGCCGACTATAATCCCACCAACGGACTGCCCGCCGGGACGTTGCTGGAGGGCGCGGTGTTCGAGATCCGGGACAAGGCCGGGAATCTGGTGGACACCATTCGCTCCGACAGCCGGGGCGTGGCTGCCTCCAAGCCCTTGCCGCTTTCGCGCTACACCATCAAAGAGGTAAAAGCCCCGGCCAATTACGGCGTAAGCGATCAGGAGCTGACGGCCTATCTGGAACACGCGGGTGAGATCGTCCGCTTTGAAGTGACCAACAAGGCCCTGTCCACCGGCGTGTCCATCACCAAGACCGGGCCCAAGCAGATCATGGCGGGCCAGCCCGTGCGCTATGTGTTCTCCGACATCGGCAACAACTCTAATGTCATGCTCACGTCCTTCTACTGGCGGGACACCCTGCCCGCCGAGGTGCGGCTGGACAAGGTGGTGACGGGCACCTACAACTTCGAGGGCCGCTATAAGATCACCTACCGCGTCAACGGCGGCGAACCCCGGACGCTGGCGGATAGCCTGTCCACCAGCAAGAACTACACCCTGGCGGCGTCCGCCACCGCCCTGGGGCTGGCCTCCAACGAGCGCGTCACCGAGGTGATGTTCGTGTTCGGTCAGGCCCCCGGAGGTTTCGTCCAGGTGGAAAAGCCCATGCTGTATTGTACCGCCGTCAAGAGCATCGCGTCCACGTCCTTTGTGAACGTTGCCGACGTAGGCGGCGTCCATAGCGGGATCTGGGTCCAGGCCGTGTCCCGGTGGGTAACTTCCGTGTACGGCAAGCCCATCGTGCCGTCCCTGCCCAAGACCGGGTATTAACATCGATCTTTGCGCCGAGCCGCCCGTACTCTGGGCGGCTCGGCCCGTGAAAGGAGGTCCACCCTTTGCAGGACGAAGTGCGGGACAAATCTGTGGCGTTTGTCATCAGCATGGGCAAAACGGGGGGCAGGCTCACCGCCGACCTGCTGAAAGCGGCCATGCGCCGTTATTTGGAGCAGTCCCGGCACCCCCAGGCCCATCACGGGAAACAGACGGTGAAGCAGCTCGTGAAGCAGGGCGCAGGGGTGCAGAACATTGAGATCACCGATAAAAACATCAAGTCCTTTGAGCGGGTGGCCCGGAAATATGGCGTGGATTTCGCGCTGAAAAAGGACCCTGCCGAGGGAAAGTACCTGGTATTTTTCAAAAGCCGGGACGCGGACGCCCTCAACGCCGCCTTTGGCGAGTACACCGCCAAGACCCTGCGCCGCAGCACCCCTAAGAAGCCCTCCCTGCTGGCCCGTCTCAGCCACTTCAAGGAGGTGGCAAAGCAGATGGCCCAGGATCGGGCGAAGAACCGGGAGAAGGGGGAGATGGAGCGGTGAAGCAACTGGATATCAAGAAGCTCCTGCTTCAAAACTTCCCCTATGTGTTCCTGCTCTGGCTGTTTGACCGGGTGGGCGAGGGCTGGCGGCTGGCGGGAGGGGCCGACGTGGTGGAGCAGGCTATGGGCATGGTGTCCGGGCTGGGACCGCTCATCACCAGGGACCCCCTGCCCAGCCTCCATCCCCAGGACCTGCTCGTGGGTCTGATCGGGGCCGTGGCCGTCCGAATAGCGGTGTACTTCAAGGCCCAGAACGCCAAGAAGTACCGCCGGGGTGTGGAATACGGTTCAGCCCGTTGGGGCAATGCCCAAGATATTGCCCCTTTCATCGACCCCAAGTTTGACCAAAACATTTTGCTCACCCAGACTGAGCGCGTCATGGTGGGCAGAAACAAGAACCCCAAATACAATATCAACAAAAATGTGCTCATTATCGGCGGTTCCGGCTCTGGTAAGACACGCTTCCACATTAAGCCCAACCTCATGCAGATGAACGCCAGCTATATTGTCACGGACCCGAACAGATAAGTATAATAAGGTTATAGGGAAGCGCGCACCCTCAAAGAAAGGAGGTTACACACCATGAAGAAGCAGGCAGAGAAAGACAAACTCACCGCCTTATACGAAAGACTCTCCCATGACGATGAGCGAGCCGGGGAATCCGTAAGCATAGAGAACCAGAAGCGGATTTTAGAGGA